>CALWLT010000045.1 GCA_944381615.1 uncultured Lachnospiraceae bacterium | reverse complement strand
GCTCTAAAATAATGGCAGCAATAACAGCGGCAACCCCCAACCCCATTAAACTTAATAAATGGGCCGGTTTGCAACCAATGCAAATCATCATAACATAGCAAGTAGCAGCAATTACAATACCCGTACTTAATCCCGGTTGTACAACAACCAACATAGCAACCGTCCCAAAAATAGCAACGGCAATTGCAAAGGAGCGAAAGGATTTTTGAATATTAAACTGATTTCGCGTTAAATAAGTAGCCATATATAAAATCATACAAACTTTCGCAACTTCAGAAGGTTGAAACTGAAACCCACCAATGTTAAGCCAACGTGCAGCTCCTCCACCTTCCACACCTAAACCGGAAAGAAAAATCAAAAGGAGCAATACCACGCAAAAAATAAGGGCCGGTAAAGAAAATTTTTTCCAATAAGTATATTTTACCTTCATAAAAAAGATCATACCGCAAATTCCCACTGCCACATTGACCAATTGTCTTTTTAAAAAATAAAAAGAATCATAATACGGATAGTATTGGGCAAAGTATTGACTGGAACTAAATACCATAATAGTGCCAATACCTAATAATACCACGACAGACAGTAAAATGCCAAAATCTGGTGCTCTTTTTATTGTTTCTTCTCTATTCGGCCTTTTCGCCATTCCGATCCCCCATTTTTTCTTTTACCAAAGACTTAAACAAGTTCCCGCGTTGTTCAAAATTCGCAAACATATCCCAACTGGCACAAGCCGGAGAAAGCAATACCATATCCCCTTTTTGTGCCAAAACAAAGGCCTTAGCCACAACCTCCTGTAAACTTTCAAATTGCATAATTTTTTCTTTTGGTATACCCACTTGCAAAGCCGTTTCCGCAATTGCTTCTGCTGTTTCGCCCAGCAACAATAAATATT
This sequence comes from uncultured Lachnospiraceae bacterium, assembly GCA_944381615.1. Lineage (GTDB taxonomy): Bacteria > Bacillota > Clostridia > Lachnospirales > Lachnospiraceae > Otoolea. Next base: position 3,135 of record CALWLT010000045.1, on the reverse strand, counting down.
GACACTTCGGCCGCAAAGTTTCAAGCATAGCGGTATAATTACTGTTTTTATTATACCCGCCTGCAATCAAAAGTAAAGGGTGGGGATAGGCCTCAATGGCCTTAATTGTTGAATCTGGATTGGTTCCTTTGGAATCGTTAACATAAAGCACATCATTTATGTTTGCAACAAATTCCAAACGGTGCGGCATCCCAGTAAAGGTAACCAAGCTATGTGCCATGCTTTGCGGTTTTAGCCCCAAACAATATCCGCAAGCCACCGCAGCCAAAGCATTTTCAATATTATGGGCGCCTTTTATATATATGTCAGAAATTGGTAAAATAGGCGTTTTTTGTCCGTTTTCTCCTACCACAATTTTCCCATCCTCTACAAAAACACCTTGTGGTAATATTTCCTTACGGCTAAAAAAGACAACCCGTCCAGGAGAAGACGCAGCCAGTTTACGCAAAATAGGGTCGTCATAATTCAATATCGTATCGTCATTTTTATTTTGCCGGGCAAAAATAGATGCTTTGGCAGCAATATAATTTTCCATATTGCCATGCCGGTCCAAATGATCCGGCGTAATATTTAGAATAACTCCAATACGAGGCTTAAAATTTTGCGTTGTTTCCAGTTGAAAACTGGACACTTCCGCTACAATAGTAGCGTCTTGCGGTAAACTTTCAACGACGTCTATTAAGGGCGTACCAATATTTCCACCAACAAAAGACGATAATCCCGCATCTTTTATCATTTGTCCTACTAAAGCAGTGGTAGTCGTCTTACCATTGGTACCGGTAATGGCAATAAAAGGATTATGCGCATGTTGGTAAGCAAATTCCAATTCGCCCAGCAAAGGAATTTTATTTCGTATAATCTCTTGCACCAAAGGGATTTGCAAAGGAACCCCTGGGCTAATTATTACCTGCTCTAGCATTTGCAAAGGCGGATTTTGACCACCCATATATAAAAGAACTCCCCTTTTTTGCAAATCTAAAATGCTATCTGCAAAGGGTTCTTGCATTTTTCCATCGTACAACATGACCGGAATTTTCTTTTGCAACAAAAAACGGGCTGCCGCCTGTCCGCTTTTGCCAGCCCCAATCACTAAAGTATGTTTCATCAAAGGAATTCCTCCTATCTAATCAAAGCAGGGTGAAGAGCAAACCGCATAAAATACCCAACCCTGCTACCAAATAAAAGGTATACACAATTCTTGTTTCTGACCAACCCTTCATCTCATAATGATGATGCAAAGGGCTCATCAAAAAAATTCTTTTTCCAAACAAACGAAAGCTGATTACCTGCAAAGTAACAGATAGCGCCTCCACAATAAAAATCAAGTTAATAAAAACAGAAATCACTTCTGTTTTGGTCATAATCATAAAAATAGCTGCCCCGCCTCCTAAAGCCAAAGACCCTACATCACCCATAAAAACCTTAGCCGGGTAATGATTTACAGCTAAAAAGGAAAGACAACCACCGGCTAAAGCGCCAGCTGCTATCGCCATATCCAAATAATGCATATCTGCCACTGGCGGATTCTGAATGGCCAGCAAACAGATAATCATATAGCCTAAAAAGACCAAAAAAGAAATGCCGGAACATAAACCGTCTAATCCATCCGTTAAATTTACAGCATTTACTAAAAATACCACGCAAACACTTATTAGGGCATAATAAAACCAACCCAGTTCCAAACGGTAATCCAAGCCAGGAATAATAATATCCGTTCCCCGGCCCAATACTTGACACACCAAATACACAAAAAGAAAAGCAAAAAAGAATTGCCCTACCAGTTTTTCCCTTGCTTTTAAACCCAAAGAGCGCTTTAATGCTACTTTAATAAAATCGTCTAAAAAGCCAACCAAACCAAAAGCCAAAACCGCCCCCATAACGATAAACAATTCTTTCGAATAAAAGCCCCAAATAAGGCAAGAAACGACAAAAGCGATAATAAAAATAATACCACCCATCGTAGGGGTACCAGCCTTTTGCAAATGTCGACTAGGGCCGTCGGTACGGATGGTTTGGCCAAATTTTAACCATTTTAAAGCCGGTACCAATACCGGCCCTAAAACAAGCCCTATTACTAAAGCGGTGAGCAAAGCCGCTAAGGCAATTTTCATTTTATTGCTCCTTTGCTACTTATTTTAGAGTGTCGTCTATTTTAATTGTTGTAAAATTTCTCTAGCTACTTTACGGTCATCAAAAGGTAATACTTGATTTTGTATCAGCTGATAATTCTCATGTCCTTTACCGGCAATCACCACAATATCGCCCGTTTTTGCTAAGCGGATAGCCTGCAAAATGGCTTCTCTTCTATCTGGTACCACGGCATATTTGGTACTAACTTCCTTAAGCCCCGCTTCTACCTCCTCAATGATGAAGAGGGGATCTTCCGTACGGGGATTATCCGAAGTGATAAAACTAAAATCACTATATTGGGCGGAAATTGCCCCCATAATTGGTCTTTTCGTTCGATCCCTATCCCCGCCACAACCAAATACCGTAATCAAACGCCCCTTGGTAATTTCCCTTGCAGTGCTTAATAAATTATCCAAACCATCTGGCGTATGCGCATAATCCACAACCACAGCAAAGTCTTGGCCGCCATCTACCAATTCAAAACGACCAGCAACTTGCGGAGCATGAGACAAATGATGGATAATATTTTCTAACGGGATTCCATCGGCTAACAAAGCGCCCATAGCGCCCAGCGTATTATAAATATTAAATTTCCCCATCAGCGGTATTTTTATTTCATAAGCATTGCCTTCATAAGAAAAATGGAATAAAGTACCATTTGATAATAACTGATAATCAAGCACACGCAAATCCGCTTTCTTGGACATGCCATATGTTAAAACAGGTACAGAACTTACCGCTAAAAATGCATCAGCCGCGTCATCGTCTATATTTACTACACCCATAACGTTTTGCCCTTCTTTTTTCTTTAAATATCCGAAAAGTTTTGCTTTGCTACGAATATAATCAGCAATATCTGGGTGATAGTCCATATGATCCTGCGTTAAATTAGTAAAAATAGCGCCGGAGAAACTAGTATCTGCGACCCTATCCTGTTTTAACGCATGCGAAGACGCCTCCATTACCACTCTTTGGCAAGCAGCATCCGCCATTTTGCGAAATAAT
>CALWLT010000044.1 GCA_944381615.1 uncultured Lachnospiraceae bacterium | reverse complement strand
GTGTTCAAGTATAAGCTTGATACCGCCGAGCAGGTTGAAACGCTAAAGAGTAGCCTGCTTACACAGGTTCAAACTTTAACCACTGAACGAACTCAACAGCGCAATCTGAAACGACGTCAAGGGGTATCCGAACAAGAGATCGAGCAGATAGATGCTCGCATTTCAGAACTATCTCATAGATTAAAGTCGCTTCGTAAGGAAATTAAGCTTTGCGACAGCGTGATTGAACGCTCATTGCTGATTCAGGCAAAAAATGAGCAACTAAAAATTTTGAAAGGAAAGGAGAAGGAAAAGAATGAGCCAGCAAGGAGAAGCGGCAGAACAAGTCGTGAATATGGCGACAAACATTACCATTAAGGGTGTTGAGTGTGTCACCAATCTCGCAGGCAAGGGCGCGATGTCCCTTGCTACTTTTTTGATAGCCACACTCAAAGACCAAAAGAAAACTCAGGGCAAGGCTCGAATGAGAGCATTTCACGGCAAGCCTACCAAGGTCTTTGTTATCAAAGCAAAGGACATGAAAATCTTTGCCGAGGAAGCAAAAAAATACGGTGTTCTTTATGCAGCGGTCATAAACAAAAAACAGCCCGATGGGCTTGTTGATGTAGTCGTTAATGCTGCTGATGCTGCAAAGGTCAACCGTATTGCTGAGCGATTTGCGCTGTCCTCTGTGGACGTAGAAAAGATACGCGAGGATATTGAAAAAGCTCGGCAGCAACGGCAGGCTGCTGCGCAAAAAGAACGAACAGATCCTACCGCTGAAAAGGAGAGCTATACCGTGGATGATAAGACACTCGAAGAAATGATGCAAGAGCCGAGCCCTCAGAACATCACACATAAACAGCCCATTGATATTGAACAGTCGGCAAACCCTACGAAGGCGAGGATGGAAAAATCAAATCCGTCCGCGCCTTCCTTCAAAATGAACGACTCTACCGTAGAGGAAAAATCTGAGAAGCCATCTGTGCGTAAACAGATTCAGGAAATCAAGGCTCGTCGTGCTGATGAGACGAAAAAAGTTCCGGAACGCAGCAAAGGTCAGGAACAGAAGCGACATCAACATGTCAAAAAGAAGAAATCGAAAGGAAGGTAGTTTTGTATGGAAGAAAGGAAACAGACCACTTCTGAACAGGAGTTTGATCGTGAAGCATGGGCTGTACAGAAAAAAGAGAGGCGCGATGCACTTTATGTGATGGCAGATGAAATGGCTGATGCAGCCCTTGCCGATACTTCTGCCTTGGCTGATTATCTTGGCATTCAAGCAAGGCTTGGAAAGACCAGTGTTGTAAATTCGTTGCTTGTAGCTGCGCAGAAGCCGGAAGCATCTTTCCTTCGCAGTTTTGAAGATTGGCAGAAGCATGGTCGTTCTGTTATGAAGGGCGAAAAAGCCATCGACATCCTTGCTCCAAGTGGTGAATATGAGCGAGCGGATGGCTCTACCGGAATGGGCTTCGATGTGAAACGGGTATTCGATGTATCGCAGACTCATGGAAATCGAGAGTGGAAGCGAAATGTACCAACTGTCAAGGCTGCTATAAAAGCTCTGATGACCAAAGCGCCCGTGCCGATCATTCAGGACGACACACTTGCAAGCAACATCGGTGCGCATTATTCTCAGGACAGGAACGTAATTCTTGTTGCTCGTAATCTGGAGAATAAAGACCTGTTCTTCACCGTTGCAAGGGAACTTGCCCGTGCAGATGGCTGCGATAACACATTCCTCTGTGACTGTGCTGCCAACATTGCCTGCATCCGATACGGCATTGAACCGAGACTTCCAGATACTATCTCTGAGGAATACACCTCTCTCGACAATCGGGACAAACGAGATGCGCTTTCCATCATTCGCGACACCGCTTGCGATATGGTTGAACGTATCGACCACAATCTGCAAGCGGAGCGTAATAAAAATGAGCCTGAGAGGTAATAAGGAGTATGGAAAAGAGAATCATCGAAGTAGACGAATATCAGCACGGTCTTATCATCAATTCTCTCAACGACAAGCGAAACGAGCTTGCCTTGGCAGGGAAAGATACCGAATTTGTGGACGACACGCTCATAGAAGTAATGGACGCACCCACAAAGAGGGAAAAACGAAAACTAAAAGAAAGGGAGCGATAAATTTGTGGCAATGTATCGAAACATTGGCAAAGACGGTAAAAGAAACGGAGACATCCGAGCATGAGCAAACCGAATACGGAAAGCAAGAATAAGTTCGTTTATATTGCTTTCGGTGTTCTCCCTGTTATATGGGCGGCCTTAATGGTCGCCCCTTTTATTTCCGGTGGATTACCCGGTATTATATCGGGATTCACCGAGAGCATGAAAGACCCGTTGAAACTCCAATGGTGTTCAGATTCACTTAAAACAATTCTTATCTTTCTCGTCATTTATGCCGTGGGTCTTGGTGTTTACTTCTCCACCAAACACAACTACCGCAAAGGTGAAGAACATGGTAGTGCAAAATGGGGCTCTGTCTCGGCGCTATCTAAAAAATACGCAAATCACAAATACTCAGAGAATATCCTTCTCACAAACAATGCAAGAATTGGTCTTGATGGGAAGAAACATCGAAGAAACCTCAATGTTATGGTGGTTGGCGGTTCTGGCGCAGGTAAAACCCGATTTTACGCCAAGCCCAACATCATGCAGGCTAATACTTCTTTTGTTGTGCTTGACCCAAAGGGCGAAATCTTACGCGATACGGGCAATCTGCTAAAAACAAAGGGCTATGAAATCAGAGTGCTGGATCTCATTAACACAGAACGCAGTCATTGTTATAATCCCTTTGCTTATCTGCATGATGAAAAGGATGTGCTGAAGCTCGTAAACAATCTTGTTCGGAACACTACTCCAAAAGGTGCGTCCAGTAATGATCCGTTCTGGGAACGTGCAGAAACGGCGTTGCTCGAAGCACTTATTCTATATTTAATCTTTGAAGCCCCACCGGAAGAACAGAACTTCCCCATGGTAATGGAGATGATCAACGCTGCAGAAGTTCGTGAAGAAGATGAAGGATACGAAAGTGTGCTTGATGAACTGTTTGCACGATTAGAGTGCCGTGATCCCGATCATCTTGCGGTAAAGCAATATCATATTTTCAAATTAGCTGCCGGCAAAACCGCTAAGTCCATTTTGATCTCTTTGGGTGTTCGATTGGAGAAATTCAACTTGCCGCAGATTGCTTCTATCGTTGCACATGATGAGCTCGATCTCACATCGCTTGGCGAAAAGAAAACAGCACTGTTTGCAGTAATCCCAGACAACGATTCTTCACTCAACTATATTATCGGCATGATGTATACACAGCTGTTCCAAGAATTGTACTACAGTGCTGACTTTATTCATCATGGAAGGCTACCGGTTCATGTTCATTGCATGATGGATGAGTTTGCGAACGTCGCATTGCCGGACGAGTTTGACAAGCTGCTGGCTACGATGAGAAGCCGAGAAATATCGGTGAGTATTATTATCCAAAACATTGCACAGCTCAAAGCCTTGTTTGAAAAGCAGTGGGAAAGCATCATCGGCAACTGTGACGAATTCCTCTACTTGGGCGGTAATGAAGACAGCACACATGAACTCGTGTCCAAGAAGCTTGGCAAAGAAACCATTGATATCAACACCTACGGACAATCCAAAGGACGGAACGGAAACTATTCAACAAACTGGCAGCTTTCTGGAAGAGAGCTGATGACTCCCGACGAAGTGCGTATGCTCGATAACAGATATGCGCTTCTTTTTGTTCGTGGAGAGAGAGCTGTTCAGGACGACAAGTACGACATTCTAAAGCATCCCAACATTGCGCTTACGGTAGACGGCGGCGCAGCAAGGTATATTCACGGGATTGCTCCCCACGCTTTTGACCTCGAAGAAATTATCCTTGATGCAAACTTTGATGACTACGAAATTCTCTCCGAGGTAGAAGTAAATCAATTCTACGAAAACAAGGAGGAAAACAAAAATGAAGGAAACTAAGAAAACGGCGAAACTCAAAATGTCCCCGAAAATGCGTAAAGCATTTATGGTGTTCTGCGTTGTAGTGATGGTATTCTCTTTCACGGCCGTGGCGTTTGCAACCGATGATCCGCTTGAGGTAGTGAATAACCTTTCCGAATTCATCTTTGGGTTGATCCGTGCAATCGGTATTATTCTGCTTGCCTTTGGTATTGTACAGGTCGGTCTTGCGCTTAAAAGTCATGACCCCAGTCAGCGAGCCAACGGTTTCTTGACTCTTGCCGGTGGTATCATCATTACCTTTGCGCGTGAGATCCTCACTTTGATTACAGGTTAAGGAGGTGCATTTATGAAATGCAACATCCAAGAACCCATGCACATCCACTCGCTTGGTGGAGAGTTGCGAGAAGCTACGATTGTAGAACGGATCGGTGAAAACGAATATATCGCAGAGTATGGCGGTGTAAGATGCACTGCCATTTATAATCCGTTTTCCAACAGCTTCTATGTGGATGACAAATACGGCATTATTCAAGATCGAGTTCCCATTCGGGATGATATGTGCCGCTAAACTCTTTGGGGCAAGTGTAAAACTGCACTTGCCCCTTCTTGAAAAGGAGGTGACACAATGGGTAGCGGCAACTGGATTATAGATAACATCGCCAATGCACTTGAAGTATGGAATGCGAAACTCGCTGAAATATGGGGGTTGCTTGTGCAAACACCTGAGAATTTCAAGGGCGGAGCTGTTTGGGACGTTATTACTGATATTCATGGTGCACTACAGGCTGTTGGCTATGCGCTGCTTGTGCTGTTTTTCTTGGTAGGTGTAGTTAAGACCTGCGGCAGTTTTGCGGAGATAAAGAAACCCGAACACGCCTTGAAGTTGTTTGTGCGTTTTGCTCTTGCAAAGGCGGTAATAACGCATGGATTAGAGCTTATGATGGCGCTGTTCCGTATTGTGCAAGGTATTATCAGCAACATCATGACTACCTCGGGTATGGCATCGGCAGCAGCCGTTACAATTCCACCTGAAATGGAGGAAGCTATCAGAGGATTGACTTTCTGGGAATCCATCCCCGCATGGGCAGTCAGCTTGATCGGCAGCCTTGTCGTAATCGTGCTGTCCTTCGTAATGATTATG
>CALWLT010000043.1 GCA_944381615.1 uncultured Lachnospiraceae bacterium | reverse complement strand
TCTGGTGACAGGAATCAGGAACACCAGAAAAAAGAGAAGAGCTCGAGAAAAATCTGGTGGACACCAGGATAATGAGAAGCTTTGGGGAGACACCAGGAAAGAGAGAAGCTCTTCTAAATAAACTGGTAAAGATATCAGAAACACCGGTGAAAAGAGAAGAAACACCAGAAAAAGGCGAAGAGCCGATGTTGTCGATATAGGTCTTACCTTCTTTCCAATCAGAGGCGTCGGGGGGACGCAGGAGGAAGGCGTTTTGCTCAGAGGGAGGGTATTTTTACGAGGGCAACCAGGGTACTTTCGACGATCAACACGCACACGGGCGGCGAGCCGACCTGCATTATTACGGGCGGGATACCGGCGATTCCGGGAAAAACCATGCAGGAGAAGATGGTTTACATGAGGGAGCACGAGGATCGCCTGCGGACGGCGGTCTGCCTGGAGCCGCGCGGCGGGGTGCGCTGCGGCGTGATTCTCACGGAGCCGTGCACGCCGGGAGCGGATTTCGGCGTGCTGCATTTCAGCACCTCGATGTGGATGCCGATGTGCGGGCATAACACCATCGGGATCGCGGCGGCAATGGTGGAAGCCGGGATGGTGCCGGTCAGGGAACCGGTCACGGAAATGACGATGGATACTCCGGCCGGGCTGGTTCGGGTAGAGGTCGAGGTAAAAGACGGCCGTGCCGGAAGGGTAACGATGCTCAATGCGCCGGCCTTTGTCCTGATGACGGATTACCGCCTTGAGACAACACAGTACGGGACGCTGACCTGTGATATTTCCTATGGGGGAAATATCGGCGTTCTGGTAGCGGCAAAAGATGTGGGACTTGCGCTGGTTCCGGAGCGGGCGAAAGAAATCTCGGCGGCCGGCCTCTCGATCCTGAATGACGTCAACCGGCAGATGACGTTTGATCATCCGCTTCTGCCGGTGCACAGCGCGCATCACGTTCAGTTTTTTTCGGAATCGCCGACGCCGGGAGTTACGGAACGGATTGCCGTGGTCAACGCGGTGGGCAATATCGACCGTTCGCCGTGCGGAACGGGAACCTCAGCCAAGCTGGCGGTGCGTCATAAAAAGGGCGAGCTGAAAACCGGAGAGCGGTTCGTACACGAGAGCCTGATTGGAAGCCTGTTTTACTGTCGGGTAACGGAGGAGGTAACGCTGGAAGACGGGACGAAGGCGGTTATTCCGGAGATTACGGGAACGGCCTATCTGACCGGGATGGGGCCGTTTTCAGTTGTGTGGACAGGACCGGATTTTGGTGGTAAGCTTGTCTCAGATGATGAGTGTTGCGGTGGTTTCGGGAGGAAAGCTCCTGATGGAAACGCTTTTCAGGGAAAAGGCGGCTGCGGAAAGGATTGGTTCGGGATGAAGGACGGCGGGTGGAACGTATATTTTGACGGGAATTTCTGGAGCAGGGAGGGGCGTGACCGCGCGGTGAGGGAAATTGCGCTGAATACGGAGTTTTTCTGGGGCGGCCGTTTCTGGCGCGTCCCGTCCCTTTATCTGTGCGCGCAGGGCGTGGTTCTGGATTTCTGTATGCAGGTTGATCGGGAGGAGGTCCGTGCGTTCCTGGAGAGATGGGAGGAACTGGAGAGCGCGGGCGGCGCGCCGGATCAGGCAAAGCGCCGGGCGCTTTTTGCCGGGAATCCGCTGGAATTTGCGCTGGACGCGCAGCTTTCGCTGGAAGGATGCGTGCTGCGGCGGGCAAACGGATGCGGCGTCGCGTATCTGCCGTTTCCGGTAAAAGGAGAACGGCGGGACCGGGAGGCAGAGCGGCTTGTTTCGCATTACCGTCTGGATCCGGAGCAGGCCTGGCGGATTTCCCGGATGGCGTTTTTGTGGGACGGGGCGCGGACGGCTGGCGGAGAGAAGGCCAGGGAAGATCCGGAGCGGTTTGCGCTGACGATGCGCCGGGAGCCGGAGGCGGTCCCGGGAACGTGCTTCTCGGTATCCGGGGCCGGGGAGCAGATCGCGCTTTCGGATGCGGCCGGAAGGCCGCGCGGTACGCTGACGGTGTTAAGCTGTGAGGAGGAAGAGCTTCCTTCGGAAATGAGAAAGGCGGACGGGCTGGAGTTTCCGCCGTATTTTACGGCGCTGCGCTATACGCTTTATCCGCAGGCGGATCCGGAAGCGTTTGCGCTGGAGGATGCGGAGGAGGGCGACAGGCCGGTGAGAAAAGCGGCGGACGGTTCTGTACATGTGGCCGGAGCGGCGTCGATCGGGATCATCGGCGGCGCGTGCGGCCCGGCTACGCCGCACGCGCAGGGGAGCGTCCGGACGGCGTTTTCTAAGCCGCGTTTCCTGCGGGAGGGAAAGAGAACCTGGCAGGCCGTGTTTTATGAGAAACGGACGGAGGACAAAACGGTGTTTCTGTCCGCCTCAGCAGATGCGGGGGAGCTGCTGCCCGGTCAGCTTGGTTAAAAGCCGTTTCCCGCCCAGCCGTGTGTTCAGGATCAGACTGCCGGGACGGCTTTGGGTTACCCGGCCGATGAGCGCGGCCTGCTCGCCGCCCGGCGTGCGGCGGAGGGCGGCGAGGACGGCGGCCTCGTCTTCTGGCGCGGCGACGGCCAGCATGCGGCCCTCGCAGGCGCAGTAGAGCGGATCCAGGCCCAGCAGATCACAGGCGGCGGCGACCGGTTCGTCGATCGGGATGGCCGCTTCATCCAGCTCGATGGTAAGCGGGCTGTCCTCGATAAATTCGTGCAGCGTGGTGGCGACGCCGCCGCGGGTCGGATCGCGCATCAGGCGGATGGTTCCGGCGCGGGCCATGAGAACGGCGGCCCCGTGGCAGCCGGCGCTACCGCTCAGGATCACGCCGTCGCCTTCGCGGATCTGCTCCCGCCCCAGGCCGGGTGCGCGAAGAAAGCCGATGCCGGCCGTGTTGATGTAGATGCCGTCGCCTTTTGAGCGCTCTACGACTTTGGTGTCGCCGGTGGCGATGATCACGCCGGCCTCGGCGGCCTTGCGCGCGATGGAGGCGGCGATGGTTTCCAGATCGCGGATCAGGAAGCCTTCTTCCAGGATGAAAGACAGGCTGAGATAGCGGGGAATTCCGCCCGCCATGCAGAGGTCGTTGACGGTTCCGCAGACGGAGAGCGCGCCGATGTCCCCGCCGGGAAAGCGCCAGGGCGTGACGACGAAGCTGTCGGTGGAAAAGACCAGCTTCTCGCTGCCGTCCAGCACGGCGCCGTCGCCCAGCGCCTCCAGGGCCGGATTTTTGAAGGCGGGAAGCAGAACAGAACGAATCAGATCGGCGGTTTTCTCGCCGCCGCTTTCATAATCGAGCGTGATAATATCATTCATGAACATTCTCCTTCGATCGTATCGTATGGTTCCGGTTGCCTCGTCTGGCGACGGGCAGTTTATGACAGTCCGGCCGGTCCGTAGCGCCAGGCGGCCGCGCAGGCTCCTTCGCCGGAGACCATGCAGGGGCCGACGGGATCGGCGGGCGTGCAGGCGGTTCCGAATAAGGGGCAGGCGTCCGGGGACAGCGCGCCGCGGATGACCGAGGCGCAGCGGCAGCCGGCCGGTTCCGCGTCCTGAAATGCGGGGAGAGAAAATTTGCGGGCCGCGTCCCAGGCGGCGTATTCCGGGCGGATGGCCAGGCCGCCGTTTTCAATGACGCCCAGGCCCCGCCAGGTGTCCGCCGCGGGCGTCAGGACCTGACGCATCAGGCGCACGGCGGCCGGATTCCCCTGCGGTTTAACCAGACGCACGTAGGTGTTTCGCAGGGCGGGCGTTTTTGCGGCGGCCAGGGCGGTCAGCTCCAGGATGGAGTAGAGCAGGTCGGCCGCTTCAAAACCGGCCACCACCGCGGGAATCCCGTATTCCTCAGGCAGGAAGGCGAAGGCGTCGGATCCGATGACGGCGGCTACGTGTCCGGGGCAGAGAAAGCCGTCCACCGCGAAATCGTCGGAGGCGAGCAGGCCGCGGAGGCCGGCGCGCGCGATGGACATGGTATGCGTGCCGCAGATTTCCATCAGGCGCAGCGGCCGGGCGGGATCGGTCAGATCGCGCAGCCGTTTCAGGATTTTTTCGGTTCCGTCCGGGTTTTTGAAAAGGTTGGCCGTATCGGTTCTGTTTTTCTCGTTTTCGGTTTTTTTATCTTCGGTTTTCTTATCTTCGGTTTTCTGATTCGCAGGCATATTGCGGATTCTCCCTCCGGGTTTACAGGCCGTTCTGAATTTCCTCAAAGAGGCGGATATTTTCCAGCGCCTCCTGCGGATCCAGTTTTTGAATGGCGAAGCCGGCGTGGACGACGACGTAATCGCCGGGCTTCACATCGTCCATGCAGTCGACGCGGATCTCCCGCGCGAGGGATCCGGTCTCAGCGACGGCGGTCTGGCCGTGAATTTCACGGATTTTCATGGGGATGGCTAGACACATGTTACAGCTCTCCTTTCCTGGCCCGCGATGGGGCCCGCGTGGCCTGGGCGATGGCGGCCTGTCCCAGGCAGAGGCCCTCGTCGCCGGCGGAAACGCGCCGGTGGCAGAAGACCGTAAATCCATGGTTCTGAAGCAGCGAGGAAACGCCGGACAGCAGAAAGCGGTTCTGGAATACGCCGCCGGACAGCACGACGGGCCGCTTTTCGGGGTTCAGGCTGAGCGCCTGCGCCAGGGCCATCCGGCAGAGGCAGTCCATGAAGCGGGCGGCGATGTGCCCCGGCGGCCGTCCGGCCGCCTGATCGGCAGACACCGCCCGCACAAGGGGACGCGTGTCGAAGCGGCGGACGCCGTGTTCCTCATAGAAGGAGAGCGGATACGGCCCGTTTTCGAGCACGGCCCGTCCCTTGGGCGTCTGAAGCGCTTCTTCCCGTGTCTCCCAGGGGGAGAGCGCTTCCAGAAGAGCGGCGGCCTCGCCCTCGTACTATGAGCTGGTGCTGCTCCTGGGGATTTTCGGCCTGTTTATCGTCAACAGCAGCTGGTGGAGCTGGCCGCTGGCCGTGATCGCCTGCCTGTTCGTCTATTTTCTGGAGACGCTGTGGGACAACGCCAGCGCCCGCGTGAAATGGCAGAATCTTCTCTGGAGCTGCTGGATCGTCACGCTGCTGGCGGGCGGCCTGAACCTGCTGATCCTGATGCTGGTAAAATAGGAGGGAGAGAGAAATGGGAAAAATATCGAAATCTCCGTGGCTTCTTCACTATGATGCCAGCAGCTGCAATGGCTGCGACATCGAGGTGCTGGACTGCCTGACGCCGAAATACGACATCGAGCGCTTCGGCATCATCAACACCGGCGACCCGTTCCAGGCGGACATCCTGCTGATCACGGGCGGGGTCAACAGCCAGACGGAGGCGGTCGTGCGCCAGCTGTACGGGCAGATGCCGGAGCCCAAGGTTGTGGTGGCCGTCGGGATCTGCGCCTGCACGGGCGGCGTCTTTAAGGAGTGCTACAATATTAAGGGCGGCGTCGATACGGTAATCCCGGTGGACGTCTACGTGCCCGGATGCGCGGCGCGGCCGGAATCCATCATCGACGGCGTCATCAGGGCTCTGGCGATCCTGGATCAGAAGCGGGAACAGTTAAAGAAGAAAAAGGCGCCGGGCCGGGCCTGAAAAAGGAGGATACGATGCAGGTAAAGGAAGATATCAATGAAATCAGGCCGATTGAGAAGGATGAATTTCTCTCCGAGATCATCTGTCTGAAGATGGACGCCTGGCGGCTGGTCCAGATCTGCGCGGTCCGCATCGAGGACGGCTTTGAACTGAGTTACACTTTCTGCAAAGAATACCGGATGGTAACGCTCAGGCTCATCACGAAGGAGCAGGAAGAGGTGTCCAGCATTACCCAGATTTATCCCTGCGCGTTTATGCAGGAAAATGAGATGAAGGAGCTGTTCGGCGTGCCGGTCCGGGAGCTGGCGCCCGATTATCATGAGAAGCTGTACCGGATTGACCGGGAGACGCCGTTTAAGGAAAAGGGGTAAGGGAAATGGCAAAGCGAAGTATTGTGCCGTTCGGGCCGCAGCATCCCGTACTGCCGGAGCCGGTGCATCTGGATCTGGTTCTGGAGGACGAGACGGTCGTGGGAGCGATCCCCAGCATCGGGTTTATTCACAGAGGCCTGGAAAAGCTGGTGGAGAAAAAGGATTTTAAACAGTATGTCTATATTGCGGAGCGGGTCTGCGGGATCTGCAGCTGCGGCCACGGCATGGGGTACTGCGAGTCGGTCGAGCGCGTGATGGGGATCGAGATTCCGCGGCGCGCCGAGTATCTGCGTACCATCTGGGTGGAGATGAGCCGCGTGCACAGTCATCTTCTGTGGCTGGGCCTGCTGGCGGACGCCATGGGCTTTGAGAGTCTTTTTATGGAGTGCTGGCGGCTGAGAGAGAAGATTCTCGATATGTTTGACCGCACCACCGGAGGGCGGATTATTTTCTCCGTCAACTGCGTGGGCGGCGTGCTCAAGGATATGGACGGGGCCATGCTGCGGGCCATCCGGGAGACGGTGGATCAGATGGAGCAGGAGCTGGAGCCGATCATGACGACGTTTATCAAGGATTATTCCGTGCAGCTGCGCCTGCGCGGGCTGGGCATCCTCTCGAGGGAACAGGCGATCCTGCAGGGGGCGGTCGGGCCTATGCTGCGCGGCAGCGGCGTGGAGTACGACACGCGGATGCTGGGCTATGCGGCCTACGGCGATCTGGACATGGAGCCGATTGTGGGGACGGACGGGGACGCCTACGCCCGCTGCGAGGTGCGGGCGCGGGAGATTGTCCAGTCCTTTAACCTGATCCGGGAGGCGATCGATAAGATTCCGCAGGGGCCGATCAGCGTTCCCGTGAAGGGAAACCCGCAGGGAGAGTATTTCATGCGCATCGAACAGCCGCGCGGCGAGGCAATTTATTATACGAAGGGGAACGGGACGAAATTCCTGGATCGCTTCCGCCTGAGGACGCCCACGACCAGCAACATCCCGCCGATGGTGGAAATGCTAAAGGGCTGTCAGCTGGGCGACGTGCCGCTTCTGATCCTGACGATTGATCCGTGTATCAGCTGTACAGAGAGGTAGGAAAGATGGAAGAAGTAAAACCGGATGTGAGGGCGCTGGCGTTTGCCCGCCAGGCCTTAAAAAATCTGTTCATGAAACCGGCTACGACCTCCTATCCTTTTGAGCCGGCGTCGTATCCGGAACGGATGCGGGGGCATGTGGAGCTTGTGGCGGAGGACTGCATCGGCTGCGGCCTGTGTATGCGCTCCTGCCCGCCGGGCGCAATCCGCGTGGATCGCCAGGAGGGGATCTGGAGCATCAACCGTTTCGACTGCGTGCAGTGCGAAAGTTGTGTGAACGCCTGCCCGAAGAAATGTCTGAAGATGGCCGCGGGCTACACGCAGCCGGAGACGGAAAAGGCGGAAGAGCGGTTTGAAATTCTGAAGAAACAGGAAAAATAAAAAGGAGCGCTGCGAAATCCTTCCGGGAGGAGAAAGCGGCGCTTCTTTTTTCGTAAGATCTGAACCGGAAAACGTAAGAGAAACGTAGGTTGAGGGGCAGACGGAGCCGGTGCTATAATTGTGACAGGAAAACGGCGGCATCCGACCGGAAACGGGATGCCGAGGAATGGAGGCAGTTTATGATAAAACCAAAGTTTGCCGCTTGTAAACGGTGGCTACTTCTTTTATTCGGGGTGTTTCTTCTTGGCGGCTGCGGGGAAGCGGGCGTCCGGGCTGCGGCGGCCGCTTTGCCCGGCATAGATGTTTCTTCCGCCGCGGTTCTCGCAGAGGAGGACAGTCATGGCAGTTTTCACGGGGACGGGACTGCCTTTTTATGTTTTGACTGTTCCGGGACGGATATCGCCGATCAGATAGCGGGCAGCGAAAGCTGGACGCCGTTTCCTCTGGACGATACCGTGAGGACGCTGGTGTACGGGATAGAGGATGAGACGGCGAAGATGGGGCCGTACCTGTCGGATGAAGACGGTGAGCCCCGGATCCCCGAGATCGAAAAAGGATATTACTTTCTGACGGATCGGCAGGCGGAGGAGGGAAAGGCGGCGGGGGCGGATCTCCTTCACAGGGCGTCTCTGAATTTTACGCTTGGGATATACGACAGCGATACGGACATCCTGTATTACTTTGAAATGGATACGTGACGGGACGCCTTCGATCGGATTTTTTAAGAGTTCGCTTCGATCGGATTTCTTAAGATTTCGTTCCTTGCGCCGGCCGCGGACCTGTGTTATAGTAGCGAATAAAATGCAGGACAGGAAAAAACGGGAAACAGCACGGCAGAAGCGGGATGAAATCCGGGCTTCGGAACGACAGAAGAAAAGGGGATGACGGTTATGATCTGTCCGAACTGTAATCAGGAGGCGACGGGAAATTTCTGCAGCAACTGCGGATTTCCCCTGCGGACGCCGGAAAAGGAAAAAGAGACGGCGGCCCGGCAGGAGAATTCTGCGTTCGGAAACGGCCTGAGTGAGGAGACGAAAACGCCGGCGGCGGAGACCGCGTGGGGCGAAGAGACGAAACTTCCGGCGGCAGAGTCTGCGCGGGGCGAAGAAGCAAACCGTCCGACGGCAGAGTCCGCGCGGGGCGAAGAAGCAAACCGTCCGGCGGCGGAGACTTCACGGGGCGAAAGCCGCGCGCGCGGCGCATCGCGCCGGAGAGATCCGGAAAAACGCCGGGAGGAACGGCCGGAGAGGAAGGAAGAGAGAGCGGACCGCCGGGAGGAAACGGCGGCCCGGAGGCAGGAAAAAGCAGAGCGGAAACAGGAAAAAGCCGATCGCCGTCAGGAGAAGGCAGCTTTCCGGGCTGAAAAGGAGCGGCAGAGGGAAGAGACGGCCCGAAAACGCCGGGAAGAGAGGGAGGCGCGGGAAGAGGACAGAAGGCGGGCCGGCCGGGAGCTGGATCTGGAGCAGCGCCTGCAGGCGCTGGAAGAACAGGCGCTTAAGCCGCTGGCCTCGGATCTGCCTCCGGAGCAGGAAGAGGATGGCCCGGAACGGGAAACGGGGCGTTTTGCCTCGGCCGTGTCGGAAGGCGTGGCGGGCATTGTGGTGCTGATGGCGCGGATCATGCAGCTGCTGTGCGTGGTTTTGATGGGTTCCATGGTCTGGGTCAGCATTCGCGCGTTCTGGTACGGGCGCGAGGGCCTGGGCAGCATTACAAGCCTGATCACGGAGCGAAATTACGGGCTTCTGTTTTATCTGTGCTTCTGTGCGCTCTCGCTCCTGATGGGCGTTGTCTGGTGTTTCTGGATTGCTTCGGGGAAGGCGGGAGGCGGGGGCCTGCGCCTGAAAAAATATGATACGGGCCGCGGATTTCTCCCCTTTCTGTTCTGTGCGGCCGTCGTGGCGGCCGCCGGGCCTGTTTCTGTCCTGATTCCGGGAGAGACGGGGGCCTGGCGCGGCCTGGCGGCGGGGATATTCGCCGCGCTGGACGCGGTCAACGCCAATCACGGCTTTCTGCTCTCAGCCAGCCTGATGGGGGCGGCTCTTTCGTTCGTCCGCAAGCTGCTGCGCGTGTGAGCGTTGCGCGCGGTCAGCGCGGCGCATCCTGCGGCGCGGCGTCCAGCTTTTCTGCCAGCTCGTCGAGAGAGCCGAAGCGGTATCCCATCTGTTCAAAGCGCGTTAAAAGCCCGTCGAGAATGCGCGCGTTGGTTTCGGAAGTGCTGTGCAGGAGGACGACGGCGCCGGGATGGACGCGTTCGCATAACTTTTCTATCGCTTCCTGCGGATCAGGCTGCTGATCCTGCAGCCAGTCTACGTAAGCCAGGCTCCAGAAAAAAGTTTTGTAGCCGAGGCGGTCGGCCATTTTCAGGTTTTCTTCACTGTAGAGCCCCTGGGGCGGGCGGTAATAGCGGCGCATGGCAAGGCCGGTTATTTCCGTGTAGAGCTCTTCCAGTTCGGTAAGTTCCCGGCTGAAATCGTCCGGGTCAGAGAGCGCGGACATGTCCGGATGATGGTAGGTATGGTTGGCGACGATGTGTCCCTCCTCCGCCATGCGGCGGACGAGATCCGGGCTGGTTTCCAGATAATTTCCCACGACAAAGAAAGCGGCGGGGGCGCGGTGCTTTGCCAGCGCGTCGAGGATCGGCGCGGTGTTCCCGTTTTCATATCCGGCGTCAAAGGTCAGGTAGACGACGGGCTCGGACGGATCGCCGACGTAGCAGGCGTGAAAAGCCTGCAGGTACTCGGCGGACGCGTTTCCGACCGGCGTTTTGCCTTTTTCCTGGAAACTTAAGCCCCAGCTTCCCCCGGAGGAGGCGGAGGCGCCCGTCTGCAGATGAGAAAAGACGGGCGGGCTGTCCGGATCGGAGACGCCGGATCCGGACAGGGTAAGGCGGGCGGCGGCGCGGCCGCCGAGAAAGGAAGCGCCAAAGAGGAGAAGGAGGGCGAGAAAGGTTGCTTCGCGGGGGCGGGGCCTTCGCGGGCGGGGCAGGAGACGGTTCATGGAAATATCCCTTTTCAGTCAGAATCTGCTATACTATATTCCCGGGAAAAGCCGGATTATGCGCGGGAAAGGCCGGACGGAGTGTAAAAACAACGGAGGCAGGGAGAAGCGCAAAAACAGCCGGGGTAAGGAGGAGCGCAAAAACGGCCGCGTGTCTTGACACGTTTTCCGGGGTACGTTATAATGACAATCGCGCCTTTGGGGCGTTTTTTTACGAAAGGGGAATCTGATTATGTCAACGAACGCCGCAGCGGGAGAGAATAAGATGGGCACCATGCCGGTCAACCGTCTCCTGTTTTCCATGTCGCTGCCCATGATTGCTTCTATGCTGGTGCAGGCTCTCTATAATATTGTAGACAGTATTTTCGTTGCGCAGATCAGCGAAAACGCGCTGACTGCCGTTTCGCTGGCCTTTCCGGTGCAGAGCCTGATGATCGCGGTCTCCGCCGGGACCTGCGTGGGAATCAACGCGCTGCTGTCCCGTTCTCTGGGAGAAAAGCGGCAGGAGGCGGCCAACCAGGCGGCTGCCAACGGGATCTTCCTTGCTTTCCTGAGCTTCCTGGTCTTTGCCGTGATCGGCGTCTTTGCCGCGCGGCCGTTCTTTTTAAGTCAGACGGATAACATGGAGGTCGTGGAGTTTGGCACCCAGTACCTGCAGATCTGCCTGATCTGTTCCTTCGGAATTTTCCTGGAAATGGCCTTCGAGCGCCTGATGCAGTCGACGGGACGTACCTTTTACAGCATGATCACGCAGGGCGTCGGCGCCATTTTCAATATTATTTTTGACCCGATCCTGATCTTCGGCCTCTTCGGATTCCCAAAACTGGGGATTCGCGGCGCGGCGATTGCGACCGTCGCCGGACAGATTCTCGCCATGGCGCTGGCTGCCTGGATGAATCAGACCCGCAATACGGATATCCGGATTTCCCTGCGCGGATTCCGGCCGAACGGCCGCATCATCCGCCAGATCTATTCGGTGGGCGTTCCTTCTATTATCATGCAGTCCATTACGTCCGTCATGACGTTTGGCATGAACCACATCCTGATTTTGTTTTCCGAGACGGCCGTCTCGGTGCTGGGCGTGTATTTCAAGCTGCAGAGCTTCATTTTCATGCCGATCTTCGGCCTCAACAACGGGATGATCCCCATCGTCGCCTACAATTACGGGGCGGCCAACAAAAAGCGGATCATGGATACCGTCCGGCTGAGTATTTTTGTGGCCGTATCCATTATGCTGGTGGGACTTGCCATTTTCCAGCTGTTCCCGGATCGGCTGCTGGATCTGTTTAACGCGTCGGATCACATGAAGGAGATCGGCGTCCCGGCCCTGCGCATCATCAGCCTCAGCTTCCTGTTTGCCGGTTACTGTATCATCGTGGGTTCGGTGTTCCAGGCGCTGGGCAACGGGGTGTACAGCCTGATTGTTTCGGTGGCCCGTCAGCTTCTGTGCATCCTGCCGTTGGCGTATCTGTTCGCCCGGCTGTGGGGGCTTCATGCCGTCTGGTATTCCTTCGCACTTGCGGAGCTGATGTCGCTGACGCTGAGCACGATTCTGTTCCGCCGGATCTATGTGAAACGGATCCGCCCGCTGGACGCGTTTCGCGGCCAGGAGAGCGCGTAGGGGAAGCAGGCCCGGACGCCTGCGAAAACGGCGGAGCAGAGAGAAAAATTGCTTGTCAGATATTCTCTCTTTATGCTATCATTATTTTATGTGTTCCGATCCGGCGCGGATCGGGGGCCGGGTAAGCCGGCGTGAACAAAAAGGAGGTTATTCATGAAACCATACGGCGAAATGACACGGGAGGAACTTCTGGAGCTGAAGAAGGGACTGTCGGAACAGTACCGTGAATTCCAGGGGAGAAATTTGCAGCTTGACATGTCGCGCGGAAAGCCCAGCTCGGAGCAGCTGGATCTGTCCATGGGGATGATGGACGTGCTGGGAAGCAGCGACGATTTGACCTGCGAGGACGGCACGGACTGCCGCAACTACGGGGTGCTGGACGGTATCGCGGAGGCCAAGGAGCTGATCGGCGATATGATCGAGGTGCCGGCCGACAACATCATTATTTACGGCAATTCCAGCCTGAACGTGATGTACGATACGATTTCCCGCTCCATGACGCACGGCGTGATGGGCAATACGCCCTGGTGCAAGCTGGACAAGGTAAAATTCCTCTGTCCGGTTCCCGGCTATGACCGCCATTTCGCGATTACCGAATATTTTAACATCGAGATGATCAACATCCCGATGACGCCGGACGGCCCGGACATGGATCTGGTGGAGAGCCTGGTTTCTTCCGATGACGCCATCAAGGGGATCTGGTGCGTACCCAAGTATTCCAACCCGACGGGCAACAGCTATTCCGATCAGACGGTGCGCCGCCTGGCCCGCCTGAAACCGGCGGCTCCGGATTTCCGGATTTACTGGGATAACGCTTACGGGATCCATCATTTATACGACGACGTGCAGGATAATGTGCTGGAGATCCTGGCGGAGTGCAAGAGAGCCGGCAACCCGGATCTGGTGTACAAGTTCTCCTCGACGTCCAAGATCAGCTTCCCGGGTTCGGGAATCGCGGCCATCGCGGCTTCGCAGAACAACCTGGCGGATATCCGCAAGCAGCTGTGCATCCAGACCATCGGCCATGACAAGGTCAACCAGCTGCGCCATGTCCGCTTCTTCCAGAATATTCACGGCATGATCGAACACATGAGAAAGCATGCCAACATTCTGCGCCCCAAGTTTGAGGCGGTGGAGGAGATCCTCGACCGGGAGCTTGGCGGGCTGGAGATCGGGCGCTGGACGAAGCCGAGAGGCGGTTACTTTATCTCTTTTGAGTCGCTGGACGGCTGCGCGAAGGCGATTGTGGCCAAGTGCAAGAAGGCGGGCGTGGTCATGACGAACGCCGGGGCGACGTATCCCTACGGGAAGGATCCGCACGACAGCAACATCCGCATTGCGCCCTCGTATCCGCCGCTCTCGGATCTGATCACGGCGACGGAGCTGTTTGCGCTCTGCGTGAAAATCGTCAGCATCAACAAGATCCTGGCCGAGAAAGAGACGGTCTAGGGATTTATTTGCAGGGACAGAGAGAATTGTATGGGGCTTCGCCGGCGGGCGTCGGCCCATACAATTCTTTTTTCTGGATGATGATTCCGGGGAAGCCGCTTTCCCGGAAGAATTTTCCGGAGAGGGAAGATTATGCTGAGGGAAAAACTGGGAATACTCTGGAGGAAGTTCGTCAACCGGGAGACCGTTTCCTATCTGGTTTTCGGCGTGCTGACGACGCTGGTGGACTGGCTGGTGTATCCGCTGATGCGGTGGTTCGGCCATTCCGTCGCCGTATCCTCCACGGCATCCTGGGCGGCGGCGGTGCTGTTCGCCTTTATTACCAACAAGCTGTTCGTATTTAAGAGCTTTGTGTTTCGTCCGGGACCGTTGGCGAAGGAGTTTGTGTCGTTCGTCTCCTGCCGGGCGCTGACGGGCCTTTTTACCATCGGGGCCATGGTGTTTATCGTGGATATTATGGGCTGGAACGAGTGGATCGGGAAGGTGGCGGTATCTGCGATTTCTCTGGTGCTGAACTATATTTTCAGCAAGCTGTTTATTTTCAGGAAGGACGCTAAAAAGAGCGGGATTAGATGAACCTGGAGGAAGAAATGGACAGGGAAGAGAGAACCGGGGCCGCCGGCGAAGCGGAGCGGATCAAAGAGCCGGCGGGAAAGAAAGCGGCGCGGCCGCCGCGCGCGGTCGCCTGGCGGGAACCGTCTGCGGCCGCGCGGGAGACAGAAAAGCCTGCGGCGGAAAGAGACGCATGGGAGGCGGGAAAGCCTGCGGCGGAAAGAAGCGCGCGGGAGGCGGAAAAGCCTGCGGCGGAAAGAAGCGCGCGGGAGGCGGAAAAGCCCGCGGCAGAAAGAAGCGCGCGGGAGGCGGAATCGCTTCTGACGGGAGAAAATGCGCGGGGGGAAGACGCGCGGGACGCGGTGTCCGCGGATGAAGAAGCGTCCTGGCGCGGACAGGGGATCTTCCGCCCGTCGGACGGCCTTCTGGCGGCGTTTTTTATTCCCGTGATCATCCTGGTGGTCATTTTTGCCCAGAGGGGCATTTTCCCCTTCGGGGAGGAGACGTTTCTCAGAACGGATATGTACCATCAGTACGCGCCGTTTTTTTCGGAGTTCCGCTATAAGCTGCAGGAGGGGGGCAGCCTTCTCTACAGCTGGGATGTGGGCATGGGCGTCAATTTTGCGGCCCTTTATGCCTACTATTTGGCCAGCCCGCTGAACTGGCTGGTGTTTTTCTGTCCGGAGAGTCTGGTCATCGAGTTTATGACGTACCTGATCATAGTAAAGACGGGGCTCTGCGGGCTGAGCTTTGCGTACTATCTGGGAAAGCACAACCGCCTCGAGAGCGCGGGCGTGGCCTTTTTCGGCATTTTTTATGCGCTCTCCGGCTATATGGCGGCCTACAGCTGGAACATCATGTGGCTGGACTGCATCCTTTTGTTTCCGCTGATTGTGCTGGGGCTGGAGCGGCTGGTGCAGGAAAAGAGGGGGCTGGGCTACTGCGTTTTCCTGGGCCTCTCGATCCTTTCCAATTATTATATCTCCATCATGATCTGCCTGTTCATGGTGCTGTATTTTGTGTGCCTGCTGATCCTGGAAAAACGCAACCGGAGGCCGGCCGATTACCTGTCGGCCTGCCTGCGCTTTGCCTTTTATTCGCTGCTGGCCGGCGCGCTGGCGGCAGCCGTGCTCCTGCCGGAGATCGCGGCGCTGCAGTCCACGGCTTCGGGCGATTTCAATTTCCCGGAGACGGCGGAACAGTATTTCCCGATTTTTGATATGCTGGCGCGGCACATCGGGAATGTGGAGACGGAGATCGGGCTGGATCACTGGCCGAATCTCTACTGCGGCGTGGCGGTGTTTTTGTTCCTTCCGCTCTATTTTGCGTGCCGGCGGATTCCGGCGCGGGAAAAGGCGGTTTACGGCGGGCTTTTGCTGTTTTTCTATGCCAGCTTCTCCATCAATGTGCTGAATTTCATCTGGCATGGCTTCCATTACCCCAACAGCCTGCCCTGCCGCCAGTCGTTCATTTACATTTTCCTTGTGCTGTCCATGTGTTTTCGGGCGTTTGTCTTCCTGGACGGGACGCCGAAGCGGCGCATCGGGGCGGCGTTCGGGGGCGCGGCGATCTTCCTTCTGCTGGCGCAGAAGCTGATCACGGACGACGCCTACCATTTCATCGTGTTTTATGTGGCGTTTCTGTTTCTGGCGATCTACACGGGAATTTTGTATTTCTATAAAAATGCCCGCCGGCCGGCGTTCGTGGCCGCGCTGCTCGCCATGGGAGTGGTTTCGGTGGAGGCGGCGGCCAACACGGCGGTCACGAGCGTGACGACGACCAGCCGTACCGCCTACACGCAGGATAACGCGGACACCCGGACCGTGACCCGCGATCTGCGGGAAAACGGCGGCTTTTACCGCATCGACAAGACGGATGCGAGGACGAAAAACGACGGGGCGTGGATGAATTTCCCGTCGGCCTCTCTGTTTTCCTCGGTGGCCAATGCCGATATGACGGAGCTGTTCCGCACGCTGGGCTGCGAGGCCTCGACGAACGCCTACAGCATCGTGGGCAGTACGCCGCTCACGGATTCCCTGTTTTCCATCCGCTACGCGCTGTATCACGGCAAGCAGGAAAATCCGCGGCTTTCGCTCTACAGCTTTTCCGGGGAGACGTATCTCTACGAGAATCCCTGGACGCTGCCGCTCGGCTTCATCCTGCCGGACATCGCGGAGACGGGGTGGAAGCTGGATCTGCAGACGCCGATCGACGTGCAGAACGACCTGTCGTATGTGCTGGACGTGCCGGAGAGCTTTGAGCTGATCCCGGGCCATCACGAGGGCGGCAGCTTTACCTTTACCGTGCCGCAGGACGGCGAATATTATATCTGTATTATGAACCGTCAGGTGCAGTCGGTTTCGCTTTCATCGGATCGGGAGGAATGGTCGAGAAACATCGACAACGTAAACCGCGGTTTCCTGATCGAGACGGGATACCGCCGGGCGGGCGAAGTCCTGACGGTGCAGAACGGGGACGGACAGACGGATCTGAACGCCCGGGCCTACCGCTTTCAGGAGGAGGGGCTTCAGGGGATCTACGAGCGCCTGAACCGGAATCCGCTCAGGCTCAGCGAGTGGGAGGACACGCGCCTGGCGGGGACGATCGACGCCGGGGACGGCGGGACGCTGTTTCTCTCCATCCCTTACGACGAGGGCTGGACGGCGCTGGTGGACGGGAAAGCGGCTGTCACGCGGAAAATCTGGGGCGCCTTTACCGGCTTTGAAGTCCCGGCCGGAACCCACCAGATTGAGCTCTCCTATGAGCCGCCGGGCCTCAGAGAGGGGACGGCCGTCAGCGCGGCGGCGCTGGCGATCCTTTTTGCGGCCTTTGCGGCGGGCCGGCTGCGAAGACGGCGCGGCGCGGCTGCCCGGCCGGAGGAAAGAAAACGGCCGGATGAGGAAGGAACCTGTTGATTTTATATCGATTACAGAAAAAAGAGGAGAAGACGATGAAGAAGTTAGAGGAGTATGTGAGAAGCATTCCGGATTTTCCGGAGCCGGGAATCATTTTCCGGGACATTACGACCATCCTGCAGGATGCGGACGGCCTGGCGCTGGCGGTAGACGGGCTGGTAAAGGCTCTGGACGGCGTGGAGTTTGACGTGGTCGTGGGGCCGGAATCGCGCGGCTTTATTTTCGGCGTGCCGGTGGCTTACCTCTGCCATAAAGGATTTGTGCCGGTCCGCAAACAGGGAAAGCTGCCCTGCAAAACCGTTTCCATGGAGTATGATCTGGAGTACGGGAGCGCGGTCATCGAGATGCACGCGGACGCGATCCGGCCGGGCCAGAAGGTGGTAATCATCGACGATCTGATCGCCACGGGCGGCACGACGGAGGCCATCATCAAGCTGGTTGAAAAGCTGGGCGGAGAGGTCGTCCATATCTGTTTTGTGATGGAGCTGGCGGGGCTGAAAGGCCGGGAAAAGCTGCACGGATACGCGATGGATTCGCTGATTACCTACGAGGGGAACTGAAAGCGGCCGAAAAAACGCGGGAAAAGGCCCTGAAAAGGCCCGGAAACCCTGAAAAATATTGCATTTTTTGACAAAAATACGTATAATAAGAGTTATTCTTTTATGGAACGGATATCCCGGGCCTGCGCGCCCGGAGGTCAGGAGGCGCATATGGGAGATTTGGACAGTATCAGAACGCTGGATCAGGAGATCGAAGCTCCGGCTGATTTTACGAGCCCGGACGACCTGTATCAGGATCTGATTGCGGCGATCCGCAAGTATCATCCGTCGGATGATATCAGCATGGTGGAGAAGGCGTACCAGATCGCCCGCAGCGCGCACCAGGACCAGAAGCGCAAGTCCGGCGAGCCCTATATCATTCATCCGCTGTGCGTCGCCATCATCCTCGCCGATCTGGAGCTCGACAAGGAGACGATCGTGGCGGGGATCCTTCACGACGTGGTCGAGGATACCGTGATGACGGAGGAGCAGCTGACGGAGATTTTCGGCGAGGAGGTCGCGCTCCTGGTGGACGGCGTGACCAAGCTGACCCAGATCTCCTGGTCGATGGACAAGGTGGAGATCCAGGCGGAGAACCTGCGCAAGATGTTCCTCGCCATGGCGAAGGATATCCGCGTGATTCTGATCAAGCTGGCCGACCGCCTGCACAATATGCGCACGCTTCAGTACATGAAGCCGGAGAAGCAGAAGGAGAAGGCCCGCGAGACGATGGACATTTACGCGCCCATCGCCGACCGCCTCGGCATCTCCCGGATCAAGACGGAGCTGGACGATCTGTCGCTGAAGTATCTGGAGCCCGAGGTCTACTATGATCTGGCGGAGAAGATCGCGCTCAGAAAGAGCGCCAGGGAAGCGTTTGTGCAGGGGATTGTGGACGAGGTAAAGGCGCACATGAAGGACGCCGGCATCGAATCCCGGGTAGAAGGGCGCGTCAAGCATTTCTTCAGCATTTACAAGAAGATGGTCAACCAGGATAAGACGCTGGATCAGATCTACGATCTGTTTGCCGTGCGCATCATCGTGGAGACCGTGAAGGACTGCTATGCGGCGCTGGGCGTCATCCATGAGATGTATACGCCGGTGCCGGGGCGTTTTAAGGACTATATCGCCATGCCCAAGCCCAACATGTACCAGTCTCTGCACACGACGCTGATCGGGAACAGCGGCCAGCCCTTCGAGATTCAGATCCGCACCTACGAGATGCACCGCACGGCGGAATACGGAATTGCCGCTCACTGGAAATATAAGGAGAGCGGCGGCAGCGAGATCTCCCCGGCGGACAGCGCGGAGGCCAAACTTTCCTGGCTGCGCCAGATTCTGGAGTGGCAGCGGGACATGTCGGACAACAAGGAATTTTTAAGCCTGTTAAAGAGCGATCTGGATTTGTTTACCGACAGCGTATACTGCTTTACGCCGACCGGCGACGTCAAGAGCCTGCCCAGCGGCTCCACGCCCATCGATTTTGCCTATTCGATCCACAGCGCGGTGGGCAACAAGATGGTCGGCGCGCGCGTCAACGGCAAACTGGTTAACATC
This sequence comes from uncultured Lachnospiraceae bacterium, assembly GCA_944381615.1. Taxonomy (GTDB): domain Bacteria; phylum Bacillota; class Clostridia; order Lachnospirales; family Lachnospiraceae; genus Otoolea. Next base: position 6,881 of record CALWLT010000043.1, on the reverse strand, counting down.
GACTACGTGATCCAGAACGGGGACCGCATCGAGATCATTACCTCGCAGAATTCGCGGGGGCCCAGCCGCGACTGGCTGAAGCTGGTTAAGAGCACGCAGGCGAAAAACAAGATCAACCAGTGGTTCAAGACGGAATTAAAAGAGGATAATATCCTGCGCGGCCGCGATCTGATCGACAAGTACTGCCGCGCCAAGGGCATCAACTTCTCGGAGCTCAACAAGCCGGAATTCATGGAAAAGGTCATGAAGCGCTATGCGTATAAGGACTGGGATTCTGTGCTGGCCTCCATCGGGCACGGCGGCCTCAAAGAGGGCCAGGTCATCAATAAGATGATGGAGGAGTGCAAGAAGAAGCAGAAGAAAGAGGAGACGGACGCCACGATCCTGGACAGCATGGCGAGCGAGGGCGGGAAGATCCCCGTGCTGGCGGCCGGCAAGTCCCAGAGCGGCATTGTGGTGCGCGGCCTTCACGATCTGGCGGTGCGCTTTTCCAAGTGCTGCAGCCCGGTGCCGGGCGACGAGATCGTGGGCTTCGTCACGCGGGGACGCGGGATTTCCATTCACCGCACGGACTGCATCAATATCATCAATCTGCCTGAGGAGGAGCGGATCCGCCTGATCGACGCCGAGTGGCAGCAGCCCGAGGCGCTGACCGGCAAGGAGAAGTATTCTACGGAGATCAAGATCTTCGCCAACAACCGCATCGGAATGTTTGTGGACATTTCCAAGGTTTTTACCGAGCGGCAGATCGACATTACCTCGATGAACGTGCGCACCAGCAAGCAGGGCAAGGCGACGATCATCATGACCTTCGATATCCACGGCATCGAGGAACTGAATAAATTATCCGAAAAGTTAAGACAGATAGAAGGAGTGCTGGACATTGAGAGAACTGCCGGATAAGCAGTTTTCTTTTTTGCGGGCTAGAGCATAACGGAGGAAAGAGCATGGAGATAACGAGACTGGTCGTGGGGATGGTGGAGACGGACTGCTATATCGCGGCGAATCCCGCGACGAAAGAGGCGGTCGTCGTGGATCCCGGCGACGAGGCGGAGCGGATTTGCGGGATGGTAAAGCAGCTGGGCGTTTCGGTAAAGGCGATTCTTCTGACGCACGGCCATTTCGATCACATCGGGGCGGCCGCGGCGCTCAGAAAGATCTGGAGCGTCCCGATCTGCGCCTGTGAAAAGGAGGACGCGCTGCTTAAAGATCCGGCGCTTAATCTGTCGGCCCAGTTTCCGGGCGGCAGCCTGCGCCTGACGGCCGACGTGCTGTTAAAGGACGGGGAGACGTACCGGGCGGCCGGCTATGCGTTCCGCCTGATCCACACGCCGGGGCACACGGGCGGCTCGTGCTGCTATTATGAGGAGACGGAGGGCGTCCTGTTTTCCGGCGATACGCTGTTCGAGGCGTCGTTTGGCCGCATCGATTTCCCCACGGGAAACGGGCGGGATCTGGTGCATTCCGTGACGGAGACGCTTTTTTCTCTGCCGGATGAGACGGCCGTATATCCGGGCCACATGGGATCGACGACCATCGGGGCGGAAAAACGCCAGAATCCGCTGGCGTCATACAGGGGGCGTATCGTATGATTGCGATTCTTCTTACGGATCCGCTGTTTGAGCAGGACATCCGCGAGCTTCTGATGGCCTTTTACCCGGGCGAGACGTATACGCACAGCGAGGAGGAGGCCGGGCAGGCGTTCCTTATCCTGCGGGGCGGGAAGGACCCCGGGCGGGCGGATCATTTTACGCTGGATCTGGAAGAAAACGGCGCGCACACCGCGCTGGAATGGTTCCCCGATTTTTCCCGGCGCACGGAGGCCAAAAATGAGATCAAGCGGGGGCTTTATGACTGCCTGCGAAAGCGCACGGGAAAGACGCTTCCCTGGGGGACCTTGACGGGGATCCGGCCGACGAAGATCGCGCTGGGCAGGCTGGCTGCCGGAGAGAGCCGGGCGTCCATCGCGGCGTACATGAAGGAGACGTACGAGACGGGGGATGAGAAGATCCGCCTGTGCGTGGATGTGGCGGCCAGGGAGCATGAGATCCTCCGGAAGGCAGGCGACCCGAACGGCTACAGCCTTTACGTGGGAATCCCGTTCTGTCCCACGACCTGCCTGTACTGCTCTTTTACCTCCTTTTCCATCGGAAAATGGGAAAAGAGGATGGATGAATACCTGGGCGCGCTCTTTCGGGAGCTGGAATACGCGGCAGGACGGATGCGGGAGCGGAAGCTGACCAGCGTCTACGTCGGCGGCGGGACGCCGACGGCGCTTTCGGCCGCGGATCTGGAGCGGGTGCTCAGCCGCGTGCGGGAGCTCTTCCCGGTGGAAACGGCGGCGGAATTTACCGTGGAGGCCGGGCGGCCGGACAGCATCACGCCGGAGAAGCTCAGCGTGCTGAAACGGTGCGGCGTGACGCGCATTTCCATCAACCCGCAGACCATGAAGCAGGAGACGCTCGACCTGATCGGCCGCCGCCACACGACCGGACAGGTAAAAGAGCAGTTTTATCTGGCCAGGGAACTGGGCTTTGACAACATTAACATGGATCTGATCGCCGGCCTGCCGGGCGAGACGATCGGGGATCTGGCGCGCACGATGGACGAGATCGCCGCGCTTTCGCCGGACGGCGTGACGGTGCATTCCCTGGCGATCAAGCGGGCGTCCCGGCTCAACCTGGAGCGGGAGCGCTACGGGGCCTACGCCATCGTCAACACGCAGGAGATGATCGATCTGACGGCGCGGAGGGCGGCCGGGATGGGGCTTTTCCCCTACTATCTGTACCGCCAGAAAAACATGGCCGGCAATTTTGAAAATGTGGGCTATGCGGCGCCGGGCAGGGAATGCGTTTATAATATCCTGATTATGGAAGAACAGCAGACCATCGTCGGGTGCGGGGCCGGGACGACGACCAAGGTCCTCTACCCGTCGCAGAACCGTCTGGAGCGGGCGGAGAACGTAAAAGAGGTCGAGCAGTATATTGCGCGGACAGACGAGATGATCGCGCGCAAGGACCGGCTGCTGGCGGCGATGGAATAAATCTTAAGGAACGAGGAGAGAACAGGATGGCTTTGAAGAAGAAACCCGTGACCGGGATGAAGGATATTCTTCCGGCTGAGATGGAGATTCGGGATTATGTGCTGAATATCATCAAGGAGACGTACCGCGAGTACGGCTTTTCCGCCATTGAGACGCCGTGCGTGGAGCACATCGAGAATCTGACCAGCAAGCAGGGCGGGGACAATGAGAAACTGATTTTCAAGATTTTAAAGCGCGGCGAGAAGCTGAATCTGGAGACGGCCGCCGGGGAAGCGGACCTGGTGGACGGCGGCCTGCGCTACGATCTGACCGTCCCGCTGTGCCGGTATTATTCCAATAACGCGGCCAGCCTGCCCTCGCCGTTTAAGGCCCTGCAGGTCGGAAGCGTCTGGCGGGCCGACCGGCCGCAGAAGGGGCGTTTCCGCCAGTTTGTGCAGTGCGACATCGATATCCTGGGCGACGCCACCAACCTGGCGGAGATCGAGGAGATACTGGCGCTGACGACGGCCTTAAAGCGCATCTGCCCGGATCGGGCCTACACGGTGCGCATCAATGACCGGGCCGTGCTGAAGGGAATGGCGGACTGGTGCGGATTCCCGGAGGAAGAGACGGACCGCGTCTTCATCATTCTCGACAAGATGGATAAAATCGGCCTCGACGGCGTGCGCGAAGAGCTGCTTGCGGAGGGATTTCCGGCGGAGGCAGTGGAAAAATACGCCGCTCTTCTGGACGGCATGGGCCATGATTCGGCGGCGGTCCGCGAGCTGGGAACGCGCCTTTCGGGGGCGCTTGATCCGGCGAAGGCGGAGAATCTGGCGCAGATCATGGACACGGTGGAGGCCGTTTCCCAGATTGATTTTAAGCTGGAATTCGATCCCACGCTGGTGCGCGGCATGGGATACTATACGGGAACGATCTTCGAGGTGGCGATGGAGGGCTTCGGCGGCTCGGTGGCCGGCGGCGGCCGCTATGACAAGCTGATCGGCAAGTTTACCGGCTCTGATACGCCGGCCTGCGGCTTTTCCATCGGCTTTGAGCGCATCATTACCATCCTGATGGACAGCGGCTTTACCGTGCCGGGAAGCGCGCAGAAAAAGGCGTTCCTGTTTGAGAAGGGACTTTCCGGCGAGGCGTTTAAAGAGGTGCTTTCCCGCGCGCAGAAGGAGCGGGAGGCCGGCAGCCGGGTGCTGGTGGCCCAGATGAACAAGAACAAGAAGTTCCAGAAGGAACAGCTTGCCAAAGAAGGCTATGGGGAGATCGTGGAATTTTACCGCGAAGCCCTGAAATAGAAAAATCAATGGAGGAAGAGTGACATGGCAGAATCAATGACCGGCCTGAAACGGACGCACCGCTGCACGGAGCTTTCGACGGCGGATATCGGAGCGGACGTAACCGTGATGGGCTGGGTTCAGAAAAGCCGCAACAAGGGCGGAATTATTTTTGTGGATCTGCGGGATCGCAGCGGCATCCTGCAGCTGATCTTCGAGGAGGCAGACTGCGGGGCGGAGCATTTCGCGAAAGCGGAGAAGCTGAAGAGCGAATTTGTCATCGCGGTCACGGGCCGCGTGGAGGCGCGCTCCGGCGCGGTCAACGAGAACCTGAAGACGGGCGCGATCGAGGTGCGGGCGCAGTCGCTGCGCATCCTCTCCGAGTCGGAGACGCCGCCGTTTCCCATCGAGGAAAACTCCAGGACCCGCGAGGAGCTGCGCCTGAAGTACCGCTATCTTGACCTGCGCCGCCCGGATCTGCAGCGCAACCTGATGACGAGAAGCCGTGTGGCCATTCTCACGCGGCAGTTCCTGGCAGAAGAGGGATTCCTGGAGATCGAGACGCCGACGCTGATCAAGAGCACGCCCGAGGGAGCGAGAGACTACCTGGTGCCCAGCCGCGTCCATCCCGGCAGCTTCTATGCGCTGCCTCAGTCGCCGCAGCTGTTAAAACAGCTTCTGATGTGCTCCGGCTACGATCGCTATTTCCAGCTGGCGCGCTGCTACCGCGACGAGGATCTGCGCGCCGACCGGCAGCCGGAATTTACGCAGATTGACATGGAGCTGTCCTTTGTCGACGTGGAGGACGTGCTGGACGTCAACGAGCGCCTCTTAAAGCGCCTTTTTAAGGAAATCTGCGGCTATGATCTGCAGCTTCCCATTCAGCGGATGACCTGGCGCGAGGCCATGGACCGCTTCGGTTCGGACAAGCCGGATCTGCGCTTTGGCATGGAATTGAAAAATGTTTCCGATGTCGTAAAAGACTGTCAGTTTGTGGTCTTTAAAAATGCGCTGGAGCAGGGCGGTTCCGTGCGCGGAATCAACGCCGAGGGACAGGGCGCCATGCCGCGCAAGAAGATCGACGCGCTGGTGGAATACGCGAAGGGCTTCGGGGCGAAGGGGCTGGCCTATCTGGCAATCCAGGAGGACGGCTCGTACAAATCTTCTTTTGCCAAATTCATGACGGAGGAGGAGTTAAAGGCCCTGGCGGCGGCCATGGACGGAAAGCCGGGCGATCTGCTGCTGTTCGCGGCCGATAAGGATAAGGTCGTCTTCGACGTGCTGGGCAACCTCCGCCTGGAGCTGGCCAGACAGCTCGATCTGCTGAAAAAGGACGATTTTTGCTTCCTGTGGGTAACGGAATTCCCGCTTCTGGAGTATTCCGGGGAGGAAAACCGCTACGTGGCCATGCACCATCCCTTTACCATGCCGATGGAAGAGGATCTGCCTCTCATCGACACCAATCCCGGCGCGGTGCGCGCCAAGGCCTACGATATCGTGCTCAACGGCACGGAGATGGGCGGCGGATCCGTGCGAATCCATCAGGCGGACATCCAGGCGAAGATGTTCGAGGTGCTGGGCTTTACGAAGGAGAAAGCGCAGGAGCAGTTCGGTTTCCTTCTGGAGGCGTTCAAATACGGCGTTCCGCCGCACGCCGGCCTGGCCTACGGCATGGACCGCATGGTCATGCTGATGGTGGGGGCCGACAGCATCCGCGACGTCATCGCCTTCCCCAAGGTCAAGGACGCGTCCTGCCTGATGATGGAAGCGCCGGCGCCGGTCGACGGAAAGCAGCTGGAGGAGCTTTCCATTGAGGTAACCGGGACGGAGGATGAGGCATGATCTGCCGGCAGGCAGTTTATGTGATAGATACCAAAGTAATACGGAGAAACAAAGGAGAAAAAGTAGAAAAGAAATGGGTTTTATCGACGAGTTTAAGAGTTTTATCAGCCGTGGCAACGTCATGGATATGGCAGTCGGTGTTATCATCGGCGGTGCGTTCTCAACCATCATCAATTCGCTGGTTGAGGACGTCATCTCGCCGATCCTGGGCATCTTCGGCGGCGTCAACTTTGACACGCTGAGCGTCAGCCTGATGGGCGCGGCGACGCTGAATTACGGAAAATTCCTGACGGCCGTCATCAACTTCCTGATCATGGCGTTCGTGATTTTCTGCATGATGAAGGCGGTCAACGGCTTCATGGCCAAGGTAACGAAGAAGGAAGAGGAGACTCCGGCTGCGCCGACCACCAAGATCTGCCCGTACTGCAAGAGCGAGATCCCGATCGACGCGACCCGCTGCGGACACTGCACCTCTCAGCTGGAGGAGACTCCGGCTGCAGCCGCCGAGGCGTAAAGATAAAGAGGCAAATCGGCGCAGTCATGCGCCGGAACAGGAAAGAAGGGCCCTGCAGGCCGTGGGAAAAATTCCCCGGCCGGCAGGGCTTTTTTTGATCATCCGGCGGTTTTGGAACCGGCCGGGGCTTTGGGGACGGATGGGGAAGAAAATGAAAATCCGCCCGCAGGCGGCCTGCGGGCGGGGGTTTCGTAGAATACGATATTCTAAGAAA
>CALWLT010000042.1 GCA_944381615.1 uncultured Lachnospiraceae bacterium | reverse complement strand
GGACGGGGACCGCGTCGCCCGCTGTGAGAAGGCGCTGACCGAGCGGCTGATGGAGCTTTCCTCCTGCACGGGGCAGTTTTACCGCGGCAGCCTGGAGCGGGGGAGCGTCCTCGAATCGGAGGCCAGCGTCGTCGTCATCGGCGACGTGGCCCGCGGCGCGCGCGTGATCGCGCGGGGCAATATCGTCGTGCTCGGCAGCCTCTGCGGGCTCGCCCATGCCGGCGCGGCCGGGAACCGCCAGGCGGTCATTGCGGCCGTCGAGATGGCGCCGTCCCAGCTTCTCATCGCTGACGTGGCCGGGAACGGGCAGGCGAAGGAACGGCGGCTGGGCCGCGGCCCGATGGTCGCTTCCCTGGAGGGAGAGAGCATCGCGGTGCGCACGGTAAAGAAGAGTTTTTTAAGCTATTTTAATTTTATTTAATGGATTTAAGACTGGAATTATTTGAGGAATTAGGGTAGAATAAAATGGTAAACTGAATACAGGAGGATGTTTCCATGAGCGAAGTGATTGTTGTTACTTCCGGAAAAGGAGGCGTCGGCAAGACTACGACTTCTGCGAACGTCGGCACGGGTCTGGCCATGCTGGGAAAACGGGTGGTCCTGATTGATACGGATATCGGGCTGCGCAACCTGGACGTGGTCATGGGCCTGGAGAACCGGATTATCTATAATCTGGTGGACGTGGTAGAGGGAAACTGCCGTATGAAGCAGGCGCTGATCAGAGACAAAAGATATCCTGACCTGTTTTTGTTACCTTCCGCCCAGACGAGGGACAAGTCGTCCGTCAGTCCGGGACAGATGATAAAATTAGTAGACGACTTAAGAGAAGAATTTGATTACATACTGTTAGACTGCCCGGCCGGAATTGAACAGGGCTTCCGCAATGCGATCGCGGGGGCCGACCGGGCACTGATTGTTACTACGCCGGAGGTTTCCGCCATCCGCGACGCGGATCGCATCATCGGCCTTCTGGAGGCCGGGGATCTGCGGCGGATCGACCTGATTATCAACCGGATCCGCATTGACATGGTGCGCCGGGGCGATATGATGTCGGTCGACGATGTGATGGATATCCTGTCGGTGCCCGTGATCGGCACGGTGCCGGACGACGAGGATATCGTCATTTCCACCAACCAGGGCGAACCGCTGGTCGGCATGAACGGGTACGCCGGGCAGGCGTATCTGAACATCTGCAGAAGGATCCTGGGCGAGAGCGTCCCCTTCCTGAATCCGGACGGCAGCCGGACGTTGTGGTCGCGGCTTTCTTTTCTCCTGAAGCGAGCGTAAGGAGGGGCGGCCCATGGTTCATATTGCAGAGCTGTTTACCAGGAAGAATTCGGGGGAGATCGCCAGGAAGCGACTGAAGCTTCTTCTGATTTCAGACCGGGCGGACTGTTCGCCGCAGCTTCTGGAGATGATCCGCAGCGATTTCCTGCGCAGCATTTCGCGCTATCTCGACGTGAGAGACGACGAGCTCCGGATGTGCGTGATCCGCACGCCGGCGGCGCCGGTCACGGACAGGCTGCCGGCGATCTGCGCGGCGATTCCGGTTCTTGATGTGAGGAGCCATTTACAGAATGATATTCAACTACCGAATTAGAGATTACAATTTCCGCCTGATTGTCTACATGCTGCTTCTGAGCGTGCTCGGGATTTTCGTTATCGGGAGCGCCAGCGGCCAGGACAGCGCCGTGATGATGAAGCAGTGCGTGGGCGTCGTCGCGTCCCTGGGGGTCTGCCTTGTCGTGTCGCTGATCGATTACCACCGGTATTTCCGCTTCACGACGCTGATCTATGCGGTCTGCGTCGTGATGCTGGCGGCGGTTCTGATCGCCGGCGTCAACACCAACGGCGCCACCCGCTGGCTCAAGATCGGGGGCGTGCAGGTGCAGCCGTCGGAATTCGTCAAGATCGGCCTGATCCTGGTGCTTTCCTGGCATCTGACGCGCAATCAGGAGCAGATTAACCGGCCGGCTGTCGTGGGGACGGCCGCGGCTCTGTGCGCGGTGCCGGTGGGGATGGTTTACGCGCAGCCCAACCTCTCCACGACCATCGTGATTACCTTTTCCCTGCTGTGTATCGTCTATGCGGCGGGAATCAGCTACAAATGGATTCTGGGAACGGTGGCGGCGGGGGTACCCGCTGCGGCCCTTTCCCTGTATCTGGCCTTAAACGATCTGGTTCCGTTTCTGCAGCGCTACCAGGCGCAGCGGATCCTGGCGAAGGTGTTTCACAACAGCAGCCAGTACGCGGATCTGAACCGCCAGCAGAACAATTCGATCATGGCGATCGGATCCGGACAGCTGCACGGGAAGGGCCTGTTTAACAACACATTAAGCTCCGTCAAAAACGGAAATTTTCTTTCGGAGGAACAGACAGATTTCATTTTCGCGGTAATCGGAGAGGAGCTGGGCTTTATCGGCTGCATGCTCGTCGTCCTGATCTATGCGCTGCTTGTCTACGAGTGCATCTGGATTGCGGTCCGGGCCAGGGATATGGCAGGAAGACTGGTTGCTGCGGGGATAGCATCGCTTCTGGCATTCCAGAGTTTTGCCAATATGGCGGTGGCCACCGGGATTTTCCCGAACACGGGACTGCCGCTTCCCTTTATCAGCTCCGGGCTCAGTTCGCTGCTCAGCATGTTTATCGGTATGGGGATTGTCTTAAACATCGGACTTCAAAGAAAAAGCATGAATTATTAAGGAGGCAGGTATCGATGTATATTGGGTTGATTGCACACGATGCGAAAAAGAAGCTGATGCAGAACTTCTGTATCGCTTACCGCGGAATTCTGAGCAAGCATGAATTATACGCGACCGGCACGACAGGCCGGCTGATTGAGGAGGTTACCAACCTTTCGATTCACAAATATCTTCCCGGGCATCTGGGCGGCTGCCAGCAGCTCGGCGCACAGATTGAGCACAACCAGATCGATCTGCTGATCTTTCTCCGGGATCCGCTGGCTCCCAAGCCGCACGAGCCCGATGTCAACGACGTGGTGCGCATCTGCGACAGCAACAACATTCCGCTGGCGACGAACCTGGCGACGGCGGAGCTCCTGATCAAGGCGCTGGATCACGGCGATATGGAATGGCGGGAGATGTACCGCTGATGGGCCGGGCGGGTCTTTTACGCCGGTTACCGGAAAAGAAGGCGGTGCGCCGCAGAGTCCGTCCCGCGCTTCTGATCCCGGCGGCGTGCACTCTGTTTTTTTTATCCGGCTGCGGCGAAAAAGAGCTGGAGCGTCCCTACTCTTTTGCGGAGCAGGAAGCTTCCTTTTCAGAGCCCGCCGGAGCCGGGAGTCTTCCGCTTTTTGCGCAGGACCTCTGCGTGATCACGCAGGGGGACGGGCCGGAGGACGCCTCTGTGACGGCGCAGGCCGGCGGCCTGTTTAACGTGACGGACGCCGGGGTCATTTACAGCAAGAACGCGTTTGAGCGGATGTATCCGGCCAGCATTACCAAGGTTATGACGGCGATCCTCGCGATCGAGGAGGGCGATCCGGACGAGATGATTACCGTGGGACAGGAGGCGGTCATTGACGAGGCGGGCGCTTCCCTGTGCGGGATTAAGCCGGGGGATCAGCTGACGCTGCGGCAGCTTCTCTACGGGCTGATGATCCCGTCGGGCAATGACGCGGCCAACACCATCGCCGTGCACCTGTACGGCAGCATCGACGCATTCGCGGAGCGCATGAACGAGCGGGCCAGGGAGCTGGGCGCGACGGCGACGCACTTTGTGAACCCCAACGGGTTAAATGACGAGAACCATTATACGACGGCCTACGATCTGTATCTGATTTTCAATGAGGCGCTGAAGCTCCCGGAATTCCGGGAGATCATCGGGACGTCTTCCTTCACGGCCAGCTATACGGGCGCGGACGGGGAGAGCTGCCAGCAGACGTGGACCGTGGGGAACTGGTACCAGAAGGGGGAGGAGCCGGCGCCGGAGGGCGTGACGGTTCTCGGCGGAAAGACGGGGACGACCCAGGCGGCCGGCTACTGCCTGATCATGGCGAGCAGCGACGCGGCCGGAAAGGAATACATATCCGTGGTCCTGAAGGCGGACAGCCGTCCGGATTTGTATGATAATATGACAAATATTATTACGAAAATTGTCAATTAGTGATTGCACTTTTCGCTAATTTATACTATAATTATTTATACAATAAATGACTTTTTATACAACTTAAATAAAACCCAAGGAGGAGATTGTTATGGTTCAGATCATTTCAGGAGCAAAAGGAAAAGGAAAGACGAAGTATCTGCTGGATATGGCGAATACGGCCGTGAAGGAGTCCAAGGGTTCCATTGTTTATCTGGACAAGAGTTCCAAGCACATGTACGAACTGAACAACCGGATTCGTCTGATCAACGTACAGGAGTATCCCATTACGACCAGCGAAGGCTTTATCGGCTTTATCTGCGGGATTATCTGCCAGGATCATGATCTGGAACAGGTATATTTAGACAGCTTCCTGAAATTGGCCTGCCTGGAAGGAGAGAATATGGAGGAGACCTTCAAAACGCTGGAGGCCATCGGCGAGAAGTATCACATCACGTTCGTCCTCAGCGTCTCTCTGAACGCGGCGGATCTGCCCGAGTGCGCGAAGTCCAGCGTCGTTGTTTCGCTGTAGGAGCGCGCATACTGAAAAGAACCATATACGAAAGAGCGCCGGCAGGGCGGCAGGCCCGGCTGAGCGCTCTTTTTTTGTCTCGTTTTCCCCGGAGGTCTCCGGTATCTGCTCTGGCAACTTCCGCCGATTTTCAAAAATAGCAGAGAATTTATTCATAAATATGATTTTTTTGATATTAATATAATTTTTTGTTAAATTTACAGAAAAAAGCTTGTTTTAATGCAATAATTCTTATATAATGAGCCTGTACAGAATAAAAGGAGGAGCGTCACATGGAACGGTTGCTGGCATACATGGAAAAGGAACAGCTGGACGGGATGTTTATCAGCCGGCCGGTTAATGTCAGATATGTGAGTCATTATACGGGAGCGGATTCCTGGCTTTTCATTACCAGGCAGGAGCGTTTTTTTATTACGGATCCGCGCTATACGGAGCAGGTTTCCATGGAGTGCCCGGATTATACGATCCTGAACTGGCGGGACGAATACGGTTCGGTGGCGAAGGCGGTGGCGGCCGCGGCAAAGAAATGCGGCGTGCGCGCCATCGGCTTTGAGGAAGATGTGATGACGGTGGAGCAGTACCGGGAATTTCAGGACTGCACCGCGGCGGAGCGGACAAGCAGGTTTACAATGGCCCCTTCGTGGCTACGGAATTTGGCGAGGGCCGTCTGGTCATGGCCAAAAATGAGAACTATTATGACGCCGACAAGATTATGCTGGACGGCGTGGAGATCCTGACGGTTGCCGACAAGACGACGGCCGTTTCCATGTTTGACGCCGGCGATCTGGACCTGGCGGAGGTCCCCTCCGAGCTGGCTCCCCAGTACGAGGGACAGACGCTTTCCTACTACAGCGGCGCCAACGATTTTGCGGCTCTCAACCACCGGAATGAAATCCTGGCGAATAAGAATTTCCGCCTGGCTTTGAATTATGCAGTCAACCGCGAGGAGTACAACCTCCTTTCCCACAACGGCCTCTATGCGCCGAACCTGCGCTATGTCCTGCCGCAGGTGCGCGGTGTGGAGGGCGAATACGGCACGGAGTACCCGCTGGAGGCCTTCCCGCTTCAGGGCGATCTGGATCTGGCGAAGGAGTATCTTGACACGGCGCTCGGCGAGCTGGGCATAGCGGATCCGTCGGAGATTACCTTGAAGCTGGTCGTATCGGATCAGGACGACGCCAAGAAAGAGGCGGAGGTTGTGGCCAACCAGTGGCAGACCAACCTGGGAATCAGCGTGGACATCAACATGGTTCCCTATGCGACAAAGAACGCCATGCTGGTCCCGGAGAGCGACGAGTACGATATCATTATGAGCGGCTGGTCGCCGGATTACTCGGATCCCTACAGCTACCTGGAGCTGTGGTACAGCACCTCCGGCTATAACTATCTGAACTACCACAGCGACGCCTACGACGGCTACATCGACGCATCCAAGACGACGACCGGAGCGGAGCGCATGGAGAACCTCTTTAACGCGGAGAAGACGCTTCTGGAGGACGGCGCGCTGGTGCCGCTGCAGCTGCGCGAGGTTCAGTACCTCGTCTCGGATCGGGTGCAGAATCTGGGCGCTTACTTTGTCGGCCTGAACTATAACTACATGTATGTGGATATTACGGAGTAATTTCGCTGCGAAGAACCGGAAGTGAGTGTAGGATTCCCGCCGCAGTCCCGGATCCCAACGGAGCTGCGGCGGGATGCGTTTTAACAGGCAGGAGCGTGAACCTATGACAAAATACATCCTAAAACGAATCGGCATCTCGCTCGTGACGGTCTTTGTGCTCGTCTCCGTCGTGTTTTTCCTGGCCAGGCTGATGCCGGGAGGACCGTTTAACGATCCCAAGATGTCGGAGGCCGCGAGAGAGAACCTGAGCGCCTACTACGGCTTTGACAAGCCGCTGTGGGAACAGTATCTGACGTACCTTGGAAATCTTCTGCACGGGAATTTCGGATTTTCGACCAAATATCCCAGCCGGACGGTCAATGATCTGCTGGCCGGCGCGTTCCCCTACTCGGCCGATCTGGGAATCCGCGCCCTCTGCTTCGCGATTTCCTTCGGCCTCGTATTCGGGATCATTTCCGCGCTAAACCGCGGCAACAAAATCGACCTGATTTTTGTCATTGTCGCCGTCTTCGGCACGAGCGTCCCGGATTTTATCATGGGCGCGCTGCTTCAGTACTTTTTTTCCGTGAAATGGGGGCTTTTGCCCATCGCGGAATATAAGGGCTTTGCCTACACGATCCTGCCGTCCGTCGGCCTGGGCTTTTATACGATGGCTTCGGTCTCGCGCATCATGCGGGCCAGTATGCTGGAGGTCGTCCAGCAGGATTATATCAAGACGGCCCGCTCGAAAGGGATCTCGCGTTTCCGCGTGACATGGAAGCATCAGATCCGCAACGCCATCATGCCGGTCATTACCATCCTGGGGCCCACAGTGGCGGCCGTGCTGACGGGCACCTTTGTCATCGAGTCGCTTTTTGCCATCCCCGGCATGGGAAAATACTATGTGGAGAGCGTGCAGAACAGCGATTATTCCCTGATTCTCGGAATGACGGTCTTTTACGGGACGTTCCTGGTTTTCTGTAACATGATCGTGGATATCCTCTACGGTATTGTCGACCCGAGAGTGCGGATTGCCGGAAAGTAGGTGGACGAATGAGTGAAAAAAAGACAGAGCAGGCGCCTCTCACGAGAGAACAGTTCGTGATCATCGGCAAAAACCTGGAAAAAATGGAATCTATTTCACGGCCCAGCCTGACCTTCTGGCAGGAAGCCTGGCGGCGGATTTGCGGCAACCGCGCGGCGTTTTTCAGCCTGATCCTCCTGATTGTCTACGGGCTGCTGGCGATCTTTGCGCCCATGCTGAGCCAGTACGGCTTTGATCAGCAGGACGCGTACGCCATGAGCAAGGGATTTTCCGCCGATCACTGGCTGGGGACGGATTCGCTGGGGCGGGATCTCTGGGTCCGCGTCTGGATGGGCGCCCGGGTCTCCTTAACGATCGGCCTTCTGGCGGCCGGCCTCAATACGGTAATCGGGACGGTGCTGGGCGGTTTCTGCGGCTATTACGGCGGGAAGTTTGACATGATCGTCATGCGGATCATCGACGTGATCTACGGGATTCCCTCCCTGATCGTCTGTATCCTGGTCATGGTGGTCCTGGGATCCGGCGTGCAGAGCCTGATCATCGCCATGGTCATCGTGGGCTGGACGGGCACCTGCCGTTTTACGAGGGGCGAGGTGTACCGGCTCAAGGAGCAGGAATTTGTGCTGGCGGCCCGTGTGATGGGCGAGCCGGTCTTTACGATTATCATGCGGGAGATCATCCCCAATATCATGGGGCTTCTGATTACCAACCTGGCCATGGCCATTCCCAACGCGATTTTCCAGGAGGCGTTTTTAAGCTACATCGGCCTGGGGATCTCCCCGCCGGAGGCCAGCTGGGGCGTTCTGGCGAAGGAAGGGACCCGTATGCTGCGGGTGGCGCCCCACATGCTGTACGTGCCGGCGTTCTTTATCTGCACGACGGTGCTGGCGTTAAACCAGCTGGGGAACGGCCTGCGCGACGCGTTTGATCCGCGGCTTCGCGGGACGGAGTAGAAGAAGGAGGAAATCATGGCAGAGAATATTCTTGAAATCCGCAATCTGCGCTTTTCCTTCCGCACCTACGGCGGCATCGTGCAGTCGGTCCGCGACGTGAGCTTTGAGGTCCGGGAGGGGGAAATCCTGGGCATCGTGGGGGAGAGCGGCTGCGGAAAGAGCGTGACTTCGCAGTGCATTCTGCGGCTGAATCCGGAGCCGCCCGGCTTTTTCGCGGGCGGGTCCATCAAATACCGGGGCGAGGAGATCACGGCCAAAAGCGATCGCGAGATGCGCAAGATCCGCGGCGTGGAGATCGGTTTTATTTTTCAGGATCCCATGACGTCGTTAAATCCGACCATGACGGTGGGCAAGCAGATCGAGGAGGTTTTTGTGGGCCGCGGCGGCCTTTCCCGGCGCGAGGTAAAAAAGCGGGCGCTGGAGATCCTGCGCCTGGTGGGAATCAATGAGCCGGAGCGCCGTTACAAGCAGTATCCGCACGAGCTCTCCGGCGGCATGAAGCAGCGCGTGATGATTGCCATCGCGCTGGTGGGGAAACCCAGCATCATCATCGCCGACGAGCCGACCACCTCCCTGGACGTGACGATCGAGGCGCAGATCCTGGATCTGTTAAAAGGGCTGCGGGACGCGATGGGACTGACGTATCTGTTTATCGCCCATGATCTGAGCGTCGTCAAATATATTTCCGACCGTGTGATCGTCATGTATCTGGGGACGGTCGTGGAATTTTCGGATACGGAGGAGCTTTATACGAACCCGCTGCATCCCTACACGCAGGTGCTGCTCTCCTCGATCCCGGTCGCGGATCCGAGACAGGCCCGCGAAAAGAAGCGGATCATGATCCAGGGGGAGATTCCCAGCCCCATCAATCCGAAGGACTGCTGCCGGTTTGCGGAGCGCTGTCCCTATGCGACGGACGCCTGCAAAAGCAGCCTGCCGCCGCTTCGCGAGTTAAAGCCGGGCCATTTCGTGGCCTGCCACCGGGCGGGAGAAGCCGGAATCTGACAGGAGAGAACGCTGCAAAGAAAGGAACACTGCTCTTGCGGCGTTCTTTTTTTGACGGACGCGGCGCTTTTTTTCGGCGGATTTAAGATGGACAAGATTCCCGCTCTGATGTAAAATAAAAAGATACGATAAGATTCGGGAAAGGGATGACGAAAGAAAATGCAGTATCATTTTGACGAGATCGTCGACCGCAGCCATACCTGGTCGATCAAGCATGACCTGAAAGAGGCCAACGGAAAGCCGGCGGACATCCTGCCGCTCTGGGTGGCGGACATGGATTTTCGCTCGCCGGACGGGGTGCGGGAAGCGCTGAAGCAGGCCGCAGACCACGGGATTTTCGGCTATTCCCAGGCGGACGGCTCGTACTTTGCGGCGATACGGGACTGGTATAAAAAGAGGTTTGGCTGGGAGTGGCAGGAAGAATGGATGATCTGCACGCCCGGGATTGTCTTCGCGATCTCTGCGGCGGTGCAGGCGTTTACGAAGGAGGGGGACGGCATCCTGATTCAGCCGCCGGTGTACCATCCGTTCAGCCGCGCCGTGATCCGCAACCGGCGGGGCCTGGTAACTGCCCCGCTGACGCTCTCGGACGGGCGCTACCGCATGGATCTGGACCGCGTGGAGGCGGCGGTGCGCGGCGGGGACGTCCCGCTCATGATTTTATGCAATCCGCACAACCCGGTGGGACGGGTGTGGACGAGAGAGGAGCTCGGCGCTCTGGAGGCGATCTGCGAGCGGTACGGCGTGTTTGTGATCAGCGACGAGATCCACGGCGATTTCTCCTGGCCGGGACATCCGGTCACGCCCTACGCCAGCTTATCCGGCGCGGCGGCGGCCGGATCGATGACGGCGACGGCTCCGAGCAAGACGTTTAATCTGGCGGGACTCAGCACCTCCAACATTTTTATCGCCGATCCGGACCGGCGCAGGCGGTTTCAGGACGTGCTGCTCGACATCGGGCAGGAGAATATGAACCGGATGGGTCTGATTGCCTGCCGGGCGGCCTATGAGGGCGGCGAGGAATGGCTGGAGGAGCTCCTTTCCTATCTGAAAGGGAATCTGGATCTGGTCCGCCGCTTTACAGAGAAGGGAAGCGTTCCCATCCGCCTGATTGAGCCGGACGGCACGTATCTGGCCTGGCTGGACTGCCGCGGGATGGGGATGACGGATGAAGAGCTGGATGGATTTTTCTCGCAGAAGGCCAGAGTCTGGCTGGATCCCGGCGTCCATTCCGGAGAGGAGGGATCCGGCTTTATGCGGCTGAATCTGGGAAGCCCCCGTTCGATCATCGAAGAGGCGCTCGGCCGCATCGAGGCGGCCTGGGAGAAACAAAACGCCTGATCGGCATTCGCCAGAAAACAGCGCCCGGCGCGGCCTGGCACGCGCGGCGCGGAGAGGAGGAACCGCGGATGGAATTCGACGATATTGAGAAAATCGGCCTGCGCATTAAAGAGATACGCAAGAAAAAATCGATCACGATCCAGCGCCTTTCTCAGTTTACGGATCTTTCGGTCGGCTATCTGAGCAATCTGGAGCGCAATCAGGCCAGCCCGACCTTAAATAACCTGCAGCGGATCTGCGTAGCGCTCGGCATTTCCGTGCGGGATCTGCTGGAGCCGTCCGGCGAGGAGAAGACGCTTCTTCCCCGGAGCGAGCAGAGGTCGTTCCGCTACGACGAGTATAAGCTGGATATCCGGCGCCTGGATTTCGGGAAGAAGAGAGGAATCTACGAATATTCTTCCTATGACGCGCCTGAGGAGGGAGAGGAGATCGAAGCTTCCTGGGGACTGCACCCCTACGCGGAGGCGGGGGTCGTCCTGGAGGGGACCATGGAGGTCTGCATGGACGGGAAAACCTATATTCTGGAAGAGGGCGACGCCATCTACATTCGTCCGAACACCTACCACACGATCCGCAACGCGGGGAAGACGCCCTGCCGCTCATTCTGGCACCTGCAGATTGCGGAGGGCGCGATCTGAGTCGTTTTTTCCCCGGAATCCGGCTTTTTCTGGAAGATCATGGATAATCCGGCGGACGGATTTTCCTTGAATTTTCTGACAGCGCCCGATATAATACTATGAGAAAGGAGGACAGGGCAGCATGGCGAAAATGAAAAAGATTGCCCGCTATAAGAAGCCGCTGAATATCAACGTCGGCATGATTATTTTTGCCATGATCTTTGTCTATCTTTCTTTCAGCGTCTATACATACCTGAGCCGGGACCACGTCCAGTTTTATGAGGTCGTGGAGGGAAGCATCGTCAATGACAAGAGCTATACGGGGATCCTGTTCCGCGAGGAGACGGTGGAGAACGCGCCGCAGACCGGCTACGTGAATTACTACATCCGCGAGGGAAAGCGGGCCGCGGCCGGCGCGCGGGTCTATTCGCTGGATGAGACGGGAAAGCTGGGCGAATTTCTGGAAGAAAACCGGGACGCGCAGACGGCGATCTCTCCGGAGAATCTTGCGGCGCTGAAAAAACAGTTAAGCGCCCTGACGCTTTCCTATCAGGACAACCGCTTCCGGGAGGTCTACGACGCGAAGTATTCGCTGCAGGCGGCGGTGGCCGAGTACATGAATTTCAGCGCCCTAAGCGAAATGGACGCGCTTTTGCAGGAGCAGGGGATCAGCTACCAGCAGGTCTACGCCGGCCGGGCGGGGATCGTTTCCTATGCCGTCGATTCCTTTGAGGGGATGGATCCGGCTCTGGTAACGGCGGAATCGTTCGACCGCTCGACGTACGAGCGGCGCGCGGGTCTGGCCGGCGGGCTGGTGGAGGCGGGAACGCCGGTCTACAAGCTGATTACGTCCGAGGAATGGTGCGTGGTCTTCCCGCTGGACGAGGAAGATCAGGAAGCCTTCGCCGGGCTGGACGCCCTGACGATCCGGCCGCAGGGCAGCGATATGACGCTGCGCGGCAGTTTCAGCCGTTTTACGGGCGGCGACGGCGGCCAGTACGGGCGGATCGATTTTGACCGCTATATGATCCAGTTTGTCTCCGACCGGTTCATGAATTTCTCGATTTCCTCGGAGGAGACGAGCGGGCTCAAGATTCCGGTCACGGCGGTCACGACGAAGGAATTCTATACGGTCCCGCTGGAATACCGGACGACGGGCGGCGACGCGCAGGCGGACGAGACCGGCTTTTATAAGGAGGTCTATTCCGAATCGGGCGAGAGCTCGGTGGTCTTTACGCCGGCGGAGATCTACAATTCGACGGAGGAGTATTATTACATCGACAAGGGCGATGCCAGCCCCTTTAAGAGCGGCGATTATCTGGTCATGCCGGATTCCGACGAGCGTTACCAGATCGGCGCCACGGCCACGCTGACCGGCGTCTACAACATTAACAAGGGCTACGCCGTGTTCAAGCAGATCCGGGAGCTTGCGGAAAACGGCGAATATTACATTATCGAAAAAGGGACGAGCTACGGCCTGTCCGTCTACGATCACATCGTGCTGAACGCCGATACGGTCACGGAGGGGCAGATCGTTTATCAGTAGAGGACAGAAGGGGCGAAAGAAATGATAGAAGAAAATTTAAAGGAGATCCAACGCGAGATGGAGGCGGCCTGTAAAAAAAGCGGGCGCAGCCTCTCGGATGTGCGCCTGATTGCGGTCAGCAAGACGAAGCCGGCAGAGATGGTTCTGGAGGCGTACCGGGCCGGCGTGCGCGACTTCGGCGAGAATAAGGTACAGGAGATTCTGGAGAAAGCGCCGGCGCTGCCGCAGGACATCCGCTGGCACATGATCGGCCATCTGCAGAAGAACAAGGTGCGCCAGGTCGTGGGAAAGGTCGTGCTGATCCATTCGGTCGACAGCGTTTCCCTGGCGGAGCAGATCGAGAAAGAGGCGGCCAAACAGGGCTGCGAGGCAGATATTCTTCTGGAGGTCAACGTGGCAGAGGAGGAGACGAAATTCGGATTTCGGACCGGGGAGGTCGAGGAAGCCGCGCGCCAGATTGCGAAGCTTCCCCACGTACATATCCAGGGACTGATGACGATTGCGCCATTTGTAGAAAATTCAGAAGAAAATCGGGGCGTATTTCAGAAATTGTTCGATTTATCTGTTGACATGAAAAGAAAAAACATTGATAATGTGAATATGAACGTGCTTTCCATGGGGATGTCCGGCGATTTTATGACGGCCATCGAAGAAGGCGCGACCATGATTAGAGTCGGCACCAGTATATTCGGAGCCAGGACAAAGATGGGAGAGTAGCAGGTTATGAGTATTCTGAATAAAATAATGGATACAATGCGTCTGACCGATAATGACGATGACTACTTCATCGATGACGACTACGAGGATGAAAAACCGGCCAAAAAGCGGCTGTTTAATAAAAAAGAAGAGGATTACGACGATTACGAGGAGGAAGCGGAGCCGAGGCCGCGCTTTCTTCCCCGGCCGGTCAACAACAACAAGGTGGTGCCCATGCGCCGCGGGATGGAGGTTTCCCTGATCAAGCCGACCTCGATGGAGGATACGCGGGAGATCTGCGATTACCTGCTGGCGGGGAAGGCCGTGGTGCTGAACATGGAGGGGATCCACATGGAGATCGCCCAGCGGATCATCGATTTTACCTGCGGCGCGACGTACTCCATGGACGGCAATCTGCAGAAGATCTCCAACTATATTTTTATTGCCACGCCGGCTTCCGTGGAGCTCTCCGGGGATTTCCAGGAGCTTCTGGCGGACGGCTCCGTCAATGTGTCCGGCATGAACCTTCATTTTTAAGGAGGCGTTCCGGCGGGACAGGCGCGCCGCATGACAGGAAGAGAGATGCAGCAGGACAAGGAAGAACAGTTACTGAAAAAGCGCCTGACAGAGCTCGCTGGGCTCTGCTGGCAGCGTGATATACAAACCCACAGCGGGTTTCTGACACTGAGAGAACAGACGGTTTTCCACTCCATCGAACGGGAGCTTGCGCCGGTCCGGGTGCGGCTTGCCGGCGGTTATCCGCAGGCGGAGCGGAAGATGGTTTGTTTTCTGGCGTCTTACGAGGAAGAATCAGCCCCTCTTCCCATCCGGGTTTTGTCGGTCGTACCGGCCGCCCCCCGTTTCGCTCAGCCCCTGACGCACCGCGATTATCTCGGCGCGGTCATGAATCTGGGGATCGAGAGAAGCTGCGTCGGCGATATCCTGGCAGAAGAGAACGGCTGTTTTATTTTCTGCCTGGAGGCGATGGAGGAATTCCTCTGCCGGGAGCTTACCATGGTCGGGCGCACGCCCGTCGTCTGCACCCCGGCCGCCCGGCCGGAACAGATTGCCCCCAGGCGGCAGCCGGTCGGAGGAAGCGTCGCCTCGGTGCGGCTTGACAATGTGATTGCCATGGTTTTTAACCTCCCGCGCTCGCGCGTCGCGCCTTATATTGAAGGAGAGCGCGCGTTCATCGACGGGCGGCTGGAGACGTCGGCCTCGGCGAGGCTTTCCGGGGGCGAGGTCGTTTCCGTGCGCGGGCTGGGGAAATTTCAGTATCTGGGCGAGCAGAAGGAGACGAAAAAGGGGCGGCTCTACGTCCGGGCGGAAAAATATCTCTGAACAAGACACCAAAACTCCCGCGTCCGGGAAAGATAAGGGAGAATGGAAATGATACAGCTGAGAAGGGACCGATTGCGAATGGAACAGAATGAGAGAAAACAGGGCGAAACGACAGAGCGGACGGACCGCCTCACGGTCTGCCGGGACGAAAAGCCCGCCTATGAGATTGTGCTCACGGAAGATTTTTCTGCGCTTCCCCGGGAAGTGGAAGCGCTTCAGGTAGCCGGCCGGCGGCTCTGCATCGTGACGGATTCGACGGTGGAGCCGCTTTATGCAGAGGAGGTCAGACGCCTCCTCGCCCCGTGCTGCAGGAGCGTGATCACGTTTGTCTTTCCGGCCGGAGAGGCCAACAAGAATCTGAAGACCGTACAGGCGCTCTATCAGACGCTGATCGAGCGGGAATTTGACCGCAACGATCTGCTGGTGGCGCTCGGCGGCGGCGTGACGGGCGATCTCTGCGGGTTTGCCGCCGCCACGTATCTGCGGGGAATTTCCTTTATCCAGATCCCGACGACGCTGCTCTCCCAGGTGGACAGCAGCATCGGCGGCAAGACGGGCGTGGATTTTGACGCCTACAAAAACATGGTCGGCGCGTTCCATATGCCGCGTCTGGTCTACACCAACATCGGTACGCTGAAAACGCTTCCGGACAGCGAATTTGCCGCGGGGATGGGAGAGGTCATCAAGCACGGGCTGATCCGCAGCCGGGATTATTACGAGTGGCTGCTGGAAAACGAGGCGGCCATCCGCAGCCGGGATCCGCAGACGCTGCGGCGGATGGTGCGGGGAAGCAACGAGATCAAGCGCGCCGTGGTCGAGCAGGATCCGACGGAGCGGGGCGATCGCATGCTTTTGAATTTCGGCCATACGCTGGGACACGCCATCGAAAAGCTGAAGGATTTTCAGCTTCTCCACGGGGAATGCGTGGCCCTGGGTTCGCTGGCGGCAATGAGCCTTTCCCAGGCGCGCGGGTATCTGGACGGGGCGCAGACGGATCGCTTCGAGCGGGCGCTTTCGGCCTTCGGGCTGCCGGTCCGGGTCGGCGGGCTTGAAAAAGAGGCGGTAATCCGGGCGACCAGGCATGATAAAAAGATGGATTCCGGCGCGATCCGTTTTATCCTTCTCCGGGAGATCGGCTGCGCGTTTGTGGATCGCAGCGTCACGGAGGAGGAGATGAGCCGGGCCCTGGATCGGATTCTCACGGCCTGAGAGGAGGAGTTGGAACGATGAACCGGAAAATGCGGCAGCTTCTGTTTTTCCTGGCAGGGCTGATTGGAAGCATCGGTTTCGATCAGCTGACGAAACGGCTGGCGGTTCTGTACCTGAAGGAAAAGCCGGCGTTTTCCATCTGGGACGGCGTGTTTGAACTTCGCTATTCGGAGAACCGGGGCGCGGCGTTCGGCGTTCTGCAGGGGCAGCAGTCGTTCTTTTTTGTGGTGGCCTTTGCCGTCATCGCCTTTACGATCTGGGCTCTGTGGCGGATGCCGTCAGGGAAGCGCTATCTTCCCTTTGCGGGCAGCCTGTTTCTGCTGGTGTCGGGAGCGGTTGGCAACCTGATCGACCGCGTGGCGAACGGCTACGTCGTGGATTTCCTTTATTTTCGCCTGATTGATTTCCCGATCTTCAATGTGGCGGACTGCTATGTCGTCGTCGCCACCTTCCTTTTGATTGTGCTGTTCTTTTTCTATTATTCAGATGAAGAGCTGGCGTTTCTGTCGTGGAAAGGCCGGACCGGGGAGCGCATCCGATGAGCGGGGAGCGAGAGCGGCGCGTCTGCGTCGCCGGGGAGGCGGACGGCGGCCTGCGGATCGACGTTTTTCTGGCCGCGGCCTGCCCGGACTGTTCCCGCTCGTTTCTGCAGCGCCTTTTGAAGGAAGGAAAGGTAACGGCCGGCGGAAAGCCGGTCAAGAGCAGCTACCGGGTCAGCGCGGGGGAAACGGTGTGCTGTGAAATCCCCGCCGCCGCCGAGCCGGAGATTGCGCCGGAGGCAATCCCGCTCGACATCCTCTATGAGGATGCGGATGTGATCGTGGTCAATAAGCCCAAGGGAATGGTGGTTCATCCGGCGGCCGGTCATTATGAGGGAACGCTGGTCAACGCTCTTTTGTACCACTGCCGGGGACGGCTTTCCGGCATCAACGGCGTGCTGCGCCCGGGGATCGTTCACCGCATCGATATGGACACGACGGGCGTGCTGGTCGTCTGCAAAAATGACGCCGCCCATCAGTCTCTGGCAGAACAGTTAAAGGTTCACTCGATTACCCGCAAATATTACGCCGTCGTCTTCGGCGGCCTTTCTAAGGAGGAAGGAACCATCCGGGCGCCCATCGGCCGCCATCCGACGGACCGCAAGAAAATGAGCGTCAATGCCAGAAACGGGCGCGATGCGGTAACCCATTACCGCGTCCTGGAGCGGCTCGGCGCCTATACGTATCTGGAATGCACGCTGGAGACGGGGCGCACGCACCAGATCCGCGTGCACATGGCAAGCATCGGCCATCCGCTTCTGGGAGATACGGTCTACGGCCCGGCCCGGCAGCCGTTTGCGCTTCAGGGGCAGACGCTGCACGCGGGCGTCCTCGGCTTTCTCCACCCCTCGACGGGCGAATACATGGAATTTCGCGCGCCGCTGCCGGAATATTTCGAGGCGCTGCTCGCCAGGCTCAGGGCGCGTGGGTAGGCGAATTTTTTTCACAATTTTTGATTCGGGCATGGATTTTCAGAAATTTTATGATATAATAAAAACAGACAAAACCTGACGGATCGGTGCAGACAGAAATGGAAAGGAGTGGCAGCGTATGAGAAACAATCTGGTAATTACAATCGGACGCGAATGCGGGAGTTCCGGACGGCTGATCGGACAGAAGCTGGCGGAGCAGATGGGCGTGAAATGCTACGACAAGGAGCTGCTCGCCCTGGCGGCGAAACACAGCGGCCTGTGCGAGGAACTGTTTAAAACGCACGACGAGAAGCCGACCAGCAGCTTCCTGTATTCTCTGGTCATGGATACCTATTCCATGGGGTACAGCTCCTCCGGATACACGGACATGCCGCTGAATCACAAGATTTTCCTGGCCCAGTTTGATACGATCAAGAAGCTGGCGCAGGAAGAATCCTGCGTGATCGTCGGGCGCTGCGCCGACTATGCGCTGGCAGAATATCCGGGCATGGTTTCCGTGTTTATCTGCGGCGACGAGGAGGACAAGATTCAGAAGCTGATGGACCGTCACGGCGTGACCCGCGAGAAGGCAAAGGACATCATGATCAAGACGGACAAACAGCGTTCCAGCTATTACAATTATTATTCCAGCAAGAAATGGGCCAGCTGCCGCAGCTACGACCTCTGTTTGAACAGCAGCGTGGTCGGGATCGACGGGGCGGTCAGCATCATCCGCGCCTTTGCGGAGAAGAAGATGGAATACCGCAGATCTCAGAAGTAGATCCCGGAATTGTGCTAGGTCCCGGAGTTGTAAGATTCTATTGACGTTGCGCCGGCGGGCAAAAGACTGGCCCGCCGGCGTTTTCTTGAAGAAAAAGGGCCGGAAGGCCCGCGTGAAAAGATGAAAAAACGATTCAAACAGCTTTCCGGCGCCAGAGCGGCCCTGCTGGCTTCGCTCGGCGTCTTTCTCTCTGTCTGGGGGCAGACACAGCCGGCCTGGACGGGAAATGGCCGCGCGCTGCCGGCAGACGAAAAGACGTCTTTACCGGCGGCCTCCCTGCCGGAAAACGATCGCCTGTCCGGCGGTTCTTCTGACGGTTTGGCCGATGCGCGGATTCTGGACGCGCTTTCGTCTGCATGGCTGTCCGGCCGCTCCCTTTGGGGGGCCGATTCCTACGAACCGTCCCTTGCTTCGTACAATCTGATGGCCGTTTCAGAGGAGGAAGGGGAGGGCGGCGCTTCGGGCGCGGCGTCTTCTCCCGATACGCTGGCCGGCCGCCTGCGCTCCCTCTTTTTTGGCGCGGATGTGCGCGCCTCGGCCGGCGTCCGGATGTATCAGCACTGCGCGGATCTTGATGCCGCCTGGGTTTCCGGGATCTATGACTGGCTGCTGGCCGATCCGCAGGAAGCGGCGGGAAGGCTTCAGAACCCGGCGCTGGCCTGCGGCCGCTATGACCCGTCCAATGAGGCGCACGATCCGCAGGATCCCGCCACCTGGGTCATCCCGCAGTGGGAGCGGGTAACCGTACGGTGCGTGGACGGGGACGGCCGTCCGATCGCGCTGCGATCCAATGCGGCGGAGCTCCTTTCCATGGCCAATACGTACACCTATTATACCGGCTGGCGCGATACGGCGCTGTTTCTGTCCTATGTGGATCAGCTCTGGCAGCTCTCGCACGGCCTCCAGGCAGAGATGAGTCCCGTCTACTGCTGCGAGGGCTGCCAGGAGCCGGACAGAACCGCTTTCGGGGCGGAATCCGGGATTACCCTGCCGGAAGAAGAAACGATCAGCGGACCGGCCGAGGATGCGTCTCTTGTATCTGCCGCAGGACAGGCTGGCGGGGCGACCGGGCCGGCGGCAGTTTCTTCCTCCAATCTGATCGGGGAGAGTGCGCAGGAAGAAAAGGAGAGTGCTGCCGCTGAACGTGCGGTGCAGGAAACAGAAGCGGATGTTTTCTCTGGAAATGCCGCGCAGGAAACAGAAGCAGATGCGTTCTCTGAAAGTGCCGCGCCGGCGGCGGAAGTTTCATTATCGGGAGATCCCGGCCCGGATCAGGTATCCGGTTCGGATGAGACGTTCTGCCCGGGGCATGTGGATCTGACGGTTACCGTGCGGGTCACGGGGCTTGACGGGGAGCGGAATCTGTTTTCGTTGGATGCGTTCGGAAGAGAGGCAAAGGATTCCTGGGCGGGATGGACGAAAGAAAATCAGGAGGCGGCGCAGTCGCTTTCCAGGCGGAACTGGGCGCTCTTATACGGGCTTTCCGCGCAGAGCCTGAGCCTGGGCGCGCCGCTTTCCTCGGAGGAAATTGCTTCCTACCTGGCCCTTCTTCCCGAAGATACGTCTCCGGAGCGCAGGGCGGTTGTCGCCTGCGCGCTGCAGTCGGTCGGAAAGATTCCCTATTATTACGGCGGGAAGCCAAAAGCGGCGGGATACGCGGGAAATTCCTTTGCCAGCGTGACCGTGCCGGACGCCAAGGGAAGAATCCTCTCCGGCCTGGACTGCTCGGGCTGGGTCAACTGGGTGTACTGGACGGCGCTGGGCGAAAGACCGGCCGCGGAGGGAACCGCCACCCTGGTAAAAAGCGGGCGCGCGATTGCGCGCAGCGAATTACAGCCCGGCGATCTGCTTTTGCAGCCCGGCGAAAACGCGCACGTCATCCTGTTTCTGGCCTGGAATGCGGACGGAACGCTGATCGGCGTTCACGAGACGGCCGGCGCGGTCAATAACGTGACGGTAAGCAGCGTGCAGGCCGCCTGGCCGTATTACCGGTCGCTGCTGGAATGATCCGGGTTATTTCGTGGAGACTTTTTTCAAAAAGTAGCTCTTTGGTAAATAATAGATAACTATCTGAAAGAAAACAATGTCAAGCCATAAATCATCTAGGTATGCATGACTATGAGCGAGCTCATTAAACTAGCTGATGTACTGTTATACAATATTATTTGGCAGAAACATCGAGAATATAGTTTATATTTCCTAATTTTATTCTTGGCTTTATATTGTTTCTCACAGAATAATTGTTGTGGTCAAGTGTTTTTGTAACACTTGTGGCTAAAAAATATCGCTTGGCAACTATGCTGCCATTCGTGCCTCGTATGGTGTGCGATAGCCGTTAAAGCTGTGAGGGCGTACATGATTATAGTC
>CALWLT010000041.1 GCA_944381615.1 uncultured Lachnospiraceae bacterium | reverse complement strand
GGCCCCATGATGGGACAGGCCCTGTTTTCCATCGATTTCCCGGTAGCCAAGACCTCTTCGGCCCTGACTGCCTTTACCAAGGATCAGGTGGCGGCGATGGAGCCGACGCCCTGTATCCGCTGCGGGCGCTGCGTGAGCGTCTGCCCGGAGCATCTGGTTCCTCCTCTGATGATGAAGGCGTCTCTGGACAACAATCTGGAGAAGTTCCAGCAGTTAAACGGCATGGAGTGCGTGGAGTGCGGCTGCTGCGCTTACACCTGCCCGGCCAAGAGACCGCTGACACAGGCATTCAAGGAGATGCGCAAGGCCGTGGCGGCCAGCCGCAGAAAGTAGGAGGTGGGAAGAAATGGAAAAATTATTTAACGTATCGTCATCACCTCATGTCAGGGATCACTCCACGACGCAGAGTCTGATGCTGGACGTCATCATCGCGATGATTCCCGCCAGCATTTACGGCGTGTGGCAGTTCGGCCTGAACGCGCTGCTCGTCCTGATTGCGACGGTTGTTGCCTGCGTGGTGTCGGAATACGCATATGAAAGATTTATGAACAAGCCGATCACGATTGCCGACGGCAGCGCCGTGGTAACCGGTATGATCCTGGCGCTCAACATGCCGCCGCAGATCCCGGTTTGGGTTCCCATGGTGGGCGGCGTTTTTGCGATTGTCGTAGTCAAGCAGCTTTACGGCGGCCTGGGACAGAACTTCATGAACCCGGCTCTGGCGGCCCGCTGCTTCCTGCTGATTTCGTTCGCCGGCCTGATGAACGATTTCTCCTCCGCGAGCCTGGGCTTTGACAGCCTTTCCGGCGCGACGCCGCTGGCGACGCTCAGAGCGGGCGGCGAGGTCGATCTGGCCAGCCTGATCATCGGACGCATCCCCGGCACCATCGGCGAGGTTTCCGTGATTGCCCTGCTGATCGGCGGCATCTACATGATCGTCCGCAAGGTCATCACGCCGGTCATCCCCCTGTGCTACATAGGGACGACGGCCGTGTTCCTCTTTATTTTCGGCGGCTTTGACGTAAACTACACGCTGTGCGAGATCTGCGCCGGCGGTCTGATTTTCGGCGCGTTCTTCATGGCGACCGATTACGTGACCAGCCCGCTGACCCAGAAGGGCCAGGTCGTATACGGGATTGTGCTGGGCCTGATGACGGGAATTTTCCGTCTCTGGGGAGCTTCCCCGGAGGGCGTTTCCTACGCCATCATCCTCTGCAACCTGTTCGTGCCGCTGATTGAACGGGCAACACTTCCCAAAGCGTTCGGAAAGGGAGGTACGAAGAAATGAGCAAGATTATCAAGGATACGGTAATTCTCTTTGTCATTACCCTGGTGGCCGGCTTCTGTCTGGGAGCGGTTCACGATATTACGCTGGAGCCCATCGCGGCGGCGCAGGAGGCGGCCGCCACGGCGACGTACCAGGAGGTTTATCCGGATGCGGCTTCTTTCGACACGCCGCAGGAGATGGCGGACGCGGTTGCGGCCGCATCGGCGGAGGCGGCTTCCTGGGGCTACGGGGCCGTTACGGTCAACGACGCCAAGCAGGCGCTTGACGCGAGCGGCAACCCGATCGGGTATCTGATTACCTCCACCTCCTCGGAGAGCTACGGCGGCGACGTGCAGATCGCGGTCGGCATCACGGCCGAGGGAACGATAACCGGCGTCGGTTTCTTAAGCATCAGCGACACGCCCGGTCTGGGCATGAAGGCGACGGAGCCGGAATTCAAGGATCAGTATGCCGGAAAAGCGGCGGCGGCCTTTGAGGTAGTGAAGACGGCGCCGGCGGCCGACAACCAGATCCAGTCCATCAGCGGCGCGACGATTACCTCCGCGGCGGTAACCAACGCAGTCAACGCGGCAGTTTATTTTGTACAGAACTGCCTGTCTGAGTAGGAGGTGGACATATCATGAACAAATATATGGAACGGATTTATAACGGTATCTGGAAGGAGAACCCCATCTTCGTCCAGATGATCGGTCTCTGCCCTACTCTGGCAGTTACAACCTCCGCCATCAACGGCGTGGGCATGGGCCTCTCCACGACGGTCGTTCTGGTGCTGGCCAACATTCTGATTGCCGCACTGAGAAAGATCATTCCCGACAGCGTGCGTCTGCCGGCTGAGATCGTCGTTGTGGCTTCCTTCGTTACGATCGTGGACATGCTGATGGAAGGCTTTACCCCGGATCTGTATGAGTCCCTGGGTATCTACATTCCGCTGATCGTTGTAAACTGTATCATCCTGGGCCGTGCGGAGGCGTATGCCATGAAGAACAACGCCGTCCTGTCGGCGTTTGACGGCATCGGCATGGGCATCGGCTTTACGATCGCCCTGATCCTCATCGGCGCGTTCCGCGAGCTGATCGGCGCAGGCATGATTTTCGGCGTGCAGATTATGCCGGCTTCCTATGTGCCGGTTTCTATCTTCATCCTGGCGCCCGGCGCATTCTTCATCCTGGCCATCCTGACGGCGGTGCAGAACAAGTTAAAGATGCCCAGCGCGACCAACGGTTCCGTGAAGAAGAAGAAAAAGGCCGGCGGCTGCAGCGGCGACTGCTTGAGCTGTGCCGGACATGATGCGGCCAAGGCAGAATAGGAGGAAGAGAGATGAAAGAATTACTCGTTATTGCGATCAGCTCGGCGCTGGTAAGCAATGTCGTACTGAGTCAGTTCCTCGGCATCTGCTCCTTCGTCGGCGTATCGAAAAAGGTAGAGACGGCGGCCGGTATGGGCGGCGCGGTTATCTTTGTTATTACCATTGCTTCCATCGTGGCCAGCCTGATTTATGACTTTATCCTGGGGCCGCTGGGCCTGGATTACCTGAACACCATCGTGTTCATCCTGGTTATCGCGGCGCTGGTACAGCTGGTAGAGATGTTCCTGCATAAGTGCATGGTTTCCCTGTACAACGCCCTGGGCGTGTATCTGCCCCTGATTACGACCAACTGCGCCGTTTTGGGCGTGGCGCTGACGAACGTGCAGAGCGGCTACGGCTTTGTGCAGAGCGTGATCAACGGCGTCGGCACGGCGATCGGTTACACCATCGCCATTATCCTGCTGGCCGGTATCCGTGAGCACACGGAGGGGAACGACATTCCCTACAGCTTCCAGGGCTCTCCCATTGTTCTGGTAACGGCGGGACTGATGGCAATCGCATTTTTCGGATTTTCCGGATTACTGTAGAAGGGGGAGACGAAGATGAATATAGGTGCAATTATCATCGCGGCGGCCGTCATTGCCGGGACGGGCATTGTGGTCGGCGTCGTGTTAGGCCTTTTTGGCCAGAAGTTTCATGTGGAAGTAGATGAGAAGGAAGCGGCGGTCCGCGAGGAGCTGCCGGGCAACAACTGCGGCGGCTGCGGATATCCGGGCTGCGACGGTCTGGCCAAGGCCATCGCCGAGGGCAAGGCTCCGGTCAACGCCTGCCCGGTCGGCGGCCCCGCCGTGGGCGCGAAGATCGCGGCCATCATGGGCGTGGAGGCCGGAACCAGCGAGAAGATGGTAGCCTTCGTCAAGTGTAAGGGAACCTGCGATCACACCCGGACGCAGTACAATTACTACGGCATTGAGGACTGCAAGAAGGCGACCGTGGTGCCGGGCGGCAGCGACAAGGCCTGCGCTTACGGCTGCCTGGGCCTCGGATCCTGCGTGAAGGCCTGCAAGTTTGACGCGATTCACATTGAAGACGGCATCGCCGTTGTCGATAAGGAGAAATGCGTGGCCTGCGGCCAGTGCGTGGCGGCCTGCCCGCAGCATCTGATCGAGCTCGTGCCCTACAAGGCGGAGCATCTGGTACAGTGCAACTCGCACGACCGCGGTCCGGCCGTCAAGGCCAAGTGCGACTTCGGCTGCATCGGCTGTACGCTGTGCACGAAGCAGTGCCAGTTTGACGCCATCCATATGGACAACAACGTGGCGGTCATCGACTACGAGAAATGTACGAACTGCGGCGCCTGCGCGGCGAAATGCCCGGTTAAGGTCATCCTGTAAGGAGAAAAGACGGGCGGAGAATGTGTCACTGAGAGATCAGTGGCACATTTTTTTGTAAGAACGAAGTCAAAATAAGTAAGGGAAACGTAAGTTGCGATATAATCAGGATAAATGATATGATTATAATAGAATGAGTCGACAAGGAACCTTCAGACCGTATAGGAGGTGTTGTGAATGTATATAAAAACAGTGACTCTTATATTCTTAGCCCTTACTATATTCTTATGTCATGAAGAATTCAGAAAAGGGAAAATAAGTGCTCGTAATTTCAAAATCGTATGCGTATGTGAAGCCATTGCATTTGTGGGCATGGTATACCAGATACTGACGGAATGACAGGATAGCGGCTATGAAAAAGAAATTTTCAAAGCGGATGGCTGCTTTGGCTGTGTCGGGAATTGCCGTCATCTGGGTAATCCTGGGCAATAGTCATGTCGGAGTTACCCGATATACCGTGGAAAGCGGCAAGATACCGGAAGCGTTTGATCATTTTAAGATAGCGGTCCTCTCGGATCTTCACAATGCCGAGTTCGGGGCGGATAACAGCCGCCTGGCAGAACTGATAGAAAATGAGGCCCCGGATAGGATAGCCATTACGGGAGATCTGATCGATTCAAATCGAACGGATCTCAGGATTGCGGAGGAGCTGCTCGATACGATCGCCGGTATCGCCCCCTGCTATTATGTGACCGGCAATCATGAGGCGTGGGCAGGAACAGAATATCGCGAGTTGGAACAAAGATTGACTGACGGGGGTGTTACGGTTCTGCATGACGAGGCTGAAACGATAAGCAGGGGTAATGGAAGGATACAGATAGCGGGCCTGGATGATCCTGCTTTTTCAGGAGAAGCAGCGGCTGATGGCGAGGGGCTGTTTGCGTCACGATTAAAGGACATGGAAATAGACGGCAGCTTTTGTATCCTGCTTTCTCATCGTCCGGAGCTGTTTGATGTTTACGTATCGGCGGATATCGATCTGGTGCTGAGCGGACATGCCCATGGAGGGCAGTTCAGGCTGCCGTTTATAGGAGGGCTTGTCGCGCCGGATCAGGGGTTTTTGCCAGAGTATGACGCCGGGAAATATACGGAAGAGAATACCGTGATGATAGTAAGCAGAGGCCTTGGAAACAGTATCGTACCGATAAGATTCAATAACGATCCTGAATTGGTGATTGTCGAGCTTAGCTCCATACATTAAAAAACGACAAATCATTTTTAGGAATATCTGAATGCTGATATGGATAAAAACAATGATAGTTTAACCCGTGAAGAACGGAAAAAAGTGTAACTATGTAATAGGAGGGGGATAGCATATGAAAGCGCTATTTTCATTCGAGACTGATTATGATATGAATACCTTTATATCCATGGCTCGGGCACTCAGGATGACCGTCAGGAAAAAGCACAGTAAAAGAAGCCATATCCTTGGCCTGGTAGTAGCCTTTCTTGGCGTGGCATCTATAATATTATGGGGACCGAAGCTACTGACTATAGCGGCAATCGCAGTTATCATACTGGTGCTCATTTTTGAGGACAGATTAAATGCCCGGGTCGCGATGAAGCGTATGCTTAAAGGTATGGAAAAGGCAAAGTCCGATTTTTATGAGGACAGATATGTCTCTGCCACGGATATCGGTACTACGGAGTGGCATTATGATAAACCAAAAGCCATAGCCGAGGATAAGGACTATTTTATTTTTATTTTCAGTGAAAGCCATACACAGGCTTATGACAAAAGGAAAATGAGCGGTGGAACCGGGGTGGATTTCAGGGATTTCATAATGCAGAAAACAGGCCTTAATGTACAAAGGATATAAGGAAAATGTGCTACTGAGAGAGCAGTGGCACATTTTTTAGTGGGTGTTTCAATGCCATGAGATAATGCCCGTGTCATTGAAGCATATATCTAAAACGCCTATGAGTAACTATTAGTTACAGCTTTTGATATGGAAAATAAGATAAGAATAAAACGAAAAGAACTTGGGATATCTCAGGAGGAGCTTGCTGTTAAGTGCAGGGTTTCGAGGCAGACTATCAACGCCATTGAAAACAATAAATAGGATCCGACTTTATCGCTTGCTTTCGGCCTCGCAAATGTACTTGGAATCACAGTGGATGAATTATTTGATGGTGGATAAATGACTGCGTTTACAAGAGTAGGGCAAAGAAAGCGGGATCGAACAATATTTAACAGGACGGAGATATACAATGGCTGAAAAGAAAAACAACAAACTTCAGCTCCGAAATAGTACGGTAAATTGTCCGAAGATTTAACTTGTGCAATTTTGCACAAGTTGCAGAAAGCGAATTTGAGCAATATCGGATTATTCAGGATAGGTTGTATCAGAGCGATTTTGACCGTCTTGCAGCAAGTACAGAGGAAGATGGAAGTGTGTTCGCTCTATAAAAAGGAAAAAATCATGCGAGGCAGAGAGATGAAAAATGTCATTATCAGCGCCGACGGCGACAGAATGGTGTATTCTGTCCCGGACATCGTGGCTGACAATCTGGACGAATACTGTATTGAATTTTGCGACAAATGGCTCAAAACAAGTCCTCATGCAAAAAAGTACAGGGTAAACGGCGTCCTGTGCTACAATGAACGGGACTTTATTGAGTATCTCAACAGATTCCGATTTCCCGGAACGCAATCGGTATGGATCGAAAATCTTGGCCCGACAGGGATGGATGAATTGCCGGTACCGGAACGCTACAAAGATTGTCCCGTATTTCATTTTTAAAAGAGATCACAGACGGCCGCGCCCCTGGCACGGCCGTTTTTTGATGCGTTGGCGGATGCCGGACCGTTTGTGAGTATCGCTGCCATAAAGCGGCGCGCACGTAAGATTTCAGTCAGAAAATGTAAGAGAAACGTAGGTTGAGACGCATTGGGAAGGAATGGTATAATCAGGATAGGAACGAAGAAGAACGTCAGGTAGGGAACGAAGAAGAACGTCAGGGAGGGAGCGAAGAGGAACGTCAGGACAGGAACGGGGAGGAGCGCCGGGCTGACGGTCCGGGGGTACGGCGGGAGAAACCGTTTCTCTGGCGGAAGGCGGTCCGGTAAAAGCAGAGGGAGGTGCGGCACATGAAAAACCATATCAAATTTGGCGCATGGGCGGCGGCAGTCCTGCTCAGCGGGTGCGCCGGAACGGGCGCCGGCGGGCGCGCAGACAGCGTGGAAGCTGCGGCGGTGGAACCGGCCGGGATTTCGGCCGATGATTACGAAGCCTGGAATACGCTCCTGGATGAAAACGAGATCGATGCGGCGTTTAAAGAGAGCCTTTCGCGCTTTGCGTTTGACAGCAGCAGCGCGGTTCTGGCAGCAGAAGAGGGCAATGCCATATTCAGTCCGTTAAGCCTTTCCTATGCCCTGTCTATCCTTGGCACGGGAGCTTCCGGCGAGACAAAACAGGAGATTTTTGAGGCGCTGGGAGTCAGCGACCGGGGAGAGCTTGCAGACCAGTGCGCCAGGCTCTATCGGAGATACGTGTATACCGGGGAGAGGGAACGCGCAAGAGCGGAAGCGTATGGGGAAGAGGCCCCTCAAAGCTCCATCAGGCTTGCAGATTCTCTGTGGATCTCGGAGGATATCACGCTGAGGCCGGAGTATCAGGAGTTCTGCGCGGACAATTTCTATACCTCATCCTATTATGTGGATTTTCAGGATCCGGAAACGGCCGGCCGGATCGGGGAGTGGATAGCCGGACAGATGGAGGGCGTGCTTGCCCCTGAGATGCAGCTTTCTCCTGATACGGTGTTTGCCATTATCAATACGCTGTATTTTTACGGAGGGTGGCAGGATCGGTTTGATGAGGCGCTTACGGCGGAAGACCGTTTTACACGTGAAGACGGCTCTGAAGTGACGGCAGAGTTCATGAACCGGACCGACAGCATGAGGCGTTTCATAAAGGAGGACGGATATACGCTTTCGGCGCTTGATACCAGCAACGGCTGCGAGGTGCTGTTCCTGCTTCCGGATGAGGGGACGGATTTGGCAGCGTTTACCGGAGACGGGGACCGGCTCAGAGACATCTTTGCCGAAACGGACGGCAGGTGGAAGACCGGAGAAGTGATCTGGAAGATACCGAAGTTTTCCTTTGGAAGCAGCTTTGACCTTGAAAAGACGCTTCGGTCGCTGGGCATGGAGCGCATGTTTGACAGTCTTGCCGCAGAGTTTGGCGATATGTCAGAGGATCCGCTTTACGTGGACAGTGCCATCCAAGAGGCCCATATCGGGATTGATGAAGAAGGCATAGAGGGGGCCGCGTACACCATGATATCCATGGCTGAAGGGAGTGCGCTGCTGGAGGAGGAGCCGGAAAAAGCGGAGATGATCCTGGATCGCCCGTTTCTGTTTGCCGTCCATGACACCCGCAATGATATCTGGCTGTTTGCCGGCGTGTGCATGGATCCGTCGGCAGAGTAGGGACGAGGCCCTGATCGCAGGCTTCAGAAGTCTGAAACAGGCGGGCGCGGAGGGAAGTCTTTGCAGAAGGAAAGGAGAATGGAGATGAAACAGGTAATTGCCGCGATGGTTGGGATGTTTTTTGGCGTAGTGCTGCTGGGCGGTATCTGGGAAGCTTTGCTGAAACCGCTGGTCGGCGGCGGCGTGGAACAGAGTTTTCTCTACCCTATTTATGGGGGATTGATTCTTCTGGCGGGAGTGAATGCCGGCGCTGCAGTCATACTTTATAACGAAATCAAAAAGCTTCGGGAAGAGATCCAGACGATCAGCAAAAAGTAGGAAGCCTTTGCAATGACGGCCATTGCAAGGCAGAGCCGCAGTCAGAGAGGGGAACGCGATGGATGCGAATACAATTCTGTTTTTTGATCAGCAGCCGGATGCGCTGCCGCTCTATGAGGCGTTTGCCGGGGCGGTAAAAAAGCGGTATCCCGACACGGAAATCCGGGTACAAAAGACGCAGATTTCCTTTTATGACAGGTATCTGTTTGCCTGTGTGTCGTTTGCCCGTGTGAAAAGGAAAAAGGAGCTTCCCAGTCCGTATATGGTCGTGACGCTGGGACTGCCGTATCCTCTTGAATCCGCCCGGGTGGCGGTAAAAACGGAGCCATATCCGGGGAGGTGGACGACGCATCTCGTGATCGGGCGGGAGGAGGAAATAGATGAGGAACTGCTTTCCTGGGTAGCGGAGGCGCATCGCTTTGCAAAGAATAAATAAGGGGGTGGGTTGATGAAACTGGTCAGTCCGAAAAACCTGCTGGCAGCACTGCTTGGCTGTCTTTTTGTCGTTGTGAAGGGGATGACGTTTGACGGGCTGTCGGATCTGTTCTGGATCCTTTTCATTGGATTTCTGTCTGTCCGGGCCGTGATCGCGGCATTTTCTCAGGAAGCGTGTGACCGGGATGTGAGGGAGGCGCAGCAGAAGAGGGCCCTGTACCGCGATCTGTTTGGAAAATTTGCGTATGTGGCGGCGGATGTCCCGATGCTTCTGATCCTGCTTGCCTGTCTCCTGGTTGTGTTCTGCCCCCTGACGGCGCCGGTCGGCGTTTGTCTGGCCGGGCTTCTTCTGGCGGCGACGGGATACACGATCTGGATGTGCTCGTATGTTTTCAAGAATAAATGGATGCGGATGGAAAACGGCTCCTGGGACAGGGCGGTTTTAAGCGCAGAAGAAGAGGAAGCGTGGAAACGGTCGGATTTGTGGCACGGTATCCTGTACGGAATCGTTGTGGCGCTGGGCGTTCTTTATCTTCTGCTTCGGGGGTAAGCGGACTTCCTTTGAAGTTCCTGCCGGATGCGGGCAGACTTGTTCCTGCCGGACGAGGGCAGATTCGCCGGTTGACAGGCTTTTTGGCGGGCGGTATACTGGAACAGAGGTTTCGGGTGCGGGGAGACGCCCGTGCGCGGGACAAAAGGCAGGAGAAAAAGAGAGGGAAGAAATGTGAAACGGATATCAATTCTGGTACCCTGTTATAATGAAGAGGAAAATGTTCCGCTGTTCTGGCAGGAGATTACGCGCGTATTCGCAGAATCGCTTCCGGCGTATGAGCTGGAGCTTCTGTATGTGGACGACGGATCGCGGGACGGGACGCTGGCGGCGATCCGCGCGCTGGCAACAAAGGACAGCCGGGTTAAATATCTCTCTTTTTCGCGCAATTTCGGCAAGGAAGCGGGCCTGTACGCGGGCCTGGAACATGCGACGGGCGATTTTGTGGCCGTGATGGATGCGGATCTGCAGGATCCGCCGTCCCTGCTGCCGGAGATGACGGCGTATCTGGAGTCCGGCGAGTACGACGTTGTGGCGACCAGACGGGTGGATCGGAAGGGCGAGCCGCCGATCCGCTCCTTTTTCGCGCACTGTTTTTACCGCCTGATCCGCAAGATCTCCAATGTGGATATCGTGGACGGGGCCCGGGATTTCCGTCTGATGACGCGCCAGTATGTGAACAGCCTGCTGGAGCTTAAGGAGTATAACCGTTTTTCCAAGGGCCTGTTCGGCTGGGTCGGATACCGGGTCAAGTGGCTTTCCTATGAGAATATGCCGCGGCTGAAGGGAGAGACCAAGTGGTCGTTCTGGAAGCTGTTTTTATACAGCATCGACGGGATCGTGGCTTTTTCGGTGGTGCCGGTGGTGCTGGCGGCCGCCTTTGGCGTCCTGTTCTGTGGGGCGGCCTTCCTGTTTCTTTTGATTGTGTTTGTGCGGGCGCTGCTCTACGGCGATCCGGTGGCCGGCTGGCCTTCGCTGGTCTGTATCATCCTTCTGGTGGCGGGGATCCAGTTTTTCTTTATGGGCGTGATGGGCGAATATATCGCCAAGACGTACATGGAAGTTAAACGGCGGCCGGTCTATCTGTGCCGGGAGAGCAATGTAAAAGGCGCCGGGCCGGACCCGGCCCGGGACAGCCGGGAGGATGCGACCCGGGACAGCCGGGAGGACGCGGACGCCGCGCAGGGGGAACAGGGATGAGAGAGAAGATGGTAAATCCCTTTTTGCATGGAAAATGGGGCTTTGGACTTTTGCTGTGCGCGTTCTTTTTTCTGATCGGCGGGGCGGTTCCGGCCCTGGCCGGCTGGGTTCAGACGCCGGAGTACCGCTATATCGGCGAGGATGGGAGCTACCTGCGGGATGAATGGGTAGAAGAAAACGGAAACCGGTTTTACCTGGATGAGGACGGGAAGCTGGTAACCGGTTTTTATACGTTTGAGGACGGGACGGAATGCTTTTTCGGCCCGGGCGGTTATCTGCAGACGGGCCTGTTTCAGGTGGACGGCCGGACGTATCTGGCGGACGGGGACGGCGTGCTGCTGTACGGAGAGCGGATCGTGAACGGCGAAGCCTGCGTCTTTACTGAGGACGGCCTGGTAAGCGGGGACGTAAGGGCGGTAAACGGAAACTGTTTTTATACGGAAAACGGGAACGTCCTGATGGAGCGGGACGTCCATTTCGGGCAGAATACGGAGCATCTCAATCAGCTGGCGGTCCTGACGGCCCTGCTGTGCGGATTTTTTCTGATCCTGTTTCGCCGGCGGATCCCGGACTGGCGGGAGAAGGCGCTTCTGTTTGCCGCCGTAGTCATGGCGAGCGGGCCGATGTTCCTGCCTTACCTGATGTACGGCCATGATTTCCAGTTTCATATCGCCCGCATCCTGGGGATCGCGCAGGCGTTCCGGGAGGGCATGTTTCCGGCGCGGCTGGATCTGTTTTCCTTTAACGGCTACGGGTATGCCTCGCCGGTCTTCTATCCGTCGCTGTTTCTCTATTTCCCGGCGCTTTTGGAGGCGCTGGGCGTGACGGTTGTGGACGCGGTCAATGTGTGGCTGTTTCTCTGCAATCTGGCGACGGCCGCCTCGATGTACTACAGTGCGTCCCGGCTGTTCTGCTCGGCCCAGATCGGCTGTCTGGCCTCCATTCTGTATACGCTGGGGATTTACCGGCTGGGAAATTTCTATACGCGGGCGGCGTATGGCGAGCTGACGGCCACGATTTTCCTGCCGCTGGTCATCCTCGGCTTTTATGAAGTGTTTTTCCGGGATGAGAAGAAATGGCCGCTGCTTTTGCTGGCGGTAACGGGAGTGGTGCAGAGCCACATCATCAGCACGGTCATGGTCGCGGCGGGCTGCGCGATCGGCGGCCTTTTCTGTATCCGCCGCCTGGCGGACAGAAAGCGCCTGCTGGCGGTGCTGAAAGCGGCAGGGATGGCGGTGCTTCTGAATCTGTGGTTTCTGGTGCCGCTTCTGGATTACATGCACGCGGGGATCGACGTGGAATTTGTCCAGTATCCGGCGCAGCTGTATGCCATGCCGGCGGTCAAGCTGCTGGAGCTGTTTCCCATCGACATGGGGGCGACGACGCTGGATGGAAGCGGAATTTATGATACGATGGCGCTGGGGCCGGGGCTTCCGGTGCTGGCGGCGGCCGGCGTGGGGCTTTATCAGGTCCTGGAGGCAAAACGGACGGAAGGAAAGCTGCGGATTTCCCGCAATTTCCTGATCGCGGGCGCGATTCTCCTTTTCGCGGCGACCAGCCTGTTTCCCTGGAAGCTTCTGATGGAGACGCCGCTTTCCCTGATCGGGGAATATCTGCAGTTTCCCTGGCGGCTGGTGGGGCCGGCGCTGTGCCTGCTCTCCATGGCCGGCGGCTATGCCGTGTGCCGTCAGTGGGGAAAACGGACGGGAAGCGGGTACTCCCTCCTTCTGGGCGCACTTTTGTTCTGCATGGTGTTTTCCCAGCATCTGGTAGACAGTTTTTACCAGAATGTGGATTACTGGTGGGACAGCAAGGAAGCGGACAGTATGCTGAAACAGCGGGAATATCTGTTTGCGGACGTCAATGTGGAGCGGGCCAAAGGAAGCCGTTTGCCGGCGGGAGAGGGACTTTTAATCACGGACTCTGAAAAGGACGGCCTTACGGTCACGTTTTCCTATGAGACGGACCAGCCGGGCGTGGAGCGGTTTGCCGATCTGCCGCTGTTTTACTATCCGGGCTACCGCGCGCAGGATCAGGACGGGAATGCGCTGCCGGTCATCAGGGGAGAGGACGGGCTGGCACGCGTGCATTTCGCGGCGCAGGAAGAAGGGCAGATTCGCGTCTTTTTCAAAGAGCGCCGTCTGTGGCGCGCCAGCGAGCTGATCTCGCTTCTCTCGGCGGCCGGCCTGATCCTCTGGCTGGCGGAGCGAAAGCGGCGGGAGAAAAAAGAAACGGGCCGGCGTCAGACGCCGGCGGGGCAGGAGACATAGCGAAATCCGTGCCGCAGTCCGGTTCAGTCCTGCAACACGGCGGCTTTCTGAAGCGCCTGTTTGGCGGCGGCGGCCAGGGCGCGGGAGGTATACTGACTCCCCTCGGGCCAGGTCAGATTCTCCAGCGACTGCGCGCCTGCAAGCTGGGCGGAGAGATCGGCGGCGGCCGGCTCAAGGAGCGGATACATGGTTTCCACGGCCTCGCTGAGCGGCGTGCAGGAAACCGACGTGATGCGGTCGGCGTCGACGCAGACCTCGACGTTTACCTCCTGTCCTCCCAGAGTCAGGGGAACGCTGTAGACGCCGGGGACGTAAACCGGGGAGGCCTGGGCGGCCGTTTCGGCGGCTTCCTTTCCGGGACGGAACATGATAAAGAGGAGCGCGATGAGAAGGAGGCCCAGGCCGGCGAAGATGGCCGTATAGATGATTTCCTTCATACGCAGCACGACAATTTTTGTTTTAGAGCTCATGAAAAAAGCCCCCTGGATTTCTTTGCTACAGTGTATGAAATCCGGGGGAT
Source organism: uncultured Lachnospiraceae bacterium (assembly GCA_944381615.1). Classification (GTDB taxonomy): domain Bacteria; phylum Bacillota; class Clostridia; order Lachnospirales; family Lachnospiraceae; genus Otoolea. The sequence continues at coordinate 9,212 of CALWLT010000041.1, read as the reverse complement.
TCTTTATACCGCTTTCTTTTTACACCAGAAGCCGGATCTGGTTTTTCCGGTATTCAATCAGCCCGTCTTTCTGCATCCGGGAGAGCTCGCTGCACAGAGCGCTGCGGTCTACGTTCAGATAATCGGCCAGCTGCTGGCGGTTATAGGGAAGCTGGAAGGAGTTGCCGCCCGCTTCTCTGGCGCATTCGGAAAAATAGGACGTCAGCCGCCCGCGGATGGATTTGGGGCTGGTGTGCAGGATCCGCTGAGAGAGCCGCAGGCTTTTGTGTGCGCAGATCGCGAGCAAGTTCCGGATCAGCCGGGCGTGGAAGGGGCAGGCGCTGCTGCAGGAATGCAGGACGCGGCCCGCGTTCAGAAACAGGACCGACGTTTCTTCTGCGGCGGAGACGGAAACCAGCATCGGCTGGTTCGGAAGACAGGCATAGACCTCGGCAAACACAGAGCCGGGAGGCACATGCCCCAGAACGCTGGCGTTTCCCCAGATATCGCTGCAGGAGATCACGGCCATGCCGGAGAGCACGAGGCCGATCCGATCCGTTACCTCTCCCTCGGTGAGAAGGATCGCCCCTTTCGGATAGCTGCGCTCTGCGGCGTTCAGGCAGTCTAAAAGAGAGGCGATCTCCGTTTCATTCAGTCCGCGAAAAAGCGGCGCGTCGGAAAGTTTCATTTTTTGCTCCTTTTGTTGTTATAACAACAGACGTTCTGGCCTGATTATAGTATACTGGCGTCAGAAAAACAAGAGAAAGGACAGATGGAACATGATTCGGAAGATTATCCAGATAGACGAAGAAAAATGCAACGGCTGCGGCGCCTGCGCCGGGGCCTGCCATGAGGGAGCCATCGGCATGGTAAATGGAAAAGCCAGGCTGCTCAGAGACGATTACTGCGACGGCCTGGGGGACTGCCTGCCCGCCTGTCCCACCGGCGCGATTTCCTTTGTGGAGCGGGAGGCCGCCGCGTATGACGAGGCGGCCGTGCTGGAAAAAAAGCGGGCGGAGCAGGAACGCCGGGCAGGCGGGAAGAACCCGGAGCCGGCCGCCGCGCCTGTTTTTGCGGGCTGTCCGGGCAGCCGGATGCGGCGGCTGGGAAACCGGCCGGATGAAAAAGAGGCGTCTGCGGGATCGGCACCGGCAGGAACGGCGCCTGCGGGATCGGCTTTTGCAGAAGCGGCAGATGCGGGGATCGCGCCGGCGGCGTCGCAGCTCGGGCAGTGGCCCTGCCAGATAAAACTGGTTCCGGTCAATGCCCCGTATTTTGACGGCGCGAAGCTTCTGATCGCGGCCGACTGCACCGCCTACGCCTATGCGCGCATGCACGAAACATTCATGCGGGGGAAGATTACCCTGATCGGCTGTCCCAAGCTGGACGGCGTGGATTACAGTGAAAAGCTGACGCAGATCATCCGGGACAACGACATCCGGAGCGTGACGGTCGTGCGGATGGAGGTTCCCTGCTGCGGCGGGTTGGAGGCGGCGGTCAGAAAAGCGCTGCAGGAAAGCGGGAAATGGATTCCCTGGCAGGTGGCAACGATTTCCATTGACGGGCGGATTTTGGAATAAGAGGCGGTTTTGAACCGGTAAGAGTCCCGGCATAAAAAGAGGGCGGATCCTGCGCGACCGCGCGGGATCCGCCCCTTTGCCGTCCCCGGCGGGCTGCCGGGGAAAACGAATATCCGAAAAACAATCCGACGCGAAAATCCATCAGACGTTAAAGCGGAAGAGAACAACGTCCCCGTCTCGGACGACGTAATCCTTTCCCTCCATGCGGACCAGGCCCTTTTCCTTGGCCGCGTTGTAGCTGCCGCAGTCCAGGAGATCCTGGTAGTTGACAACCTCGGCCTTGATAAAGCCGCGCTCAAAATCGGAGTGGATTTTGCCGGCCGCCTGCGGCGCTTTCGTGCCGACGCGGATGGTCCAGGCGCGGGTCTCCTTTTCGCCGGCGGTCAGGTAGCTGATGAGCCCCAGAATGCGGTAGCTGGCGGCGATCAGTTTTTCCAGTCCCGACTCTTTTAAGCCCAGATCCTCTAGGAACATTTTCTTTTCATCATCGTCCAGCTCGGCGATCTCCTGCTCGATCTGCGCGCAGATGACAAATACCTCGCTGCCGTTTTCGCGGGCAAACGCACGCACCTGTTCTACATAGGAATTGGACGCCCCGTCGTCGGCCAGATCGTCTTCTCCGACGTTGGCCGCGAAGATAACCGGTTTCCAGGTCAGGAGGTTAAGCGACTGGATGAAGGCCAGCTCGTCCTCATCGGCCGGCGTATAGCTGCGGGCCAGCTTTCCGCCCTCCAGATGGGCGTAAAGCGCTTTCAGCACGGCCAGCTCTCCGGCCAGGGCCTTGTTGCCCATGGCGCTTTTCGCGGTTTTGGAAATGCGCCGCTCCAGCACCTCCATATCGGAGAAAATCAGCTCCAGATCGATGGTCTCAATGTCCCGCAGCGGGTTCACGCTGCCGTCCACATGAACGACGTTGGGATCCTCGAAGCAGCGCACGACGTGAACGATGGCGTCCACCTCGCGGATGTTGGCCAGGAACTGATTTCCCAGGCCCTCGCCCTTGGAAGCGCCCTTGACGAGGCCGGCGATATCGACAAACTCGATCACGGCCGGCGTGATCTTCTGAGAATCATAGAGGGCGGCCAGCTGATCCAGGCGGGGATCCGGAACGGGGACGACGCCCACGTTGGGGTCGATGGTGCAGAACGGGTAATTGGCCGATTCCGCGCCGGCTTTGGTCAGCGAGTTAAACAGCGTGCTCTTGCCTACGTTGGGCAGGCCGACGATACCTAATTTCATTTTTTTCCTTTCCCTGTCCGGAACCCCTGTATTTTGGGGGCATTCCGCCTTTCTCTGTATTCTTGCCGCACCGCGTTTACTCCCATTTTACGCCCGTTTTCCTGCCTTCGGGTGCGGATCTGACGCGTTGCATATAAGGATAAAACTGTCTGACGCAACTATAAAGTATAGCATAGAAAAAACGGATTTTCAATCAGAAGAGAAAAAGTTTCGGCGGGGGGATTTCCTCCGGAAAAGAATGGATCTGCCTCTTTAAATATGATAAAATTGAAGAAACGGGCACAGGAACGCTTTCGGGCAAGGGGGTCCCGAGGCAGGGGTAAAGAGGTGTGCGGACAGCGCGGCGAGGGCCGCAGACAGGGGAGGATACAGCGATGAGGATTATTGATTTCAAGGAGACGAAGTGTACACACTGCTACAAATGCGTCCGCTACTGCGACGTGAAGGCGATCATGATCCGGGACGGCCGGGCGGAGATCATCGAGGACAAATGCGTGCTCTGCGGGCACTGCCTGCATGTCTGTCCCCAGTCGGCCAAGACCATGGCCAGCGATTTGGACGCGGTGCGCTATTATCTGCGGCGCGGCGAGAAGACGGTCGTTTCCCTGGCGCCGGCCTATATGGGATTTTTCCGGGGCGTGACCCTGGGACAGATTCACGAGGCGTTCCGCCGCCTGGGCTTTGCGGACGTGCGGGAGACGGCGGAGGGCGCGGCTGCGGTTACCAGAGAGTACGCGCAGCTTCTGAAGGAAGGGACGATGGAAAATATTATCACGACCTGCTGTCCCAGCGTCAATGATCTGATCGAGATTTATTATCCGCAGCTGGTGCCGTACATGGCCCCGGTCGTGTCGCCGATGGTGGCGCACGGGCGGATGCTGAAAAAGGAATACGGGGCGGATACGAAGGTCGTGTTTGTGGGCCCCTGTATCGCGAAGAAGAAAGAGTCGGCGGATCCGAGAAACGCAAGAAGCATTGACGCGGTCCTGAATTTTAATGATATCCAGCGCTGGATGGAGGAGGAAGGGATCGACATTTCCCAGTGTGAGGATCTGCCGTTTGCGCATCTGGATCCCGGCGTCAACAAGATGTATCCCATTACCAGCGGCGTCATTCAGTCGGTGCTCTCCACGCGCGAGAGCGAGGACGGTTACCGGAAATTCCACATTCACGGGACGAAAAACTGTATTGATTTCTGCGAGAGCATGATGGCGGGGGAGATTACGGGCAGCTTCATCGAGATGAACATGTGCGAGGGCGGCTGCATCAACGGCTCGGCGCCCTTAAAGCGGGAGGTTTCGCGTTTTTGCGTGAAGATCGCGATGGAGGATCAGATCCCGCGCGAGGCGGCAGAGAAGGAGACGCTGGAAAAGATGCTCGAGGAGGTTACGCTGGAGAAGAAATTTGCCGATCATTCCACGCAGGATCCGATGCCGACCGAGGAGCAGATCCGCGAGATCCTGGCCAAGACCGGTAAATTTACGCCCGAGGACGAGTTAAACTGCGGCGCCTGCGGCTATTACACCTGCAGGGACAAGGCGATCGCTGTCTTCCAGCACAAGGCGGAGCTGAACATGTGTATCCCGTATCTGCATGACAAGGCGGAATCGCTGGCCAATCTGGTCATGGAGACGTCGCCCAACCTGGTGCTGATCGTGGATCGGGAGATGAAGATCCTGGAGTATTCGGCGGTAGGGGAGAAATTTTTCGGGCGGACGAGAGAGGAAGCCATGCAGATGTACCTGTTTGAGTTCTTCGACCCGGCTGATTTCCAGTGGGTGTATTCCACGCACCAGAGCATCCGCGGCAAGAAGATGCATTTTCCGGAGTATCAGCTGTCCGTGATGATGAACGTCGTGTACGTGGCCAAACGGGACGTGGTGCTGGCGACGATGATTGACATCTCGGAGCAGGAGCGCGCGGCGAAGGAGGAGTATGAGAAAAAGATCAGCACCGTGGAGCTGGCGCACGAGGTCATCCGCAAGCAGATGACGGTAGCGCAGGAGATCGCGGGCCTGCTGGGCGAGACGGCGGCGGAGACGAAGATTACCCTGATGGATCTGTGCGATTCGCTTCTGGAGGAAAACGCAGAAACCCGGGAGGGAAAAGCCGGGAAGGCAAAGGAGTGAGCAGATGGGAGCTTCAGGAATCAAAGTAGATATCGCGTATAAGAGCCTGAACAAAAAGGGCGAAGAGCTCTGCGGCGATAAGGTGGAGATTCTCCACACGGATCATTCCCATATCCTGATTCTGGCGGACGGGATGGGGAGCGGCGTCAAGGCCAATATCCTGGCGACGATGACCTCCAAAATCCTGGGAACGATGTTTTTGAAGGGGATTTCGCTGGACCGCTGCGTGGAGACGATCGCGGAGACGCTTCCCGTCTGCCGCGTGCGGCACGTCGCCTATGCGACGTTCAGTATTCTGGAGGTAACGGACGACGGGGACGCCTATCTGGTCGAATTTGACAATCCGGGCTGTGTGTTTATCCGGGACGGCCGCCTGATGCCGATCCCGGAAAATCGAAGGAAGATCGCCGGACGGCTGATCAACGAGTACCATTTTCACGCGCAGAAGGGCGACGCGTTCGTCCTGATCAGCGACGGCGCGATCAACGCGGGCGTCGGCGAGCTGTTAAATTTCGGCTGGACCTGGGACAGCGTGGCGGATTTCGTCAAACGGGAATACGCAAGGACCTCCACCGCCATGCATCTGGCCGCGGAGCTCTGTCAGGCCTGCAACGATCTGTACCAGTACCAGCCCGGCGATGATACGACGGTGGCGGTCATGCGCATCGGCGAACGCCATCAGGTCAATCTGATGACGGGGCCGGCCGAGCGCAAGGAAGACGACGCCCGCATGGTGCAGGATTTCATGGCGGACGAGTCGGCCGTGCGCTGCGTGTGCGGCGGCACCAGCGCGGCCATCGTGGCGCGCGTGCTGGGCAAACCGATCGATGTGGCCGTAGATTACATCGACGCGGATGTGCCGCCGATCTCCTTTATCGAGGGGATTGATCTGGTCACGGAGGGCGTCGTGACGCTCAACCGGATGTTAAAACTTCTGGAGCAGTATACGCATGACGAAGAGATCGACGAGAAATTTTTTATGGAGCTGGATGAGCCGAACGGGGCTTCGATGCTGGCCAAGATTCTCATCGACCACTGCACGGATCTGCATCTTTTTGTAGGACAGGCCGTCAATGAGGCGTACCAGAACCCGGAGCTGCCCTTTGAGCTGGGCGTGCGCAAGAAGCTGGTGGAGCGGATCTGCGAGGTCATGGAGAAGCTGGGAAAGAGCGCGAAGGTTTCGTATTACTGATGGGACAGAAAAACAGGAAATGTCAGGATTATAATATTTTCGGGGGAGATTTTCCTAGTCTTTCCCGAAAATTGCGTTTAGAATAGAGGACAGTGCAGAGTCTGCGCACCGCGCGCGGCGGCCGCAGAAAGGGCCGTTTCGGGCCGGCGGCAGGCAGAATGAATACGAACAGGAAACAGGAGGCAGCAACATCATGGAAACAAAAACGGGGAGAGTACTTCGCATTGAGAAAACGTCGATTCACGACGGGGAAGGACTGCGGACGGTCGTCTTTTTAAAAGGCTGCCCGCTGCGGTGCAAGTGGTGCTCCACTCCCGAATCGCAGAGAAGCGAGATAGAGTTTGGCTATGGCATGGACATGACGGCGGAAGAGATTGTAAAAGAGGTCTGCAAGGACGAAGTGTTCTTCTTCCATTCCGGCGGTGGCGTGACCGTCAGCGGCGGCGAGCCGCTGACGCAGATCGAATTTGTGCGCGATCTGCTGGAGAAATGCCGGGAGCAGGGGATTGAGACGGCGGTGGAGACAAGCCTCTATGCGCCCTTTGAGGAGATCCGGATGCTGCTTCCGTTCCTGACTTCCATGTACATCGACTACAAGGTGGCCGACGAGGCGCGGCATATCTTCTATACCGGCGTCTCCAACAAGCTCATCAAGGAAAACCTGGTAAAAGTCAACGAGGCGTTTGACGGCCCGATTCATGTCCGGATCCCGGTCATCCCGACCGTCAATCTGTTTGAGCAGAATATGGAGGACACGGCCCGCTTTATGGACCCGTTAAAGCAGGTAAAAGACATTGAGCTTCTGCCGTACCACCGGCTGGGCATGGACACCTACGCCAAATTAAAGCGCGTCTATGAGCTGAAGGATATCGAGACGCCGCCCATGGACGAGATGCGGAAGATGGCCCGCGTCATCCAGGAGACGGCCCCGCGTCTGGGCGTCAAGATCAAGGGCGAGCCGGTCGCGCCGCTCGATTAAAAAAACGGCGGCCGGCCGCGGCGCTTCATTCAGAAAAGCGGCGGCTGGTCACGGCGTTCCATTCGGAAAACTGGCGGTCGGTCACGGCGCTCGAATCAGAAAACTGGCAGCCGGCCGTGCGCCGGCAGAGGATAAAAAGAAAAGCCGTCCGGCTGTGGAGATGGTTTCCGCGGCCGGGCGGTTTTTTTATGGAAGATCTTTCGTAGAATACCTTGTTTTATGAAAGAAAGAGGGAAAAACAAGAACAGAACCGGGAAAATCCCGCTTCTTATCGCAAAGAAATGTCTGAATTTTGGGGGATGTGTATGCAAAAACACAGCAGAAACACGCTTCTTAATAATTTCCTAATGAATTTTTAGGGGGATTTTGACAGAAACTTCTATTGAAATCGACCTGGAACAATAGTATAATGAATTAGAATTTCTTAGAACAAGGTATTCTGCGAAATTTTTACCGGCGTCTGCGCCGGCTAAAGCGGGAGGGCTTTCGCTATGTGGTATGTGCTGCAGTGCCGGGAAGGGCGGGAGGATGCGATGATTCGCGCCTGCAGGCGGCATCTGTCCGCAGAGGCTCTGAACGATGCGTTTTCCTTTCGCTGCGAACGTCTGTGGCGGCGGGACGGCGAGTGGAAACGGATGGAGAAGGAGCTTTTTCCGGGCTATGTGTTCCTGGAGAGCAGCCGGCCGGATTTGCTGGCGGAAGAACTCAGGCAGTTTGCCCCGGTGTTTCGGGTACTGGGCGGGCCGGATCTTCCCATTTCCGTCTGTGCCGGCGAGGAGGAAAACCTGCGCCGCCTCTGCGGCCGGGCGCATTACCTGGCGCTGTCTTACGGCTATCGGGAAAACGGGACGGACTACATTACGAGCGGATAACCGGCCGCGCTGCGGGGGAGCCGCTTCGCCTGCAGGAGGCGGGAGCGCGGGAATCGGGCGGCGGTTTTAAGAAAAGAAAAAGATAGAGGACGGACTGTACAGCTATGGAGGCATGCAGGAAGCCTGTATCGGCACAGAGAAGGGAAAACTGCGCGTTTTTAACGCGCGGGCGGCGAAGCCATGTCTTTTGGGGATATGTTTTGCCAATTCCTTTGCAGATCATTTTCTTCTGTCTGTGCCGTTACGCGCGCTGCCTTCCGGATTTCGTCCGGATGGAGGCGTCATGTGGTATGTGATTCAGACCATCACGGGAAAAGAAGATGAGCTGATTGCGATGATGCGGGTCATTCTTGACCCAGCCCTGTACCGCGACTGTTTCGTCATGCGGGCGGAGTGGATGAAACGCCTGGGCGGAGTGTGGCAGGTGCAGATCCGGCCGCTGTTTCCCGGATATGTGATCGTAGATACCGAGCGGCCGGAGGAACTGTTTCTGGCGCTGAAAGGCGTGCCGCGTTTTTCACGGCTGCTCGGAAACGGTCGTTTTGTCTTTACGGCGCTGGAAGCGGAAGAACGGGCGTTTCTCCGGATCCTGGCGGAATACGGCGGGGCGTGCCCGCACCTGGCGCGGCGCAGCCTGGTGGAAACGTCTCCGGACGGCGCGATCCTTTGCGTGCACGATTTGCTGGCGCGTCTTCGCCCGCAGATTGAGCGCATCAACCTGCACAAGCGTTATGCCATTGTGCGCGTGCCGTTTCTCCATGAGGAACGGACCGCGATTCTGGGGATCCGGCTGAAAAAAGATCCGTGAGGACCCGTTTGAAGGCTCCGGCAGGGAAGAAACAGTGGAAATGGTTTGGTAAATCGTTCCGGGGAAATCCGGCCGGGCGAAAGAAACAGGGCAGACAGAGCAGGCGGGAACAGGAAACAGTACAGGCAGGATTGAGAAACCGAACAGGCAGGAACGAGAAACAAGGCAGGCAGGATTGAGAAACCGAACAGGCAGGAACGGGAAACAAGACAGGCAGGATTGAGAAACCGGACAGAAAGAAAAGCAGGGCAGGCGATACAGAAAAAATGAAACAGAACAGGCGATATCAGAAATGGAAACGGGGACTGGATGTGGTGCTGGTCGGTACGGGCCTGCTCCTCCTTTCCCCTCTTTTTTTATGCCTGACGGCGGCAATCAAACTCGATTCGCCGGGGCCCGTCTTCTTTAAACAGAAGCGGGTGGGCATTCACAAA
>CALWLT010000040.1 GCA_944381615.1 uncultured Lachnospiraceae bacterium | reverse complement strand
AGAGAGAGGAAACCTTCAAGCCAGTCTGCTGTAAAACACGTTCTTTGATCTGACTATAGGTGGCATCGTTCTGGAAACCGGACATATCCATGTCCTCCAGAGAGAACTCCACACGAACCTTCTTGGAATCGATTTCTCCCTTGGAAAGTAAGACAACCGTCTCCACATGCCCGCTCATCGGAAACATATCGCAGCACCTGGCCCGGCTTATCCGATACCCGTTCTCGCCCAGGTATTTCACATCGCGCGCCAGCGTCGCGGAATCGCAGCTCACGTACACCACCTTTTTCGGACCCATCTTCACGATGGTTTCCAGGCATTTCGCATCGCAGCCCTTCCGCGGCGGATCCACCACAATCACATCCGCGTACACCTGATTCTTCTCATACTGCTCCGGCAGAACCTCCTCGGCCTTTCCCACAAAAAACTCCACGTTCTCCATCCCGTTGATTTCGGCGTTCTCCCGCGCATCGCCGATGGCCTGGGGCACAATCTCCACGCCGTATACCTTCTTCGCCTTCTGCGCCAGAAACAGGGAAATGGTTCCAATCCCGCAATACAAATCCCAGACCGTTTCTGTTCCATGAAGATCCGCGTACTCCAGCGCCGTCTCGTACAGGCGGCGCGTCTGCACCGGATTAACCTGATAAAAAGAAAGAGGAGAAATGCGGTAGCGCAGCGGCCCGATGCAGTCCGTAATATATCCCTTCCCGTACAGATTTACAATCTCTGTTCCCATAATCACATTCGTCCGCTCCCGGTTGATGGAATAGGAAATGCTGGTCATCCCCGGAATCCGGCAGAGCCGCTCCACAAACGCCTCTGCCCGCGGCAGGCGGGTTCCGTTGATAACCAGGCAGACTAACAGTTCCCCGGTAGAAAATCCCTTGCGGATCAAGACGTGACGGATCAGGCCGCTGTGATCCGTCTCCCGATAAGGCGGGATCTCATATTCCTCCATGACCGATTTAACCGCCTCCAGCACCGCCTGGTTCTCCTTCACGCCCAGCAGGCAGTCGGCACACTCCACAATCGAATGCGTATGACCGGCGTAAAAGCCGGCCCGGATTGTTCCGTCCTTTCCCGCGCCGAAGGGAAACTGCGCTTTATTGCGGTAGCGCCACGGATCCTCCATTCCCAGGATCGGTTCCATGTAAACCGCGCCGGCGGCCGCATCTCCCGCGGCCGCAATCTTACCGGCCGACGCACCGCACTCCGCAGCTGTACTCCCTGCGGCAGGTATCCCTTTCTCCGCAGCCATACCCTTTCCGGCAGGCGCACCGTCCCCCGCTCTCTCCTGCAGATACAGATAATCTGCGCCGCCGATGCGCCGCAGATTATTCCAGACCATCTTTTCTTTCCAGGCCAGCTGCGCCGGATAGTCCATCATCTGCAGCTGACAGCCGCCGCACTGGCGGGCCACCGGACAGCGGGCCGCCACGCGGTGGGGCGAAGGAATCAGCACCTCCATGAGCCGCGCATAGCCATAATTTTTTTTCATTTTCATCGCCCGAGCGCGGACGCAATCGCCAATGACTGTATCCTTCACAAACCAGATATAGCCGTCTGTCCGGCCAATCCCCGCCCCCTCGTCGCTCATATCCGTAATTTCCAATTCAAATTCGTCGTTCTTTCTGATTTCCACGTTTTCCGCTCCCTGTTCCTGGCCTCATCCCCTGAAGCCTGTTCGTCCCTTTCCGCTTCGCTGCCTTTTTCTGTTACCCTGGTCTCTCCCGCTCCGCTTGGCTGTCCCTTTCCTCTTTTTTCCTCTACTGTGCTTCGGGCAGATACGCCGCCCGGGAGCCGCCGATGTATTTCAGGCGCGTGCGCGCGCAGGTCACGTGCGCGCCTCCGATCTCCCTTACGGAAATGCGGACCGGCACTGCGACCGGGCGCAGATGCATGCCGATCAGGGTGTCGCCGATGTCAATCCCGCCGTGCGCGGCAATGCGCTCGACCGCGACCGGATTTTTCATTCCCGTCCAGGCGGCCGTCGCAAACGAGCCGCCCGCTTTCAGCTGCGGCACCACATTGACCTGCTCCAGCCCGTAGCGCTCAGCCGCCTCCTCTTCCACAATCAGCGCCCGGTTCAGATGTTCACAGCACTGCGCCGCCAGGTAAAGCCCGTCCCGGTCCGCAATCGTTTGAAGCGCCCCGAAAACAGCCTGTCCGATCTCCCCGCTTGAAAACGAGCCGATGCGGTGCGAGGCGATTTCACTGGAAGAACAGCCCACAACCAGAATCTGCCCCGGCTTCATGCGGGCCGCCTGCAGAAATTCCTCTGCCGCCTGCGTTACCCGGCTGCGAATCTCTTCCAGCTGTTCATTCGTTTCCTTTTCCGTTGAAATTCCATCTGCTCCCATCCCGATTTCCTTCCTTTCCGCCCCTCCCGGGCCAAATCAGGCTGCAGCGCGCCCTTTCGCGGCCCGCCGCAGCCTGTCCCATTCCTTTTTTGCTCTCCCAGCGCCGGCTTCCACTGCCTTTTCTCTCAGCCTCCAAAGCCGCCGCTATTCCTCAAACGCATAAAAAGCCTTTACCGCGTCCATCCGCGCCGTCATGTTAGAAAGCAGCAGATCCGCGGCCGCAAAGGCGGCCATCGCCTCAACCACAACCACGGCGCGCGGCACGATGATTGGGTCGTGACGCCCTTTGATGCTGATCTCCAGCTCTTTTCCATCCCGCGTGACCGTCTGCTGCGAAGCGGCGATGGACGGCGTCGGTTTAAAGGCGGCGCAGAAGCGAATCTCGCTGCCGTCGCTGATCCCGCCGAGGATCCCGCCGGCGTGATTCGTCTTTTTATAAATCGTCCGCGCGCAGGGCGGATCGCCCGCCGCAAACGCATCGTTGTTCTGCGAACCGGTCATCGCGGCCGCACGGAAGCCTTCTCCGATCTCGAATCCCTTGACCGCGCCGATCGAGCAGATCGCGCGGGCCAGCGAGGCGCTCAGCTTGTCAAACACCGGATCGCCGACGCCCGCCGGCAGGCCTGCGATCACGCACTCCACCACGCCGCCGGCCGAATCGCGCTCCGCCATCTTTTCCTCCAGGTAGGCCTCGGCCTGCGCCGCCGCCTCTGCATCCGGCATGTAGAGCCGGTTCTTCCCGCATTCCGCCAGATCAAAGCGCTCTTTCCTGACTTCAACCGGCCCGATGGAACGGGTGTATGCCGTGACGCGAATCCCCAGCTCTCCCAGCAGCCGGGCCGCTACCGCCCCGGCCGCCACGCGGCCGATCGTCTCGCGGCCGGATGAACGCCCGCCGCCGCGGTAATCCTGAAACCCGTATTTCCGGTCAAACGTATAGTCCGCATGCCCGGGCCGGTAATAGCCGGCAATCTCGCTGTAATCGCGCGAATGCTGATCCTGATTGCGCACCAGCATGGAGATCGGCGTTCCCGTCGTCTTTCCCTCAAAGACGCCGGACAGGATCTCCACCGCATCCGCCTCGCTGCGCTTCGTCGTAAAACGGCTCTGGCCCGGTTTTCTCCGGTCCAGATACCGCTGAATCATTTCCTCTGAGAGAGGAATCCCCGCCGGGCAGCCGTCCACCACCACGCCGACCGCCGGCCCGTGCGACTCCCCCCAGGTTGTCATTGTCAGTATCTTTCCATACGTCGATCCAGACATCGTTTCTCCCGTTCCCTCCTGCTGTCATCTCATTCTCTTTTTTATCCCGCGTCCGGTTATTTCTCCTCCGGCACCTTTACAATCACGCAGCAGTTCGGTTCGTTGACCTCGATGCTGCGGTTGCACATGACGATAAGCCCTTCCTCATAATCGACCCGGAAAAAGGAAATGCTGTTGCTCCCGTGGTTGATCGAAGCCAGGTGCTGAGCGTCCGGAAAAACGGCGATGTCCTTGGGGTAGTCGCCGCTGATGGGCAGGCAGCACAAAAGCGTCAGAAGGCCCGTGTCCGCGTCCCGCCTGTAGATGCTGACGGAATTATCGCCCGCATTGCTGCAGTAAAGGTACGCGCCGTCCCCCGACATCCGGATGGCGCAGGCCGCGGTCAGCTGGCTTAAACGCTCCGGCGCGGTGGAAGCAATGGTCTGGATCTTCTCGATCTTCGGCACCCGGTCCCCGGTCTCATACGTATAAACGTCGATCACGTTTTTGATCTCATACATCAGATAGAGGAAGCGCCCGTCGCGGCTGAAGAGGAACTGCCGCGGGCCGGATTCCAGCTCGCAGCGGATCGCGTCCACCAGGGAGAGAAGGCCCTTCTTTCCGTCGAAGCGGTAAATTTTAACCTGATCGATCCCCAGGTCGGCCACCATCACGAATTTGCCGTCCGGCGTCCTCCGCCCGCAGCTCACATGCGGCCGGAAGGTGCGCTCCGCCACGCTTCCCAGCCCTTTGTGGTAAACGCCGTCCGTGATCTCCCCCACCGATCCGTCCGGCCTGAGCCGCAGGACCGTCTCCTTGCCGTCGTGATAGCCGGACACAAAAATGTACTCATCCCCGGCGTCCGTCGCAATATGGCAGCCCCGCATTCCCTTGATCTTGGCGCTGTTTAAACGCGCCAGCGCCCCGTTTTCCAGAATGCGGAAGGAGACGATCCCCTCGTCCGCGATGGAATAGAGCGTCCGGCCGTCGTTGGACACCGTCAGATAGGAAGAATTGTCCACCTCCACCTCGCAGCGGTATTTAAAATATCCCTTTTCCATATCGACATCGTATATCGTGATGCCCTTCGCCTGCCCGTTATAAGAATAGGAGCCCACATAGGCCACATATTGATTCCGCATCCTGATCCTCCTCCTGCCGCCGTTTTTTGTTTCCGTTTTCTCCTATTTTATCATCCCCGGGCCGTTTTTGCACTCTTTTTCTCCGCAAAATCCGATCCGTCTGTCTTTTTCCCGCCCCGCCCTATTGACAGCGGCTTTTGGCCGTGTATAATTAGAATCCGGAGTTTATTATTTCTAAACCTGAAGATTAATTTTACATTTATTTTACGCGCCGGAACTTTTACGCCGTCAAAAAAGGAGGTCTCCCGTGAAGATCGGAAACAGACTCAAAGAGCTTCGCGTCCTCAAAGGCCTGACGCAGGAGGAGCTGGCCGACCGCGCCGAGCTTTCCAAGGGTTTTATCTCCCAGGTGGAACGCGATCTGACCTCTCCGTCCATCGCAACCCTGATGGACATTCTCCAGTGTCTCGGCACGACCATCGGCGAATTTTTCAACGAGTCGCCCGAGGAGCAGATCGTGTTCGGCAGGACCGACTGTTTCGTCAAAGAGGATCCGCAGATGAAAAATACGATCCGCTGGATCGTCCCCAACGCCCAGAAAAACCGCATGGAGCCAATCCTGCTTTCGCTGGAGGCGGGCGGCTCGACCTGCCCGGACACGCCGCACGAGGGCGAGGAATTCGGCTACGTGCTGCAGGGCAGCGTGAACATCCGCCTGGGGAACCGCACCTGCCGCGCCCGGAAGGGAGAAGCCTTTTACTATACCAGCGACAGGCCGCACTGGCTGGAAAGCAAAAGCGGCGCCCTGATCCTCTGGGTCAGCGCCCCGCCCAGCTTCTGACCGGGCGTCCGTTTCCCAAAGAGAACGCGCCGCCGGCCCGGCGGCAGAATGGAGAATGACATGAGCCAGCCTTTCATCGATTTACAGCATATTTCCAAGAGCTTCGACGGCACTCTGGTGCTGGACGATCTCTGTCTTTCCGTAAAGGAAAATTCCTTCGTCACGCTTCTGGGCCCCAGCGGCTGCGGCAAAACCACGACGCTGCGCATCATCGGCGGCTTCGAGACGCCGGATGCGGGACGCGTTATTTTCGACGGCGAAGACATCACGCGCCTTCCGCCCAACAAACGCCAGCTCAACACCGTGTTTCAGAAATACGCCCTCTTCCCGCACATGAGCATCGCCGACAACATCGCCTTCGGCCTGCGCATCCGCCGCAAGCCGAAAAGCTATATCGACGACAAGATCCGCTACGCGTTAAGGCTCGTCAACCTGGAGGGCTTTGAACACCGCACGGTCGATTCGCTGAGCGGCGGACAGCAGCAGCGGATCGCCATCGCCCGCGCGATCGTCAACGAACCGCGGGTGCTGCTTCTGGACGAGCCGCTGGGCGCTCTCGATCTCAAGCTGCGCCAGGACATGCAGTACGAGCTGATCCGCCTGAAAAACGAACTGGGCATTACCTTTATCTACGTGACGCACGATCAGGAGGAGGCGCTGACCATGTCGGATACCATCGTCGTCATGAATCAGGGCTATATCCAGCAGATGGGAACGCCCGAACAGATTTATAACGAGCCGGAAAACGCTTTCGTCGCCGATTTCATCGGCGAGAGCAACATCCTGGACGGCCTCATGATCCGCGACGAGCTGGTGGAGATCGCCGGCGCGCGCTTTGCCTGCGTGGACAAAGGCTTCGGCACCAACCGGCCGGTGGACGTCGTCATCCGGCCCGAGGACATCGACCTGGTAAAACCGGAGGAGGGCACGCTGACCGGCGTGGTCACGCACCTGATTTTCAAGGGCGTCCATTATGAAATGGAGGTAACCACCCCGGACGGTTTTGAATGGCTGGTGCACAGCACCGACCTGTCCCCGGTCGGCGAACGCGTCGGCATCCGCGTCGATCCGTTCGACATCCAGATCATGAACAAACCGGCGTCCGAGGATGAGGAAGCCGTCGGCGTCAACGAATAATTCCTGTGAAAGGAGGCGGAGGGCCCATGAAAAACCATTTCCGGCAGCTTCTGGCCGGCCCCTACATCGTCTGGATGATCGGTTTTACCGTCATCCCCCTTCTGCTCATCGTATTTTACGGGCTGACGGACAAGAGCGGCGCTTTCACGCTGGCCAATGTGACCTCCATCGCCACGCCCGAACACATGAAGGCGCTGGGACTTTCCCTGGGGCTCTCCCTGATCAGCACCGCGATCTGCCTTCTCATCGCCTACCCGCTGGCCATGATTCTGCGCCGGCGCGGCATCGGCCACAGCAGCTTCATGGTTTTTATTTTCATCCTCCCCATGTGGATGAACTTCCTGCTGCGCACGCTGGCCTGGCAGACGCTGCTGGAAAAAAACGGCGTCATCAACGGCATCCTCGGCTTTCTTCATCTGCCGGAGCTGGCCGTCATCAATACGCCGGCCGCCATCGTCCTGGGCATGGTCTACAATTTCCTGCCCTTCATGATCCTGCCGGTCTATAACGTGCTGGAAAAAATCGACGACAACACCGTCAACGCCGCCCGCGACCTGGGCGCCGGCGAGCTGCAGACGCTCCTCTACGTCTGGTTCCCCTTAAGCGTCCCCGGCATCATCAGCGGCATTACCATGGTCTTTGTCCCCGCCCTGACCACCTTCGTGATCTCCAACCTTCTGGGCGGCAGCAAGATCCTTCTGATCGGCAACGTCATCGAACAGGAATTTACGAAAGGCAGCAACTGGAACCTCGGCTCCGGCCTGTCGCTCGTCCTGATGCTTTTCATTCTGCTGAGCATGGCGCTGATCGCCAAATACGATAAAGACGGGGAGGGAACGGCACTCTGATGAAACGCTACCGCTTAAAACAGTTTTTCCAGGATTTCTATCTGGTGCTGGTCATTTTGTTCCTGTACGCGCCCATTGTGACCATGATCGTGCTCTCCTTTAACGACACGAAATCGCGGACGCTGTGGGGCGGCTTTACGCTGCGCTGGTACGCCGACATGCTGCAGGATACGGCCATCATGAACGCTCTGCATAACACGCTCCTGATCGCCCTGCTCTCGGCGCTGGCCGCCACGGTCATCGGCACGGCCGCCGCCATCGGCATAAACAGCATGAAAAAGCTCCCCCGCTCCATCGTCATGGGCGTCAACAACATCCCCATGCTGAACTCCGACATCGTGACGGGGATCTCCCTCATGCTGGCCTTCATCGCCTTTGGCATCTCCCTCGGCTTTAAGACGGTGCTCATCGCGCACATCACGTTTAACGTCCCCTACGTGCTGCTGAGCGTCCTGCCGAAGCTGCGCCAGACCAGCCGCTATACGTATGAAGCCGCTCTCGATCTGGGAGCCGGCCCGCTGCAGGCATTTTTTAAGGTGGTCTTTCCCGACATCCTGCCGGGCGTGCTCTCCGGCTTCCTGATGGCCTTTACCATGTCGCTGGACGATTTCATCATCACGCACTTTACCCGCGGGGCCGGCATCGACACGCTGTCCACCCTCATTTACAGCGAGGTGCGGCGCGGCATCAATCCCTCCATGTACGCCCTCTCCGCCATTATCTTCCTGACCGTGCTGGCGCTTCTCATCCTGACCAACTTCTCGCCCGAGGAGAAAAAGGGAAAAACGGCGGCCGGGATCGAGGCGGCGGCCCGAAAACGCAGGCGCTTTGCCCGTATCCGCGGCGGTATCCTGGCGGCGGCCAGCTTTTCCATTTTCGCCGTCGTCAGCCTTTCCACCTGGAACCGCTATGCGGCCTCCCACTCCGACGAGCTCTACGTCTACAACTGGGGCGAATACATCGACGAGTCCGTCATCACGCAGTTTGAGGAAGAGACGGGCATCCACGTAACCTACGATCTGTTTGAGACGAATGAGGAAATGTACCCCGTCATCGAGGCCGGGGCCGTCCGCTACGACGCGGTCTGTCCCTCCGACTACATGATCCAGCGCATGGCGGAAAACGGGCTTCTGGCGGAGATCAACTTTGACAACCTGCCCAACCTAAAACATATCGATCCGGTCTACCTGGAGATGTCCCGGGAATTTGATCCGGAAAACCGCTATTCCGTCCCCTACACCTGGGGCACCGTGGGCATTCTCTACAACACGAAGCTGATAGAAGAAAAGAACCTGCCCGTCCCCCGCCGCTGGTCGGATCTCTGGAACCCGGCCTATGCCGGGGAGATCCTCATGCAGGACAGCGTCCGCGACGCCTTTATGGTCGCGCTCAAATCGCTGGGATATTCCATGAACACGGAGGATATGAGGGAACTGACCGAAGCGCGCGATCTGCTGATCGCGCAGAAGCCTCTGGTGCAGGCCTACGTCATTGACCAGGTGCGGGACAAGATGATCGGCGGCGAAGCCGCCCTCGGCGTGATTTACTCCGGGGAAATGCTCTATCTGCAGGAGGAGGTCGCCTCCCAGAATCTTGATTTTACGCTGGAGTATGTGATCCCGGAAGAAGGGACCAACCTCTGGATCGATTCCTGGGTCATCCCGGCGAACGCCCGCAACAAAGAGAACGCAGAGAAGTGGATTGATTTCCTCTGCCGCCCGGATATCGCCCTCAAAAATTTTGAGTACATCACGTACGCGACGCCCAACCGGGCCGCGAAGGCGCTGCTGGATGAATCCCTGCAGAACAACAAAGCCATTTTCCCCGACATGGAATCGCTTGCCCAAAGCGAGGTTTACCGCTATCTGGGCGACGAGACCGACGCCGTGTATAACAGCCTCTGGAAAGAGGTAAAATCCAGATAAAAGGAGGTATCTTTCGTGAAAATCGCAGTCCCTTACGACAAAAACGGCCAGGTGCATCCGCACCTGACCGAAGCCGGACAGTTTAAAATTTACGAGGTCATGGACGATGAAATTCTCTCGTCCCGCCTCGTGCCGGTTATTCCGGGACAGGACGCGCCGTCTCTGACCGCCTTTCTGCAAAAAGAAGGCGCCGCCGTCCTGTTATGCGGCCTGACCCCCGTCTCCGTCGTCATCGCCCTGCAGAGCACGCCCATCCAGCTTCTGGGAGGGGCGTCCGGCAGCGCGGACGATCGCGTCCGGGATTTCCTCAATGGAACGCTGCACTTTGACCGCGGCGGCGCATCCTGCGCCTCCTGCAGCCTGGCGCGCGATCATGCGGCCGGCGCAGAAAAGGAGCCGGAATGCGACGGCAATCTCAGCGCCTGCGGTCACTGGTGTCAGTAAGCGAAAGGCGCTCTTTGCAGTACCCCTCGGCGCAGTAGATCGCGCCGCAGGGGTTATTGGCCAGCGCCCGATCCTTGGCCACCAGCGTCGTGACAAGCGCCCGGGAATATTTATAAAACAGCGAGTCGTGACCGACGCACAGTCCCAGCTCGATGTTAAATTCCGTATTCTGCCCGTTCAGGAACTCCGCCTGGGCGATCGGATTGCACATCACTTCCCGCGCCTGCGGATCGATCTGCGCCTCTCTGGGGATCCCGGCGCTTTCCTTCCAGAAGCCTCCCGTCTTGCAGATTACCGAAACCACCTCGAACCCTTCCCGCCGAAGCAGCGACGCCACAATCTTTGCCTCCCTGTGAAGGCCCTTGCAGAACGCCAGCCCGATCTTCTGGTAGCCCATCTTCCGGCACAGCTCCATCGTCTCCCGCAGCCGCGGCCACTCGCCGTAGCCTTCTCCCTCGACCGCCGCCGACTGCACGAAAAACGCATGGTTTTCCGGCTCCGCATAGCGCTTAAACAGCTCTTCCATCTTCTCTTCTTCCCGCATGGGACAGTTCTTCGGAAGTTTCTCCCGCTCTCCTCTCCCGCAAGCGACTACCGTGCAGTCAGCGCATGTATACATGCCTCATTCCTCCCACTCGTAATTTCGCAGGTTCCCCTCCAGCGTCATCTTCTCAAAGCCGTTCTGCCGCAGCGCCTCATACAGGATGATCGCCACGGAATTCGCCAGATTCAGCGACCGCGTCTCTCCCCACATGGGAATCCGCACGCAGGTTTTTGGATGCTCTGCCAGGATCTCCTCCGGAATTCCCCGGCTCTCCGGGCCGAACATCAGATAACAGTCCGGCTCATAGGCCGCCTCCGTGTAGACTCGGCGCGCTTTGGTCGTTGCCAGATAGAGCCGGATTCCCGGATTGCGCTCCTGAAAATCTTTAAAATCGCTGTATACCGTCACATCCAGCTTTGGCCAGTAATCAAGCCCCGCCCGCTTAATCATCTTGTCGCTCAGTTTAAACCCCAGCGGCTCGATCAGGTGCAGGCGCGTGTTCGTCGCCACGCAGGTCCGCCCGATGTTTCCCGTATTCAGCGGCATCTCCGGCTCATACAGCACAATATTCATCGAACGCCTCAGCTCTCTTTCTGCCCTGCATTCTGATCGAAGCGCTCCACAAAGCGGCGGATGCGCGCCAGCGCCTTTCTCAGATCCTCCAGCGAATATGCGTACGACACCCGCAGATAGCCCTCGCCGCAGTCGCCGAACGCCGTTCCCGGCACGACGGCAATCTTCTCCTCCTGCAGCAGCCGGGTGGCGAACTCATCGGAGCTCATGCCGAAGCGCTTGATGCAGGGGAACATATAAAACGCTCCGTACGGCTCAAAGCAGTCCATGCCCATACTGCAAAATTCCGCCAGCAGGTAGCGCCGCCTCTCGTCGTAGGCCTCCTTCATGCGCGCGATGTCCTCGTCGCCGTTTTTCAGGGCGTCCACCGCCGCATACTGGCTCGTCGTGGGCGCGCACATGATGGCGAACTGATGAATCTTCAGCATCTGCTTTAAGATCAGCGCCGGCGCGGCCGCGTAGCCGAGCCGCCATCCCGTCATGGCATAGGCCTTGGAAAAACCGTTGATCAGCACCGTCCGCTCCCGCATCCCGGGGATCTCCGCGATCGAGACGTGCTTTCCCCGGTACGTCAGCTCCGAATAGATCTCGTCGCTTATCACAAACAGATCATGCTTCTCGATGACCCCGGCAATCGCCTGCAGATCCTCCTTCTCCATGACCGCCCCCGTGGGATTGTTGGGGAACGGCAGGATCAGGATCTTGGTCGCCGGCGTGATTTTCTCCTCCAGTTTCTCCGGCGTCAGCCGGAACTGATCCTTCTCCTCCAGCTCGATGACGACCGGCTTTCCGCCCGCCAGGATCGTGCAGGGGACATAGGAAACGTAGCTCGGCTGCGGGATCAGCACCTCCTCGCCGGGATTGACCATGGCGCGCAGGGCGATATCGATGGCCTCGCTGCCGCCCACCGTTACCATGACCTCGCTGTTATAATCATAGTCCAGGTTCTGCCGCCGCTTCAGGTAACGACAGATCTCCACCTTCAGCTC
The DNA here is from genome assembly GCA_944381615.1 of uncultured Lachnospiraceae bacterium. Classification (GTDB taxonomy): domain Bacteria; phylum Bacillota; class Clostridia; order Lachnospirales; family Lachnospiraceae; genus Otoolea. The sequence continues at coordinate 9,944 of CALWLT010000040.1, read as the reverse complement.
CTTTAAGCCGGCGTTGGACGTGTAAAACGTCCGTCCCTTCTCCAGCGAACGGATGCCCTCCTCGCGGATATGCCAGGGCGTGTCGAAGTCCGGTTCTCCCACGCCCAGCGAGATCGCCCCCTTCATTTCGCTGACCACGTCAAAAAACTTGCGGATCCCGGAGGGCGGAATATTTACTATCGTATCAGATAACGGATTTCTCACGGAACAATCATCATCCTTTCATCCTGCGGGCCCTCACAGAGCACCGTGCCATGGTCCTTGTATTTCTTCAGTACAAAATGCGTCGCCGTGCTGAGCACGGAATCGATGGTGGAAAGCTTCTCCGCCACGAACTGGGCCACCGCCCGCATGCTCTTCGCCTCCAGCATAACCGTAAAATCATACCCGCCGGACATCAGATACACCGAGGTTACCTCGCTGTACTGGTAAATCCGCTCCGCAATCTTGTCAAAGCCCATCTCTCTCTGCGGCGTTACCTTGACCTCGATCAGCGCGATAACCTTTTCCTCGTCCGTATTATCCCAGTTGATCAGCGTGTGATAGCCGCAGATCACATGCTCCGCCTCCATCGCGGCGATCTCCGCCGCCACCGCCGCCTCATTTTCTCCCAGAAGCGCCGCCAGCTCTTTCACGCCGATCCGGCTGTTCTTCTCGATCACTGCCAAAATTCTTTCTCTCATCCTTCATACCTCCCGCCGACTGGCTGAATCTGCCTCAAATCGTCTCTGCTTTCGCTGCCCGCCGCCTGTTTCAGACAAAGCAGCTCGTCCGGAGCGGGCCGTTCCAGAAACCCGGCGCCGTCCCCGTTGTAAATATGGCGGCCAATCTGCCGCCTGGTATTGCCGATGATCCGTGCGAAAACGCCCTTTTCTCTGAGAAAACGGACGGCGCGGCCGCCGCAGGGCGACGTAAACAGCACCAGGCCCTCCGACTGCAGACGGTAGGGATTCAAATCCAGCGCCTCGCAGATCTCCACCGTCTCCTGACGGATGGGGAGCCGGCGCAGCTCCAGGTCAAATCCCAGGCCAAACGCCTCAAAATAATGCCACAGGGCGGCGAACACGCCGCCCTCCCCCGCCGCGCACCAGGAAGCAGCCCCTGCGGCCAGGAAAAGCTCCGGATCCGCCCGGACGCCCCACCGTTCCCGAACCGCCCCGCATTCCCGCAGAAACGGTTCTGAAAACTGCCGGCGCAGCCTGTCTCTCTGCAGCAGCACCGCGCAGGCCGTCCCCGAAAGCCCCAGATATCCGGCCGCTATCAGATCCTGATCCGGCTCCATCGTCCCGTTTACCGGGAGTGCGCCGGCGGCCTCTCCGGCCGGCGCTCCCGTGTTCTCCCGTCTCATCCTCAGACACCCGGAACCGGCGCGGGAGCCGGCGCTGCGGCAGGCGCGGGCGCTGTTTCCGGCACCGGCGCCGGGGCCGCGGTCTCCGGCTGCGCCGGACCCGAGGGTCCTGCGGCAGGACCGGTTGCCTGTCCACCCGCCGATGCCGGTCCGTCTGAAGCCGGACCCGAGGGCTCGGCCGCCTCCGTCGGCGGCACCGTGATCTCCGGAACAACCGGCTGCGGCGGCGCAACGGCCGGCTGCGCCGGGCCGACCCGGTAAATGGCCTTGGAAGCCATATAGGAGTCCGTGCTCAAAAGCTCCTTCTCCGTCTCCACACCGTCCACGTACACATATTTCCAGAGACGCGACTGCAGGCCCCGGTGGGACGACTGCACCTGCACTCTCGCGCCCGGCGCCAGCGACGGATCCACCCGCGTGATCGGCGCGCCCGGATCGCTCGTTCCCAGCGTCTCCGAGACGAATTTAATCTCCCGGTTAGCCGGCCGCGTCTCCTGCCCGTAAATCGTAAAGGTCAGCGTTCCTCCCTCCACGATCCCCTCGATATAAACCGGCGTCTCATAGGGATTCTTGAATTTCAGATCCTTGACCGTCCCCGCGATCGCCGCGTCCTGCGACGGTTTCACGTACGTCACGATCATGGAATGGTTCTGCCGCTGCGTGATCTCCATCTCCGAGAGAAGCGCCGCGTTGTAAAGCGTCGTACAGATCTGGCAGGCGCCGCCGCCCACCGTGTCGATGACCTGCCCGTTGGCGTAGGACGCCGCCGCCGCGTAGCCGTTCTCCACCGTAAACGGCGTCAGCCACACATAGGCGGAAAATTCTTCTCCCGGCATCAGGACACAGCCGTTGATCTTGGCCGCCCCGTTCGTCACATTCTTGGAGCGCGACACGTTGCCGGCGTTAAAATTCGTGCTGAAGGTTCCCAACACATCCTGAATGACGGACAGCTGCTCGGTCGTCCTGGCCGGCTGCGTCTCCGTGACGGCCACCGCCACCGTGACCGGCTCTGTCAGGCCGTCTTTGACCGCCTCGTTTAACGCCGCTGCCGTCGCCGCCGCGTCCACGGCGATCCCCGGCGCGGAGGGCGTAATCTGGAACGCGCCGTCCGCCCGCGTGATCGCGGCGTCCTGCGCCTCGTGCTCATACGCCTTCAGACGCCCGGCGGCAAACGCCGCCACCCGCGCCTCGTCTACCGCCATCTCCATCGACAGGGAAACCGGCTCGCTCTCCAGCTTCTTCCCGTTCAGATAGCGCCGCAGGAGGTTTCCTCCCGCCACGCCGTCCAGCGCTTCCTCGACCTCTTCCTGATTTTCCCAGAACAGGCCCAGGTCGCCGGCGGTCGTCTCGATCTCCTGACCGTCCAGCGTCAGCGTGACGGCGCAGTCCTCCATGGCGTCTGCCGCCTCCTCGAGCGCCGCCGCCGCGTCCTCCCGCGACATTCCGGCCAGCTCAAAACCTTCCACCGCAAAGCCGGAAGGGACTGTGCCGGCAAGCGCCGTCCCGGCAAATACAAACAGCAGGCTCAGGGTAAATACGCCGGCGCCTGCTCCCGCTTTCCATCTTATCTTTTTCATAGCTCTCCCTCTGCCGGACGTTCCCGTCCCATTACATTGCCAGAGCGGCAAGAATCGTTCCCCCTACCATCGCGATCACGATGATGATAATAATGACAGCCGAGATAATCTTTCTCGTTTTTTGGCTGTTGTAATTCTTCATGCTCTCTCACCTCTTTATCATTCTTCCGTACTGTGAGATAATCCGATCCGTCAGGCGGGAAGCCTCATTTCTCGACAGAGAATCAACCTGCACAGTTAGACTTATTTTATGATATTTTACCAGATCCTGCAAGACTTCTTTTTGCTTTTTTGAAGCCGGCTGCTCCCGCCGGATCCGGCAGATCAGAGGGGTTTGCGCAAACGCCTCCGGGCAGGAGAAAAACCGGCCTGCCAGCTCCTCATACAGAAGGTGCGCGCTGACGGCGTCCGCCAGGGCCCGGTGGCTCTGATCCGGGCAGATCCCGAAATACCGGCAGGCCTCCGCCAGATTTTTCCTGCAATCCGGCGGCATGAACCGGCGGCACAGCCGCAGCGTATCCAGACCCTCTTTCTCAAACGGGATTCCCCGGTTGACCGCCGCCCGCTTGAGAAAGCTGTAATCGAAGCGGATCTGATGTCCCAGAAGCGGATCGTCCCCGCAGAAATCGACAAAGCGGCCGATGATCTCCCCGATTACCGGCGCGCCTGCCAGCATCTCCTCCCCGATGCCCGTCAGCTTTGTGATCCGCGCATCCAGGCGGCATTCCGGATTGATCAGCGTGGAAAAACGCTCCATTTCGCGCCCGTTTTTTACCCGGACCGCCCCGATCTCAATGATGCGATCCGTCCGCGGATTCAGCCCCGTCGTCTCCACGTCCACCGCCGTATAGCAGTCCGGGATTCCCGCCCTCTGCCGTTCTGTTCTCTCCTGCATAGTATTCCCGCCTCCGCGCCGCGGCATTCCGCTCCCGCCGCGTCTTTTTTTTTCATTGCCCTCCCGGTTCCTCCAGCTCTTCGCGCGGGATCCGGATCAGGACGGCATTCCCGTAAAGCGGCTCCCTGGACCGGTAATCGAACAGCGCCGCGCTGCCGTCCGCCAGCTCCTCCAGGTGCGCCGCCCGCGCCAGCTGCCGGGCCTCCGGATTCCCGTATCCGCACAGATACCTGGGCGAAACGGCCTCGCGGCAAAAAAAGGCGCGCGCCCGCTCGCGGATCGCGGCCGGATCCCGGGCAAAGGACGGGCGGCTCTTCGCATTCTCCCGCAGGTACAGATCGCACATCAGCCGATCCCGGTACTCCTCTTTCGCCTCCGGTTCCCGCTCCTTAAGAAACGAAAAGAGAAGCTCAAAGCGATCCAGGCGGCTTGCCGCCGCGCCGTCCGGAAACCGCCGCCCATACGCCCGTGAAAGTTCCTCGAAAAAGCCAAACGCGTCCTCCCGGCTCACGGCCCGCTCTATCGTCAACCGGAACTGGCCGCTGTTATAATAGATCTCGACCATTTCCTCCACGGCCTTTAAACGCAGCAGATCCCCGTAATCCAGCCAGCGCGTCCCCAGCACCTCATAGGGCGGCTCCGACTGATATAAAAGGCCGTATTCTTCCGCCTTCTCTTCCATATAAGAACCTTTCAGCACCTTTAAAAAGCCCAGCTGCAGCTGATGCGGGCGCATCGCGTACACCGCGTTAAACGAGCGGCGAAAGCATTCCAGATCTTCATACGGCAGCCCGGCAATCAGATCCAGGTGCTGATGCGTATTGCCATACGAGCGGATCCGCGCCGTCCGATCCGCCAGCTTTGCCAGATCCGTTTTCCTCCGGATCTCGGCAAGCGTCCGCGGATGGGTCGTCTGCACGCCGATCTCCAGCTGAATCAGGCCGGGGCGCAGCGTTCCGATCAGAGCCAGCGCCTCCTCGTCCAGCAGATCCGCGGCAATTTCAAAATGGAAATTGGTTACCCCGTTATCCTTCTTTGCCAGAAAGCGCCAGATCTCTGCCGCCCGCCCGGCGTCGCAGTTGAACGTGCGATCCACAAACTTAACCTGGGGTACCCTGCGGGAAAGCAGCAGGGAAAGCTCCCGCTTTACCAGAGAAAGGCTGCGGAAACGCACCGTTTTTTCAATCGAGGACAGGCAGTAGCTGCAGGAAAACGGGCAGCCGCGGCTGCTCTCGTAATAAAGGATCGGGCGATCGGACGTTTCCGGATCCTCGTAGAGAAACGGAAGCTCATCCATGGGAAGGAGCGCCGGCATCCCCGTCTCGCAGACCTTTCCTTCCGCATCGCGCCAGGCGATGCCGGCAAGCGCCCGATACGCCTCCTGCCGCCGAAACGCCGCCCGCCCGGCCGCGTTCCCCTCTGCCGCCCGGGATTCTCCCGCCGCCCGGGATTCTCCCGCCGCCCAGGATTCTCCCGCCTCCTGCGCAGGCGCGCCAGAGATTTCCGCTTCCCGGTCAATCTCCAGCAGGCGGCGAAACGTCTCTTCCCCCTCTCCCTTCATGATCAGATCAATCTCCGGAAGTTTTACCAGCGTGCGGGCCGCGTCGTATGACACCTCCGGCCCGCCCAGCCAGATCCGGACGTCCGGCCGGATCTGTTTCAGATCCCGCGCCAGGCGGCGGACCAGGGAAATATTCCAGATATAACAGGAAAATCCTACCACATCCGCCTTTTTTTCATACAGGTCCCGCAGGATCTGCTCCGGCCTCTGGTTTATCGTATACTCCGCCGTCCCGACCCGCGCCCCCGGCACATGCTTTTTCGCATAGAGCGCCAGGCTCCGGATCCCCGGATTGGAATGAATGTATTTGGCATTGATCGCCGCCAGCAGATACTTCATCGCCCTTCTTTCCCCTTCTTACCGCGTCCCCTCTCTGCCCCCGGGACCGCTCTCTGCCCCCGCGTCCCCTCTCTGCCTCCAGGGCCGCAGCCTTCACGCGCAGACTCTCCCGGCCTAGACCCTGAGGATATGATACCCGGCCGCCTTGTTCAGACGGTTCATGATCGCGCGGCCCAGATGATCCTCGGGAAAGCTCTCCGAAAAAATGTAGTCTGCGCCCAGATCGTCAAATTCGCGCAGCACCGCGTAGAGATTGTGCGCCACCGTCTCCTCCCGGCTGCGCCGGCCGATGCTTCTTACCAGGCCGGCCGGATACGCCGCCTTCGTCTCCTCCGTGCAGATAATCCCCACCCGCGCGCCGGCCGCCAGCTTTTCAGCCGCCAGCCGGTTGATCTCAGCCGTAACCGCCTCCGCTTCGCCTTCCACCAGCGTAAGCGGCGCCCGCGGCGCATAATGGCGGTATTTCATGCCCGGCGCCTTGGGGCGCACGCCCGGCGCCACCGGCCCCAGGATCGCCGGATCCACGCGCACCTCGCCGACCGCCTCCGTGAGCATTTCCATGGTAACCGCGCCGGGACGAAGGAGCACCGGAATTTCCTCCGTCACGTCCACAATCGTCGATTCCACGCCGATCCCCACCGGCCCGCCGTCCAGAATCATCTCGATCCGCCCGTCCATATCCTGCAGCACATGCTCGGCGCGCGTCGGGCTGGGCCGCCCCGAAGTATTGGCGCTCGGCGCCGCGATCGGAAGATCCGCCAGGCGGATCAGCTCCGCCGCCACCGGATCCGACGGCATCCGCACCGCCACCGTATCAAGCCCCCCGGTGGTCCGGTCCGGCACGATTTCACTGCGCGGAAAAATCATAGTCAGCGGTCCCGGCCAGAAACGCTCTGCCAGAATCCGGCCCTTCTCCGGCATCCGGCTGACCAGCGCCTCTGCCTGCTCAAGGCACCAGACATGCGCGATCAGAGGATTGTCCGAGGGACGCCCCTTGGCCGCATAGATCTTCTCCGCCGCCCGCGCATCCAGCGCGTTAGCCCCCAGCCCGTACACCGTCTCCGTCGGGAACGCCACCAGGCCGCCCGCCCGGATGACGGCGGCCGCCTCTTTAAGCGCCGCCCGATCCTCCGGCGTAAATGTTCCACTTTCCGACACCTTGCGCACAATCGTTTTCACTGTTTTTCTCTTCTTTCTGTTCTCTCTTCCCGGCCGTCCCGCCCGAAATCCTTTCCCGCGGCCCCGCCCGATCGGACGCGGAGACGGACGGCAGAAAACTCTGTATTTTCTATGTGTATTATTGTAATACAGAAACCAGGCGGGGGCAAGCGCCTTTCACAGCCGGTTCCGGCATTCCTTTTCCCGCCGGTTCCAACTTTCCTTTCACAGCCGGTTCCAACTTCCCTTTCACAGACGGTTCAGGTATTCCATGATCCCCATATGAAGCGCCCAGGCCAGCTGATCCTGATACTCCTCCGAGGATAACAGCTTCGCCTCCTTCCAGTTGCTTAAAAAACCGCACTCGACGATCACAATGGGGCAGCTCACGTGCAAAAGCAGATAGTAGCTCTGATCCGCCTTGGCCTGCCGCCGGTTTTCCCCTCCCGAGAGCTCGCCGAGCCGTTCCTGCAGCGTCTGCGCCAGGCGCTTCCCCTGCGCCGAATCTTCATAATAAAATACCTGCCCGCCGGATACCGCCTCGTCGCGGTAGCTGTTCTGATGGATGCTGACCGCCAGATCCGGCTTCGCCTCCTCGATTTTGCGGCAGCGGTTTTTCATATCCGCCGCCTTCCGGTTGCGATCCGTCTCCCCGTAAAGGCCCGCGTCCTCCTCTCTGGTCAGGACAACCTCCACATCCGACTGTTCCAGATACGTTTCCAGCCGCTTTACCAGCGCAAGATTGATATCCTTTTCCAGCGTCCCGTTGACGCCCACCTTCCCCGGATCGTTGCCTCCGTGTCCGGCGTCCAGAATGACGACCGGCCTCGTTTTGCCGATGCGCACGCTGGCCCCTGCAACGGTCAGCCCCGCATAGCGCGCGGTCAGAAACAGCGCCGCCGCCAGGACAAGCCCCGCGGCCGCCTCCGCCGCAAAATGGCAGATCCGCCGGGCGGCCGGCGATCGCCCCGCCGCCCGCTTTTTTTGCCTCCCTCTCTCTTTTTCTTCCACGCGCACGCCGCCTCCCGTTTCATTTTCTTCTTATATGTATTCCGCTTCGCGCGGTAAAATGAAACGGCTCCCGGACGCAAAAAGCCCCGGCGCCGCAATCCGCTGCCGTCCTCTCTCAGAGACTTTGCCCGCGGCGGACTGGAGCACGCCGCTTGCAAAATCTCCGGGAAATTCTGGCAGCCGAATCCCGGCGCCGGGAACTTCTTTAAAAACAGTCGCAGGTTACAGAACGCCGGCCAGAACCAGGTTCATGTGACCAATGACCAGAACCGCCATCGCGAAATCCATCAGGAAACCGCCGACAATCGGCACGGTAAAGAACGCTTTCGGCGAAGGCCGGTCGAAATGCTCGACAACCGCGCTCATGCTGGCCATGGCATTCGGCGTAGCGCCCATCGCATAGCCGTAGAATCCGGCCGACATAACCGCCGCATCGTAATCGCGTCCGCAGATGAAGTACACAACGGTCAGCGAGTAGATCGCCAGCAGGATAACCTGTCCGATCAGGATGATAATCAGCGGAAGCGCCAGCGCCGCCAGCTCCCAGAGCTCCAGCGCCATGATGGTCATCGCCAGGAAGATATTTAAGAACAGATTCCCCAGCGCATCAATCTCCTTCGTGTAAACGCGGACGTGAAGCGCCTCGCCGCCGTTGCGGATGAAGGCCGCCGCAAAAATCGCGCCTACGTAAGCCGGGAACACCATTCCCGTCATGGCAATGAGAGTCGAAATCACGCTGCCGACGCCCATGGCGATGATAATCTGGAAGAACGCCTTGTGCATGTTGGACACTTCGATGGTCGTTGCTTCTTCATCTACCTCGATGCTCGCATAGTCGATCTGTTTTCCTGCTGCACTTACTTTATCTTTCAGCTTATGACGGTCAATCAGGAACTTGGCGATCGGGCCGCTGACCAGTCCGCCCATAACCAGACCGAACGTCGCGGAAGCAATCGCAAAGGTCAGACCGCCGGTCGCCCCGTTTTCCTCCATAATCGGCGCAAACGCCGCGGAAGAACCGACGCCGCCCATCAGGGAGATGGAACCGGCACAGAGGCCGAGCAGCGGATTCAAATCAAAGACTCTGGCGATAGAAACGCCCCACAGGTTCTGAATAATCAGCATGACGGAAGACACACAGAACAGCAGGACAATGGCGATACCGCCTTTTTTGATAATCTTTATGCTGGCGCTGAATCCGATCGTCGAGAAGAACGCGATCATAAAGAAATCTTTCAGCGTCTGATCAAATACAAATGCAAATGCTCCCGTCTGCACGCCAATCAGATTGATGACGGAAAATAAAAGTCCGCCGACCGCCGGCGCCGGGATACAGTATCTTTCCAAAAAATGAACCCGTTTCACGACCCACTGGCCCAGAAGCAGTACCAGGACGCCGATACAGGTTGTCTCTGTCATATCCAGATTAATAGCCATAACATTCCCCTTTTCCCCTTCTGTAACAGTCCCTTCCGCCGCAGCACGCCGCAAAAAACGTCTGAACACCGTCAGCCGTTTCCTGCGGCGCCGGGCAGAATGGATGCAGCAAAATACCTCTCAGAATCCGTCAGGATTCCGGTAATCAGTAAAACAATCAGTCTCCGAGGCAGACGACCTTGCCGTCCTTCACAATCAGAACCTCTTCCGGCGTGCCCTCGTCAAAGATGACCGTCGGGTTGTACTGTACCATGTCGATATGTACCGTGGAGCGGGCCGGCTGGCCATAGTAGAAACCGTTGCCCATCGCGATATGGCAGGTTCCTCTCGCCTTCTTCTCCTCCTCGAAATCGCCGTTGAACATGCAGGCCGGATTCAGGCCCAGGCCGATCTCGGCGATGTTGTCGGAATCCTTGACCTCGGCGATCTGACGGCGGATCTCCTTGCAGATCTTCGCGTCGCCGCCGACTACCTCTACGATGCGGCCTTCTTCGATGCGCAGCTCAACCGGAATGGTCGGGCAGCCGTAGTAGCAGATAGGTCCGTCGATAACCAGCTTGCCGTGCGTCGTTCCGATAACCGGTCCCAGGGAAACCTCGCCGTCGGACCATGCCATCG
>CALWLT010000039.1 GCA_944381615.1 uncultured Lachnospiraceae bacterium | reverse complement strand
CGATGGCATGGTCCGACGGCGAGGTTTCCCTGGGACCGGTTATCGGAACGACGCACGGCAAGCTGGTTATCGACGGACCTATCTGCTACTACGGCTGCCCGACCATTCCGGTTGAGCTGCGCATCGAGGAAGGCCGCATCGTAGAGGTAGTCGGCGGCGACGCGAAGATCTGCAAGGAGATCCGCCGTCAGATTGCCGAGGTTAAGGATTCCGACAACATCGCCGAGATCGGCCTGGGCCTGAATCCGGCCTGCATGTTCAACGGCGCTTTCGAGGAGGAGAAGAAGGCAAGAGGAACCTGCCATATCGCGATGGGCAACGGCTTCTACTATGGCCAGCCGGCCCGCTCCACGGTACATATCGACATGGTACAGTACAACCCGACGGTCATCTTCGACGAGGGCACGCCGGAAGAGGTTCTGATTGTGAAGGACGGCAAGGTCGTCTGCCTCGGAGACAAATAAATCAGTCTGAAAAGCCAGAAAGAGTTTTCCTACAGCGGAGGCGCCGCGAATCTTTGCGGCGCCCCCGCATAATCTTTTTTCTGGCTTTTTCTGAAGCCGGGAGGGAATCGCGGTTTCAGAAAAAGTTTTTTCTGTGCTGAAATTTGGATTTGATTTTTGGGAGAGAAAACAGGATAATAAGAGAGATGGGATACAGACGCAGGGAGAAGAGGAGGTATCTATTTGCTGAACGAGATGAAATACGTATACGCTGTATACCAGGAGCGGAGTTTTTCCAAGGCGGCAAAAAAGCTGTTCATCAGCCAGCCGGCCTTAAGCAACATGGTCAGAAAAGCGGAGAAGGAGATGGGGGCGCCAATCTTTGACCGGAGTACGATTCCCCTGACGGTCACAAAAGACGGCGCTTACTATATTCAGTCCATCGAGAAGATCCTGTTTATCGAGCGCAACATGCAGTCCTATTTCCGGGACCGGACCGAGCTGCAGGCCGGGACGCTGTCCCTGGGCGGCTCTTCTTTTTTCTGTTCTTTTATTTTTCCGAGCCTGATCGGCCAGTTCAAGACCCGTTATCCGGGCATTGCCATCGATCTGCTGGAGGGGAATGTGCGGGAATTGAAAAAGGGTCTGGACGCGGAATCGCTGGATCTGATCGTTGAGACGGCGTTAAGCCCGGACGATACCTCGCTGGAACAGTATTTTTATAAGAAGGAAAAGATTATCCTGGCCGTGCCGGAGTCCTATCCGGTCAACCGGCGGCTGCAGCCGTACCGGCTGACGCAGAAGGATATCGTGTCCGACCGTTTTGTCCGCCCGGACGTGGAACCGGTCCCCCTGGCGGAATTTAAGGACACGCCGTTTATCACGATGAAGCCCGGCAACGACATGTACAAGCGCAGCATGAAGATATGCCGCAACAGCGGGTTCTCCATGCAGGTCGCCATGCTGGTGGATCAGGTTCTCACGTCCATGAACATCGCCTCCAACGGGATCGGGGCCGTATTTATCCGATCGGATATCGTAAAATGCTTGCCAGAAGACAACCGTCTGGTATATTATAAACTGGGCGATCCCCTGGCGGAGCGGAGCGTTTCCTTCGCCGTCAAACGCGGGCGCTACCTGACGTCGGCCATGCGGGAGTTCATGCGGATGGCGGGAGTAAAGATAGAAGGAGAAAAATAGAAACAATGGAAGTGATTGTGGCGAAGACAGCCGGCTTCTGCTTCGGAGTGAAGCGGGCGGTGGACAGAGTGTACGAGCAGATCGAGAGGGGAAAGGGCCCGATCTACACCTACGGCCCCATCATCCACAACGAAGAGGTGGTGCGGGATCTGGAAAAGAAGGGCGTGCGGGTCATCTCGACCGAGGAGGAGCTGGCGGCCCTTGATAGGGGCGTCGTCATCATCCGCTCTCACGGCGTGGGCCGCCGGATCTATGAGCTCCTGGAAAAACGGGGGATCGAGATCGTGGACGCGACCTGTCCGTTCGTGAAGAAGATACACAACATTGTCCGCGAGCAGTGCCGCGCGGGCCGCCGCGTCATTATAGTGGGGAATGGAAGCCATCCGGAAGTAGAGGGAATAAAAGGATGGGGAAATGAACATACTTTAGTAATTGAATCGGAGGAAGAGTTTCGCAGAATCGGTCTGCCGGAGAACGAAAAGCTCTGTATCGTGGCGCAGACGACATTTAACTACAATAAATTTCAAGATTTAGTTGAAAAAATTTCAAAAACGTATTATGATATACTTGTTTTAAATACGATTTGCAATGCAACACAGGAAAGACAGGTGGAAGCGAGGCAGATCGCGTCGCGGGTCGATGTTATGATTGTTATAGGAGGAAAGAACAGTTCTAACACGCAGAAGCTGTACGAGATTTGCCGGCAAGAATGTAAGGACACTTACTATATCCAGACACTGGATGATTTCAAACCTGAGAGGGCAGGGACTGTGCGCAGCGTAGGTATTACAGCCGGGGCTTCGACCCCGAATCAAATTATCGAGGAGGTTCATACTAATGTCAGAATTAAGTTTTGAACAAATGTTTGAAGAATCATCAATTAAGAGATTACGTGCAGGAGAGGCTGTTACTGGTCAGGTTATTGAGGTCAAGGAAGATGAGATTATTCTCAGCATCGCGGGAAGCAAAACCGAGGGTGTCATTACGAGAAGCGAGTTTACCAATGAGCCGGGCGTGGATCTGACCACGAAGGTTCAGATTGGCGACGAGCTGGAAGCAAAGGTCCTGAAAGTCAACGACGGCGAGGGGATGGCCTCCTTATCCTACAAGCGTCTGGCGGCTGACAAGGGCTTAAAGCGTCTGAAAGAGGCCTTCGAGAACAAAGAAGTTCTCAAAGAGAAGGTAACGCAGGTTGTGGAAAAAGGACTTGTGGTAGAGGTAGAGGGAACGAGAGTATTCATTCCTGCCAGTATGGTTTCCGATACGTACGACAAGGATTTATCGAAATATGCGGGACAGGAGATTGAGTTCGTGGTAACGGAGTTCAATCCCGGCGGAAGAAGAAGCCGCATCATCGGCGACCGCAAGCAGATCCTGCTGGCCCGCAAGGCAGCGATGCAGAAGGAACTGTTCGAGCGGATCGAGGTTGGCCAGACCGTCGAGGGCGTGGTCAAGAATGTAACCGATTTCGGCGCGTTCATCGACCTGGGCGGCGCGGACGGACTTCTTCATATTTCCGAGATGTCCTGGGGCCGTGTGGAGAACCCCAAGAAGGTCTTCAAGGTCGGCGATCACGTAAAGGCGCTGATCAAGGATATCAACGGCGAGAAGATTGCGTTGAGCCTCAAGTTCCCGGAGACGAATCCGTGGGCGAATGCAGGCGAGAAGTATGCGATCGGCCGCATCGTAGAGGGCAGAGTGGCCCGTATGACCGATTTTGGCGCGTTTGTCGAGCTGGAGCCGGGCGTGGATGCGCTGCTGCATGTGTCTCAGATTTCCAGAGAGCATGTGGATAAGCCCTCCGACGTACTGAGCGTCGGCCAGATCATCACGGCCAAGGTCGTGGACTTCAATGAAGCGGATCGCAAGATCAGCCTCAGCATGAAGGCGCTGGAGAATCAGGGCGGAGTGCGCCATGAGGATCCGGACGTGGCTGATGTGGACATCGCTGCGGTAGCGGCTGCTCAGGAAGAAGAGCAGTAAGAGAAGGATCCCGCTGCGGGAGAGAGATGAGAAAGAGAACCGATGGTTTCCGGGAAAACCGGCAGCCATCGGTTTTTTTTGCTTGACAGGGAAAACGGGATCCGCTATAATATGTGTAAATCAATATTATATATTATATAATATTATAAAATATTATAGTATGCGGCATGAGCCGCGGGAGAACAGGAACGGCGGCTGCAGCCTGAAGTAAATCCGCGCGGTGCGGCGTTTTATGGAGAGGAAGCAGGAAAGAGGTGGCAAAATGGTTTTTAATACGGGAGCGGCGCTGCTGGACGCCATTGTGCTGGCGGTTGTCTCGGGGGAGGCCGGGGGGACGTACGGTTATAAGATTACCCAGGACGTCCGCAGGGCCATCGAGATCTCGGAATCGACGCTGTATCCGGTGCTGCGCCGGCTCCAGCGGGAGGACTGTCTGGAGACGTACGACCGGGCGATCGACGGGCGCAACCGGCGCTATTATCAGATCACGGAATCGGGCCGGGCGCAGCTAAATCTTTACCGGAGCGAATGGAACCTTTATTCGCAGAAAATATCGGAGATTCTCGGGGAGGCATGAGGATGAACAGAGAAGAGTTTTTGAGGCGGCTGGAGGAACTCCTGCAGGATATTTCCGAGGAGGAGAAGCGGGACGCCCTGGATTATTACTGCAGTTATCTGGAGGAGGCCGGGCCGCAGCGGGAGGCGGAGGTTCTGGCCGGGTTCGGAAGCCCGGAGCAGGTCGCCGCTTCGATCCGCGCCAGCCTGGGCGGAGGCGCGGCGCAGGGAGAGTTTACGGACTGCGGATACCGGGAGGAAGAGCCGGAGCCGTTTAAACGGCCGGCCGTGGTAGCCGGCAAAGCCGGAAAAGAGGCGGGCCAAAACCGCGGGCAGGCAAACGAAGAGGCCGGAGGCGAAGAAAGCAAAGGGAAGAGGAGCGGATGCGGGAATGGCTGCGGCCGCAAGACGGGCGGGGCAGACGCCGCCGGACGGCCGGAAAAGAAAGAGACGAAATGGTGGATGTACGTCCTGGTCGGGATGATCCTCGTGATTGCGGCCCCGCTTCTTCTCTCCGCGTTTTTCGGGACGCTGGGCAGCCTGATTGGCCTTGTGTTTGCCCTGCTGGCGGCGCTGGCCTTTCTGGGGCTTGTGACGCTGGCGGCGCTGTTTGCCGGAGTCGGGCTCATTTTTGCCGGCGTGTTTCAGCTTTTTTCCAGCGTATGGGGCGGCCTTCTGCTGCTCGGAAGCGGCATGGCCTGCGCCGGCGGCGGCCTGCTTCTGCTGTACTGCTGTTATCTGTTTTACGGACGGTTCCTGCCGTGGCTGTGCCGCGCCGTCTGGCGCCTGATCAGCCGGGGCGCGGATCTGCTGACGGAAAAACTGGGCTGAATGCGAGGGAGGCGTGAGAGATGAAGCGTTGGATGAAAGGCGTATTGATTGCGGGCGTCGTCCTGTTCCTGGCGGGATCCGCCATCAGCGTGCTGGCGCTGGTGGGAGGGAAAGCTTCCTGGAACGGGCCGGATTTCCGGCACTGGTTTGACCGCGGCGGCTGGCATCACGAGGTATATCTGCCGGACGTATAAGCGCGGCCGGGCGGGGCATACTCTGGATAGATACGGAAAGGAGTGTGTCTTTATGGAAAAGAAGAAGGAAGCGGCCGCCTGTTTCAACCCGGAGGAAATGACGCCGCAGGAAGCGCTGAAGTTTGAGATCGCCTCGGAGCTGGGGCTGGCGGACAAGATCATGGAAAATGGCTGGCGGAGCCTGACGGCGAAGGAGAGCGGACGCATCGGCGGCCTGATGACGAAGCGCAGGCGGCAGATGCAGAAGACAAAACCGGACGGGAATCCGGACAAATCCGGGGATTGAAAATCCGGTTCGGATTTTTTATAATAGAACCCGGAAAAATGCCGGCGGAACGGCCGGAATAGAACCTGGAAAAAATGTCGGCGGGACGGCCGGAAGGGAAAAGACAACGGAGAGCGATGAGAGACGAAAGAAACGCGCGGGATCAAGCGAAGCTGCGAAACGGCTATACGACGGGGACATGCGCGGCAGCCTGTGTCAGGGCGGCCGCCGGCCTTCTTTTAAGCGGCCGCTCAGAACCGGTTCTGAGGCTGGTCACTCCGTCGGGGACGGCCGTTTTTTTATCGCCTGAAACAGAGCTTCTGGGGGCGGGAGCGGCCTGCGGACGCGTGCGAAAGGATGCGGGCGACGATCCGGATGTCACGGACGGGGCCGAGATCCGGGCGCTGGTTTTTAAAAATCCGCCGGAGAATAAGCGCTTCTGGTATCAGGATCCGGCGTATCCGGGCCTCTTTCTGACAGGCGGCAGAGGGGTCGGCCTGGTCACGCGGCCCGGCCTGGCCTGTCCGGTAGGGGCCCCGGCGATCAATCCGGTGCCGCGGCAGATGATTTTTGCGGCGGCACAGGCGGCGAGGCGGGAGGCCGGCCGGCCGGACTGTCCCCTTTATCTGGTAATTGCTGTGCCGGCCGGGGCTGCCCTGGCTGCAAAAACCTTCAATCCCCGGCTGGGAATCTGCGGCGGGATTTCCATTCTGGGAACCAGCGGGATCGTGAAGCCGATGAGCGAAGAGGCGCTGGTGGAGACGATCCGTCTGGATGTCCGCGTCCGGGCGGCGGCCGGGAAGCGGTATCTGGCCGTGGTTCCCGGCAATTACGGGACGGCGTTTCTGCGGGAGAACGCCGGGCTTTCGGAGGAAGAGCTGATCCGCTGCGGAAATTTTTTCGGCGATACGATGCGGATCCTGGGAGAGGAAACGATAGAGGGGGCGCTGGTGGCCGGCCATATCGGGAAGCTGGTCAAGGTGGCCGGCGGCGTGCTGAATACGCATTCGCGTTTCGGGGACCGGCGAATGGAGATCCTTGCCGGGCTTGCGGGGGAAGCCGGGGCCGATGAGCGCCTGCGCCGCCTGCTCCTTGCGCAGAACACGGCGGAGGAGGCGGCAGAAACGCTTCAGAAAGCCGGGGCGCTGGACGGCACCGCCGCCCTTCTGGCAGAGCGGGCGGCACAGGCGCTGCGGGCCGCGGGGAAAATTCCGGTCGAGGTTATGGTTTTTTCTTCGCGGCTGGGCCTTCTGGCAGAGACGCCCGGAGCCCGGGAGATGATGAGACGCCTGTAACGGGCGGGGAGGGAACGATGGTTTATTTTGTCGGAGCGGGGCCCGGCGCAGAAGATCTGATAACGGTGCGCGGCCTGCGGCTTTTGGAACAGGCGGATCAGGTCATCTATGCCGGTTCGCTGGTAAATCCGGGACTTCTTTCTTCCTGCCGGCCGGAGTGCCGGATCCTCGACAGCGCGCGCATGACGCTGGAAGAGGTCATCGCGGCGATCGCCGCGCAGGAAGAGACGGGCGGGATGACCGTGCGCCTGCACACGGGCGATCCCAGCCTTTACGGGGCGATCCGGGAGCAGATCCGGGAGCTGGAAAAACGAAAGATTGCCTGGGAGATCTGCCCGGGCGTGAGCTCCTTTTCCGGGGCGGCGGCCGCCCTGGGCGTGGAATACACGCTGCCGGGGATTTCCCAGAGCCTGATCATCACGCGGATGGCCGGGCGCACGGCGGTTCCGGAGAAAGAGGGGATCGCCGCGCTCAGCGCGCATCAGGCGTCGATGGCTATCTTTTTAAGCGCGTCCCTGACCGGGCGGCTGCAGGAAGAGCTCTTAAAGGGCGGCTGGAAGCCGGAGACGGCGGCGGCGATCGTCTATAAGGCGACTTGGCCGGATGAAAAAACGGTACTCTGCATGGTGGGGACGCTGCATGAGACGGCAGAGCGGGAAGGAATCTGGCGCACGGCGCTGATCCTGATCGGAGACGTGCTTTCTGACGGCGGTTTTCTGCGCTCCCGGCTGTATGATCCGGCTTTTACGACCGGATTTCGCCGGGCAGTAAGCCGGGAGGACGAAACGTGAGAGAGATTGTGATCGTGAGTTTCACGGACGGCGGCCGGCAGACGGCCATCCGCCTGAAGGACGGGCTGACGGCCCGCACTTCGCTTCCGATCCGCCTCTGGCCGGCCGGGGAAGGCGGCGTGATTGGGGATGGCCGGGAAAGCAACCGGCGGGCGGACCTGGCGCAGACGGTGCGCGGGGCGTTTTCGCAGGGAAACGGCCTGATCTTTGTCGGCGCGGCCGGGATTGCGGTGCGGCTGATCGCGCCGCTGATCCGCGATAAGCGGGAGGATCCGGCCGTCCTGGTTATCGACGAGGCGGGCCGGTTCGTGATTCCGCTTCTCTGCGGCCACATCGGCGGGGCCAACGAGCTGACGCTCTTGGCGGCATCCGTCCTGGGCGCGCAGGCGGTCATTACCACGGCGACGGATCTGCACGGCCTGTTTGCCGTCGATGTGTTCGCGCGGGAAAACGGGCTTGTCATCGAGGACATGGAGGCGGCGCGGCGCATCTCGGCCGCCGTGCTGCGGGGCGAGCGGATCGGCTTTTTCAGCGATTTTCTGACAGACGGGCCGGCGCCGCCGGAGCTTACGCCCGGCGTGTGGCAGCGGGAAAATATCTGTATCACGAGAAAGAAGCGGCTGGCGCCGCCCGGCTCGTCGCTGCTGCGCCTTCTGGTATGCGACGCGGTCATCGGGATGGGCTGCCGCCGCAGCGCTTCACTGCCGGCGGTGCGGCAGGCCGCCGACATGGCGTTGGAACAGGCCGGCCTCTGCGGGCTGGCGATCCGGGCGCTGGCGACGGCGGATCGGAAGCGCGAAGAGCCGGCGCTTCTTGCGCTGGCGACAGAGAGGAACCTTGCCTTTCTGACGTTTACACCGCAGGAGCTCGCGCAGGCGGAGGGAAGCTTTGCGGAATCGGCGTTTGTGAAATCGGTCGTGGGGGTGGGAAATCTCTGCGAGCGGGCGGCAGTCCTGGGCTGTGGGCCGGGCGGCGCGCGCCTGCTCCTGAAAAAGACCGTGTTTGACGGCGTGACGGCGGCAGTCGCGGTGCCGGCGCGCGACAGGAGGATCGAATGGAAGAAAAAATACTCTATGTGGTCGGGATCGGACCGGGAGACCGGGAAGACATGACGATCCGGGCGGACCGGATTCTGCAACGCTGCGAGGTAATCGCCGGATATCCCGTCTATACGGATCTGATCAAAGCATGCTATCCGCAGGCCGCTTACATCACGACGCCGATGCGGGCGGAGAAGGAGCGCTGCCTTCTGGCGCTTGAGGCGGCGGCGCAGGGGAAGAGGACGGCGTTAGTCAGCAGCGGGGACAGCGGCATCTACGGCCTCTGCGGGCTGGCGCTCCTTTTATCGGAGCAGTTTCCCGGCGTCCTGGTCCGGGGGATTCCCGGCGTGACGGCGGCCTCGTCCGGCGGCGCGCTTTTAGGCGCGCCGCTCGGGCACGATTTCGCGGTCATCAGTCTGAGCGATCTGCTCACGCCGAAGGACGTGATCGAGGCCAGGCTGCGGGCGGCGGCGGCCTCCGATCTGATCCTCTGCCTCTACAATCCGGAAAGCCGCCGGCGGGCCGGGTATCTGGCCTGGGCCTGCCGGATCCTGCTGGAATATAAGCCGGAGGACACGGTTTGCGGCCTGGCGCGAAACATCGGAAGGGACGGGGAGAGCAGCCGGATCCTGACGCTGGGGCAGCTTTTAAAGACGCCGGCGGATATGTTTACGACCGTGTTTGTCGGGAACCGGGAAACGGTAAACCGGGACGGGAAGATGATCACGCCGAGAGGATACCGCGATGTGTAGAGTACTGATTTTCGGAGGAACGACAGAGGGGCGGCTCCTGGCGGAATTCTGTGAAAAGAACCGGATTCCCGCCTGGGTCAGCGTGGTCTCGGAATACGGGCGCGATCTGCTGGCCGAAAGCCGGTGGATCCGCGTACATACGGGAGCCATGGAGGAAGAGGCGATGACCGCGTTCCTAAAGGAAGAGCAGATTGAGCTGGTCATCGACGCGACGCATCCGTATGCGCAGCGGGTAAGCGGCCAGATCCGGCGGGCCTGCGAGCGCACCGGCGTCCGCCTGCTGCGCTGCCTGCGCGGCGAAAGCCGGGAAAAGGATTCCAAATTGCGGGCGGACGAATGGCCGGATGAGGAAAACGATGATGTCGTCCGCGTCGCAGACGCGAAAGAGGCCGCCGCCTTTCTGGAAAAGACAAGCGGGCCGATTCTGGCCACGACGGGAAGCCGGGAGCTGGCCGCCTTTCTGGCTGTTCCCGGCTTCCGGGAGCGCCTCTACGCGCGGGTTCTCCCGTCTTCGCGCGTGCTGGCGGAATGCGAGCGGCTCGGGATTTCCGGGAAACGCCTGATTGCCATGCAGGGGCCGTTTTCGGCAGCGATGAACCGGGCGCTGATAGAGGCGACGGGGGCCGTGTGGCTGGTAACCAAGGACTCCGGCCGGGCCGGTGGGTTTGAAGAAAAGCTTGAGGCGGCGAGAAGCTGCGGCATCCGGACCGTCGTTCTCTGCCGGCCGCGGGAGACGGGGCTCTCGACCGGGGAGATTACCGCGGCGCTGCTTCCCTTTGCAGAAGCAGAGAAAGCGGAAAAGCCGGACGGCGAAAATCCGGTGCTGCTGGCCGGAATCGGAATGGGAAATCCGGAGGGGATGACGCGGGAGGTCCGCCGGGCGATCCGCGAAGCGGACGTCCTGATCGGAGCTGACAGGATGCTGCGGGCGGCCCGCTGTCTTCTGGAAGAGGAAGGATTATCCGCTTCAGAGATAGAAAACAGGAGCTGGATCTGCGCCTATCTGGCGAAGGAAATGAAAAACGGGATCGAGCATGCGCCAAAAAACAGCCGGATCTGCGCGCTTTTTTCCGGCGATCCCGGCTTTTACAGCGGCGCGTCCGCGCTGGCTGCGCTGCTCTCAGAGCGCGGAATCGCCTTTCGGATCCTGCCGGGGATTTCCTGTATCAGCTTTCTGGCGGCCCGCCTGGGGATTAACTGGGAGGACGCCGCTTTTTTCTCGGCGCACGGGCGCGATCTGGCCGTTTCCGAAGTGATGTCCTGCCGGCAAAAGAAGGTGTTTGTGCTGACGGGAGGGGAGAACGGGGTGGGAAAATTCTGCCGCGCGCTCACGGATCAGGGATACGGGGCGCTTCCGGTTACGGCGGGGGAATGCCTTTCTGGCGGGGACGAGCGGATCCGGCGCGGGACGGCGCGGGAACTGGCCGGGGAGAAATTTCAGCCGCTGACGGTGCTTCTGCTGGAGAGGGGGATCTGACGTGAAAGAAATGCGTTCGCTTTCCCGGCTTCTGATCGCGGCGGCGAGAAGCGGGAGCGGAAAGACGATTGTGACCTGCGGCCTGCTGGAGATCCTGAAGCGGCGCGGACTTTCCCCCGTGTCTTTTAAGTGCGGGCCGGATTATATCGATCCGATGTTTCACGCGCAGGTGCTGTCCGTCCCGGGGCGGAATCTGGACTCTTTTTTTCTCGGTAAAGACGGGATCCGCCGCCTTCTTTTTGAGACGGCTAAGCGGGAACGGGCCGGGATCGCGGTCCTGGAAGGCGTGATGGGCTACTACGACGGGATCGGCGGCGTCTCGCTCAAGGCCAGCAGCTGGGAAATGGCGGATCTGACAGAGACGCCGGCCGTGCTGGTGCTCGACTGCCGGGGGATGTCGCTCTCGGCGGCCGCGCAGGCGGCGGGGTTTGTCCGCTTTCGCCGGGATAGCCGGATCGGGGGCCTGATTTTAAACCGCGTCTCTTCGTCTCTCTATGAGCCGCTGGCGGCGGCGATCGAGGAGGCCGCCGGCGTCCCGGTGCTCGGATACCTTCCCGTGTCGGAGGAATTTTCGCTGGAAAGCCGGCATCTGGGGCTTCTGCTTCCCGGCGAGATCCGGGATCTTCGCGGGCGGATCGGCGCGCTGGCCGATGCCATGGAGCACACGGTAAAGGTGGACGCGCTGCTTTCGCTGGCGCGAAGCGCACCGCCGCAGGAAGTCTTTGCCGGGGAACGTATCGTCCGGCCTCCCGGTCAGGCCAATGCGGATGCGCCGCCGGCGGCTTTTGCCGGCGAGGGCATTTTCCGGCCGTCCGGCGAAAGCGCGCCGCTTCGGATCGGCGTGGCCCGCGATGAAGCCTTCTGTTTTTACTACCGCGAGAATCTGGATCTGCTCGCCGCCATGGGCGCGGAGCCGGTCTTTTTCAGCCCCCTGCGGGATCCGCGCCTCCCGGCCGGGATCTGCGGCCTGATCCTGGGCGGCGGGTATCCGGAGAACGCGGCGGCCGCGCTGGAACAGAATGAATCCATGCGCCGCTCGGTCCGGGAGGCGGCCGCCGGGGGACTTCCCTTCCTGGCGGAATGCGGCGGATTTCTCTATCTGCACCGGACGCTGGAGGGAAGCGACGGGAAGCCGTATGCCATGGCCGGGGTTTACGGCGCGGACGCGTACCGCTCGCCCGCTCTTAAGCAGTTTGGCTATGTCACGCTGCGGGATGAGACAGGGCTTTCCATCCGTGGGCATGAATTTCACTACTGGCAGAGCCGGGATCCGGGGAAAGACTGGCTGGCCGTCAAGCCGGCCGCCGGGAAACGGCCGGGGAAAAGCTGGCGCTGCCTGCACGGAAACGGCGCGCAGATCGGCGGTTTCGCGCATCTGTATTATCTCTCCAACCCGGAATTTCTGCGCCGGTGGCTCGCCCGCTGCCGTGCGTTTGCAAAAAAGGAGGCAGGGCATGAAGGATGAATGGTTTATCCGGGGGACAGTCCCCATGACCAAGCGCGAGGTGCGATCTTGCGCCATTTCCTGGCTGGAGCTTAAGCCGGAAAGCGTGCTCTGGGACGTGGGGGCCGGTACCGGATCCGTCGGCGTGGAGGCGGCGGTCCTGTACCCGCAGCTGCGGGTTACCGCTTTTGAAAAAAGGCCGGAGGCGCTGGCGCTGATTCGGGCAAACTGCGAAAAGGCGGGGCTTTCAGACGGGCGGTTTCGCATCGTGGAGGGAACGGCGCCGGACTGCTTTGCCGGGGAAGAACCTTCAAAAGACCGGCGGGAAATGGAGGCGGGCGCGGCGCCGACGCACGCGTTTGTCGGCGGATCAGGCGGCCGGATGGCAGAGATTCTGACCGCGCTCACGGAGCAGAATCCCCGGATGCGGATCGTGGTCAGCGCGGTTACGCTTCAGACGCTGGAAGCGGTCCGGGGTTGGCTTGCGCGGTGCGGGCGCGCGAAAGAAGCGCAGATCGTTCTCGTGCAGGTTTCCCGCGAGCAGGAGATAGGGGCGGCCCGCCTCCTGCGGGCGGAGAATCCGGTATTTCTGATCTCATTTGGCGAAGGCGCTCCCGGATCTTTCGGGGAATGAAGAGCTGTGTGTGGACGGCAAACCCCGAAAAGGACTTCCGGCGCGGCTACCGCGCCGGATCGAGCACGGGCAGATGGACGTAGAAGCGGCTCCCCTCGTCGGGACGGCTCTCGACCTCGATGCTTCCGTGCATGAGATCGATGATGCGCCGCGTAATGGCAAGGCCCAGGCCGTTTCCCTTGTCGGCGCCGGGCGCGCTTTTGCTGAAAAATTTCTCAAAGAGGCGTTTTCTGGTCTCCTCGTCCATCCCGATCCCGGTGTCGGCGACGCAGACGCAGATCTCGCGGGGCGATACGGTCAGGGAGACGGAGAGCATGCCGCCGGCCGGCGTAAATTTGATGGCGTTCTGCAGCAGGTTGGTCCAGACGTGAAACAGCATCTCCTCATTTCCGTAGTAGCGGGCGGCCGGGAGTAAGATGTCCAGCTCCAGGCTCTTTTTCTCCCACAGCGGCTCCAGAAGGAGAATGGTCTGGCGGATCTGCTCGTCGAGGCGGAAATACTTCTGATTGGTCACGATCTCCTGCTTTTCCAGGCGGGAGAGAAGGAGAATGTTGCCGGCCATGGCGGAGAGCTGGCGCGAGCTGTCGATGATGATGCGCGTGTATTCGGCGCGGTCCGCCGGGGAGAGCGCGGGATCCTGGAGAAGCGTCGCGTAGCCCTCGATGGAGGCAAGCGGCGTCTTGAATTCATGGGAGATGGTGGTCACGAAATCGCTGCGCAGCGACTCAATGCTGCCCAGCTCCTGCACCATGCGGTTGAAATTGGCGGTCAGCTCCCGGATCTCCAACAGGGAGCGCGGCACGGGGACGCGCTCGTCAAAGTCGCCGCCCGCCACGCGCCGGGCCGCCCGGCTGATGTTTTTCAGAGGAAGAAGGATGGTAATCCAGAGCGCGAGCGAGATGACGGCGCTCAGGGCGAAGCTGCTCAGGAAATAGATGAGGCTCGGGAAAAAGGGGCCGAGGCGAAACAGCGTATCCCGCCCGTTTTCCGCGTCGGTCAGAAGCCCTACCAGGCTGCCGGCCATAAACGGCATGAGGGAGAGCACAAAAAAGAACAGAAGCAGGAGGCAGAGCCAGTAAAAGGGAATCTGAAAATACCGTTTCATGTTTCGTGTTTCACCGCCTTATAGCCCAGTCCGCGGACTGTCTGAATCAGGAAATCGTCGCAGGTTTTGAACCGCTCCCGCAGCCGGTTGACGTGCACGTCGACCGTCCGCTCGTCGGTGGTGGAGTCCATGCCCCAGATCTCGTCCATCAGCTGCTGGCGGGTAAAGATCTTGTTGGGGTAGGATAAAAGCTTGTAGAGCAGGTAGAACTCTTTCTGCGGGAGCAGCGTCTCCTGCCCCTCGACCGTCACGGTCAGCGCGTCGTAGTTGAGCGTCGTGTTCCCGCAGACGATCCGCTTTTCCGTGGCGATGCGGGCCCGTTTTAAGAGGGCGCCGACCCGCAGGATCATCTCGTTGACGTCGATGGGCTTGACCATGTAATCGTCGGCGCCGGCCAGGAAGCCGCGCTGCTTGTCCTCGAACGCCTCTTTGGCGGTAATGATGAGGATCGGCATGGTAAAACCGCTGTCGCGCAGCCGGTCAATCAGCTCATAGCCGTCCATGCCCGGCATCATGATATCGGAAATGATCAGATCCACGTATTCGGAATCCAGGATCGAGAGGGCCTGCTCCCCGTCCGGCGCCGGCAGCGCCAGATATCCGCTGTTGGCAAGGACGGTGCAGAAAAGGGAACGCAGCTTGGCGTCGTCTTCCACCACAAGAACATGGAACATTGCGATACCTCCGGTTTGCTTTTGTCTGATGGGTGCATCATAGCACAGCAATTTAAACTGATTATAAACCAGGCGGCCGGAATTGAAAAGAAGGGAAACAGGAAGACGAAGCAGGAAGAACAACACAGATTTTTCATGTTTAGTTTACATTCAGTTTATATTTGGTTGAAACTGCCTTAAAAAAACCGTGGTATAGTAGGCAGGAAAATGGAAAAGAAGAACCGCTAAGGAGGAACTTGCAGCTTATGAGAGGGAAGAGGTTTTCATCGCTTCTGGACGCAGCCGGGAGCCATAAAAAAAGGACCGCCGTCATCGCCGTCGCCGTGCTGGCGCTTCTGGTCCTTGTCGGGACACGGATGGGAGGAAAAAAGGAGCCGCCGGCCATGATGGCGGGCGCGCCGGCCAACAATGTGGTCACGGTCAGCGCCGAACAGCCGCAGCCGGGCACCATCGAGGAGAGCAGCAGCACGTCCGGCACGGTGGAGGCCTCGGACGTCGTGTACGTCTATGCGAAGGCTTCCGGCGATGTGACATCCATCCAGGCGGGCGTCGGCGATATGGTGGAAGCGGGACAGCTTCTGATGACCATCGACACGGAGCAGGTGGAGAGCGCCAAAAATTCCATGGACGCGGCGGCGGTCAGCCTCTCGGAGGCACAGAGCAATGTAAACCGCATGCAGCTTCTCTACCAGAGCGGCGACATCTCCCAGCAGGAGTGGGAGCAGTATCAGAACGCGGCGAAGACGGCGCAGTTAAATTACAGCTCGGCAAAGCTCAATTATGAACGTCAGGTCGAATACAGCCAGATTACGGCCCCGATCTCCGGAAAGATCGAGAGCCTGGATCTGGACGTGTACGATCGGGTCAATCAGCAGGATCAGCTCTGCGTGATCTCCGGCGAGGGCGAGAAGCGGGTCGCCTTCTATGTGACGGAGCGCATCGTAACCAACTTAAATCAGGGCGATACGGTTACGATTGAGAAGAATGGAAAGGCCTATGAGGGAACCATCACGGACGTGAGCACCATGGCGGAGGAGGGCAGCGGCCTCTTCAAGATCCGGGCGTCGCTTCCGCAGGCGGGCGCGCTGGCGACCGGGACGACCGTCAAGATTACGGTCATTTCCGATCGGGCGGAGAATGTCATGACGGTGCCGGTGGACGCCATTTATTATGACGGCGGCGTGGGCAATGTCTATCTCTATGAAGACGGGACGGTACATAAGGTGGAGGTCGAGGTTGGCCTTTACGACAATGAACGGGCCCAGATCCTCTCGGGCCTTTCCGGCGACGAGCTGGTCATCAGCACCTGGAGCTCGCAGCTTTACGAGGGATCTACCGTGAATCTGCGGGGAGACGGCTCTGAGCAAAACGGCGGCGCGCCGGGCACGGAAGAGGGCGGCGATGCGCCGGAGAACGCAAACGCGTCGGAGGGCGGCAATGTGCCGGAGGACGCAAACGTGCCGGAAGGCGGCAATGTGCCGGAGGGCGGCATGACAGGCACACCGGAAAGTGAAGCGCAGGCAGAATAAGGCGGGAGGAAGCAGACTATGGGAATTGGAATGACAAAATACGTCCTGAAGCATCCCGTCACGACCGTCATGGCGCTTCTGAGCCTGATTGTATTCGGCATGTCTTCGGTGTTTTCGGCAAAGCTGGAGCTGATTCCGGAGATGGAGATGCCGATGATGATTATCATGGCTTCTTATCCGGGCGCCGGTCCGGAGGATATCAGCGAGCTGGTCACGGAGCCGATCGAGGATGCGGTCAATACGCTGGAGGGAGTGGACGGAGTCAGCTCTTCTTCCGGTGACGGCTCGGCCATGGTTATGCTGGAGTACGAGTACGGGACGGACACGGACGAAGCCTACGATGAGCTGAAGCAGAATCTGGACCGGATCGAGCGCCAGCTCCCGGAGGATGCGGAGACCTCGGTGCTGGCCATGAGTTCCAATGCCGGGACCAGCATGATGCTTTCCATCGGGCATAATACTCGGGAAAACCTCTATGATTACGTGGAACAGGAAATCGAGCCGGAGCTGGAGCGGATTACCTCCATCGCCAACATCGAGACGATGGGCGGCAATTCCGAATACGTCCGCATCGAATTGCAGTCGGAGAAACTTTCCCAGTATCATCTGAGCATGAACGACGTGGTCTCCGCTATCAGTTCGGCCAACCTTTCTTCGCCCTCCGGCGAGGTGGATGTGGGAAATCTGGAGCTTTCCGTCACGGCTTCGCTGGAGACAAAGGAAGTCGACGAACTGAAAGACATTCCCATTGAGACCTCATCGGGAAAGATCATCTCCCTGCAGGATGTGGCCAATATCTATGAGACGGAGGAAGAGCGGGGCGGTATTTCCCGCTACAACGGGCAGGAGACGATCTCCGTGTCGATCCAGAAGCAGCAGGACAGCACGGACATGGAGGTGTCATCAGCGGTCAACGAGGTAATCGAACAGCTGCTGGCGGACGATCCGGATCTGATGATCGAGGTGGCCAATGATACCTCGGATTCCATCCTGAGCTCTCTGTCTGACGTGGCGGAGACGATTGTGCTGGCGGTCGGCATTTCCATGGCCATCCTCTTTATCTTTTTCGGCGACCTCAAGGCATCGCTGATTGTCGGCAGCTCGATCCCGACCTCCATCCTGCTGGCGCTGATTGCGCTGACGATGGCGGGATTTTCGCTGAACGTCATCACGCTGAGCGCGCTGGTGCTCGGCGTCGGCATGATGGTCGACAACTCGATCGTCGTGCTGGAAAGCTGTTTCAGGGCGATGGATACGCAGGAGGATAAGGGGGCGCTCGGCTATTTTTCCGCCGCGTTAAAGGGAACCGGCGTGGTCATCAATTCCATTATGGGCGGAACGATTACCACCTGCGTCGTCTTTATCCCGCTGGCGTTTCTGGAGGGCATGACGGGGCAGCTGTTTAAGCCGCTCGGTTTTACGGTTGTATTCTGTATGCTGGCGTCCCTGATCGCCGCTATGACGGTCGTGCCGCTCTGCTATCTGTTCTATAAGCCGTCGGAGGTTAAGACGGCGCTGATGGGGCGGCCGGTCGAGCGGATGCAGAATGCCTACCGGGTTATCATGGATCGCCTGCTGGACCGCAAGGGACTGGTCATGCTGGTTTCCGTCGGCCTTCTGATCGCGACGGTCGTGCTGGCCAGCGGCATGGAGACGGAGCTGATGACGGCGGACGATACCGGAACGGTCAGCATCAGCATCGAGACGCGGCCGGGCCTGAAGCAGGAGCGCGTGGAAGAAGCGCTGGCGCAGGCGGAGTCTATCGTTGCCTCCAGCGATCAGGTCGACACCTACATGCTGCGCTTTAACGGGGACAGCGGCTCGATCAGCGCTTACCTGAAGGACGACCGGACGATGGAAACCCAGGAGGTGGCCGATCTCTGGCAGCCGCCGATGGACGAGATCGAAAACTGCACGATTGATGTGGAAGCTTCGACGTCCATGAGCATGATGGGACGGACCCGGGGCTATGAAGTCATCCTGCACGGGGCGGACTACGATGAGCTGCAGGAGGTCTGCAGTACGATTGTGAAGGAAATGACGGCCCGCGACGACGTGATCAACGTGCATTCCAGCATTGAAAACAGCGCGCCCATTGTGACGCTTCAGATCGATCCGGTGCTGGCCAAGGCCTACGGGCTGACCGCCTCCAGTATCGGCACCACGGTCAACCAGGTGCTGAGCGGTGTGGAAGCCACGGAGCTGACGGTGGACGGCGAAGATATTTCCGTGAAGGTGGAGTATCCGGAAGGAGAATACGAGACCATCAGCGATATCGAGGGCATCCTGCTGACGGCTTCCAACGGACAGACCGTGGAGCTGGCCGAGGTGGCGGACGTTGTATTTGAAGACAGCCCGTCCTCCATTACGCGGACGGACGGATCCTATGAGGTAACCATCCGGGCGGATTATACCGGGGACAATGCGAAGGCGGCGGTTGACAGCGAGGTCATCCTGCCCAACCTGACGGGAACGATCTCCATCGCGCAGAATACCCGGGATCAGATGATGGCGGAGGAGTTCGGGGCGATTTACCGGGCGATTGCCATCGCCGTATTCCTGGTATTTGTTGTCATGGCGGCGCAGTTTGAGTCGGTCAAGTTTTCCATCATGGTCATGACGACGATCCCCTTCAGTCTGATCGGTTCCTTCGGCCTGCTGAAGCTGACCGGCGTTACCATCAGCATGACGTCGCTGCTCGGATTCCTGATCCTGGTGGGAACGGTCGTCAACAACGGAATTCTGTTCGTCGATACGGCCAATCAGTACCGGGAGACGATGGATCTGCGCACGGCGCTGATCGAGGCGGGGGCGACGCGAATCCGCCCGATCCTGATGACGAGCCTGACGACGATCCTCTCCATGATTCCCATGGCGCTGGCCCTGGGAGACAGCGGGGCGACCACGCAGGGTCTCGCGATCGTGGATATCGGCGGTCTGTCCGTCGGCGTGGCGGTAGCCCTTTTCATGGTTCCGGTCTATTATGCGCTGTTAAGCCGCAGGCCGAAGGTTATGATAGAGGATGTGGATTAGAGACAGGGTAATCCGGCAGGAGAAACGATCGGATCCCCGGATTTGTAAGAGGAGTGAGGCAGGAATGAACCGAAACCGGAAGAAGAGAAAGGGAAGCCGGCCGGCCCGGCGCGCGATCTGCGCGCTGGGGGCGGTTCTGGCGTTTACGGCGCCGCAGACGGCGCTGGCCGCCAGCCCGGAATTTGCCTATTCCGAGGAGCGCTGGGCGCAGCTTCGGGATGATAAGCTGGAATTTGACGAGATTGCGGATCTGATCCGGGAGTACAATACTACGGTCCGCCGCAATCAGATTGATTTTAAGGACTATCAGGGAAAAGACAACGAGGAGATCTCGGAAACGTACTATGATACGGCGGATGAGATCTATGCCAGCATCGAATATCCGGATTCCGACGAGGCCAACTACGGGTCTCTGCTGGCGGCCGCCCAGTCCAGCGAGCTCTCTGCGGATCAGATGGTAAAGCAGGGCGATAACAATGTGTCGGATGAGGATGTGGTGTCCTGGGGCTATCAGCAGCAGGAGAAATCGCTGGTGCAGACGGCGCAGAATCAGATGATTGCCTACTGGGAGGCGGTTGTCTCTCTGGAGAGCAGCCAGAATGCCGCAGCCAGGGCGCAGAAGGAGCTGGAGGTGGCGCAGGCCGGCCTGACGGCCGGAACGCGGACGCAGTCGGATGTCCTGAACGCACAGGAAGCGCTTCTGACGGCGCAGTCCAATGTGACGACGGCGGAAAGCACGATTGCCTCCACCCGGGAATCCCTCTGCCTGATGCTGGGCTGGAAGTATGGGGACGCCGTGGAGATTGGCGCGCTCCCGGAGCCGGCGGCCGGTTACAGCAGCACGATCAATCTGGTCGCCGATCAGGAAACGGCAGTGGCTTCCAATTACAGCTTAAAGATTCTGGAGCGGCAGGCGGAAAATTCCATGAACAGCACATTAAAAAGCGGCTACGAGACGTCGCTGGCCGGTGGGACGGAATCCGTCAAAAACAGCGTCAGCTCGGCCTATCAGAGCCTTCTGCTGGCGGAGCTTCAGTATGAACAGGCAAAAAACAGCCTGACGCTGGCGGAAAACGAGATGCAGAAGGCCGACCGGCAGAAGGCGGCCGGCCTCATCAGCGCCAACGCCTATGCCAATCAGCAGTATTCGTATACGGACGCCCAGATCGCAGAAAAGACGGCTTCCTACGGCCTTCTGCAGGCGCAGCTTGCCTATCAGTGGGCGGTTGACGGACTGGCGGCTTCCTCTTAAAACAAAGAGGCAGAAAGGAGAGCGCAGCATGAAAAGGAAATGGAAGGCAGCCGGGAAACCGGCGGCAGCCGCGGCGATGGCGCTGCTTCTTGGCGCGCTTGGCCCGGCGCCGGCCTATGCGGCCAAATCGCCTCTGATCTCCGGGACGGAGACGGATGCGCTTCCCGCCCAGGGACCGGCGCTTAAAACCGGGCAGGAAAAAGAGCCGGAGCCGGCGGCCGCAGTCTATACGCAGGAACAGCTGGACGACTCGCTGATTGAATACGGAGAGCTGGAGGCGCTCGTCCGGGAGGGAAACAGCACGGCGCTGGCCTCGGAGCGCAGCTATCAGGAAAACCTGGCCGTGTATCAGTCGGCCTATGACGCCATGGTTGCCGATAAAGCGGATATGGAGGACAAGGCAGAGCAGCTGGAGGACGAGGACGGCGATCCGGCGCTGATCGCCGCCTACGAAGCCAGCGCGCAGATCCTCTCTTCGTCGGCCCGGCAGTACCGGAGGACGCTGACCTCTCTAAACTCCGTCTCAAGCGAATCGTCCCGCGACAAGACGGTCTGGGGGCAGGTCAAGCTGGCGCAGACGCTGATGGGGACCTGTAAAAAGCTGGAGGATCAGGCGCAGACGGCGCAGAAAAGCGCCGAGGCCGCCGAGGCGGCGTTAAGCCGTCTGCAGAATGAGCGCAGCGTGGGACTCTGCACCGAAGCAGAGCTTCTTGCCGGACAGGAATCTCTTCTGCAGGCAAAGATTTCCGCGCAGAATCTCTCGGCGCAGGCGGCGAGCACCAAAAATCAGCTGGCAGTCCTCCTGGGAATTTCCGGCAGCCGGGCCGCTTCGCTGACGCTGGGGGACGTTCCGGAAGTCACGCAGGAAGAGCTTGCGTCCATGGATCTGGAAGCGGATAAGGCGATCGCCGTGATTGCGGATTCCAGTGTCAAGTCCATCAAAAATTCCAGGGTATCCGGCGACGCCAACCGGAATCTGAGAAAGAGCCAGCTGGCGGAGGCACAAGGGGAGGCCAGCGTATCCGTCGATCAGCAGTATGAGACGGTAAAGGCCATGGCGCTGGCCCGATCCGCGGCCGCCTCTGCGTATGAGGCGGCGCAGAAGGATTATCAGGCGCTTCAGATCCGCTGGCAGTCCGGCGCCATCAGCCGCGCAGAGTATCTGCAGGGCGAAGCGCAGTTTTATCAGAAGCAGGCCGAAGACGAAGCGGCCCGCATCGATCTCAGAGAGGCGTACGATACGTACTGCTGGATGCAGAGAGGGGTCTGAGCAAAAAATGAAAAACCAACCGATGAGAACGGTGGAAGAAATCATGAATCCTTCGCACACGGCGCTGATCGTGGTCGATATGCAGAGGGATTTCTGTACGGGAGAGGGAAGCTTCGCCCGTTCCGGGCTCGATGTGTCGGCTGTCCGCGCGATCATTCCCCCGGTGCAGAGACTGCTTGAGGCGGCCAGAAAGGCGGGGGTCCTTCCGGTTTTTCTTCAGCAGATGACGCTTCCCGGCGCGGCCGGGGACGGGGATGCGTGGCTGGCTTTTAAAACGCGGGACGGAAAATCTCCGGAGTACGCGCTGGCCGGTTCAGAGGGAATGGAAATGATTCCGGAGCTTTCGCCCCGCAGAGAGGAAATCTGCGTGCCCAAATGCCGCCCCAGCGGCTTTCACGGGACGTTCCTGGACCAGATTCTGCGGGCCAACGGAATCCGCACGGTTCTGGTGTGCGGAACCCGCACCGAAGGCTGCGTGCTGGCGACGGTGCTGGACGCCTCGTTTTATGATTATTATACGTGCGTGGCGGAGGACTGCGTTGCCTCGTCCTCTCTGAACATGCAGGAAGCGGCGCTTGCCATCATGCGCTCCCGCTACCGGATGCTGAATTCGGAGGAGATAATCCGGCTGTGGTCCGTCCCGCCGGCCGTCTGAAAGGAAGCGCCTGTGCAAACTTGCGCGGCCGCAACTTGCGCGGCCGTCTGAAAAAAGGATAGAAAAAAACGGCTACCCGTGATACAATGGACAGGGAGCTGCCCGGAACAGGGAAAACGGGCGGCCCCTGTTCATTTTTTGCAGAAACAGAAATTTTGAAAGCCCGGACGCCCCTGCGCGGCGGCCGTTTCGGCTCGGGAGGAACACATGACGGGAGAAGAAGCGCTTCTTGAAAAGACGCGGCCGGAAGACGCCGTTTGCGAGCCGGAGGATTACCGGGACTGGACCGAGGAGGCGCTGACCCGGGAGCTGGAGAGGCTTCGCGCGCGGATTGCGCCGCCGGATGAAGAGGCCCGGAGACAGGCGCAGGCGCGGTGGAGCCGGATTGCCAAGCCGCTTGGAAGCCTGGGCGTCCTGGAAGAGGACGTGTCGCAGATTGCCGCGATCACGGGGGATGCGGCCGTTTCTCTCTCCCTCCGGGGACTGCTTCTTTTCTGCGCGGATAACGGCGTGGTCGCAGAGGGCGTGACGCAGACGGGACAGGAGGTCACGGCGGCGGTAACCGCCGGGATTACGAGAGGAACCTCCTGCAGCTGTCTGATGGCCCGCCGGGCGGGAGCCGACGTGTTTGCCGTGGACGTGGGGATCGCGGGCGAAATCCGGGATCCGGGGACGGCCGTTTCGCTGTTTGACCGCAAGATCCGCCGGGGGACGGCGAATTTTGCGAAGGGGGCGGCGATGAGCCGCAGGGAAGCGTTGGCCGCGATCATGACCGGGGCCGATCTGGTGCGCTATCTGCGCGAAAAGGGATATCAGATTCTGGCGACGGGAGAGATGGGGATCGGCAACACGACGACCAGCAGCGCGGCGGCGTCCCTGATTTTGTCGGAGGATCCGGGCCGGATTGCCGGGCCGGGAGCCGGTTTAAGCCGTGCGGGCGTGCAAAAAAAGGCCGAGGTCATCCGGGAGGGGATCCGCAGAAACAGGCCGGATCCGGCGGATGCCGTGTCGATCCTCTCGGCGGTCGGCGGCCTGGATCTGGCCGCGCTGGCCGGCGCGTTTCTGGGCGGCGCCGCGTACCGGGTCCCCATGGTAATCGACGGCTTTATCTCGGCGGCTGCGGCCGCGCTGGCCGTGCTGTTAGACGGGCGGTGCCGCGCGTATCTGCTGGCCTCTCACGTTTCAGCCGAGCCGGCCGCCGGACGGCTGATGGAATACCTCGGCCTTGCCTCCGCCGTCCGGGCCGGTCTGCACCTGGGAGAGGGAACCGGCGCGCTGACGCTGTTCCCGCTTCTGGATATGGCGCTGGCCGTCTACCATGAGATGGACACCTTTTCCGGGATGGAGATCGAGGCGTACAGACCGCTGTAGGCAAAGGCGGATACGCGAAGGGCGTACAGATCGCGGCAGGCGGATGCGCGATCAGGGTGCGCAGACTGTGGCAGCCAGAGGCGTGTAAACGAATCAGGGCGTATAAAAGACTGGAAAGAGGAGAAACGGGATGCTCCGGCTGGTAACGGGCGCAAGTGCGAGCGGAAAATCAGAATACGCGGAAAATCTGGCCCTGCGCCTGGGAGAGCGGCGCATTTACGTGGCGACGATGCAGATCTGGGACGAGGAGGATGCGATCCGGGCGGCGCGCCATAAAAGGCAGCGCGCCGGGAAGGGATTTGCGACGCTGGAGCGCAGCGCGGATCTGGAACATCTGTCCCTGCCGGATCCGGGCCGCCGTCCGGCGGCCGACGTGATTTTACTGGAATGCCTGACGCATCTGGCGGTCAATGAATTTTACCGGGAAGAGGCCGGCGCGAAGCGCCGGATCTTAAACGGGATCCGGCATCTGGAGGCGCAGTGCGGGACGCTGATCGTGGTAACCGGCGAGATCGGCTGCGACGGAATTCGTTACGATGAGGAGTCCGAGCGCTACCGCAGGCTTCTCGGGGATCTGAACCGGAGCCTGGCGGCGCGGGCCGCGTCGGTCACGGAGGTCGTGTGCGGGATCGCGCTGCCGGTTCGCAGAGCGGCCGGGATAAAGAACTGAGAAAAGGAGAGGAACGGATGAATCTGCTGGGAAGCTTTCTCATTGCCTGCTCCATGTATTCCGCCGTTCCCGTGCCGCAGGTTGCCTGGACCGAGGAACGGATGCGCCGGGTTCTCTGTTTTTTTCCGCTGATCGGGGCGGGGATCGGGCTGGCGTTTGTTCTGGCGTATGAGCTCTGCCGTCTGGCGGGGGCCGGCCCGCTTGCCGGGACGTTTGTGCTCACGGCCGTCCCGCTTCTTCTGACGGGCGGGATCCACATGGACGGGTATCTGGATGTGACGGATGCGAGGCGTTCGTACGCTTCCCGGGAGAAGCGGCTGGCGATCATGAAGGATCCGCACACGGGGGCGTTTGCGCTGATCGGCCTGGGGCTGTATCTCCTGATTTATGCGGCGGCGGTCTCGGAGCTGACGCGGGAGGCGGTCCGACTGATGCCGGCCGTCTTTGTGGCGGAGCGCGCGCTCAGCGCCGTGAGCGTCGTTTCCTTCCCCGCCGCCAAAAAAGAGGGACTGGCCGTCCGTTTCTCTGAAGCCGCCGGAAAAAGGGGCGTCCTCGTCTGTGCGGCCGTTTATCTGGCCATGTCTCTTGCCTGGCTTTTGCTGGCGGGTAAAATGGCGGGGCTGGCCTGTGCGGCGGCCGTGGCTCTTACATTTTTCTGGTACCGGCGCATGGCGCTCAGGGAATTTGGCGGTGTGACCGGCGATCTGGCCGGGTGCTTCGTTCAGTGCTGCGAGCGCAACGGCGTACTCTTGCTGGCCGCCGTCTCGCTGCTGCAGGGATAAGACAGAGAAGGAGGTTATCTATGGAACAATCGAATCAGAAAACAGCGATTCAGATCCAGTGGCTGGGCCAGTCCTGCTTCCGGCTGGAGGCGGACGGCTATTCCATCGTGCTGGATCCGTATGCGGATCATTTTATCCCGGGACTTTCGCCGCTTACGGTAACGGCCAGCGAGGTCCTGTGCAGCCATGACCACGCGGATCACGGCTGTGTGTCGGCGGTTTCGATCCGGCCGGCCGGCCCTTCGCCGTTTACGGTAACCCGGATTGCGTCGTTCCATGACGATCAGAACGGCGCGCTGCGTGGGCGAAACACCATCCACCGGATCGAGTGCGGCGGGCTTAAGCTGGCGCATCTGGGCGATCTGGGCTGTATGCTCAATCCGGAGCAGATCCGGGAGCTCTCCGGGCTGGATGCCCTTCTGATTCCGATCGGCGGCTACTATACCATCGACGCCGATCAGGCGTATGCGGTCGTGCAGGCGCTTCGCCCCCGGGTTGTAATCCCGATGCATTACCGGACGGAGCAGTTTGGCTTTGACGTGCTCGATACGGCGGATCATTTCCTTTCCCTGTTTGAGCTGGTGGTAGAGTATCCGGGCGATACCATGGAGCTGACGGCGGATACGGACCCGCACACGGCGGTTCTGACGTACGAGGGGGCCGGGGCGTGATCCTGATTGTCGGCGGACTGGGACAGGGGAAATCCGCTTTCGCTTCGCAATGCCGGAAGGAGGAGATTTCCGGCGGCCGGCCGGGCAGGACGGCCGCCGTCTTTAACGGGAGGAAAGGAAAGCCGGAGCAGGCGTTTGCGGCCGGCACTGTCCTTCATCTGGAAGCGGTCATTCTGCGCCTGATGCGGGAGGGGGAGGACGCGGCCGCCTGGTCGGATCGTCTTCTTTGTGAAAATCCGGGCGCGATCGTCACGGCGGATGAGATTGGCTGCGGCATTGTCCCGGCGGATCCGCTGGAGCGGGAATACCGGGAGACGTACGGGCGGATCTGCCAGAGGCTGGCGGCGGCTTCCGCCAGAGTGTACCGCGTCGTCTGCGGCCTGCCTCAGCAGATCAAATAGGCTTCTTCGGGGAGGAACGGCATGGAATGGCATCTTCTGGCAATGGCGGCCGGCTTTGCGCTGGATCTGGCGCTTGGCGATCCGGAAAACGCCCCTCATCCGGTAAGGGCGATCGGCCGGCTGATTGGCGCGCTGGAGATACCGCTTCGCAGCCGGGCCGGGGAAAGCCCCGGGAAGCTTTTTGCGGGCGGAGTGATCCTGGCATTTGCGGTCCCGGCCCTGACGGGGGCCGCCGCCTTCCTGCTTCTGTCTGCCGCCGGGCTTCTGGGCGCGCCGGTGCGGGCGGCGGCGGAGGCGATCCTGATTTATTATCTGCTGGCGGCCCGGTCGCTGGGCGACGCCGGTCTGGGTGTTTTTCACGCCCTGGAAACGGACGGCCCGGATCGGGCGCGGGAACTCGTATCGCGCATTGTGGGCCGCGATACAGAGCGGCTTGACGGGGTGGGAATTGTGCGGGCGGCGGTGGAGACGGTGGCGGAAAATACCTCCGACGGCGTGATCGCGCCGCTTTTTTATCTGGCGCTCGGGGGACCGGTGCTCGGCTGGATTTACAAGGCGATCAATACGCTGGATTCGATGGTGGGCTACCAAAACGAGCGCTATCTCTGGTTTGGCCGCGCCTCGGCCCGTCTCGATGACGCGGTTAATTTCCTTCCGTCGCGGCTGGCGGCGCTTCTGATGATCGCAGTCTCCTTTCCGCCGGATTTTGACCGCCGCCGGGCGGCGGCAGTCTGGAGGCGGGATCGGAGAAAGCATAAAAGTCCCAATTCGGCGCAGACGGAGGCGGCCTGTGCCGGCGCGCTGGGCGTGCGCCTGGCGGGGGACGCGTGGTATTTCGGAAAACGGGTTTCCAAGCCATATATCGGGGACGATGTGCGCTCGGTCAGAAGCGGCGATATCCGGCTCGCCGTGCGCCTGATGTACGGGGCGGCGCTTTTTGGCATGGCGCTTGCCCTTCTGGCGAGGGGGCTGATCCTGGCGGCATAAAAGCGGCGTGAAAGAGAGGAGGATCCGCGTGCAGGAGATACACGGAGGCGATATTTATACGGACCGGCGGATCCGCCTGGATTGTTCCGTCAACATCAACCCGCTGGGGATGCCGCGGCAGATGAAAGAGCGGATCCGCGGCTCGGAGGAGACGTGGGAGCGGTATCCGGATCTGCAGATGAGGCGGCTTCGCGGCGGGCTGGAGGAATTTTACGGAAAATGGGGCGCGCCGCTTTGCGCGGACTGGTTTCTGGCCGGAAACGGCGCCTCGGATCTGATCTATTCGCTGGCGTTTGCCCTGCGGCCGGAGCGGATCCTGCTGATCGCTCCTTGCTTTTGCGAGTATGAGCGCGCGTTCTCGGCGGCCGGCTGTCGGACGGAAGCGTTTCTTCTTACTCCGGAAAGCGGCTTTTCGCTGGAGGCCGGGCGGGAACGCCTCTTTGCGCGTCTTTCCGGGCCCAAGCGGCCGGATCTGCTGCTTCTTGCCAGCCCCGCCAATCCCTCCGGCCGGGCGGAGCGGGCGGCGTTTCTGACAGAGCTGGCGGACGCCTGCGGCCGGGCGGGGACGCTTCTTATCGTGGACGAGTGCTTTGTCTGGTTTGCCGGGGACGCCGGGACGTATTCGCTGGCGCCGTTTCTGGCGCGCGATCCGGAGCGGTTTCGCCATGTGATCCTGCTCGGCGCTTTTACGAAAATTTTTTCCATGGCCGGCCTGCGCTTCGGGTTTGCCGTCTGCCCGGATCCCGGGCTGCGGCGGCAGATAGAGGGAGTCCGGCCGCCCTGGAGCGTGTCGGGGCCGGCGCAGGAAGCCGCGCTGGCGGCGCCGGATCTGACTGCGTTTATCCAGGAAACGGTGCGGGTTACTGGTAAGGAGCGCGCCTGGTTGGCTGGTGCGCTGGAGCGGCTCGGATTTTTCGTGTTCCCTTCGTCGGCCAATTTCCTCTTGTTTCGCAGGGCAGAAGGGGACGAGACGGATTATGCGGCGCACTGCCGGAAACGGGGAATCCTGATTCGCGGCTGCGCCGGATTTTCAGGGCTTGATGAACGGTACTGCCGCGTGGCGGTGCGGACGCGGGCGGATAATGAGGCGCTCATTTCCTGTCTTGAGGAGGCGTGTAAAGAATGGCGAAGGCAATCATGATTCAGGGCACGATGTCCAACGCGGGGAAAAGTCTTTTGGCGGCGGGGCTCTGCCGCATTTTTTCACAGGACGGCTACCGGGTCATGCCGTTTAAGGCGCAGAACATGGCGCTCAATTCCTATATCACGGAGGAAGGGCTGGAGATCGGCCGCGCGCAGGCCGTGCAGGCGCAGGCGGCCGGCGTCAGCCCGCGGGCGGACATGAACCCGGTTCTCTTAAAGCCGACCAGCGACACCGGCTCGCAGGTCATCGTCGGGGGCGTCCCGGTGGGAGTCATGCCGGCCCGGGAGTATTTCCGTTATAAGAAAACGCTGATCCCACAGATTATGGAGGCGTACGGGCGTCTGGAAAAGCAGGCGGATATCATCGTGATCGAGGGGGCGGGGAGTCCCGCCGAGATCAATTTAAGCGACGGCGACATCGTCAATATGGGAATGGCCAAGCGGGCGGGCGCGCCGGTGCTTCTTGCGGGAGACATCGACCGGGGCGGCGTCTTTGCTCAGCTTTACGGGACGGTCATGCTGCTGAAGCCGGAGGAGCGCGCCCTGGTGCGTGGGCTGATCATCAACAAGTTCCGGGGAGAGCGATCGCTACTCGATTCGGGCGTGGACCTGATCGAGCGCCTCTGCCGGATCCCGGTAACCGGCGTGGTGCCGTACATGGAGATCGATATCGACGACGAAGACAGCCTGAGCGCGCGCCTGGAAAAACAGGCCCCTCCTGCCGGGCCGGGGCAGATTGATCTGGCCGTCCTCCGCTTTCCGCGCCTGTCCAATTTTACCGATTTTGCGGTGTTTGAGCGGCGGCCGGACGTCTGCGTGCGCTATGTCTCGCAGGCGGCGCAGCTCGGAAAGCCGGATCTGATAGTGCTTCCGGGCACGAAAAATACCATGGCGGATCGGCTCTGGCTGCGCGAGAGCGGCCTGGAGGCGGCGGTAAAGAGACTGGCGGCCGGCGGGACGCCGGTGTGGGGGATCTGCGGCGGCTATCAGATGATGGGGCGCGAGCTTATGGACGGTAAAGGGGCGGAGAGCGGCCGGCCGGGCCGCCTGCCCGGACTGGATTTGCTGCCGGTCAGGACGGCGTTTTCCCCGGAAAAGACCCGCACGAGAGTAAGAGGATCCTTTGGCCGGGTATCCGGCCTCTTTCACGGCCTTTCGGGAATGCGCCTGGAAGGCTATGAGATCCACATGGGGCAGAGCGCTCCCGACGGGGAAGCCGCAAATGCGCTCTGCCGGATCCGGGAGACGCAGGCGGAGGGAAGAACGGACGAGCGCGGGGCCGGGCTGTGCGCGGAAAATTGCTACGGCACGTACGTACACGGGATTTTTGACGCGCCCGGCGTAGCGGAGGAGATCGTGCGGACGCTCCTTCTGCAAAAGGGGGAGCCGGCGGGGCAAAAAACCGGCGCGCAGCCCGATTTTGCGGCTTACCGGGAGCTGCAGTACGACCGGCTGGCCGCCGTGCTGCGCAGGCATCTGGATCTGAAGGCGATTTACCGGATCCTGGAAGCGGGAATCTGAGAAGAAAAGGAGAGAGCGGCAGATGGAGCCTGGAAAGAAGACGGACGACAGGGGAGAGGCGCTTTTGCGGCAGGTGCGCCGCCTGCCTCCGGAGCAGATCGAGAAGGAAAGCTTTTCCATTTTAAGCCGGGGGCTTGCCGGCCGGACGTTTCTGCCGGAGGAGGAACCGGTAATCCGGCGCGTGATCCACACGACGGCCGATTTTGAGTACGCGGATACGCTGTGCTTTTCCCCGCAGGCGGTTTCAAAGGCGCTTTCTGCCCTCGCGCAGGGGACGCCGATCGTGACGGATACCAGGATGGCGCAGGCGGGAATTAACAAGAAGGCGCTGGAGTCGCTCGGCGGGCGGACGTACTGCTTTATGTCCGACGCGGACGTGGCGCGAAGAGCGGCACGGGAAGGCGTCACGCGGGCCTCGGTCAGCATGGAAAAGGCGGCAGAGCTTGGAAGCGATGCGATCTTCGCCGTCGGCAATGCGCCGACGGCCCTGATCCGCCTGTATGAGCTGATCCGGGAGGGGCGGCTTCATCCGCGGCTGATCATCGGCGTCCCGGTCGGCTTTGTCAACGTCGAGGTATCCAAGGAGCTGATCTGCACGCTGTCCGGTGTGCCCTATATTGTGGCGCGGGGGAGAAAGGGCGGCAGCAATGTGGCCGCCGCCATCTGCAATGCCCTGCTCTATCAGCTTGTCCGCGGCGGGAAATGATAAGGGGGCGCCGCCAGAATGCGGCGCCCGGCAGGCTGCGGGCCGGAAAACCCGCGGCGTCCTTCGGATTACGGGATTAGCAGCAGAAGCCGCCCCCGTTTCCGTTTCCGCAGCAGCAGCACAGGATCAGGATCCAGATCAGCCATTCGCAGCCGCCGTTAAAGCCGCCGCCACAGCTGCCGCCGCAGTTATGTTCAAAGCAGCCGCCGCCACCGCAGCAGCAAAGTAAAATGAGAATCAGGAAGATGATGTTGCAGCCGCAGCCGTTTGTGCTGCTCTCGCATCCACATCCGCAGTTTGTCGCCGCCAAATCACTCATACGTTAATTCCTCCGAGATTTTCTTTACACTTCATCTTATGACGCCCGGCTTGCCACTGTTTCCGGATTTTCAAATTATTTTGCGGGGATGCCGATTGAATCCGGGACAAACTTGTGTATAATAGTAGAGAAGGAGAGGACGAAACAGCATGGAACGTATCTTTGACGCGGATCCGTATCAGACGGAATTTGACGCGCGGGTTACCGCCTGTCGGCCGTGTAAGGCGGGCTTTGAGGCCGAGCTGGACCGGACGGCGTTTTACCCGGAGGGCGGCGGACAGCCGGCCGATGCGGGCAGCCTGGGCGGCGCGCGCGTTTTGGATGTACAGGAGCGGGGCGGGCGCATCCTCCACACGCTGGACCGGCCGCTGGAGGAGGGCGCCTGCGTGCACGGGATCATTGACTGGGAACGGCGCTTTTCCCATATGCAGCTCCATTCGGGGGAACACATCGCTTCCGGCATCATCTGCCGGAGGTTCGGCTATCACAATGTGGGCTTTCACATGGGGCATGAGGAGGTAACCGTCGATTTCGACGGGCCGCTTACCTGGGAACAGCTGATGGAGGCGGAGCGGGAGGCAAACCGGGTTATCTGGCAGGATCTCCCGGTCCGGGTTACCTATCCGTCCCGCCGGGAGCTTGAGACGCTGGATTACCGGAGCAAGAAAGAGATCGACGGGCCGGTAAGGATTGTGGAGATCCCGCAGGCGGACTGCTGCGCCTGCTGCGGCACGCATGTGCGGCGGACGGGAGAGATCGGGGCGGTCAAATTTCTTTCTCTGATGAATTACAAGGGCGGCGTGCGCGCGGCGATGCTCTGCGGGATGCGCGCCCTGGAGGATTACGAGAGGAAGACGGACGAGATCCTGGAGCTTTCTTCGCTTTTGTCCGCGCCGGCCGCGCGCCTTGCGCAGGCGGTCCGCCGCCTGAAAGAGGAGAACGGGCAGAAGGACATGGCGATGGCGGCACTCTACCGCCGCCTCTTTGAAAGCCTGGCGGAGCGGATTCCCGAATCCGGCCCGGCGCTGGCGATCTGCGAGCCGGATCTCCCGCCGACGCAGCTGCGGTTTTTCTGCAACTGCCTGATGGAGAAGCAGAAGGCGGATTTGCTGTTGGTGTGCACCGGAGACGATCAGACGGGCTACAGCTACTGCGCCGCCTCCCGCAGCGTTGATCTGCGCGCGCCGGGGAAGATTCTGAATGAAAAACTGGACGGGCGGGGCGGCGGAAGCAGCCAGATGATCCAGGGGACCTTCCATGCGCCGTGGGAGAAAATCCGGCGCTGTTTTTACGAAATCTGTCCGGAGGAGACATGAAAATGAACCTGAACCGCGATGCGATGAAACGGATGCTGCTGCTGATTTTTTATACGGTCGTCCTGCTGGGGCTGGCGCTGCGCTTCGAGCGCGTGCTGGATTTTTTCGGCTGGATTTTCCGCCTGCTCTTTCCGTTTTTCATGGGCGGGGCCATCGCGTTTATCCTGAATGTTCCCATGCGCTGCATCGAGCGCTCGCTTCCGGGCGGGGGCCCGGATCAGAAGGGGCGGCGCGGCCGCTGGAGACGGCCGTTTTCCCTGATCGCGGCGCTGGTGTTCGTCCTGCTGATCCTGGCCGTGGTCCTCTTTGTGGTCGCGCCGCAGCTGACGCAGACGCTGTTAACGCTGGGGATGGTCATCCCGCGCTTTCTGCGCAATATCCAGTCCATGCTGGAGGAGACGTTTACCGCGTATCCCGAGATTCTTTCGTATGTGCAGTCCTTTGATTTTCAGATGGACTGGCGGCAGACCTTTGAGAGGCTGGCCGGGTTCGTGACGACCGGGGCGGGGACGGTACTTTCCTCCACCATGTCGGCGGCGGTGTCCATCGCCAGCGGTCTGACGACGTTCAGTATCGCCTTTATTTTTGCGATCTACGTTCTCCTGCAGAAAGAAACGCTGATCCGCCAGATCCGCAAGCTTCTCTCGGCGTACCTTCCGGAGCCGGCGGTAACCGGGATCCTGCGGGTGGCGCGTCTGACCGAGCAGAGCTTTTCCCGTTTTCTGACGGGGCAGTGCGTGGAGGCCGTGATCCTGGGGACCATGTTTTTCGTGACGCTGTCGCTGTTTCATTTTCCGTATGCGCTCCTGATCGGCGTGCTGATCGCCTTTACGGCTCTGATCCCGATCTTCGGCGCGTGGATCGGCTGCGCCATCGGCATTTTCCTGATGCTGATGGTCAGCCCCATTCAGGCCCTGTGGTTCGTGGTTATTTTCTTTGTCCTGCAGCAGATTGAGGGAAATCTCATTTATCCGCACGTCGTGGGAAATTCCGTGGGCCTTCCTTCCATCTGGGTGCTGGCGGCGGTGTCCATTGGCGGCAGTATGCTGGGAATCATCGGCATGCTGGTATTCATCCCGCTCTGCTCCGTGTTTTACACGCTTCTGAGGGAGGATGTAAACCGGCAGCTGAAAAAGCGGGCGGAGGCGAAAGAGCCGGAACAAGCGGAGCGCGCGGGCGCAGAAGAAAGCAAAGATGGGGAAAAACAGGACAGAGAAAAAGCGGAAGAAATATAAATAGAAGAAATGAAAAAAGAAACGGAGGGCAGGGGTTAGCTGCCCTCGTACATAAACCGGATCAGGCGATCCACGTCTTCTTTGTTGTAGGCGACCAGTTCCAGCTCTTTGATGTAGCCGTTGGAGAAGATGTTGGCCATCGAGAGATACTGAGCCAGCTTCGATTTGAGGTTGATGCGGTCGCCTTCCGGGGAGACCAGTTCCACCGTGCCCTTGCATTCGTCGATCGCCTTAAAAAACTGATCGACGTCCGTAATGTTCTGAATCTTCATGCGATCCCTCCTTTTTGTTTTTTGATGGTTAATATTTTAACAATTAGATTATAGCAAAAGGAAGCCGCGGGCACAAGGATCAGGATCCACGAAAATCGTTTGAAAAGGGACGGCGTTTCCTGTGAAAAAAA
This sequence comes from uncultured Lachnospiraceae bacterium, assembly GCA_944381615.1. GTDB lineage: Bacteria > Bacillota > Clostridia > Lachnospirales > Lachnospiraceae > Otoolea. Next base: position 76,588 of record CALWLT010000039.1, on the reverse strand, counting down.
CAGGGAACGTCCGGCAGAGACAGCATTTGGTTTGTGAAAAGAGATGGAGGAGCTATGGCAGTTTTCCCGCTTTTTTTTGAATTGCAGGGCAGAAGAGTCCTGGTTGTCGGCGCGGGCGCCGTCGGCGCGCGGCGGATCGCGGCACTGGAAGAATTCGGCGCGGATCTCACGGTGGTATCCTGCGAGGTCCGTCCGGAAATCCGGAAGCTGGCGGCAGAGGGGCGGATCCGCCTCTTCAAGGGGCGCTATGAGGACTGGAGAGAACAGCTTGACCGGGAAGAGCCGTTTTTCCTGGTGCTAGCCGCGTCCGGGAATCAGGCGGATGCGCTGGCGGGCGAAGATGCGAAACGCCGCGGCTCGTTTTTTAACCTGGCGAACGATCGCCGGCGATCGGATTTTTATTTCCCGGGGATCGCCCGTTTTGGCGCGCTGACGGCCGGGATCGTCGGGGACGGCGCGGATCACGCGCTGACGCGGCGGGCGGCGGGCGAGCTCAGACGTTTTCTGCGGGCGGCGGGCGCCGCGGCCGGATCGGATCTCCCGGATGCGGCTTCGTTTCGTATCCGTGTGGCCAGCCGGGAGAGCGCGCTGGCGATCGCGCAGTCCCGGCTGGCGATGCAGGCGCTTCAGGCGCTCTGCCCGCAGGCGGAGCTGGAGCTGATTCCCATGAAGACGAAGGGCGATCGGATTCAGGACCGGCCGCTGGATGAGATCGGGGGACGCGGCCTCTTCGTCGGCGAGCTGGACCGCGCGCTGCGGGAAGAACGCTGCGATCTGACCGTGCATTCTCTAAAGGACATGCCGCTTCACACGCCGGAGGAGCTGCCGGTTCTGGCCTGCCTGCCGCGGGAGGACTGCCGCGACGTCCTGGTGCTGCGCCGGGATCTCGCCGCGCTTCCCCCCTCGCCGGTCATCGGGACGTCCAGCCGGCGGCGTCAGATTCAGGGGAAACGCCTGTTTCCGGACGCCGTGTGGAAGCCGGTCAGAGGAAACATCCTGACGCGTTTGAAAAAGCTGGACGACGGCGAATATGACGCGCTGATCCTGGCGGCGGCCGGCTTAAAGCGCCTGGGGCTCTCGGATCGCATCAGCCGTTTCCTGGAGATCACGGAGATGATTCCGGCAGCCGGCCAGGGGATCCTGGCCGTCCAGGGCCGGAGGGACGGCTGGGACTTTGTGAGAGGCATCGACGACGCGGCCTCGCGCGCCATGGCCGAAGCCGAACAGAGCTTCGTGCGGGCGCTGGGCGGAGGCTGCAGCCTGCCGACGGCCGCCGTGTCGGTCATCCGGGACGGGATTCTGGAGCTGACAGGCTTTTACTACGATGAGAAATCCGGGGAGGGGAAAACGGAAACGCTGGCGGGAGAGCCGGCGGATGCGGCCGGGCTGGGAAGACGGCTGGCGGCGCGTGTGAAGGGCGGCGCGGTCTACCTCGTGGGCGCGGGCCCCGGCGACGCGGGACTTCTGACCGTCCGTGCCAGGACGCTTCTGGAACGGGCGGACACCGTGGTCTACGACGCGCTGGCGGGAACCGGGGTTCTGGGACTGATCCCGAAGGAGGCGGAGGCGATCGACGTCGGCAAGCGGAGCGGCCGCCATTCCTGTCCGCAGGAAGAAATTCAGCGGATCCTGATTCAAAAGGCCAGGGAGGGAAAGCAGGTCGTCCGCTTAAAGGGCGGCGATCCGTTCCTCTTCGGCCGCGGCGGGGAGGAGGCGCAGGCATTAAAGCAGGCCGGGATCCCGTTCGAGGTGGTGCCGGGCGTAAGCGCTTCGCTGGCGGTTCCCGCCTGGGCCGGGATCCCGGTTACCCACCGGGGGCTTTCCTCCTGCGTCCATATCCTGACGGGACACCGGGCGGCGCCGGCCGGGCCGGGCCGGGCACAGGATCCGGAAAAGAAGGGGACGGTCTGCGTCCTGATGGGCGTTTCGGAGGCGGAAGCCATCTGCCGCGGCCTCATCGAAGGCGGCATGGATCCGCAGACGCCGGCCGCCTTTATTCAGGACGGGACGCTGGCGTCGGAAAAAACGGTGTTCTCTGTGCTGGATCGCCTGGCAGAGGACGCGAAAAAGGCGGGCATCCGGGCGCCGGCCCTGCTGATTGCCGGCAAGGTCTGCCGCCTGGCCGGGGAATGCAGCTGGGCCGGGACGCGCCCCCTGGCCGGGCTTCGGATCGTTACGACGCGCCCGCGGGATCGCGATCCGGCGCTGGCCGAACGGCTCAGGGACGGCGGGGCGGAGGTCCTGGAGCTGTCGGCGATCGAGATCGCGCCGCTCGGAGAGAACGGGGAGGAAAATCCGGATCTTGACCGAGCGCTTTCCCGGATGGAATGCTTTGACTGGCTCGTCTTTACCAGCCCCTCGGGCGTAGCCTGCTTTTTTGACGGGCTTTCCCGGCGGCGCCTGGATCTGCGCCGTCTGTTCCATCTGCGCATCGCGGCGATCGGGCACGGGACGGAGGCGGAGCTGAAAAAGAGGGGGCTTTTCGCAGATTACCTGCCGCAGACGGCCTACGCGGGCGAGCTGGGAAGAGGCCTGGCCCGCCTGGCGGGCCGTGAGGAGCGGATTCTGATCTGCCGCGCGAGGGACGGGTCGCCGGCGCTGACGGACGCACTTTCAGCGGCCGGCTGCCTGTTCGAGGAGGTTGCGCTTTATGAGACGCGGATGGCCGGGCCCGGCCCGCTGTCCCGGCGGATCGGCGCGCTGTGTTCAGAGGACGGCATCGATCTGGTCCTTTTCACGAGCGCCTCGACGGTGCGCGGTTTTCTCGGCCTGATGGGAGAGAAGGTCCGGCCGGGCCGCCTGACGGCGGCCTGCATCGGGCGGGAGACGGAAAGGGCGGCGAGAGAGGCCGGATTCGGGCGGGTCCTTACGGCAGAGACGCCTTCGGCGGAGAGTCTGGGAGACTGCATTTTCCAGTGGGCGAAACGGCGGAAGACAGATACGCCCTGATCGCGTCGGGCAGGTGCGGCGGCACGCGCAGACTGCCGCGGCCGGTCCCGAGCCGGATGTCCGGTTTGTTCGCGCCGTGGAAATCCGAACCGCCGGTTTCCAGAAGACCGAAGCGGCGGGCCGATTCGCGCAGCCGGACGGTGTCGCCGGCCGTGTGGGAGGAATAGTATACTTCCAGTCCCGCCAGCCCGCGCTCTTTTAAATAGGAAAGAAGCGCGTTAAGGCCGGTCCATCCCAGGCGGTACTGGAGTGGGTGTGCCAGCGCGGGAAACCCGCCGGCGCTGCGGATCAGGCGGATGGCCTGCTCCGGATCCAGGGCCTCTTTGGGCAGGAAATACTTTTTTCCCGGATCCAGATAGCGGACAAAGGCTTCGTTCATGGAGGAAACGCAGCCCCGTTTCAGAAGCGCGCGGGCAAAATGCGCGCGGGTTATGACAAAACCGTGCTCCGTTCCCGCCACATCCTCCCAGGTCAGAGGAAACCCGTCCTGCTGAAAGAGGGAGAGAATGCGCTCGTTGCGCGCCCGGCGCGCCTGACAGAGCGCGGCAAGCGCCCCGTTTAGCGCCGGATCCTGCCAGTCAAGAAACAGCCCCAGGATGTGGAGCTCCCGATCCTGATACGGACAGGATAATTCAATTCCCGGAATCACGGTAAGCTCCGTATCCCGGGCGGCGCAGAGCGCTTCCTGTACTCCCGCGACCGTGTCGTGATCCGTCAGGGCGAAGGCGGACAGGCCGCTTTCTGCGGCGAGGCGGACCAGCCGGGCGGGCGAAAGCGTGCCGTCGGAAGCAGTAGAGTGGACATGCAGATCAACCGGCTTCATAGTAAGATACCTCCCGTTGTTTCTTTCTTAACGCTAGCGCGTTCTATGTTAAAAGTCAACAAAAAAAATTTAAGAAATAAGTTCTTTTCTTTTTGTGAAATTGTGCTATACTGTAGCAGAGATTATTGTTTATTTTTTCAGATGGGTGGATAAGCAGGTATGTACGATTACAGTATTGCTTCTTCCGGGAGAAGAAGTTTTGATAGAGACAGCGCGGGGATCCGGCGCTCGGAGAGCGTCCGCAGCCGCCGCAGCAGTCGGGGACAGGAAACCGCCGTGTCCCGGGGAAGAGGCGGGGCGTCCAGAAGCGGGGCGGGGCGTTCTTCTTATCAGCAGCCGCGCCACAACCGGCGGCGCAAGCGCCAGCGGCCTGATATCACGCAGATCCTTCTGATCGTGATCGCGGCGCTGGTGGTCATTCTGTTTGCGGCGCTGATCGCGCGGGGCTGCGCCTCGTCGCAGACGGCAGAGGAGAGCACGGGCGAATCGCAGACGGCCGCTTCGCAGGATGCGTCCCAGGAAGTGCTGGTGGACGGGATCAACATCAACGGTCTGACGCAGGAAGAGGCGCGAGAGGCGATCCTTTCGCAGTACGCCTGGAATATGAAGGTTTCCTACGATGAGAAGGAGGCGGACGTCTCCAATCTGATGGAGGCCAAGGTGGACGAGCTGCTGGAGGAGATCTATGCCAGCGAGCTGAAGCCGGGCGAGTCGTACACGGTCAACACGGACAACATGACGGAAGCCGCGATGGCGGAAGCCGCCCTGATCGCGGGCAACTGGAACATGGTGGCGCAGAACGGCGGTATCTCCGGCTATAATAAAGAGACGGGCAAGTTTGAATTTGAGACGGGCAGCAACGGGCACGTGATCGATCAGGAGAAGCTGGCGGCGGACATCGTGGCGGCGATTCAGCAGAAGGATTACGACGCGGTAATTGCCGCGCAGATCAAGGAGGTATCGCCGGAATATTCGGCGGACGATCTGCGGGAGATGTACAAGACGATCGGGACCTACACGACGACCACGACTTCCAACAGCAACCGCAATGAGAATATCCGCCTGGCCTGCGAGGCGTTAAACGGGATGATCGTAAACCCCGGCCAGGAATTTTCCTTTAACGATGCGACGGGGGCCCGGACGGAGGCCAAGGGCTACAAGCCGGCTACGGCGTATCTGAACGGCGAGGTCGTACAGGAGCCGGGCGGCGGCGTCTGCCAGGTATCTTCCACGCTGTACAACGCGGTCATTTTCTCCGGCTTAAAGAGCACGGAGCGCCATGCGCACAGCTATGAGCCCTCCTATGTGACGCCGGGCGAGGACGCGGCCGTCAGCTACGGCGGGCCGGATTTCAAGTTTGTCAACAACTCCGATTTCCCGGTGGCCATCCGGGCGAGCTTTGAGAGCGGAAGCCGCAAGCTGACGCTTTCCATCTACGGCGTACAGGTCCTGGAGGACGGCGTCAAGATCCGCATGGAGTCGGAGCGGGTCGGCGATCTGGAGCCGCCGGCGCCGGTCTATGAGGAGGATATGACGATCCCGCTGGATCAGGAGATCGAGGTAAAGGCCGCCACGCCGGGCAGCCGCTGGACGACGTATCTCGTTACCTATAAGAATGACGAAGAGGTGGAGCGCGAATTCTTCCACAACAGCAGCTACCGCGGAAAGGCGGCGACCATCAAGCGCAACACGTCCGGGACGGTCATTACGACGGAGGGTTCTTCCGAATCGCTGGCGGAGACGCTGCCGGGAGAGAGCGCGGGCGTGACGGAGAGTATGCCCATCGGCCCGGCCTTTGACCCGTCCATCACGGAGAGCCAGAACGCCTCCGGAACCGGCGAGACCGCAGTCGAGCCGGGAGCCGGATCAGAAGCCGGACCGGGTACGCAGATGCCGGAGACGGAAGCCCTGGCAGAGACGCAGCCGCAGACCGAGGCCCCTGCCAATCCGATGGTGGAGCAGGGACCGGCGGGGCCGGGCATGTGAGTCCGGATCGGCGAATCCGTGCCGATTCAGAAAGCATACCGTTCGCGTGAAAAATCCATACTGTTTGCAGAAGAAGGACCCGGGCCGGAAAGTGGCCGGCGGTCCTTCTTTTGCGCTTCAAAAAATCATAAGGCCGTCGGCCATGTTTTAAAAATAGTACGTCTGCGGCCGGCGAAATTGTTTGCATTTTAACAAAAAGTTGATATAATGTTAATCAGGTAAATTTCCGAGAGGAAATGGGTTTACTGACACACTTCACTTTTGATAGGAGGAAAATTCACTATGGCAAGAAAGATGAAAACCATGGATGGAAACCACGCGGCCGCGCATGCTTCATACGCGTTTACCGACGTGGCCGCTATCTATCCGATTACCCCTTCTTCCCCCATGGCGGAAGCCACGGATGAGTGGGCGACCGACGGCCGGACGAATATTTTCGGCCACACGGTTCAGATTACGGAGATGCAGTCGGAAGCCGGCGCCGCGGGCGCGGTACACGGTTCTCTGGCTGCAGGCGCGCTGACCACGACGTATACGGCGTCCCAGGGACTCCTGCTGATGATCCCGAATCTCTACAAGATTGCGGGCGAGCAGCTCCCGGGTGTATTCAACGTATCCGCCCGCGCGCTGGCCAGCCATGCGCTTTCTATCTTTGGAGACCATTCTGATATTTACGCCTGCCGCCAGACGGGCTGCGCGATGCTCTGCGAGTCCAGCGTGCAGGAAGTGATGGACCTGACCCCGGTTGCGCATCTTGCGGCCATCAAGGGAAAGGTTCCGTTCATCAATTTCTTTGACGGATTCCGCACCTCTCACGAGATTCAGAAAATTGAGACCTGGGATTACGAGGATCTGAAGGAGATGGCAGACATGGACGCCATTGACGCGTTCCGCAAGAATGCCCTCAATCCCAACCATCCCTGCCAGAGAGGATCCGCGCAGAACCCGGATATCTTCTTCCAGGTAAGAGAGGCCTGCAATCCGTACTACGAGGCGCTTCCGGCGATCGTACAGGAGTACATGGACAAGGTCAACGAGAAGATCGGCACCGATTACAAGCTGTTTAACTATTACGGCGCGCCGGATGCCGAGCACGTGATCATCGCCATGGGTTCCGTCAACGACACGATCGAGGAGACGATCGATTACCTGATGGCGCAGGGCCGCAAGGTCGGCGTGGTAAAGGTACGCCTGTACCGCCCGTTCGTTGCCTCCGCGCTGGTTGACGCGATCCCGGATACGGTAAAGCAGATTTCCGTGCTTGACCGCACCAAGGAGCCGGGCTCCCTGGGCGAGCCGCTTTATCTGGACGTAGTCGCCGCCCTCAAGGAGACGAAGTTTGACCAGGTCCCGATCTATACCGGACGCTACGGCCTTGGCTCCAAGGATACCACGCCGGCGCAGATCGTCGCCGTATTCGACAATACGCAGAAGCGCCACTTTACCATCGGCATCGTGGACGATGTGACGAACCTGTCCCTGGATCTGGGCGAGCCGCTGGTTACGACGCCGGAAGGCACCGTGAACTGCAAGTTCTGGGGCCTGGGCGCGGACGGTACGGTTGGCGCCAACAAGAACTCCATCAAGATCATCGGCGACAACACCGATATGTACGCGCAGGCGTATTTTGATTACGACTCCAAGAAATCCGGCGGCGTAACCATGTCCCACCTGCGTTTCGGACACAGACCGATCAAGTCCACGTACCTGATCCACAAGGCGAATTTCGTGGCCTGCCACAATCCGGCCTACATCCGCAAGTACAACATGGTACAGGAGCTGGTGGACGGCGGCACGTTCCTTCTCAACTGCCCGTGGAACATGGAGGAGCTGGAGCATCATCTGCCGGGACAGGTTAAGAAATTTATCGCGGATCACAAGATTAAATTCTATGTGATCGACGGCGTGAAGCTGGGAATCGAGACCGGCATGGGCCCGACCCGGATCAACACCATCCTTCAGTCGGCGTTCTTCAAGCTGGCCAACATCATCCCGGAGGAGAGAGCCATCGAGCTGATGAAGGCGGCTGCCAAGGCGACCTACGGCCGCAAGGGCGAGGACGTGGTCAAGAAGAACTGGGCGGCCATCGACGCCGGCGCGCAGCATGTCGTCGAGATTCAGGTGCCGGAGAGCTGGAAGGACGCGCAGGACGAGGGCCTGGATATGACGCACGCGACCGAGGGAAGAGCGGACGTCGTGAAATTCGTCAACACGGTCCAGGCTGCGGTCAACGCGCAGGAGGGCAACAACCTTCCGGTTTCCGCGTTTGTCGATTATGTGGACGGCACGACGCCTTCCGGCTCCGCCGCCTATGAGAAGCGCGGCATCGCCGTGAACGTTCCGGTCTGGAATCCGGATAACTGTATTCAGTGTAACTTCTGCTCGTATGTTTGTCCGCATGCGGTTATCCGCCCCGTCGCCATGACGGAGGAGGAGGCGGCCGCCGCGCCGGAGGGAACGAAGACGCTTCCGATGACCGGTATGCCGCAGTATAAATTTACGATGACGATCTCCGCTCTGGACTGCACGGGCTGCGGCTCCTGCGCGAACGTCTGCCCGGGCAAGAAGGGCGAGAAGGCGCTTACCATGGTCAGCCTGGAGCAGAACCTGGAGGCGCAGAAGGGCTTCGATTACGGCCAGACGCTGCCGGTTAAGCAGGATGTGATCGATAAATTCAAAGAGACGACGGTCAAGGGAAGCCAGTTCAAGCAGCCGTTACTCGAGTTCTCGGGCGCGTGCGCGGGCTGCGGCGAGACTCCGTACGCCAAGCTGATCACGCAGCTGTTCGGCGATCGGATGTACATCTCCAACGCGACCGGCTGCTCCTCCATCTGGGGCAACTCCTCGCCGTCCACGCCCTACACGGTCAACAAAGAGGGCAAGGGCCCGGCCTGGGATAATTCCCTGTTCGAGGACAACGCAGAGTTCGGCTACGGTATGCTGCTGGCGCAGAACGCGATCCGCGACGGCCTGAAGGCAAAGGTGGAGAAGGTCATGAACGCGGAGCAGGCTACGGAGGAAGTAAAGGCCGCCTGCAAGGAGTGGCTGGATACCTTCGGCATCGGCGCGCTGAACGGTTCCGCGACGGACAAGCTGGTTGCGGCGCTGGACGGCATCGACTGCCCGGACTGCAGAGAGATTGTGAAGAATAAAGATTTCCTGGCCAAGAAGTCGCAGTGGGTATTCGGCGGCGACGGCTGGGCTTACGATATCGGCTTCGGCGGCGTGGATCACGTGCTTGCTTCCGGCAAGGACATCAACATCATGGTATATGATACCGAGGTGTATTCCAATACCGGCGGACAGTCCTCCAAGGCGACGCCGACCGGCGCGGTCGCTCAGTTTGCGGCCGGCGGCAAGGATACCAAGAAGAAGGATCTGGCTTCCATCGCCATGAGCTACGGCTATGTCTACGTCGCTCAGATTTCGATGGGCGCCGACTATGCGCAGACCGTCAAGGCGCTGGCGGAGGCGGAGGCCTATCCGGGTCCGTCCCTGATCATCGCCTACGCGCCCTGCATCAACCACGGAATCAAGAAGGGCATGGACAAGGCCCAGACCGAGGAGAAGCTGGCGGTAGAGTGCGGATACTGGCATAATTTCCGCTTCAATCCGGCTGCCGAGAAGAAGTTCACGCTGGACAGCAAGGCTCCGACCGGCGATTATCAGTCCTTCTTAAAGGGCGAGGTCCGCTATGCGTCTCTGGCGCTGAAGAATCCGGAGCGCGCGAGCGAGCTCTCCGCGAGAAATGAGTCGGAGGCGAAGGAGCGCTATCATTACCTGACCAAGCTGGTTACGCTTTACGGGAATGAATAATGGTTCCGGACACCCGGCTCTGAAAAGCAGATGATTGAAAATAAGAAGCGGCCGTAAGGCCGGAAAAAGGGGGCGTGGCAGAAGAATTTTTCCGTTCTTTTGCCGCGCCTTCTTTCCGATCCGGGAGAGGAGGGGGTTGAGATGAGCGTACTGGTATCGCTGACTCCGTCGGAGTCCAAGCGGCTGATTGGAAAAGCGGCGGCGGCGCATCCGCTGGTCAGGAAGGCATTTGCAGAGGGAAATATCCTGGTTTCCAACGGGACGACAACCGGTTATTTTGTGGAGGAACTTCTGGGCGAAAAACTGGACATTTCGCGTTTCCCCTGCGGCGTGACGGCCGAGGGCGTTCTCTGCCAGAGCCCGGACGACCGCCTGCGCTCGGTCTGGATTCAGAAGGGCAGGCAGATGGAGCATTTCCCGGAATGTTCCGATTATGAGGAGCTGGATGCGATCATCGGACAGATGGGGCCGGGAGACGTCTACGTCAAGGGAGCGAACGCGGTGGACGCGGAGGGAAACGCCGGATTTTTCCTGGCCCACCCGACGGGCGGTAATATCATGCGCATGCTGCCGAAGGTATACGCGCAGGGCGTCCATTTCCTGATTCCCGTGGGACTGGAGAAACTGGTCGCTTCCGTGCCGGAGGCGCAGCGCCACATGAAGGGGATCGGCGAATATTCCTTTACGTTCGGCCGCGGCTGCGGGTACGTAACGGTTACGAACGGCGTGATTCTCCATGAGATCGCGGCGCTCTCTCTCCTGACCGGCGTTCATGCCTGGCACGCCGGATCCGGCGGCATCGGCGGCTCCGAGGGGGCGGTCAGCCTCGTGCTGGAGGGCACGCCCGAGGAAGAAGAAGCGGCGGTCGCGCTCCTTTCCTCGATCAAGGGAGAGCCGCCGATCCCGGCCTGGAAAAAACGCTGTGCCGACTGCACGTTCCGCTGCCGTTACCGCTACCCGCGGGGATAAAGCGGGCGGCTGTCTGCCGGATGCCTGCGCTTTGGGAGGCGGCTTATGCCGCCTCCCAGGCGGGGGCGCGTCTGTTTTTCTCTTTTCTGATTTTCGTTACGTTTTCGGATCTTCACAGATCGTTTCTGATTTTCGTTTCGTTTTCTGATCTTGATTGGCCTTTCCGGATTTTCACGGATCTTTTTGACGTTTCTTTTTTGTTTTTGACGTTTCTTTTTTGATTTTTCTTCCTGTTTTTTCTGTTCTGCTGATTCATTCCCGCTTATTTATACGGACTGTTTTAAGGTTGCTTTTTTATGGAAGAGAGGAGGATTCGATGTTTTTTAAAGTCAACAGTTTTGGCGTCCGGGGTGTGGAGGGCTTCCCAGTATCGGTGGAGGCGGACGTGAGCGAGGGCCTTCCCTCGTTTATCCTGGTCGGATATCTGGCCGGAGAGGTAAAGGAGGCGCAGGAGCGGGTGAGGACGGCGATGAAAAACGCCGGATTCCGCCTGCCGCCCCGGCGGATTACCGTCAACCTGGCCCCGGCCGGCGTGCGCAAGGAGGGGACCGGCTTCGATCTGGCGATCGCCGCAGCGGTCCTGGGCTGCCTGACCAAAAAGGCAGAAAAGGACTGGGCGTACATCGGCGAGCTGGGGCTGGATGGGAGCGTCAGGCCGGTGCCCGGCATCCTGCCGCGCGTCTATGCCGCCCGGGAAGCCGGCGTTTGCCGCGTCTTTCTTCCGTCGGAAAATACGGCGGAGGGAACGGCCGTAGAAGGGGTGGAGATCGTCGGCGTGGCGGATCTGGCGCAGCTGGCGGATCTGCTGGCGCAGCCGCAGCGGATCCGTGGCGCATTTTTTTCCCCGCAGCAGGCTTCTCTGGAACCCCTGCCGGATCCGGAGGTGGATTTTGACGAGCTGGCGGGGCTTCCCACCGTGCGCAGGGCCTGCGAGGCGGCGGCGGCCGGCCGCCACAACCTTCTTTTGATCGGACCGGCCGGGACGGGAAAAACCATGGCGGCCAGACGGCTTCCCACGATCCTTCCCCCGCTCGATCTGGAGGAACGTCTGCAGGTTTCCGGCGTGTACAGCATCTGCGGCCTTCTGACGCAGAAGGAACCGCTGATCCGGAGCAGGCCCTTTCGCAGCCCGCATCACGGGACGACGCCGCAGGCGATGGCGGGAGGCGGAAAAGGCCCGAAACCGGGGGAAGTCTCTCTGGCGACGCAGGGGATCCTGTTTCTCGACGAGCTGGCGGAATTTCATCCCCAGGTGCTGGATCTGCTGCGCGAGCCCATGGAGGAGGGGAGCATTACCGTTTCGCGCATGAACGGGGCACTCGTCTTTCCTGCCGACGCGCTGGTGGTCGCCGCCATGAATCCCTGCAAATGCGGGTTTTATCCGGATATGGCCCGCTGCCGCTGTACGCCAGCGCAGATCCGCCGTTATTTAAGCCGCGTGTCGGGCCCGTTCCTGGATCGCATCGACATCGGCGTGGAGGTCCCCAGACAGGATCTGACGCAGGAATCCCTGCGGGAAAAGGGAGAGAGCTCCGCCGTGATGCGCGGGCGCGTCGAGAGGGCGGTCCGGCGGCAGCGGGAGCGGTTTGCGAAAACGGGGATCTCCTGCAACGGCCGCATGGGGCGACGCCAAATTGAAGAATTCTGCGCGCTGGGAGCGAAAGAGGAGGAGCTGCTTGACGCGATCTGTCAGAATCAGAATCTGAGCCTGCGCGGGCGGATGAAGCTTCTTAAGGTGTCGCGCACGCTCGCCGATCTGGACGAAGCGGAGGCGATCGGCCGGGAACAGCTGGCGGAGGCGGCCGCGTTCCGCAGCTTTGAGGCGCGCTACTGGGGGCAGATGTAAAGAGAAGCCGGAAGGAGGATTGGCTATGACGGGGGAGAGAACACAGGAGGAGAGACAGGAGGAGAGGAAACGGGAATACAGCCGGCGGGAGCGCTTTTTCGCCTACTGGCTCAGCCGCATCGAGGGCGTGGGCGCGAAACGGGCGGGAAAACTCTATGAATACGCGGGCAGTTTTGAGGCAATCTATCATATGGATGAGACAAAACTTACCGCGCTTTCTTTTCTGGGGGAGAAAACCGGCCGCGCGATCGCCGCGGCCCGGGGGCAGCTGGAGCAAAGAAGGGTGGAATTTGAAGGGCTGGACAGGCTGGGGATCTCGCTGCTGCTTGCCGGCGAGGCGGCATATCCGCGCCGGCTTGAGAATATTTATGATATGCCTGTGTGGCTGTTCGTGAAAGGCAGACTCCCCGCCGGGGACCGGCCGTGCGCCGCCGTCGTCGGGGCGCGCAGCTGCAGCCCATACGGCCGTCAGGAAGCGGAATACATCGGTCGCCTGCTGGCGGAGCACGGCGTCCAGGTCATAAGCGGCATGGCGCTGGGCGTGGATCAGGCGGCGCACCGCGGCGCGCTGGCGGCCGGTGGCGATACCTTTGCCGTTCTGGGCTGCGGGCCGGATCTCTGCTATCCCCGGGCCAGCCGGGACATCTATGAGGCCCTGTCCGGGCGCGGCGGCATTCTTTCCGAGTACGGGCCGGGGGAACCGCCGCTTGCGCCGCATTTCCCGGTGCGCAACCGCCTGATCAGCGGTCTTTCCGATCTGGTCATTGTCGTCGAGGCCAGAAAAAAGAGCGGTTCCCTGATCACGGCCGACCTGGCGCTGGAGCAGGGACGGGAGGTCTGCGCGCTTCCGGGGCGGCGGATCGATCCGTTAAGCGCCGGCTGCAACCGCCTGATCCGCCAGGGGGCCGCCATTGTGACCGAGCCGGAAGATATTCTGGATTTCTTCCATATAAAATGTAAAAACTCAATAAAAAGTAAAGAAAAATCAGGAAATACACTTGCCAAGACGGAAAAAATGGTGTATAGTTGCTTGGATTCACAGCCCCGCCACACGGAAGAGCTTATGGCGCGCAGCGGGCTGGGAGCGGGGGAGTGCCTGCTGGCGCTCCATCAGCTGGAGCTGCGGGGTCTGGCCCTGCAGCCTGCGAATCAGTATTACGTGAGGAAGTTGGAGTAGGAGTCTGTCATGTCAAAGAATCTGGTAATCGTAGAATCGCCGGCCAAGGTTAAGACGATCAAAAAATTTCTCGGCTCAAATTACGAGGTGGACGCCTCGGGCGGCCATGTGCGGGATCTTCCCAAGAGCCAGCTGGGGATTGATGTAGAGCATGACTATGAGCCGAAATATATTACGATCCGCGGCAAGGGCGATACGCTGGCCCGCCTGCGCAGGGAAGTAAAAAAAGCGGATAAGATTTATCTGGCCACCGACCCGGACCGGGAGGGAGAGGCAATCTCCTGGCACCTGGCGAAGGCGCTGAAGCTGGACGAGGCCAAAGACAAGAAGGTTTACCGCATCAGCTTTAACGAGATCACGAAAAATGCAGTCAAGGCTTCCCTGAAGGAACCGCGCTCGATCGACATGAACCTGGTGGACGCGCAGCAGGCCAGGCGGATGCTGGACCGGATGGTGGGCTACCTGATCAGCCCCCTTCTCTGGGCCAAGGTAAAGCGGGGCCTGAGCGCCGGCCGCGTCCAGTCGGTCGCGCTGCGCATGATCTGTGACCGGGAGGACGAGATCAATTCGTTCATTCCGGAGGAATACTGGACGCTGGACGCGAAGCTGAAGATTCAGGGCACGCGCCAGAAGGTCACGGCCCGCTATTACGGCGACGGGGACGGAAAGAAGACCATCGCGGGCAAAGAGCAGATGGATCAGCTGGTGGCGGAGCTGGAGGGCGCAACCTATGAGGTAAGCGAGATAAAGACGGGCGAGCGGATCCGCAAGGCGCCGATCCCCTTTACGACCAGTACGCTGCAGCAGGAAGCGTCGCGCACGCTGAATTTTTCCACCCAGAAAACCATGCGGCTGGCACAGCAGCTCTATGAGGGCGTCGATATCAAGGGGCACGGCACCATCGGTCTGATTACCTACCTGCGTACCGATTCCACGCGCGTGGCGGCCGAGGCGGACGCGGCGGCCCGCTCCTATATCGAAGCGCATTTCGGAGCGCCGTATGTGGCCTCAGGCGAGGCGGCGGTCCGCAAAAGCGGCGGCAAGGTGCAGGACGCGCACGAGGCGATCCGTCCCACCGATATCTCCCTGACGCCGGTCCTGGTCAAGGAGGATCTGTCGCGGGATCTGTTCCGGCTTTACCAGCTGATCTGGAAGCGCTTCGCGGCCAGCCGGATGCGCCCGGCCGTCTACGAGACGACCTCCGTGCGGATCGCGGCGGGCCGCCATCAGTTCACGCTCTCCGGTTCGCGCATCAAATTCGACGGCTTCCTTTCCGTCTATACGCCGGACGAGGAGAAGGAAGAGGGCGGCGCGCTGTCGGAAAAGCTGGAAAAGGGGATGCTTCTGACGCCGGAGAAGCTGGAGACCGAGCAGCATTTTACCCAGCCGCCGGCGCACTATACGGAGGCGTCGCTGGTCCGGGCCCTGGAGGAACAGGGGATCGGCCGTCCCAGCACCTATGCGCCGACCATCACGACCATCCTTGCCAGGCGCTACGTCGTCAAGGAGAATAAGAATCTCTATGTGACGGAGCTGGGCGAGGTCGTCAACGGGATGATGAAGCAGGCGTTCCCCTCGATCGTCGATCTGACGTTCACGGCCAACATGGAATATCTGCTGGATCGCATCGGGGACGGCAGCGTGTCGTGGAAGACGGTCATTGAAAACTTTTATCCCGATCTGGCGGCGGCGGTCCGGGAGGCGCAGTCCCGGCTGGAGTCCGTCAAGATTGCGGACGAGGAGACGGACGAGATCTGCGAGCTCTGCGGGCGCCACATGGTCATCAAGTACGGCCCGCACGGGAAATTCCTGGCCTGCCCGGGATTCCCGGAGTGCAAAAACACCCGACCGTATCTGGAGAAGATCGGCGTTCCCTGCCCCAAATGCGGCAAGGACATCGTGGTGCGCAAATCGAAGAAGGGACGTCGCTATTACGGCTGCATCGACAACCCGGACTGCGATTTTATGAGCTGGCAGAAGCCCTCGGCCGAGAAGTGTCCAAAATGCGGGCAAATGATGCTGGAAAAAGGGAACAAGCTGCAATGTTCCAATAAATCCTGCGGATTTGTTAAAACACAGTAAAAACAATATTTATTATTAAAAAATTTGAAAAATCCAGAAAAACTCTTGCCATTATCTTGTAATCGTGTTACAATTTTTACAGGTTATAAAAGAATTTTTAATATACCAAGATAAGGCAAAGGAGGTAGCTGCGAAATGAGCGTTCAGTTGCTGGACAAAACTCGCAAGATCAACAAATTGTTGCATAACAATCATTCGCACAAGGTGGTTTTCAACGATATCTGCGAAGTCCTCAGCGAGATACTGGAATCGAATATTCTGGTCATCAGCAAGAAGGGCAAGGTGCTGGGCGTCGCCATTCATCCCGGGATCGACGAGATCGAAGAGCTGATCGAGGATCAGGTCGGAGGCTTTGTCGATCGGATGCTGAATGAACGTCTCCTGAGCGTTTTGTCCACCAAAGAGAATGTGAACCTTGCTACTCTTGGGTTTGCGGAAGAAAACGTGAAGAAATATCAGGCGATCATCACGCCGATTGATATTTCCGGCGAGAGACTGGGAACGCTGTTTATCTATAAGTCCGACGCGCAGTACGACATTGACGACATCATTCTGAGCGAGTACGGGACGACGGTGGTCGGCCTGGAGATGATGCGTTCGGTCAATGAAGAGAACGCGGAGGAGACGCGCAAGATCCAGATTGTCAAGTCGGCCATCAGCACGCTTTCGTTCTCGGAGCTGGAGGCGATTACCCACATTTTCGACGAGCTGGAGGGCAACGAGGGGATCCTGGTCGCCAGCAAGATCGCCGATCGGGTCGGCATCACGCGCTCGGTCATTGTCAACGCGCTGCGCAAGTTTGAGAGCGCCGGCGTGATCGAATCGCGTTCCTCGGGCATGAAGGGAACCTACATCAAGGTGTTAAACGACGTGGTCTTCGACGAGCTGAAGGCCCTGAAGGCCGAGAACAAATAGGAAGCGATTTTCCGGGTACGGGAAAAGAAAAGAGAAGAGACCGGCTGACCGGTAAGAGGATGCGGCAGGAAGCAGAGCTTCCTGCCGTATCTGATCAGAAGAGGGATTCCGGTTTCTTGCGGGCGCGGCATGCAGCACATGCCGCGCCTGCCGTTCTATACGGAAAACAGGAGCTGATCGTAGGTGGGATAGGTTAAGAGCGATGCGGGGATTAACGGTTCGGCCCGGTCCACATCGCGCCGCAGATCCTCCATCGCGCAGAGAACCGTATCGTGGTAGAAAGCTATCTTTTCAGGGCCGGTTTCCATGGCATCCGCTTCCTCTTCGCAGGCGGCCAGCCGCTCGGTTTTCTTCCAGATCGCCTCATAGGCAGAGCCCAGGTCTTCAAGCTGTGTCCGGAGCGTTTCGGCGGCGGAATCAGAGAGCAGGGGAGCGCCCTCCCGCTCGGTTTCAGAAAGCTCGCGGATCGCGGCGCGCAGACAGGGCAGGAACGTCTTTCGCATCATGGAGATCATGGTTCTTGCCTCAATGCGCAGCGTGCCCGCGTACGTTTCCTCCCGGATCTCGTGGCGGGCGAGAAGCTCTTTGCGGGTATAGACGCCGTGGCGCAGAAAGAGGGAACTGTTTTTCTCCTCCAGGATCCGCGGAAAGCTTTTCGCGCAGTCGGAAAGATCAGAGAGGCCGCGGCGGTGCGCTTCCTTTACCCATTCCTCTGCATAGCCGTTGCCGTTGAAGATGATGCGGCGGTGGCGGCGGATGACGTCTCTTAAAAGTTCCCGCGCCGCCTCTGCAAACCCGTTTTCGTGATACGGTTCAAGCCGGCCTGCAAATTCCCGCAGCACGTCCGCGACGGCCGTGTTCAGCACGATATTGGGCTCGGCCGCCGATAGGGCGGAGCCGGGCATGCGGAATTCAAATTTGTTGCCGGTAAAGGCGAAGGGGGACGTGCGGTTGCGGTCCGTCGTATCCTTTACAAAATGCGGCAGCACGCGCGCGCCGGCCGTCATGGTTACCGTTTCGCCGGCCTGCGGTTCTCTGCCTTCTTCGATGCGCGTGAGGACGCCGGCCAGATCTTCGCCGATGAACATGGAGACGATGGCGGGCGGAGCCTCATTGCCGCCCAGGCGGTGATCGTTGCCGGCGGTCGCCACGCTCAGGCGGAGCAGATCGCCGTAATCGTCCACGGCCTGGATGACGGCGCAGAAAAAGAGCAGGAAGGAAAGATTTTTCTCCGGATCCGCTCCCGGCTCCAGCAGATTTTCCCCGGAATCGGTCGCCAGGGACCAGTTGTTGTGCTTGCCGCTCCCATTGATGCCCGCGAACGGTTTTTCGTGCAGCAGGCAGACGAGGCCGTGGCGTTCCGCCACCCGCTTCATCAGCTCCATCGTCAGCTGGTTATTGTCCACGGCTACGTTGGCGATGGTAAAGACCGTCGCCAGCTCATGCTGGGCCGGAGCTACCTCGTTGTGCTTCGTCTTGGCGGGGATCCCCAGTTTCCACAGCTCTTCATCCAGCTCTTTCATAAAAGCCGAGACGCGGGGACGGATGACGCCGAAATAATGGTCGTCCATTTCCTGTCCCTTGGGCGCCGGCGCGCCGAAAAGCGTGCGGCCGCAGAAGCGCAGGTCGTTTCGCGCAAGAAACTGCTCACGGTCGACCAGGAAATATTCCTGCTCCGGCCCGACCGTGGAAAAGACGCGGGTCACGTCCGTGCGGCCGAGCAGGGAGAGAAGGCGCAGCGCCTCGCGGTTGACGGCCTCCATCGAGCGCAGCAGCGGCGTCTTGGTGTCCAGCGCCTCCCCGCTGTAGGAACAGAAGGCGGTGGGAATGCAGAGCGTGCCGTCCTTGATAAAGGCGGGAGAGGTCGGATCCCAGGCGGTGTAGCCTCTGGCCTCGAACGTGGCCCGCAGGCCGCCGGAGGGGAAGCTGGAAGCGTCCGGTTCGCCCTTTACCAGTTCTTTTCCGGAAAAGTCCATGATGACCTCCCCGTTTCCCAGCGGATGGATGAAGCTGTCATGCTTTTCCGCCGTGATACCGGTCATGGGCTGGAACCAGTGCGTGAAATGGGTGGCTCCGTGTTCCACGGCCCACTCCTTCATGGCGACCGCCACGGCGTTGGCCACGTCGAGTTCCAGGTGGCTGCCGGTTTCGATGGTCTTTTGCAGCGCCCGGTAGACGTCGCGCGGGAGCTTGTTTCTCATGACCCTGTCGTGAAAAACGAGGCTGCCGTAAAGTTCAGGGATATCTTTTTTCATATGCGTCTCCTTTCAGCCTGGTTTGCGGGGGACTTTTTTCCGGAAAAAAGAGAAGGCGCCCCGGAAATCCGAAGCGCCTTTGCTTTTATGGTTGTTAGTATACACGAAAAAAACGGGATGTCAATCTTTTTTTTCGCGTTTTTTTGTTCTGCCCGCTGCCGGCGGTTATTCCACCGTGACCGATTTGGCCAGGTTGCGGGGCTTGTCGACGTCGAGGCCGCGGCCCAGCGAAACGTAGTAGGCGAAGAGCTGCAGCGGGATGATGGCCAGGGAACCGGCGAAGTAGCGGTTGGTCTCTGGCACGTACAGGGTAAAATCCGAGACCTTCTCGATGTCTTTGTTGCCCTCGTTGGTCAGAGCCATCACAAACGCGCCCCGGGTTTTGACCTCCTCGATGTTGCTGGTCATTTTCAGGTAGAGCTTCTCCTGCGTCGCGACAGCCACCACCAGCGTCCCCTCTTCGATCAGCGAGATGGTGCCGTGCTTGAGCTCGCCGGCCGCATACGCCTCCGAGTGGATATAGGAGATCTCCTTTAACTTCAGGGAACCCTCCATCGAGATGGCGTAGTCGATTCCGCGGCCGATAAAGAAAATGTGCTCGGCGGCCAGATAGCGGTTGGCAAAGCGCTGGATGCTCTCGCGGTTTTTCAGGATCTCCTCCATCTGATCCGGAAGCTTTTCCAGGCTGGCCAGCATCTCAGAAAAGACGCTGTCCTCAAGCGCGCCGCGCGCCTGGCCGAACTTCATGGCCAGCAGGTAGAAGGCCGCCAGCTGGGCGCTGTAGGCCTTGGTCGTGGCGACGGAGATCTCCGGTCCGGCCCAGGTGTACATGACGTTGTCGGCCTCGCGGGCGATGGAGCTTCCCACCACGTTGACAATGCCCAGGACTTTCTGTCCGTGCGCGCGTGATTCGCGAAGCGCCGCCAGGGAATCGGCCGTCTCGCCCGACTGGCTGACGACGATGACCAGCGTGCGCGCGCCGAAGATCGGATCGCGGTAGCGGTACTCGGACGCCAGATCGACCTCGACGGGTACGCGGGCGACGCCCTCGAAAATGTATTTTGCCATGACGCCGGTGTGGTAGGCGGAGCCGCAGGCCACGATCATGATCTTGTCGATGGAGCGGATCTCCTCGTCGCTCATGCCGAGCTCCTCGATGACAATCTGCCCGCCGCGGATGCGGGGGCTTAAGGTATCGCGGACGGCGCGGGGCTGTTCGTAAATCTCCTTTAAGAGGAAGTGTTCATAGCCGCCCTTTTCGGCCGCGTTTACATCCCAGTCGATGTGGACGGGAGACTTCTCCACCGGCTCCTCGTCCATGCTGTAGAAGGAGACGACGTCCCGGGTCAGCACGGCGATCTCCTCATTCTCCATGTAGAAGACGTCGCGCGTGTACTGCAGGATGGCGGGAACGTCGGAGGCGATAAAATTGCCGTCCCGGCTGCTGCCGACGATCAGCGGGCTGTCCTTTCTGGCGGCGTAGATCGTGTCCGGGTAATCTTTAAACAGGATTCCCAGCGCGTAGGATCCCTCCACCTTCTGCATGACGCGGCAGAGCGCGGACAGCGGATTTTTCGTGCGCCCGTAATAGTAGTCGAGCAGATGCGCCAGCACCTCGGTGTCCGTCTCGGAGACAAACTCGTAGCCGTGCTTTTCCAGGTGCTGCTTGAGCCGGACGTAATTCTCGATGATGCCGTTGTGCACGACGACGATCGAGCGGTCTTTATTAAAATGGGGATGGGCGTTCGTATCGGACGGGCTGCCGTGGGTGGCCCATCTGGTGTGGCCGATGCCGATGGTGCCCGGAAGCGCGGCTCCGTTTCCCGTCGCCTCCTTCAGCCGCTGCAGGCGGCCGGACACCTTCTCCATCCGGATCTCACGGCCGTCGAACACGGCGATCCCGGCAGAGTCATAGCCGCGGTATTCCAGTTTGGTAAGGCCGTTCAGCAGAATCGGAGCCGCCTGCTCCCCGCCGATATAGCCAACAATTCCACACATAGGTTTTCCTCCATCTGAAATGTTTTCTTATGTTTATGATGAAAAAAGTTTGATACAGATAAATTATATGACAGAGGGGGGCAATGTCAACGCCTTTCAGGAATTTTTAAAAAAAATTTGCGGGAATTTCAAAAAAACGCTTTACAGGAGAAAAAAAATACGGTATTATGAGCCATAATTGAATCAGGCCAGCCGGGGACAGCCGGCTGAAACGAGGGCAAGGGCGCCGCAGGTATGGCGCCCCTGTCTTTTTTTATGCCGGAAATGCGGTGCAAAAAGGAGGCCGGGCGATGGAGTGGATCACGACGGAAAAAGAAAAGAAAACCTGGGAGCTTAAGGAGATCCTGGCAGAAGACGCGCCGGGAAAGAGAGCCTGCGTCTGCGGCGCTGTGCAGCGCATCCGCGACATGGGCGAGATCACGTTCGTCATTCTGCGAAAGCGGGACGGGATTTTGCAGACCGTCTTTGAGCGGGGGAACGGGCCGGATCCGTCCGTTCTTAGCAAGGAGGCGTGCGTGCAAATTTCCGGCGTGATCCGCGCGGAGACGCGGGCGCCCGGAGGGCGGGAGCTTTACGCCGACGGACTCCGGATTCTCTCGCGCCCGGACGAGCCGATGCCGATTGCCGTTTCCGGAAAGCAGTCCGGCGCTTCGCTGGAAACGCGGCTGGATCTGCGCCCGCTGTCGCTTCGCGGCCTGCGTGAGCGGGCCCGTTTTAAAATTCAGGAAGGGGTCGCCCGGGCGTTCCGCGAATATCTGCAGGCGGAGGGCTTCACGGAGATCCACACGCCGAAGATCGGGGCCCGCGGCGCGGAGGGCGGAGCCAATCTGTTCCGGCTGGAATATTTCCACCGGCCGGCCGTGCTGGCGCAGAGCCCGCAGTTTTACAAGCAGATGATGGCCGCCGTCTTTGAGCGCGTGATGGAGATCGGCCCGGTCTTCCGCGCGGAAAAGCACAACACCCGCCGCCATTTAAACGAGTACGTCAGCCTCGATCTGGAGATGGCGTACCTGACGGATTTTACGGATCTGATGCGGCTGGAGACCGGCTATCTGGCCTATCTTACCCGCCTTCTGAGCGCAGAATACGCCCCGGAGCTTGCGCTTCTGGGGGTAACCCTTCCGCAGACGGACCGCATCCCGGCGGTGCGTTTTTCCGAGGCCCGCAGGCTGGCGGCGGAAAAATACGGGGTTCCGATCCGCAGCCCCTATGATCTGGAGCCGGACGAGGAGCAGCGCATCGGCCGTTACTTTCAGGAAGAATGCGGCGCGGATTTCGTGTTTGTCACGCATTATCCGTCCCGCAAGCGCCCCTTTTACACGATGCCAAGCCCGGAGGATCCGGAGGTAACGGAAAGCTTTGATCTGCTGTTTCGCGGCATGGAGGTAACCACCGGCGGACAGCGCATCCACGACTGGAAGATGCTGACGGAGCGGATCGCCGCGCGGGGCATGGACACCGAGGGAATGGAGGCCTACCTTTCCGCGTTTCGCCACGGGATGCCGCCCCACGGGGGCCTGGGGATCGGCCTGGAGCGGATGACCATGCAGCTTCTGGGGGAAGAGAATGTGCGCGAGGTCTCCCTGTTCCCGCGCGATCAGCGGCGGCTGACCCCGTGAGAGGAAACAGAGTCCGGGACAGCCGTCCCTGCATAAGACGGCGAAACGCCGAAAAAGAGGAGAAAAAGGAGACAGAATATGGCGGGAAAGATTGATGACGAGATGATGGAGGCCGTCGCGATCCTGGCTCAGCTGAGCATCCGGGAGGAAGAAAAGGATGCGGTCCGGGAAGAGATGGAACGGATGCTGGACTTTGTCGATCAGCTGAATGAACTGGACACCGCCGGCACCGAACCGGCGCTGGAAGTAATTTCGTACGGCAATGTGTTCCGCGAGGACGAGGTTACGAACGGAAACGAGGCCGCCGCCATGCTGGCGAACGCACCGCAGAAACAGGACGGCCAGTATCAGGTGCCGAAAACGGTGGAGTAGGGGGGAAAGACGCATGAAAATAACCGATCTGACGGCGCTGGAGCTGGGGAGGCGCATCCGCGGGCGGGAGCTGTCCGTCCGCGAGGCACTGGAAGCGGTCCTGAAACAGATTCATGAAAATGAAACAAGAATTCACGCCTATATAACGCTGGCCGATGAGACGGCGCTGTTTGCCCGGGCGGACCGCATCCAGAAGGCGATAGACGAAGGGAGCCTTACGGGGCCGCTGGCCGGCGTTCCCGCCGCCGTGAAGGATAACATCTGTACGGAGGGGATGGCGACGACCTGCGGCTCGCGCATCCTGTCCGGGTTTGTGCCGCCTTATCAGGCGACGGCCGCCGCGCGCCTGGAGAAAGCCGGCGTCCTCCTTCTGGGAAAGACGAACATGGATGAATTTGCCATGGGGAGCACGACGGAAACCTCCTGGTTCGGCCCGACGAAAAATCCCTGGGACGAGAGCCGGGTCCCCGGCGGATCCTCCGGCGGATCCTGCGCGGCCGTGGCGGCGGGAGAAGCGTTCTTCGCACTGGGATCCGATACCGGCGGTTCCATCCGCCAGCCGGCCTCCTTCTGCGGCGTGACCGGGATCAAGCCGACCTACGGCACGGTTTCCCGCTATGGCCTGATCGCCTACGGTTCCTCTCTGGACCAGATCGGCCCCGTCGCGCGGGACACGGCCGACTGCGCGGCCGTCCTCGACGTGATCGCCGGCTATGATCCGAAGGACAGCACCAGCGTCCGGCGTTCCGATCCCGGCTCTTTTACCTCCTGCGCCGCGTCTGCGGCGGGCCTTCGGATCGGCATCCCCGACGACTATCTGGGAAAAGGGCTCGATCCGGAGGTAAAGGACGCTGTCCTGGCGGCCGCCGAATCGCTGCAGGAGCAGGGCGCGCAGGTGCGCTTTTTCTCTCTGGGCCTCGTCCGCTATGCGATTCCGGCCTACTACGTGATCGCGTGCGCGGAAGCCAGCTCCAACCTGGCCCGCTTCGACGGAGTCAAATACGGCTTCCGGGCAGAGCGGTATGAGGGGCTGCACGGCATGTACAAGGAGAGCCGCTCGCAGGGCTTCGGCAGCGAAGTAAAACGGCGCATCCTGCTGGGCTCGTTCGTGTTAAGCTCTGGGTATTACGACGCCTATTATCTGAAGGCGCTGCGGGTAAAAGCGCAGATCCGGAAAGCCTTCGACGAGGCGTTTCGCTCGTTCGATCTCGTTCTGGGGCCCGCCGCGCCGGCGGCTGCGCCCCGCCTCGGAGAAAGCCTTTCCGATCCGCTGCGCATGTATCTGGGCGATATCTACACGGTGGCCGCCAACCTGGCCGGCCTTCCCGGCCTCTGCCTTCCCTGCGGGAAAACGAAGGAGGGCCTTCCCATCGGCGTGCAGCTGATGGCGGACCGGTTCCAGGAGGCAAAGCTGTTCGGCGCGGCGCGCGCGTACGAACAGGTAAGAGGAACCTTTCCCATGCCCGGCGGCAAAAAAGAAAAGGAGGCGGCACGATGAGAGAAACGGAATACGAGACGGTCATCGGACTGGAAGTCCATGTGGAGCTGGCCACGAAAAGCAAAATTTTCTGCGGCTGCTCCACGGCCTTCGGCGCGGCGCCCAACACGCAGGTCTGCCCGGTCTGCGCGGGCCTTCCGGGCGCGCTGCCAGTGTTAAACCGGCGCGTGGTCGAGCTGGCCATGGCGGTGGGGCTGGCCGCCCACTGTCACATCGGCCGCGTCTGCCGCTTCGACCGGAAAAATTATTTTTATCCGGATAACCCGCAGAACTATCAGATTTCCCAGCTCTATCTTCCCATCTGCCGGAACGGATCTCTCTCCATCGATACGCCGGCGGGCGAAAAACAGATCCGCATTCATGAAATTCACATGGAGGAGGACGCCGGAAAGCTGATCCATGACGAATGGAGCGACTGCTCGCTGGTCGATTATAACCGGAGCGGCGTGCCGCTGATCGAAATCGTTTCCGAGCCGGATCTGCGAAACGCGGAGGAAGTCATCGCCTATCTGGAGCGGCTGCGCCTCCTGATCCGCTATCTGGGCGCCTCGGACTGCCGGCTGCAGGAAGGATCCATGCGCGCGGACGTCAACCTCTCCGTGCGCGAGGCGGGAAGCCGATCCCTCGGCACCCGCACGGAAATGAAAAACCTCAATTCGTTTAAGGCCATCGCCCACGCCATCGAGGGAGAGCGGCGCCGCCAGATCGAGCGCCTGCGGGAGGGAAAAAGCGTCGTCCAGGAGACGCGGCGCTGGGACGACAACAAGGAAGCTTCCTTTTCCATGCGATCCAAAGAGGATGCGAAAGACTACCGCTATTTTCCGGATCCCGATCTGCCCCCGGTTTTCATCGATGAGGAGTGGATTAGCCGGGTGCGCGCCCGGCTGCCGGAATTTCAGCCGGAAAAGCAGAAGCGCTATCAGGAGCAGTACGGGCTTTCTGCAGAGGACAGCCGGATCCTGACGGAATCCAGACGGCTGGCGGAGCTGTTTGAGGAGACGGCGCGCCTCAGCGGCCTGCCGCAGAAGGCGGCAAACTGGCTGACCGGCGAGACGGGGCGTCTTTTGAAGGAACGGGGGCGGGAGGCCGACAGCCTTTCCTTTTCGCCAGAGCATCTGGCGGCTCTCATCGGCCTTCTGGAGAGCGGGCGCATCAACCGGAACACGGCCCGCCTCGCGTTTGCCCGCATGTTCGACGACGATACCGATCCGCTGGCTTACGTAACGGAACACGGCCTTCTGACGGAACGCGACGATTCGGCCCTGGAGGAGGCCGTCCGGGCGGCCTTAGAGGAAAATCCCGGCCCGGCGGCCCAGTACCGCGAGGGAAAAACGAAGGCGTTCGGGTTCCTGATGGGGCAGGTCATGCGCAAAATGGACAAGAAAGCCGATCCGGGCCATGTGCGCCGGCTTCTGGAAGAGATGCTGTAGATTTTTTACAGAAAAAAAGAACAGGCACAAGGATTTTTGCAGAAAAAATCAGAAAGAAAGCGTTTTGTCCTTGACAAAGCCGGGAAAGTGGTCTATCATGAAAACAGGAATAATTCCTATATTTATCCAGTACACGCATAAGGAGGATGTGAAGATGGAGCTTAAGGGAAGCAGAACCGAACAGAATTTATGGACCGCATTTGCCGGCGAATCTCAGGCGAGAAATAAATACACGTATTTTGCCAGCGTCGCCAAGAAGGAAGGCTATGAGCAGATCGCCGCGATTTTTGAGCAGACGGCCAACAATGAGAAAGAGCATGCCAAGATGTGGTTCAAGGAACTGAAGGGAATCGGCACCACGGCGGAGAACCTGAAGGCCGCCGCAGAGGGCGAGAACTACGAGTGGACCGATATGTACGACGGCTTTGCCAAGGTCGCCGAGGAAGAGGGCTTTACGGCGCTGGCCGCCAAGTTCCGCGGAGTCGCCGCCATCGAGAAGAGCCACGAGGAGCGGTATCTGAAGCTTCTGAATAACGTAGAGATGCAGGCCGTGTTCGAGAAGAGCGAGGAGACCATGTGGGAGTGCAGAAACTGCGGTCATCTGGTCATCGGCAAGAAGGCTCCTCAGGTCTGCCCAGTCTGTGCCCATCCGCAGAGCTACTTTGAAGTACGCAAGGAAAATTACTGATCCGCATCCGAAGAAATAAAGAAAACCGTACGGGGCCGCAGAATCTTCTGCGGCCCCTGCGCATGCCGCTCTGTCATCGTTTCTGCCGGATCCTGCCGCGGCTTCTGTCCCGGTTCTGTCAGGAATCTTCTCCCGGCTTTTTCTGTTTCTCTGTCAGGAATCTTCTCCCGGCTTTTTCTGTTCCTTTTTCCAGCGGCGGATCGCCTCGAGCTTATCGGAGAGCGCCGTTTCCTCCCCCTGCCGGACGGGCCGGTAGTAGATCCGGTCCTTTAACGAATCGGGAAGGCAGTCCATGGCGGCGACTTTTTCACTGGTATCGTGGGCGTAGACGTAACCCTCGCCATAGTGCAGCTCGCGCATCAGCCCGGTAGGGGCGTTCCGGATCTGGAGCGGAACCGGTTCTGCCAGGCGCTCCTTCGCGTCCTCCTTCGCCGTCTCGTAGGCGACGTAGGCGGAGTTGGATTTGGGGGCCAGCGAGAGATAAAGGACCGTCTGGCTCAAATTGACATTGCACTCCGGCATTCCGATGAAATGACAGGCCTGATAGGCGCTCACGGCCAGCGAAAGCGCGCGGCCATCGGCCAGTCCCACGTCCTCGCTGGCAAAGCGGATCAGCCGCCGGGCAATGTAGAGCGGATCCTCGCCGGCCTCCAGCATCCGCGCCAGCCAGTAGACGGCCGCGTCCGGGTCGCTGTTGCGCATGGATTTGTGCAGGGCGGAGATCAGGTTGTAATGTTCCTCCCCCTTCTTGTCGTAGAGCAGGGAGCGGCGGGAAATGCACTGCGTAAGGGCCTCGTCCGTGACCGTCACAGCGCCCGAGCGGTCCAGCGTCCCGTTCAGGATGACCATCTCCAGCGTGTTGAGCGCCGTGCGCGCATCCCCGTTTGCAAAGGAAGCGATGGCCTCCAGCTGCCGTTTGGTCATGTGGATCGTCTGGCCTCCGAAGCCGGCGGGGTGCGTGAGGACGTGGGAGAGAAGTTTTTGGATCTCATCCTGCGAAAGCGCCTTCAGCACAAAGACGCGGCAGCGGGACAGAAGCGCGGAATTGATCTCGAAGGACGGATTCTCCGTGGTCGCGCCGATGAGGATGATGCTTCCGCGCTCCACATAGGGGAGAAAGGCGTCCTGCTGCGCTTTATTAAAGCGGTGAATCTCATCGATAAACAGGATCGTCTTCATGCCCATGCGCCGGTTCTGCTCCGCCTGCTCCATGACCGCCCGGATCTCTTTGATTCCGCTGGTCACGGCGGAAAAATCGATGAATTCCGCGTGCGTGTGGCCGGCGATGATGCGGGCCAGCGTCGTTTTCCCGACGCCCGGCGGCCCCCAGAAAATCATGGAGGTAATCTGATCCCGCTCGATCAGGCCGCGCAGGACGCAGCCCGGCCCCAGAAGATGCGTCTGCCCGACAAATTCCGCAAGCGTCTGCGGCCGCACGCGCGACGCCAGAGGGGACCACGCATTTTTACCGTCAAACATGGAAAGCTGTTCCATCCCGTTTCCCTCCTCCTTTTTGAACCGGTTTTTGGCGTTTCTTTTCCTCTGATTATAATACAGGCGGCGTCCGCGTTCAAGAGCCGCGGGAAACGGAAGCGGCGGCAATTTCTGCTTGACAAACGAAATAAAATGCAATAAGATTATCGCAAGCACAGAGATGCTTGAATGTCGGAAAATGACGCGGAAGAGAAGAGTAGCAGGCGGACGCCTTGTCAGAGAGTTTCCCGCACGGTGAGAGGGAAGCAGGACGATTCCTGTGAAGATGGTCTCGGAGTCGCGCGGCTGAGCGAAGGATTTCTTTAAGCCGCGACGGGAGCGCCCGTTACAGCGACAGGGTATACGCGCAAGACGCCGTACCCGCAGAGGCTGGCCGTGCGAGCGGCCGGTAAAATTAGGTGGTAACACGTGAGCACATGCTCCCGTCCTGATCGTGGGACGGGAGTATTTTCATATTTCAGGAAAACCGCATGCCGGGAGGCGGCGGACCAACCGCGCGGCGATCCCGCCGCGCGCCGCCGGGCGGTTTTGCTGCGCGCGAAAAGCGCGGGGAAGGAGAATTGCATGATCAGACTGGAACAGGTGTGCAAGACGTTCCACACGGCGGCCGGGGAGGTTCAGGCCGTGCGAAACGTCAGTCTTGAGATAAGGGACGGGGAGGTCTTCGGCATCATCGGCTTTTCCGGCGCGGGCAAATCCACGCTGGTGCGCTGCATCAATCTGCTGGAGCGCCCCACGTCGGGAAAGGTGTACGTCGGCGAAGAGGAGCTGACGGCGCTTAACGAAAAGCATCTGCGAGAGGTGCGGCGGAAAATCGGCATGATTTTTCAGCATTTTAATCTGCTGCGCTCGCGCACGGTCGCCCAGAACATCGACTTCCCGTTAAAGAAATCCGGTCTTTCCCGCCAGGAGCGGGACGCCAAGATCCAGTCGCTTCTGGAGCTGGTCGGCCTGACGGAGAAGCGCGACGCCTATCCGTCGCAGCTGTCCGGCGGGCAGAAGCAGCGGGTGGCCATCGCCCGGGCGCTGGCCAATGACCCCAAGGTGCTTCTGTGCGACGAGGCGACCAGCGCGCTCGACCCGCAGACGACGCAGTCGATCCTGCGGCTGTTAAAGCAGGTCAATGAGACGCTGGGCATTACGATTGTGCTGATTACCCACGAGATGGCGGTCGTCAAGGACATCTGCGACCGGGTGGCCATCATGGAGGAGGGGGCGGTCGTCGAATCCGGCGATACGGTGGACGTGTTCAGCCACCCGAAGGAGACGATTACCCGCGATTTCATCGAGACGGCCAGCAACATCCGCAAGATCCACGAGCTGATCGAAGAGAAGAACGAGCTGACGAGGCTGAAGCCCGGGGAACAGATGGTGCTCCTTACCTACTCCGGTCCCAACGCCGGGGAACCGCTGATCTCCTACCTCTCGCACGCGTTCGGGATCCAGGCCAATATCATTTACGGGAACATTGATTTCCTGAAGGGCAAGCCCATCGGCAAGCTCGTCGTCACGCTAAGCGGGGACGCCGGACAGCTGAAAAAGGCCCGCGATTACATTGACTCCCTGGGAGTAGAAGTGGAGGTAATTCAGTCATGAGTATCCTGTATTCGATTTTCCCCAACCTGGACCGCCTGGGGGGCGAGCTTTTAGTCAGCCTGCGCCAGACGCTGCAGATGCTGTTTGTCTCCGGAACCATCGCCTTTTTCCTGGGCCTGTTTTTCGGCGTCCTCCTGATTGTGACGAGAAAGGGCGGAATTTTGCAGAACCTGGTTCTTTACACGGCGCTTGACAAGGCCATCGACGTGATCCGGTCGATCCCGTTTATCATCCTGATGGTGCTTCTGATCCCGGTCAGCCGGGCCATCGTCGGCACGGGATCCGGCGTGACCGGTTCCTATGTGGCGCTGATTGCGGGAACGGTCCCGTTCTTCTCCCGCCAGATTGAATCGGTGCTGGCCGATCTGGACTACGGCCTGATCGAGGCCAGCGAGGCCATGGGGTTTGGCCCGGCCGAGATTATTTTCGGCGTCTACCTGCGGGAGAGCATCCCCGGGATTACCCGCGTGACGATGATCACGTTCGTCAGCCTGATCGGCATCACGGCCATGGCCGGCGCCATCGGGGCCGGCGGGCTGGGCGATTTTGCCATCCGCTACGGCTATCAGATGCGCTATACCGATATGAGCTGGATTACCGTCATCATCATCCTGATCATCATCAGCATCATCCAGTTTATCGGCAACCTGATCGTAAAAAAGACGACCCACTGACGCATACGGGCGGGCGGCGCAGACCGCTTTGGGACGCTCCGTTTCCCGTATCCATAGACACCATTTAAAATCAAAAAGGAAAAGGAGAGAAGAAGTATGAAAAAAAGACTGGAATGGAAGAAGACAGCGGCGGCCGCGCTTGCGCTTACCTGCGCCCTGACCCTGTTCGGATGCAGCTCGGGAACGGAATCCGCAGAAGGAGAAAACGCGCCGGAGGCGGCCGGCGAAGAAGCGGCTGAGGGCGGCGAGGCGGCCGAACCGACGATCGTCAAGGTCGGCGTGGTCGGCGAATACAACGATCAGTGGGATACCATCAACGAGCTCTTAAAGGATGACAACATTCAGGTGGAGCTGGTTAAGTTTACGGACTACGCGGCTCCCAACCGGGCGTTAAACGACGGCGAGATCGACCTGAACGCCTTCCAGCACAAGGCATTTTTACAGAACGACATCGCCCAGGCCGGCTACGACATCATCGACATCGGCGATACCATCATCGCCCCGCTGGCCATCTACAATAACAAGGACAAGATTTCCTCCATCGACGAGATCAAGGACGGCGATGTGATTTATATCCCCAGCGATCTGACCAACGGCGGCCGCGCGCTGAAGCTCCTGGAAAAGGCCGGCTTCATCGAGTGCGATCCGGCCAAGGGCTTTACGCCGACCAAGGCGGACATTACCAATTACATCGTTGACATCGAGATTAAGGAGGCCGAGTCCGCGACGCTCGCCAACATCCTTCCGGACTGCACGGCGGCGATCATCAACGGCGGAAATGCCTATACGGCCGGCCTGGATCCGACCTCGGACATCATTTTCCAGGAAGACGTCAATCCGGAGACCAACGAGTCGATCCCGCAGCTGATCAACGTCATCGTGGCCCGCACGGCGGATCAGGACAATGAAGTATACAAGAAGGTGGTAGACGCCTACCATACGCCGGAGGTTGAGCAGACGATCCTGGATTCCTACAAGGGCGCGTTCCTCTGCGCCTGGGAGGGAGCCGGCGTTTACGCGGATGAGGCTGCTGAAACTGCCGAGACAGAGGCTGCCGAGGCCGCTGAGACGGAGGCCGCTGAGGCCGCCGAGACGGAAGCCGAATAAGGGGGAACGTTTATGCCGCTCAGAGATTATGTGGAGGCGGAGCGGGATTACCTGGTCGGGATGCGGCGCTATTTTCACGCCCATCCCGAACCCAGCCTCCGGGAATTTGAGACCTGCAAAAAGATTGAAGAGGAGCTGGATCGCTTCGGCATTCCCCACCGGCGCGTGGGCGAAACCGGCGTGTACGGCTGGATCGACGGCGGGAAAGGCCGCGAAGGCCGCGTGATTGCGCTGCGGGCGGATATGGACGCGCTGGAGATGGAGGATCAGAAGACGGTCGCTTACCGGTCGCAGAATCCCGGCGTCTGCCATGCCTGCGGCCATGACGGCCATACGGCCACGCTCCTTACGGCCGCCAAGATCCTCAAGAACCGGCAGGAGGAATTTGCCGGCCAGATCCGCCTGTTCTTTCAGCAGGCGGAGGAGATCGGCCAGGGCGCGCGCCTGTTCGTAAAGGAAGGGCTTCTGGACGGCGTGGATCGGGTTTACGGCGCGCATGCCGCCAGCGGCTACGAGAGCGGCACGATCTGCCTGACCAAGGGGCCGCAGGACGCCAGCTGCGATTATTTTAAAATCCGGGTAACCGGCCGGGGCGCGCATGTGTCCAAGCCGCACCTGGGGGTGGACGCGCTGTACGTGGCCGCGCAGATCGTCGTGGCGCTGCAGTCCATCGTGGCGCGCAACACCGATCCGCTGGAGACGGTCGTCGTGGGCGTGGGCGTTCTGCACGCCGGAAGCCAGTATAATATCGTGGCCGAACACGCGGAGCTGGAGGGCACGACGCGCAGCTTTTCGCCCGAAGTGCGGCGCTTTACCAACGAGCGCGTCATCCGCATCGCCCGGGAGACGGCGGCGCTCTACGGCGCCGAGGCCGAGGTGGAATTTCAGGATTTTGCCGCGCCGCTCATCAACGACGCGCAGGTTGTGGACGAGGTTACGGCCGTGACCCGGCGCTTTCTGCCAAAGGACTGCATCATTGCCGACCGGGAAAAGGAGCTGGGCGCCGATGATTTTGCCGACTATCTGGCGGCGGCTAAAGGGATGTACGCCTTTTTCGGCACGCACAGCGAAAAGAAGCCCGGCACGGGCTACGCCCATCACCACGGGCTGTTTGACATGGATGAGGACGGGCTTTTGCTGTCCTGCAACGTCTATGTGGACTATGCCCTCTGGGTGCTTCAGGAATTATAAAAAAATGTAAAAAAGCAGGCCGGAAACGCCTAAACAGGAGGCGTTCCCGGCCTGCTTTTTTCTGCCCGGCGGCTGCGGACGGTTCTGTTTTTGGTCTGTAAGCCGCCTATTCTACAATGTCCAGTTCTTTGCTGTAGGAATTGAGGATCTCGCAGCCGTCCTCGGTAATCAGCACCAGATCTTCGATGCGTACGCCGACCTCGCCTTCCACATAGATTCCCGGCTCGATGGAGAAAATATTGCCGGGCTCGGCCACCGCCGTGGCCGTCTCGGAGACGTCCCCGTAATCATGCACCTCCAGGCCGATGAAGTGGCCGAGGCGGTGCGTAAAGTTGGGACCGTATCCCGCCTCCTCGATGATGCGGCGGGCGGCCCGGTCTATCTCGCAGAGCGGCACGCCCGGCTTCAGAATCGCTTCCGCCGCCTCGTTGGCGCGGCGCACCGTCTCGTAAATCTGACGGTGCTTTTCGGAGGGGACTTTTTTATAGAAAAAGGTACGGGTCATATCCGCGCAGTACCCGTTCTTTTTGCAGCCCACGTCGAACAGCACCGTGTCGCCGGGCTTTAACACGGTCTTTCCCGGCGCGTGATGGCCGTTCGCGCAGTTGGCGCCAAAGCCGACCAGCGGTTCAAAGGAACAG
The DNA here is from genome assembly GCA_944381615.1 of uncultured Lachnospiraceae bacterium. GTDB lineage: Bacteria > Bacillota > Clostridia > Lachnospirales > Lachnospiraceae > Otoolea. Next base: position 43,462 of record CALWLT010000039.1, on the reverse strand, counting down.
CCGTCGACGCCCAGTTCGCGGTAGATGTCCGCCATCTGCGCGGCGATCGCTTCCTCGGTAACGCCCTCGCGGATCAGGCCGCGGAACCGCGCCATCGCCCGGTCGTTGAGCCGGGACGCCTCCCGCATGAGCTCCCGCTCCGCCTCGTCCTTGCAGGCCCGGGCTTCGTCTACGCAGATGGAGCTTAACTGAAACGCCGAAGCGCCGGAGCGCTCGATGACCGGCAGCAAAAACCGCGCCGGGAAGATCTTGTCAATCCCCAGCGGGATCCCTTTTTCCACCGCCCCGCAGAGAAGACCGATCGAATCGTCCGTATCGGAAAAGCGGACTTTTTCCACGCCCAGATCCTCCGGTACCGTAAACAGATTGTTGATAAAAATCCGGTTCTTTCCCGAACGGCTGATGTAGAGCGCATAGAGCCGTTCGCCCGGGTCGATGTAGCGCCCGGTCAGATAAAAGATCGCGGCGGGATCCGAGATGATCATCTGCGAGAGATTTTGTTTTTCCAGTTTCTGCAGAATCGATTCAAGTCGCTGCGTGTTCATGGATACCCTTCCTTTCGTAAGACATGTTTTCCTGCCTGCACGGGAACCGCGTTCCCGCGCAGTCCTATCTTCATTGTAGAAAGCGCGGCAGAAATGTCAAGAAAAACCGGCGGCAATGACGACTCTGTCTTTTCGGGCAGGGGATTTTGCGGATCCGCATGACAGGCGGTCATGGTATAATAAAGATAGAAACAGGAAACAAAACCGCAGCGAAAGGAGGGATATTATGAGCCTGACCCGCAGAAAAGCGCTTTACCGGACGGCCGACCGGCTGTGCCGCCGCATTGCCGGCAGCAGAGCGGCCCTGATTTCGTGGCCGCACCAGGGGGCACAGACCTGGCAGACAGACTGGAAACAGAAGAGAAGAGAGGCCGACCCGGACGAGGCGTTATTTGCCCTGGAGTCCTGGGACGGCCTTTTCTTATTGTTTATGGCAGATCGGGAACGGCGCCGCAGCGAATGGATGGATCCGGCGTTTTACGAGGCGGAGCGGGACGACTTAAAAGCCAAGCTTCGCCCCTGCGAGAGCCTGATTTCGGGGATCAAAGAGGAGATGTTCGCGCTGCTTGAAAAAGCCGGCGTCACAGCGCCCGCAGAAGAAACCAAAGCCGCCTGGTTTGAAGAGGATCTTTACTGGTACGCGGCGGCGGTGCTGTTTCTTTCCTGCCGGCCGGCAGAAAATCCCCGCCCTGTCAGAAAAAACAGGGCAAAGGCAAAAGACACAAAAAAACGTAAAAAAAATGTAAATTAATGTAAAAGCAACGCTTGAAAACGGCGGCGCGGCGCAGTAGAATAAGAGCCATACAAACCCCGCGCGGCGGAGAAAAGGACGGATGAGAGGAAAAGAGAATATGAAAAAGTCGTATGAGATGGATCTCTGCAACGGACCGATTCTGAAAAAGGTGCTGGCTTATTCATTTCCGCTGATGCTTTCCGGTGTTCTGCAGCTTCTTTTTAACGCGGCAGACGTCATTGTCGTGGGGCGTTTTGCCGGCAGCCAGTCGCTGGCGGCCGTCGGTTCCACCACGTCGCTGATCAATCTGCTGATCAACGTCTTTATCGGCCTTTCCATCGGCGCCAACGTGCTGGTTTCCCGCTATTACGGGGCCCGAAACGACCGCGACATGAGCGACACCATCCACACGGCGATTACCGTCAGCCTGGTAAGCGGAGTCATTCTGGTCTTCGTGGGCGTTCTTACCTCCCGTTTCTGGCTGGAGTTAATGGGAACGCCGGACGACGTCATCGATCTGGCCGTCCTTTACATGAGCATTTATTTCGCCGGGATGCCGGCGACGATGGCCTATAACTTCGGGAGCGCCATCCTGCGGGCCGTCGGCGATACCAGACGCCCGCTCTACTTCCTGACCGTCGCCGGCGTGATCAACGCCTGCCTGAACCTGGTGTTCGTGATCCAGTTTCACATGGATGTGGCCGGCGTCGCCCTCGCCACCGTTATTTCGCAGTGTATTTCCGCCGTTCTGGTCCTGCGCTGCCTGATCCGCTCGGAGGGCGCGCTTCATCTGGATCTGCGCCGGCTGCGGATTGACCGCCGCAAGTTCCAGATGATCCTCCAGGTCGGGCTTCCGGCCGGCGTGCAGGGCGCGATCTTCGCCTCCTCCAACGTGCTGATCCAGTCCTCGGTCAACTCCTTCGGCTCGATCGCCATGGCGGGCAATACGGCGTCCCAGAACATCGAAAACTTCGTCTACGCGTCGATGAACGCGCTCTATCAGACGAATTTAAGCTTTACCAGCCAGAACATCGGCGCGAAGAAGTACACGCGGATCAACCGCATCCTCCTGACGTGCCAGTGTACGGTCGTCTGCGTCGGCCTTGTGCTGGGCATGGCGGCGATCCTGAACGGTCCGATGCTGCTTCACATTTACTCGGAGGATCCGGAGGTCATCGCCTACGGCCTGCGCCGGATGTCGATCATCTGCACGACCTATTTCCTGTGCGGCATTATGGACACCATGGTCGGCAGCCTGCGCGGAATGGGATATTCCATCCTGCCGACGATCGTCTCTCTGACCGGGGCCTGCGGCCTGCGCGTGATCTGGATTTTTACGATCTTTGCCATGGAGCGCACGCTGTTTGTCCTCTATCTGTCCTATCCGGTCTCCTGGGCCGTCACGGCGATCGCGCACATCATCTGCTATGAACACGGCCGCCGCCGGCTTCCGAAAGAGGACGGCGCCGTCGCCTGAAAAGAAAACGCTGCCGTCTGAAAAGAAAGCGCCGTCCCTTGAAAAGAATACGCCGGGGTGTAAAGAAAAAAAGCTTGACACCCCGGCGCGAATCGTGTATGATAGCACAGGTGATGAAAATGGAAAAGATTGTGGAGCAGGGGCTTCTGTATGATTTTTACGGCGAACTCCTGACCGACCATCAGCGGGCGGTCTACGAAGATGTCGTGCTGCGGGATTATTCGCTGAGCGAGATCGCGAAGGAACAGGGGATCAGCCGCCAGGGCGTCCACGATCTGATCCGCCGCTGCGACCGGCTTTTGCAGGGATATGAGGAAAAGCTGGGACTGGTCGCCCGGTTTTACGGGACGAAGAAGCGGGTGGAGGAGATCCACCGGCTGAGCGGGGAATTTTCCCGGACCTCGGATCCGGCGCTGATCCGGGAGATTGAACGGCTTTCCAATGAGATACTGGAACTGTGAGACGGGAGGGTTTGCATGGCATTTGAAAGCCTGGCTGACAAGCTTCAGAATATTTTCAAGAACCTGACGGGAAAGGGACGGCTGACGGAGAGCGACGTGAAAGCGGGGCTCAAGGAAGTCAAGATGGCGCTTCTGGAGGCGGACGTCAGCTTTAAGGTAGTAAAACAGTTTATCAGTTCTGTCCAGGAACGGGCGGTGGGAACCGACGTGTTAAACGGCCTGAACCCGGGGCAGATGGTCATAAAGATTGTCAATGAAGAGCTGATCCGGCTGATGGGCTCGGAGATGACGGAGATTGCCCTGAAACCGGCGAACGAGATTACCATCCTCATGATGGTTGGCCTCCAGGGCGCCGGCAAGACGACGACGGCGGCCAAGATCGCCGGCAAACTGAAGGCCAAGGGCAGGAAACCGCTGCTCGCGGCCTGCGATATCTACCGGCCCGCCGCCATCGAACAGCTGATCCGCAACGGCGAAAAGCAGGAGGTTCCCGTTTTTTCCATGGGAACCGGACACAAGCCGGTCCATATCGCGCGGGCTGCCGTGGAACACGCCGCCAAGAACGGCTGCAACGTCGTCATCCTGGATACGGCCGGCCGCCTTCACATCGATGAGGAGATGATGGAGGAGCTGGTGGAGATCAAGGAGAACGTGGACGTCGCGCAGACGCTTCTCGTGGTCGACGCCATGACGGGACAGGACGCGGTCAACGTGGCCGGCATGTTCAACGACAAGATCGGCATCGACGGCGTGATCCTGACCAAGATGGACGGCGATACGCGCGGCGGCGCGGCGCTCTCGATCCGGGCGGTAACCGGCCGTCCGATCCTCTACGTCGGCATGGGAGAGAAGCTCTCGGATCTGGAGCCGTTTTATCCGGATCGCATGGCCTCCCGCATCCTCGGCATGGGAGACGTCCTCTCCATCATCGACAAGGCGGCCTCCGTCATCGACGAGGAGAAGGCAAAAGAGCTGGGCCGCAAGCTGAAGAAGGCGGAATTCGACTATGAGGATTTCCTGGAACAGATGAGCCAGATCCGGAAGATGGGAGGCATGGCCAGCATTCTCGGCATGATGCCGGGGATGGGGCAGCTGAAAGGCTTAAATCTCGAGGAAAATGAGAAATCCATGAACCGGGTGGAGGCAATCATCCATTCGATGACGCCGGAAGAGCGGCGCAACCCCGACCTGATGAACCCGTCCCGCAAGAAGCGGATTGCCCGGGGGGCCGGCGTGGATATCGCCGAGGTCAACCGGCTGGTCAAGCAGTTCGGAGAGATGAAGAAGATGATGAAGCAGCTTTCTTCCATGGGCGGCAGAAAGCGCGGCCTGGGACTCCCCGGCGGGATGCTCGGCCGGATGAAGCTTCCCTTCTGACGGGAAGCGCCCGGAGTTTGTTTTGTTAGTATGATGCACGGCTCTGCCGGCGCATTAGCTATAAAAAATCTGCGTTAAGGAGGTGAATCAAACATGGTAAAGATGAGACTGAGAAGAATGGGCCAGAAGAAGGCGCCTTTCTATAGAATTGTTGTCGCTGATTCCAGATCCCCGAGAGACGGAAGATTCATCGAGGAGATCGGCTACTATGATCCCAACACGGAGCCCAGCACGATCAAGGTCAACGAGGAGGCGGCCAGAAAGTGGCTGGAGACAGGCGCTCAGCCGACCGCAACCGTCGGAAAGCTTTTAAAGATTGCCGGTATTCAGTAAACAGCCTGATCCGTGAGGTGTGATATGAAGGAATTAGTTGAAGTAATCGCAAAAGCATTGGTTGAAAATCCGGACGAAGTGGCTGTTACGGAATCGGTAAAAAATGACGAGCTTGTCATCGAGCTGAAGGTCGCCCCCTCCGATATGGGGAAGGTCATCGGCAAGCAGGGACGCATCGCCAAGGCGATCCGCGCGGTTGTCAAGGCCGCCGCTTCCCGGGAGGACAAGAAGGTCGTCGTTGAGATTCAGTAGAGGAGAGCGCCGCAGGCGCCGGGTTACCGGCCGGCGGCGCTTTTTTCTTTTGTGTGCAGAAAAGACAGGAGACAGAGATGGAGCAGTATCTGAGAGTCGGGGTCATTACGGCGCCCCACGGGCTGCACGGCGAGGTACGCGTTTATCCGACCACCGACGACCCCGCCCGTTTTAAAAAGCTTAAAAAGGCCTGGATCGATCTGGGGCGGGAGAGGATTCCGGTCACGGTCACACAGGCCAAGTTTTCCAAAAACATGGTCATCCTCCGCTTTCAGGAATCCGATTCCATCGAAAAGAGCGAGGCCTTTCGCGGCCGCGATCTGCTTGTGACCCGCGATCAGGCCGTCGAGCTGTCCGAGGACGAATATTTCATCGCCGATCTGATCGGGCTGCGGGTCGTAACCGACGAGGGGACCTGTTTCGGGACCGTCCGCGACGTGATGCAGACGGGCGCCAACGACGTCCTTGTCATTGCGGGCGCGGACGAAAAGGAATACCTGTTCCCGTTTATCCGGGACTGCGTCCGCTCGGTCAGCCTTCCGGAGAAGACGGTCACGGTTCACATCCTGGACGGGCTTTTGGATCTGTAGCCGGAGAAAAAGGAGAGCGCGATGCATTTTCACATTCTTACCCTGTTTCCGGAGATGGTTTTGGGCGGCTTAAACACCAGCATCACGGGGCGCGCCATGGAAAAGGGGCTGATTTCCGTGGACGCGATCAACATCCGCGATTACTCGCAGGACAAACACCGCCATGTGGACGATTATCCGTACGGCGGCGGGGCCGGCATGGTCATGCAGCCGGGGCCGGTCTGCGACGCCTACGAGGCGCTGGCGGCCCGCACGGGCAAACGCCCGCGCGTCATTTACCTGACGCCGCAGGGCCGCGTCCTGAATCAGAAGATTGCAGAAGATCTGGCTAAAGAGGAGGATCTGGTCCTGCTCTGCGGGCATTACGAGGGGATCGACGAGCGGGCGCTGGAGCTGATCGTCACGGACTATCTCTCCATCGGCGATTACGTTCTGACCGGCGGGGAGCTGCCGGCCATGGTTCTCATCGACTGCGTTTCCCGCCTGGTGCCCGGCGTTTTAAATAATGAGAGCTCTGCGGAATTTGAGTCGTTTCACGACAATCTGCTGGAATATCCCCAGTACACGCGGCCGGAAAATTTCCGCGGTCTCACGGTGCCGCCGGTGCTGTTGTCCGGCCATCATCAGAAGATCGACGCCTGGCGGCGCGAGCGCTCCATCGAGCGCACGCTGAGGCGGCGGCCCGATCTCTTAGAGGACGCGGTTCTTGCGCCAAAGGAGCAGGCGTATCTGGAAGCGCTGAGGGAAGCGATCGCACGGGAAGAAACGGCGCGGCCGGAAGACGGGCCGGATGCCGGAAAAACGGATTTACAGTAAACCGGAAAAACGGATTTACAGTAAAAAGTCCTTGCAACCGCAGGCGTTTTATGGTACGATAAGAAACTGTGAAATAAAGAGATGTTCCTCTGTTACGGCGCGTATTAAGAACATCAAAGATTTTAAAGGAGGTTCACTGCGATGAACGAAATGATCAGACAGATTGAAGCAGCTCAGCTGAAGGAGTCGGTTCCGGAGTTCCATGTCGGCGATACGGTACGCGTTTCCGCCAAGATCCGCGAGGGCAACCGCGAGAGAATCCAGGTATTTGAGGGAACCGTAATCAAGAGACAGAACGGCAGCGTGAGAGAGACCTTTACCGTCCGCAAGAATTCCAACGGCGTCGGCGTCGAGAAGACCTGGCCGTTACACTCCCCCTTCGTCGAGAAGATTGAAGTCGTGAGAAGAGGTAAAGTAAGAAGAGCGAAGCTGAATTACCTGAGAACGAGAGTCGGAAAGGCTGCCAAGGTAAAAGAGCTGGTTAAATAAGAGCTGATAAGTAAGTTCTGTGAGCAGAGGGCTGCTGCGCAGTCAGGCAGATGATAGGAAGCCTGGTTGGCGGCGGCCCTTTTTTCGATATTCCCGTTCAGGAAGGCAGGAGGGAGCGCGCATGATAGCGGAAGAGGAGACGAACCGGCTGCGGCAGATTGTATGCTGGATTGCCGACGTGGCGGTGGTCATTTCCATCGCCTGGTTTGTGGTGTTTTCCATGGCAACGCAGATCACGGTAACCGGGCAGTCGATGGAACCGGCGCTTCAGCAGGGCGAGGTCGTCCTCATGAACCGGCTGAGCTACCGTCTGGGCAGCCCGAAGCGCTGCGATATCGTGGTGTTTGAAAAAGAGCCGGGAACCTATCAGATCAAGCGGATCATCGGCCTGCCGGGCGAGACCGTGCAGATTACCGGCGGCCTGGTCTACATCGACGGCCAGGCGCTGGAGCTGCCGGACGGGTTAAACGAGGCGGGGCTTCCCGGCCTCGCCGAGTATCCGATCCTTCTGGGAGACGATGAATATTTTCTTCTGGGGGACAACCGGGCGGGCAGCGAGGACAGCCGTTTCGCCAACGTGGGAAATGTTAAAAAACAGCAAATCCGGGGAAAGGTATGGCTGCGGATTCAGCCGCTGTCCCGGTTTGGACTGATTCATTCATAAGGAGGAGTGCGGGATGCAGATACAGTGGTATCCGGGCCATATGACGAAGGCCAGACGGGCCATGAAGGAGGACATGAAGCTGATCGATCTGGTCATCGAGCTGGTGGATGCCAGAATGCCGCTGGAAAGCCGCAACCCTGACATCGACGAGCTGGCTGCCGGCAAGAGCCGCCTTCTTCTTCTCAACAAGGCCGATCTGGCCGACGAGACAAAGAATCAGCGCTGGATCGCATACTTTGCCGCCGAAGGCATTCCGGCCGTCGAGGTCAACGCCCGCAGCGGCGCGGGCCTGAAGCAGCTTACGCCGCTGATCCAGCAGGTCTGTCAGGCGAAGCTCGAGCGCGACCGGAAGCGGGGGATCCAGAACCGCCCGATCCGCACCATGGTCGTCGGAATCCCCAACGTGGGAAAATCCTCCTTTATCAATTCCTTCGCCGGCCGGGCCTGCGCCAAGACGGGAAACCGGCCGGGCGTGACGAAAGGGAACCAGTGGATCCGCCTGAATAAAACGCTGGAGCTGCTCGATACGCCGGGCATTCTCTGGCCCCGCTTCGAGGATCCGCAGACGGGGCTTCATCTGGCGCTGATCGGTTCCGTCAATGACGAGATTCTCGACCGGGAGGAGCTGGCGCTGGAGCTGATTGCCTTCCTTGACGCCCGCTACCCGCAGGCGCTCTGTGAGCGCTACGGGATCGGGGCCGGGCCGGAGCGGGAAGCGGACGGGAAAGGCGACGAAAAAGAAGGCCCGGACGCCGGCCGGGCGGCGGAAATTCTCAGCGAAATTGCCCGCGCCCGGGGCTGCCTGTTAAAGGGGCAGGAGCTGGATACCAGAAAGGCGGCCGCGCTCCTTCTCGACGATTTCCGGGCCGGGCGCCTGGGGCGCATTACGCTGGAGACGCCAGAAGAGGCAGGACAGCACACGCGGATGGCGCGCCCGGATCCGGATGAGAAACCGAAGCGAAATGAACAGCCGAAGCGGACAGCGCGCCCAAATCCGGGCGCAAGTCAGAACCGGGGCAGGCGGCCGGACAGGAGAAGAGAGAAATGACAGGGAGAACGCTTACAGGAGAAAAACTGCAGAAGGAGCGGGAACGGCTGGAAGCCATGCGCGAATACGAGCGCCGTTTTGCCGCCGAACCGTTTCTGTGCGGGATCGACGAGGCCGGGCGCGGGCCGCTTGCGGGACCGGTCGTAGCCGCCGCCGTCATTCTGCCCAAAGACTGCGAGATCCTCTATCTGAACGACTCCAAGAAGCTCTCCGCCGCCCGCAGGGAGGCGCTTTACGGCGAAATTACAGAGAAGGCCGTCTGCTACGGCATCGGGATGGCGAGCCCGGAGCGCATCGACGAGATCAACATCCTGCAGGCCACCTACGAGGCGATGCGCCAGGCGGTAAACGCGCTTTCCGTAAAGCCGGACCGCTTTTTAAATGACGCGGTTGTGATCCCGGGGATCGATCCGGCGCGGCAGGAAGCGATCATCAAGGGCGACGCAAAGAGCGTATCCATCGCGGCGGCCAGCATCCTGGCCAAAGTAACCAGGGACCGCATCATGGTGGAGTACGATCGCATTTATCCGCAGTACGGGTTTGCCGCGCACAAGGGATACGGGACCAAGGCCCATATGGAGGCGCTTTTGCAGTACGGCCCCTGCCCCATCCACCGCCGGACTTTTTTAAGAAAAATGAACGGGGAACGGGCATGACGGCCCCGGACAGGCGGGCGGCGGGCCGCCGGTACGAGGAGGCCGCCGGTGCCTACCTGGAATCGCTCGGCTACCGGATCCTGGAGCGCAATTACCGCTGCCGCCGCGGAGAGATCGATCTGATTGCCCGGGACGGCGCGGTTCTCGTTTTCATTGAAGTCAAATTCCGCCGCGGGCCGGAGGCCGGCGATCCGGCGGAAGCCGTGGATGCCCGCAAGCGGCGGCGCATCGTGACGGCGGCCCGTATGTATCTGGCAGAGCGCAGGCTTTCGCCGCAGACGCTGTGCCGCTTCGACGTGGTGGCGTTTCGGGGGGATACGCCCGTTCTCATCCGGGACGCATTCTGGGCGGACGAAAGCATATGAAGGATAGATAAGGAGGCGTTTTTTATTTATTCCGAACAAGTCAATTCCGAAGGCATGGAACGAAAGCTGCTTTCCCCGAAGCGAATCCGGGAGGCCGGGCGGGAAAATGAACCCGTCATGCAGCTGCAGAAAGCAGGCGGCGTGCCCTTTTTTTCCTTTCCCTCCCTTGCAGAGAGCGGGCTGGTCGCGCACGGGTTTTCGACGCGCCTGGGCGGCGCAAGCCGCGGCGATTTCGCCACGATGAATTTTTCCTTTACCCGCGGCGACCGGCCGGAGGATGTGCGGGAAAACTTCCGGCGCATGGCGGGCGCACTGGAGGTTTCGCCGGAGCGCATGGTGTTAAGCTGGCAGACGCACACGACGAACGTGCGCCGGGTAACGGAAGCGGACGCGGGGAAAGGAATTTTCTGTGATCGGGATTACCGCGATGTGGACGGCCTGATTACCGATGTGCCCGGCCTTACGCTGGTCACGCTCTACGCGGACTGCATCCCGCTCTTTTTCCTGGATCCGGTCCGCCGCGCCATCGGCCTTTCGCACTCCGGCTGGCGGGGCACTGTCTCCCGTATGGGAGCGGCGACCATCCGGGCCATGAAAGAGGCGTTCGGCTCCCGCCCGGAGGATCTGATTGCCTGTATCGGCCCCGGCATCTGCGGGGAATGCTATGAGGTAGGGCCGGAGGTGGCGCAGGCCTTTCAGGCGGCGTTTCAGGAAAAGGATCACGCGCACATCCTGCGGCCGGGAACCGGCGGCAAATGGTATCTGAATCTGCATCAGGCCAACCGGATCATCCTGGAAGAAAGCGGCATCCGCCCGCAGCACCTCTCCGTGGCGGATCTGTGTACCTGCTGCAATCCGGATCTCTTTTTCTCGCACCGAAAGCACGGAGAGCGGCGCGGGAACCTAGGGGCCTTTTTATGCCTTCGCCCCTAGACAGAACAGAAAACAGGGGCGCTGCCTGCGAATCGCTGCAGCGTCCCCGTCTGTTTTTTTCTGCCTTTTACTTGCCGGCCATCTGTTTTTCCTGCGCCTCGATCATCTTTTTAACCATATAGCCGCCGACCGATCCGTTCTGCGCGGAGGTTAAGTTGCCGTTGTAGCCCTCCGTCAGCGGCACGCCGAGCTCGCCGGCGACCTCCATCTTAAAGCGGTTCATTGCTTCCTTGGCCTCGGGTACGTTTGTTTTGTTGCTTGCAGTAGACATATAAAACGCCTCCTTCTTCTGATTTGCCCGCTTTTTTAGTATCCGGCGGGCATTTCTCTGTGTTACATTCCTAGTATGACCGGCGGCCGCGATAATACACTAGAAGCTTTTGCGCAAATTGTCATTTCGTGGCTATTCCCCGCCGGACGGCGCAATTTCCTATTCCCTGCCGGACGGCGCAATTTCTACTTGTATCTGCGCGCATTCCATACTATAATTAGAAACGAAAAAATTGCGGAGAAAAAGCCTATGCGTGTGATAGCGGGAAGCGCCAGAAGGCTGCTTTTAAAGACCATCGACGGAATGGACACTAGGCCCACGACCGATCGGATAAAAGAGACTTTATTTAATATGCTGCAGCAGGATCTGTACGGCTGTACCTTTCTGGATCTGTTTGCCGGAAGCGGCGCCATCGGCATCGAGGCGCTGAGCCGGGGCGCCAGAGAGGCCGTTTTTGTGGAGCGCAGCCCGCAGGCCGTCGCCTGCATCCGGGACAATCTCGAACGGACCCGCCTGGCAGACCGGGCGCAGATCCTTTCCTGCGATGTGTTCGCGGCGCTCAGACGTCTGGAAACGCGCCGGGAGGTCTTTGATTTTATCTTTATGGATCCGCCGTACCGGCAGGATCTGGAAAAGGAGGTCCTTTCATATCTTTCCCGCTCCAACCTGGCAGACGGGCATACGCATATCATCGCGGAGACGGCGAAAGAGACGGAATGCGGCTATCTCTCCGGGTTCGGCTTTGCGCTTCTGAAGGAGAAGACGTACAAGACGAACAAACATATTTTTATTGTCAAAGGAGAAAATCAGGATGCAGACAGCAATTTATCCGGGAAGCTTTGATCCGGTTACCCTGGGACACCAGGATATTATCCGCCGCTCCTCGGAGATCTTTGACCGGGTTATCGTCGGAGTCCTGCGCAACCGCGCAAAATCTCCGTTGTTTTCTGTCGAAGAACGTGTTAAGATGTTAGAGGATGTAACCGCCGATCTGCCCAACGTGGAGATCCAGTCGTTCAACGGGCTTCTGATTGACTTTGTCCGTCAGAACGGGGCCCGGGTTATTGTGAGAGGGCTGCGGGCGATTACCGATTTTGAATATGAGCTTCAGCTTGCGCAGATGAACCGGGTCATTGCCCCGGAGATCGACACCCTGTTTCTGACGACGAACCTCAAGTATGCGTATCTGAGTTCCAGCACAGCCAAAGAAGTGGCGATGTACGGCGGCGATACCAGCGCGTTCCTCGATCCGATGGTGGCAAGAAAAACCCGTGAAAAGTATCTGAGCCTGGGAAGTGGAGAAATAGATAAGGAGTAGAGCGATGAGCAGAATTGAACAGATTATCACGGAAATCGAAGATTACATCGACAGCTGCAAGTTTCAGCCGCTGTCAAATTCCAAGATCCTTGTCAATAAGGAAGAGATTGAAGAGCTGTTAGTAGAGCTCAGGCTGCGCATCCCGGATGAGATAAAAAAATATCAGAAGATCATCAGCAACCAGGACGCGATTCTCCAGGAGGCGCGCTCGCAGGCGGACGCGATGGTCGCGGAGGCCACGGCGCAGACCAACGAGCTGGTCAACGAGCATGAGATCATGCAGCGGGCCTATGCGGAGGCCAACAGCATCATCGAGCAGGCCAGCGCCCAGGCGCAGCAGATCCTGGACAACGCGGTCGAGGAAGCCAACGGCATCCGTCAGAGCTCGGTCCAGTACACGGATGACATGCTGCGCAGCCTGCAGACGATCATCAAGCACTCCATGGACAATGCGCAGAACCGTTTTGAATCATTTATGAGTTCCATGCAGTCCAGCTATGACGTGGTTTCCTCGAACCGCAATGAGCTGGCCGGGAGCGTTGTCACAGGGCCGGAACAGGAGGAACAGCCGGACCCGGACAGCAGGACGGCAGAATAAGGATCAGCAGGGCTAGCCCCGCGTGAATCAGTTTCCAGAATACATAATGCCGGATGGAGAGTCCGGCATTTTTTATAACCGCATTGGTCTGGGAGACGCCGGATAAGCCGCCGAAGGCGGCGCAGGCGGCGATGAGCGCTGCCTGCGGGGCGCCGTCCCACGTCTCTGCGATCTGACGAATGCCGGTCGTCATCTCAAACAGGCCGCAGACGGGGCCGCGAAGCAGTTCGGGCAGGAGTCCGGCGGCATAGGCGGCGAGAACCGAATAGAGCATGAGATAGCCGCCGATGCGCGCCATGAGTTCCAGGCAGTCCATCAGGACAAGGTCAAACGGGGGCGTTTCGCCATCTGTCTGGAAAGAAAGCGGCCCCGCCCCGGCGGATTCCGGATCCGCAAAGCGGCGTCCGGCAGGCCGGAGGATCAGGCCGATCAGGATCAGCGGCAGGTAGATCGCGGTCAGAAAGAGGGAAAAGGAGACGGACGGATCCAGGCGGGGCCGGATATAGCCGGTCAGAAACATGGGGCTGGGACAGGCGCAGGCCGCGAGCAGAAACCGGCCTTCCCGTCCGGAGATTGCCCCGCGGCGCATCAGATCCGCCGTCGTGCGCGCGCCCATGGGATAGCCGCATAAAAGACCGGCCAGCAGGGCGTACGCGCCGTCTGCGCTGAGTCCCAGACGGGAGGTAAGCGGGCGAAGCGGCGCGAGAAGATACGGGACGCCGCCCCAGGAGATGAGCAGGCTGGAGCAGAGCAGAAAGGGAAGCAGCGTCGGCAGGACGACGCGGTACCACAAAAGCAGGCCGTCGAGAGCTCCCTGAAAGGACAGATCGGGGCGCGCAAGCAGGAGGACAAGCGCAAAGACGGGCCCCAGCGGGCGAAGAAAGCGTTTCATGAAAGCCCCCGTCCCGGAAATTAATACAGTATATGCCCGTTCCCCGCGCCCGTATGCGGGCGGGACGAAATGAAAAACGGAGGAAGACAGTTGGAGATCCGAGAATTGCCGCCGGGGTTTCCCGAAAAGATGAAAGCGCTTCTGGGCGCGTCGTTTGACGATTATCTGAAAAGCTTTGACGAGCCGCCGTGCGCCGCGCTCAGGGTCAACACGGCCCGGTTAAGCCCGCAGGCGTTTCTTACTTTGGCCGGCGGGGCCGGCTGGGAGCTTGCGCCCGTCCCCTGGACCGAAAACGGGTTTTATTACGAAGAGACGCTGCGCCCGGCAAGGCATCCCTGGTACTTCGCCGGCCTTTATTATCTTCAGGAGCCGAGCGCCATGGCCCCGGCGGCGCTTCTGCCGGTATCGCCCGGGGATCGCGTCCTCGATCTGTGCGCGGCGCCGGGCGGCAAGAGCACCGAGCTGGCCGCCCGTCTGAACGGCAGCGGCTTTCTCTGCTCCAACGACATCAGCAGCTCCCGCGCCCGCGCGCTCTTAAAAAACCTGGAGCTTCACGGCGCGGCAAACAGCTTCGTGACAAGCGAGCCGCCGGAGCGCCTTGCAGAGGTATTTCCGGAATTTTTCAACCGCATTCTGGTAGACGCCCCCTGCTCCGGCGAGGGGATGTTCCGCCGGGATCCGGCGATGCGAAAGAGCTATCTTGCGCGGGGACCGGAAGAATACGTCCCTCTGCAGAAGCAGATCGCGGCCGGGGCGGTGAGGATGCTTGCTCCCGGCGGCCTGCTGCTTTATTCTACCTGTACTTTTGACGAGCGGGAAAATGAGGGCGTGATCCGCTGGCTTCTGGAGACGTTTCCGGAATTGTCTCTGACGCCGCTCCCGCTCAGGCCCGGCTTTGCAAAAAGCGCTTCGCTGCCCGGCTGCGTCCGCCTGTTTCCCCATCTGCTGCGGGGCGAAGGCCATTTCGCCGCCCTGTTAAAGAAACGGGGAGACGGGGAAAACAAGCCGGACACGAGAGATGCGTTCTCTCCAGCCGCGGACAGAGCGGCAAAAGAAGCGCGGGACTTTTTGTCGGAAAGTCTTCGCGCCTGGGAAAGCGATCGCTTCTTTCGCATCCGGGATCAGCTGTTTTACCTTCCGTACGGCCTCCCGTCCCCGGAGAGGATGAAAGGCCTTCGCTGCCTGCGGACGGGCCTGTTTCTGGGAACGGAAAAGAACGGCCGTTTTGAGCCGTCCCAGGCGCTTGCCATGTCGCTTCGCCCGGACGAATGGGCGCATTCGCTGAACCTCTCTTCGCAGGAGGAACGCGCCGTCCGCTATTTAAAAGGGGAGTCGCTTTCCCTGACGCAGAAGGAGGAAGCGGCGCTGCCGGACGGCCGTATCCTCGTCGGGGTGGACGGATTTTCGCTCGGCTGGGCCAAAAAGCGGGGAAACTTTCTGAAAAACGGGTATTTCCCCGGATGGAGGTGGCAGTGATGGCAGAGGAGATGCGGCTGGATCGCTATCTGGCCGAGATGAAACAGGGAACGCGAAGCCAGACCGGCGCTCTGATCCGGCAGGGGCGCGTGCTGGTAGACGGAACCGTCTGCCGCGAGGCGAAGAAAAAGATCCGGCCGGGAGTTACCCGCGTGTCGCTCGACGGAAGCGAGATTGCCTGGGCCAGGTGGGAATATTTTATGCTGAATAAGCCGCAGGGCGTCGTCTCCGCCACGTCGGACGCGCACGCCGTTACGGTCACGCAGCTCATCGGCGGCGCGCTGCGAAAGGATCTGTTTCCGGTCGGACGCCTGGATATCGATACGGAGGGGCTTTTACTTCTGACGAACGACGGCGCGCTGGCGCACGCTCTGCTTTCGCCCCGCCGGCATGTCGACAAGGTTTATTTTGCGCGCGTGGCGGGGACCATGCACGAGGGGATCGGCCGGCGCTTTGAAGAGGGGATGTCGCTGCCGGACGGGACGCGGCTCCTTCCCGCCTCGCTTCAGATCCTGCGCCGCAGCGCGCAGGAGAAAGAGCCGATCTGCGAGGCGCTTGTCACGGTCCGGGAAGGGAAATTTCATCAGATTAAGCGCATGTTTGAGGCCGGGGGAGGCCGCGTCGTCTATCTGAAGCGCCTGTCCATGGGACCGCTTACGTTGGATGAGACGCTTGGCCCCGGAGAGTACCGGCCGCTTACGGAGGAAGAGATCCGGCTGTTAAAGGAGCATACAAAATGAATCAGGAAAGAACCGAGCTTTTTTCCATGCTGGACGGGATCCGGGCCGTTATTTTCGATCTGGACGGAACGCTGGTGGATTCCATGTGGATGTGGAAGGCTATTGATATTGAATTTCTGGGCCGCTACGGCTACAGCTGCCCGGACGATCTGCAGAAGGCCATCGAGGGGATGAGTTTTTCCGAGACGGCGGTATATTTTAAAGAGCGCTTTGATCTCCCCCTCACATTGGACGAGATCAAGGCGGCCTGGATTCAGATGTCGATCGACAAATACCGGTTTCAGGTGCCGTTAAAGCCCGGCGCCGGGGCGTTTCTTGCCATGCTCAGAGAGGCCGGGATCCGCACCGGGATTGCGACCAGCAACGGCCGCGACATGGTAACGGCCGTCCTCGACTCCCTCGGCGTCGCCGGCTGCTTCGACACGGTGTCCACGGCCTGCGAGGTGGCCGCCGGCAAACCGGCGCCGGATATCTATCTCAAGGTGGCGAGAGAGCTGGACGTGCCGCCGGCGTCCTGCCTCGTCTTTGAGGACGTGCCGGCCGGCATCCTGGCCGGCAAGCGGGCCGGGATGCGGGTCTGCGCCGTGGAGGACGAATTTTCCCGTCCCATGGAGGCGGAGAAACGGCGTCTGGCCGATTACTGCATCCGGGATTTCGGCGAGCTGCTCTCCGAAACGGCGTATGTGAAAAAAAAGCCGGAAGCGGAGGGCGGCGTGAAAAAAGCGCAGGCGGCAGGAAAGGACGGGACGCATGACGGTGCATGATTTTCTTCCCATATGCCGGGAGGATATGGAAAAGCGCGGCTGGAAGGAATGTGATTTTGTCTATGTGATCGGCGACGCCTACGTCGATCATCCCTCCTTCGGCCATGCGATCATCAGCCGCGTACTGGAGTCCCGCGGTTACCGCGTGGGAATCCTGTCCCAGCCGGACTGGAAGGATCCACAGAGCATCCGCCGTCTCGGCGAGCCGCGCCTGGGCTGGCTGGTCAGCGCCGGCAACATGGATTCCATGGTCAACCATTACGCCGTGTCGGGAAAGCGGCGCGCCAAGGATTCCTACACGCCGGGCGGCGTGATGGGAAAGCGGCCGGACTATGCGGCCGTCGTGTACGGGAATCTCATCCGCTCCTGGTCCAAAAAACCGGTCATCCTCGGCGGGATCGAGGCCAGCCTGCGCCGTCTGGCGCATTATGACTACTGGTCGAACCGTCTGAAGCGCTCGATCCTGCTGGACGCCCAGGCGGATCTCATTTCCTACGGGATGGGAGAGCGCTCGATCGTGGAGATCGCCGACGCGCTGGACAGCGGGATCGACGTGCGCGATCTGACGTTTGTGCGGGGGACGGTTTACCGGGCGCCGGATCTTGCTTCTGTGTACGATGAGATCCGCCTTCCCTCCTATCAGGAGCTTCTGGCCGACCGGCGGACCTACGCAAAAAGTTTTTATACGCAGTACCAGAATACGGATCCGTTTCTGGGCCGCCGTCTCGTCGAACCCTACGGCGATCAGCTCTTTGTCGTGCAGAATCCGGCCTCGGAGCCGCTTTCCCGGCAGGAGATGGACGATGTCTACGCGCTTCCCTACATGCGCACGTACCATCCCTCCTACGAGGCGGCGGGCGGCGTCCCGGCCATCCGCGAGGTCAAATTCAGCCTGATCAGCAACCGCGGCTGTTTCGGCGGCTGCAGCTTCTGCGCCCTGACGTTCCATCAGGGGCGCATCGTGCAGACGAGAAGCCACGAATCCATCCTGCAGGAAGCGCGCCTTCTGACAAAGGATCCGGAGTTTAAGGGCTACATTCACGACGTGGGCGGCCCGACGGCCAATTTCCGCCATCCGGCCTGCGAAAAACAGGCGGCGCACGGGGCCTGCCCGGACCGGCAGTGCCTGTTTCCCGTCCCCTGCCGGAACCTGAACGCCGACCACAGCGATTACATCGCGCTGCTTCAGAAACTGCGCGCCCTTCCCGGCGTCAAAAAGGTATTTATCCGCTCCGGGATCCGCTTCGATTACCTGCTGGCGGAGCACAGCCGGGCATTTTTGCGGGAGCTGTGCCAGTATCACGTGAGCGGACAGCTCAAGGTCGCGCCGGAGCACATCGCCGATCCGGTGCTGGCGCGCATGGGCAAGCCCGCGGCCGGCGTCTACCGGCAGTTTGTAAAAGAATATGAGCAGATGAACGCCTCGCTGGGGCTGAAGCAGTACCTGGTGCCGTACCTGATGTCCTCGCATCCGGGATCCACGTTAAACGAGGCGATCGCGCTGGCCGAATATCTGCGTGATCTGGGCTACATGCCGGAACAGGTGCAGGATTTCTATCCCACGCCATCGACGCTCTCGACCTGCATGTATTATACGGGGCTCGATCCGCTCACCATGGAGCCGGTCTACGTGCCGGTCAGCCCACACGAGAAGGCCATGCAGCGGGCGCTGATCCAGTACCGCAACCCGAACAATTACGGGCTGGTGCTGGAGGCGCTGAAACGGGCGGGGCGCACGGACCTCATCGGCTTTGACCGCCGCTGCCTGATCCGGCCCCGGCCCCAAATTGCCCCCGGCAAAAGAGGAAAGGCGGGAAGCTTCCCGCCGGCCGGAGCCAAAAAAGCCGCCGGAGCAAACGCGGGGAAAGCCGCCAAGGGAAACACGCCGGGAAAAACCGGCGCCAGGAAGCGCACCATCCGCAACGTGCATAAAAAGGCGGGAAGTTCGTCACACTCATCATAACATCACAGGAAAGCGGGGAATCCATATGAAGATTGCCATTGTTACCGGCGCCTCGTCCGGCATGGGACGCGAGGCGGCCATCCAGCTGGCGGACCGTTTCGCGGGCCTGCGCGAGATCTGGCTTGTCGCGAGGAGGCGGGAGCGGCTGGAAGCGCTCGCCGAAAGCCTTCCCGTCCCGTGCCGCATATTCAGCCTGGATCTGACCGATCCCGGGGAACGGAGCGCGCTTCTTACCGCGCTGGAAACAGAAAAGCCGGATGTAAAAATCCTCATCAATGCCGCCGGTTTCGGAAAGATCGGCCGCGTGGAGCGTCAGGATCCCCGCGAGGCGGAAGATATGGTCGCGCTCAACTGCGGGGCGCTCTGCGCCGTGACCTCGGCGGTGCTTCCCTATATGAGCCCCAACAGCCGCATCCTGCAGTTTGCCTCGGCGGCCGCTTTTCTGCCGCAGCCGGGCTTTGCCGTCTATGCGGCGACCAAATCGTTCGTGTTAAGCTACAGCCGCGCGCTCGGCGCGGAGCTTCGCGCAAGAAAGATTACGGTAACCGCCGTCTGCCCCGGCCCGGTCCGGACGGAATTTTTCTCCATCGCGGAGACGGGAGGGAAGATCCCGCTTTACAAGCGGCTGACCATGGCGAATCCGAAAAAGGTGGTAAAACGGGCCATTTTTGACAGCATGGCGGGCCGGACGCTCTCCGTTTACGGGCCGCTCATGAAGGCTTTCCGGCTTCTTTGCCGGCTTGTCCCGCACGGCCTGCTGCTTCGCGCCATGGCAGCTCTATCGCCGGACGGCTTCGTCAGGGAGCCGGGCCCAACGACAAAGGAGGAGACTTGAGTATCGTGAAACGAATCAAAAAAGGGGAATACGGATACCGGAATTATTTTAAGAGGCGCCAGCTTTTCCTGATTGCGCTGCTGGCGCTTTTCATCCTGGCCCAGCTGGGCGCGCGTTTTCTGACGGACAGCCAGTCCGTGAAAAACATCCTGACGGTCATGGCGATCGTGACGGTCCTGCCAACCGCCAACCTGG
This sequence comes from uncultured Lachnospiraceae bacterium, assembly GCA_944381615.1. Classification (GTDB taxonomy): domain Bacteria; phylum Bacillota; class Clostridia; order Lachnospirales; family Lachnospiraceae; genus Otoolea. The sequence goes on along the minus strand of CALWLT010000039.1, from coordinate 23,671 downwards.
CCTCGCCGCTGGTGGCCATCGCCCGTTTTAAGACGCCGCCGGAATCCTTCTACCGGGATCACGCCGTCTACGAGGAAAAATGCGAGATGCTTTACGATCTGGTGCTGACGACGAAGGACGACGTGGTTCCGGCCGACGCCGCCGCCGTGCATCCCACGGGAATCTACGTCTACTGCGTCAATCCGAAGATCAATGTCCCGCGGGCGGAACGGGCGCTCAACGACCTTCTGAGGGCCCAGAAGCTGGATCCGAACCTGAAGCTGACCACCTCCCTGAGCGCCTTCGACAAGCGCTTAAAGAGTCTGAAGCCGGCCTCCGAGTACGAGGACGACGGGACCGTCGAATACGGGGTAAGAACGCTGAAAAGCCTTTCCATGTAAGGGAGAAAAGCCTTTCCGCAGTAAAGAAAAAAGCCTTTCCGCAGCAGAGAAGAGAAACTTTTCCGCAGCAGAAAAGACCGCATAGAGCGGACGCGCGTTCCCGCGCGCGGCAGAAAGGAGAGCGCGTATGCGCCTGATTACCGTTTCAGAAAGCGAAGCCGGAAGCCGGCTGGATCATTTTCTGGCCAGGCGTCTGTCCCAGGCGCCCAAAAGCTTTTTCTACAAGATGATGCGCAAAAAAAATATCACGCTCAACGGGGCGCGCTGCGCGGGCTCGGAGCGCCTTGCTGCGGGCGACGAGATCCGCCTTTTCCTCGCGGAGGAAACCATCGAAAAATTTTCCCGCCCGAAGCTGGTTCCCGTCCGGCAGACAAAGCTGGACGTGATCTACGAGGACGATCACGTGGCGCTGATCAATAAGCCGGCCGGCATGCTCTCGCAGAAGGCCGGAAAGGACGACGTCTCGCTGGTCGAATTCCTGATCGCGCATCTTCTGGAGGAAGGCCGCGTAAACGCCTCCTCCCTCCGGGAATTTTCCCCGTCCGTCTGCAACCGGCTGGATCGCAACACGAGCGGCATCGTCCTGGCCGGCTGCTCCTTAAAGGGGCTTCAGATTCTCTCGGAGGCCGTCCGGGAGCGGACGATCGGGAAATATTACCTGTGCGTGGTAAAGGGCGCCGTGACCGGCCCGCAGGAGATTGCCGGCTGGCTCGTAAAGGACGCCCGTTCCAACCGGGTGACGATCGCTGAAAAAGAGCTTCCGGAGGGTCTTCCGATCCGCACGCGCTACCTGCCGCTTTTTTGCGACAGGCGTCTGACGGTCCTGGAGGTCGAGTTGATTACCGGCCGTTCCCATCAGATCCGGGCGCACCTGGCCTCCATCGGCCATCCCATCGCCGGGGATCCCAAATACGGGGATCCGGCCCTGAACCGCAAACTGAAAGAAACGGCCGGCATCTGCGGCCAGCTTCTGCACGCCTGGCGCCTGGTCATGCCCGGGACGCTGCCGGAACCGCTTTCCTATCTTTCCGGGCGCGAGTTTTTGGCAGAGCCGCCTGAGGCCATGGATCGGGTCATAACATCCGTCCGGGCGGGAGATCGCAGACAGAGAAAGGGGGAAAACGGTCATGGGAACCTGGAACAGCCGCGGGCTTCGCGGATCCACGCTGGAGGATCTGATCAATCACACCAATGAGGTCTACCGGGAAAAAAAGCTGGCCCTGATCCAGAAAGTGCCGACGCCGATCACGCCGGTTGCCATCGAAAAAGAGAGCCGGCACATCACGCTGGCCTACTTTGACCAGAAGAGTACGGTGGACTACATCGGAGCCGTACAGGGCATTCCCGTCTGCTTCGACGCCAAGGAGTGCGCTTCCTTTACCTTCCCGCTGCAGAATGTTCATCCGCATCAGGTAGCCTTCATGCGGGAGTTTGAAGAGCAGGGCGGGATTTCCTTCCTCATTCTTTCCTTTACGGCGGCAGGAGAGATGTATTATCTTCCGTTCTCCCGGCTTTCCTTTTTCTGGGAGCGCATGCAGAAAGGCGGCCGCAAGAGCTTTACCTATGAGGAGATCGACCGCGCGTTTTGCATCCGCAGCCACCGGGATATCCTCGTTCACTATCTGGAACCGTTAAGCCGGGATCTGCAGCTTCGCGAGGAGCCGGATCCGGGAAAGGAGTAAGCCTATGAAATCCGTACTGGATCGCTTTTTGCATTATGTTTCTTTTGATACGCAGTCCGCAGAGGAGGCCGGATGCGTGCCCTCCACGCCCGGCCAGCTTCTCCTGGCAGAGGAACTCTGCCGCGAGCTCCGCGGCATGGGGGCGGCGGACGTTTCCCTGGACGAACACGGCTACGTGACGGCCACGATTCCCGCCACGGCAGAAAAACCGGCGCCGGTGCTCGGCCTGATCGCCCACATGGATACGTCGCCGGCCCTCTCGGGCGCGGGGATCCGCCCGCAGATCGTGCGCGTCGCAGACGGCGATGTGTGCCTGAACCGGGAGCTTGACATCTGGCTGCGCCGGGAGGAATTTCCCTTCCTGAAGGAGCTTTGCGGGCAGGATCTGGTCGTCACGGACGGGACGACGCTTCTGGGCGCCGACGATAAAGCCGGGATCGCGGAGATCCTGACGATGGCGGAATATTTCCTCTCGCATCCCGAAATCCCGCACGGCAAAATCCGCATCGGCTTTACGCCGGACGAAGAGATCGGGCGCGGGGCGGATTTCTTTCCGGTCGCCGCCTTCGGGGCGGACGCCGCCTACACGGTGGACGGCGGCGCGCTGGGCGAGCTCGAATATGACAATTTCAACGCGGCCACGGCGCGGCTGACCATCCGCGGCGCCAGCATCCACCCCGGATCCGCCCGGGGAAAAATAAAGAATGCGCTGCTGATCGGCATGGAATTCCAGTCGCTTCTGCCGGCCTTTGAAAATCCGGCGTACACAGAGGGATACGAGGGGTTTTATCATCTGGATCAGATGAAAGGAATGGTGGAGGAGGCGACGCTTACGTACCTCATCCGCGATCATGACCGGGAAAAATTTGAACAGAAAAAAGAATTCTTTGCGGCCGCCTGCGAATTTCTCAACCGCAAATACGGCCCCGGCACCGCGTTGGCGGACATCCGGGATTCGTACTATAACATGAAAGAGAAGATAGAGCCCTTTTACTTTCTCATCGATCTGGCGATGAAGGCCATGCGCGAAACCGGCGTAGAGCCCGCCGTCACGCCGATCCGGGGCGGGACAGACGGGGCCCGGCTTTCCTATATGGGCCTTCCCTGTCCCAACCTCTGCACCGGCGGCTACAATTATCACGGCCGTTACGAATGCATCCCCGTAGCCGCGATGGAGAAAACCGTGGAGATCCTGAAACGGATCGCCGTCCGCTTTTCCGAGCTTACTCCGGCAGGCGATCGATGATCTGAGACGCTTTCAGGGCGCGCTCGATGATGTAGCGCTGCTGGGGCGGAATGCTGGCCGGGTGGGGCGCTTCGTAGGGAAGGTTCTCCAGAAACGCGATCGACAGGCGGTAGACGTCGTATTCGCCGTCTGTCTGCTCCTCGGCCAGCGCGTCGCCGCGGATGCTCATGTCCCGCGTGTCCGGCTCCCTGCCCAGCGCCAGATCGTTTAACGTCTCCAGAAGGATCGAAAAATGATCCTCGTCCCAGGCCGACAGATACATGCACTTGCACAGGCCCCTGGAAAAGAAGGGGTAGCTGCTGTAGCAGTCCAAAAGCTCCTTCATCCGGGTGCGGTGCTCCGACGATTCAAAAAGGTGCTCCTTTGCGAGCGCGTTCAGGCACTCGTTAATCCAGTTCGTACTCATCTTTCTCCCCCCCAAAAAAGATTCTGATAAGACGATTTTACCATCATCGGCAGGCCTTGTCAAAGCCTGAAACCGGGAAACGGCGGGGCTTTTGATATTGACTTTACGGCAAATTCCATTTATGATTGATAGGCAGCCGGGTTCCCGGTAATTGTACAGTCAAAAGGGATATAAGTGATGAAAAAACTTGCTCTGAGCGATGAAATTTTACTGAAGATCGACAAGCCCGCCCGCTACACCGGCGGGGAGATCAATTCCGTCATGAAGGATCCGGCGAAGGTGGCGATCCGCTTTGCCATGTGTTTTCCCGACGTGTATGAGATCGGGATGTCGCACCTGGGAATCCAGATTCTTTACGATATGTTTAACCGGCGCGAGGACGTCTGGTGCGAGCGGGTCTATTCCCCATGGACCGATCTGGATCCCATCCTGCGGGAAAGGAAGATCCCGCTCTTTGCGCTCGAGAGTCAGGATCCGGTCCGGGACTTTGATTTCCTGGGAATTACGCTCCAGTACGAGATGTGTTATACGAACATCCTGCAGATCCTCGATCTCTCCGGCATCCCGCTGCACGCCGCGGATCGGACCTGGGCGGATCCCATCGTCATCGGCGGCGGGCCCTGCGCCTACAATCCGGAGCCGATCGCGCCGTTCTTCGACCTGTTTTACATCGGCGAGGGCGAGGTCGTCTATGACGAGCTGCTGGACCGTTATAAAGAAATAAAGAAACAAAACAAAAGCCGCCTGGAATTTCTGGAGGCGGCGGCGCAGATCCCCGGGATTTACGTTCCCGGCTTCTATGAGGTTACCTACCGGGAGGACGGGACCATCCGGGCCATGACGCCGGTCAATCCGCATGCGCCGGCCCGCGTGGCGCGCCAGCTGGTCACGGACATGGACGGCGCCTGCTATCCGGAGAAGCCGGTCATCCCCTATATCCGCACCACGCAGGACCGGGTCGTGCTGGAGATCATGCGCGGCTGCATCCGCGGCTGCCGTTTCTGCCAGGCGGGCATGATTTACCGCCCGGTGCGCGAGAGAAGCGTGGACGAGCTCAAGGCCCTGGCAAAAAGCATGCTCCTGGCGACCGGCCATGAGGAGATCTCGTTAAGTTCCTTAAGCTCCAGCGACTATACCGGCCTGGAAGAGCTGGTCCGCTTCCTCATTGAAGAGTTTGAAGGCCGCGGCGTCAACGTTTCCCTTCCGTCCCTGCGCATCGACGCCTTCTCGCTGGATGTGATGAGCCGGGTCCAGGATGTGAAAAAAAGCAGCCTGACGTTCGCGCCGGAGGCCGGTTCCCAGCGGCTCCGCAACGTGATCAACAAGGGCCTGACGGAGGAGGATATCCTGAAAGGCTCCGCCGAGGCGTTCTGCGGCGGCTGGAACCGGGTCAAGCTCTATTTTATGCTGGGGCTCCCCACGGAGACAGACGAGGACATCGAGGGGATCGCCCTTCTGTCGGAGAAGGTCGCCGAGACGTATTACGACACCGTGCCGAAGGAAGAGCGCCACGGAAAGGTACAGGTTACCGCCAGCACCTCCTTCTTCGTGCCCAAACCGTTTACGCCGTTTCAGTGGGCCCGCATGTGCAGCAGCGAGGAATTCCTGGAGAAGGCGGCGCTCGTCAACCATAAGATGCGCGAGATGCTTAACAGAAAGAGCCTGCGCTACAACTGGCATGAGGCGGAACTGACCGTGCTGGAGGGCGTTTTCGCCCGGGGCGACCGCCGCGTGGCGGCCGTGATCGAGGAAGCCTACCGCCGGGGCGCGCTCTACGACGCCTGGTCGGAATCCTTTCGCAATGAGATCTGGATGGACGCCTTTGCGGCCTGCGGCGTGGACATCGCGTTTTATACGCAGCGTGAGCGCAGCAGGGATGAGATTTTCCCCTGGGACTTTATCGATATCGGCGTGAGCCGCGAGTTCCTGTACCGCGAATGGGAAAAGGCGCTCCGGGAGGAAGTCACGCCAAACTGCCGCGAACAGTGTTCCGGCTGCGGCGTGCGCCGGTATGACTGCGGCGTCTGTCTGGAAGAAAGGAGCGCGCGATGAAACTGCGGATTCGATTCAGGAAACAGGAGGAGCTTCGCTTCATCGGGCATCTGGACGTCATGCGCTATTTCCAGAAGGTCATGCGCCGGGCGCAGGTTGCCATCCGCTACAGCGAGGGATTCAGCCCCCATCAGATCATGTCGTTTGCCTCGCCTTTGAGCGTCGGCCTGATCAGCAACGGCGAATACGTGGACATCGACGTCTCCTCGGCGGATTCATCCGAAGCGATGCGCGACCGGCTGAATGCCGCCGGCGTCCCGCAGCTTCAGGTGTTAAGCGTCCGCCGCCTGGACGACTCGGCAAAAAACGCCATGGCCTCCGTGGCGGCGGCCGATTATGTCATCTGGCTGAAGAAAGAGGCGCTGCCCGCCTCCCGAGAGGAGGAAAAAGCCCTGTTTGAGGAGCTGCTCGCCTTCTGTAAGCGTCCGTCTGTCCTGACTGTTAAGAAAACGAAAAAAGGCGAAAAAGAAGTGGACTTAAAGCCGATGATCTGGAACGCACAGGCGGGAGAATTAAAGCTTCTGCGGCCGGCGTATGCAGAAGCGGCGGACGCCGCATACGGCCTCTCTGTGCGCCTGGCAAGCGGCAGCGCGGCCAACGTAAAGCCCGAGCAGCTCCTCGGAGCCTTCCTTGAAGCCCGCGGCGGGGCAGAATCGTCCGTTTCCTTTCAGATTGAGCGGGAAGAGCTCTACGCCGTAAAAGAGGAGACCGGCTCGCTGATCCCGCTGGAAGCGTTCGGAAGCGATTTTTGAGAAAGCGGGGGAACAGAGATTGAACAGCCTGATCATAACCCGCTTTCGCGGCTGCGTGCTGACCGCGCAGACCGCGGGACGCCGCCTGTTCTCGCTGCGGCTGGATCCGGAAGAGGAGCAGAGCCTTTTGGGCAACATATACGTCGGCCGCGTCCTCCATGTTGTGAAAAACATCGAGGCCGCGTTCGTCGATCTGGGCGGCGGCCTGACCGGATATTACAGCCTGCGCGAAAACAAAAACCATCTGTTTACCGGCGGGCCGGGGCCGGTTGATCCCGCGGCGGCCCGCATGACGCCGCCGCACCCGCTGCGCCAGGGCGACGAGATCCTGGTGCAGATCTCGCGCGACGCCGTCAAGACGAAGGAGCCGTCTCTCAGCCCGTATCTGAATTTTACCGGTCGCTTTGCCGTGCTGACGCTCGGCAAAACCCAGATCGGCTTTTCCTCCCGCATCCGCGACGCGGCCTGGAAGGAATCGGTGCTTTCGCTTCTGAAGAAGGAGAAGACGGACGATTTCGGGATCATCGTGCGCACCAACGCCTACGGCGCGTCCCCCGAGCAGCTGGCGGACGAGATCCGCTCGCTGAAAAGCCAGATGGAGCGCGTGCTTTCCCACGCGCAAAACCGCGTCTGCCCGAGCCTCCTGGCGGCGGCCGATCCGCCGTTTCTGCAGGGGCTGCGGGACGCCTACGCCGATTCGGCGGACGAGATCCTGACGGACATCCCCGCCTGGCATGAGCAGCTGCGGCAGTGCCTGACGCTCTGGCAGCCGGAAGCGCTTGCAAAGCTGCGGCTCTACGAGGATCCGCTGCTTTCCCTTTCCGCCCTGTTCGGGCTGGAAGCCGCCGTCGGGGAGGTGCTCTCGCGGCGGGTGTGGCTGAAATCCGGCGGCTATCTCGTCATCGATCCCACGGAAGCGCTGACGGTCATCGACGTCAACAGCGGGAAGTACGCCGGGAAAAAAACGGCGCAGGAGACGATCCTGCGCATGAACCTGGAGGCGGCGGCCGAGGCGGCGCGCCAGATCCGCCTGCGCAATCTCTCCGGGATCATCCTCATCGACTTTATCGATATGGAGCGGGAGGAACAGAAGGCGAAGCTTCTGGAAACGCTTCGCGCCTGCCTGGCAAAGGATCCGATCCGCACGACCTTTGTGGATCTGACGAAGCTGGGCCTGGCGGAGATCACGCGCAGGAAACTGCGCCCGCCGATTTATGAAGTCCTGCGCCGGCACGGGGCCGGAGAGCAGGACGGGGGTTCCAAAGAAAAAGCTTTTAAAGGAGAAATGAATCATGATTGAACAGTTTTTTCATCTGTCTGAAAACAAGACGAACGTAAAAACCGAGGTCATGGCGGGCCTTACCACCTTCATGACCATGGCCTACATCCTGGCGGTCAACCCGAGCATCCTCGGATCCACGGGCATGGATCCCACGGCCATCCTGCTGGCGACGGCGCTGGCGTCCTTTGTCGGAACCGCCTGCATGGCGCTGATGGCCAACCTTCCCTTCGCCCTGTCGGCCGGCATGGGCTTAAATGCCTACATGGCCTACACGGTCGTAGCCGGATACGGATACACCTGGCAGGTAGCCCTGCTGGCCGTGTTCATCGAGGGCCTTATCTTTATCGTGCTCTCACTGACCAACGTCCGGGAGGCTATTTTTAACGCCATCCCCCTGACGCTCAAGAAGGGCGTCTCCGTCGGCATCGGCCTGTTTATCGCCTTTATCGGCCTGCAGAACGCCGGCCTGGCCGTTGATTCCTCCACGCTGGTTACCATTACCAGCTTCACAGACAATTTCCACACGTCCGGCATCTGCGCCCTGCTGGCGCTCATCGGCCTCTTTATTACCGCCGTATTCTACATCTATCAGGTAAAGGGCGCGATCCTCTTCGGAATCCTGGCTACCTGGATCATCGGCATGATCTGCGAAGTCCTGGGCTTTTATGTGCCCGACGCCGAGGCCGGCTTCTATACGCTGTTCCCGGCGCTCGGCTTTACGGATTTCAGCAAGCTTTCCCTGACCTTCGGCCAGTGCTTTAACGTGGACTTCAGCGCGGTGGGCATGATTAACTTCATCGTCGTGATCTTCTCCTTCCTGTTTGTCGATATTTTCGACACGCTGGGAACCCTGATCGGCGTGGCGACCAAGGCCGACATGCTGGATGAGAACGGACGCCTTCCGCGGATCAAGCCGGCGCTTCTCTCGGACGCCATCGCCACCTCCGCCGGCGCCGTGCTCGGGACCTCGACCACCACGACCTTCGTGGAATCGGCTTCCGGCGTGGCGCTGGGCGGCCGGACCGGCCTCACGGCGATGGTAACGGCGATGCTGTTTTTGCTGTCCACCCTGTTTGCGCCGATCTTTACGGCGATTCCGTCCTTCGCCACGGCTCCGGCCCTGATCATGGTCGGCTTTCTGATGGTCAGCACGGTCACGGACATCGATTTCAGCGACGGCAACCTGACCGAGGCGGTTCCCGCCTACCTGGCCATCATTGCCATGCCGCTCTTTTACAGCATTTCCGAGGGAATCTCCATGGGCATCATTTCCTATGTGGTGCTGAACGTGGCCGCCGGAAAGAGCAAAAAGATCGCGCCGCTGATGTACATCCTGGCCGTCCTGTTCGTATTGAAATACATCTTCCTGTAAGGAGTCCCGCCCGGGAGAGAAGACGGGGTTTGCCGGAAAAAACAGACGGACTGCGCCGGAAAAAAACAAACGGACTGCGCCGGAAAAAACAGTTGGATTGCGCCGGAAAAACCGGTTGACAACCCCGGCGGAAGATGCTAATATAATTGAGTGTGCCGCACAGCGAGGCTAGAAGTGCGCAATGCCGCCGAAGCTGGCGAGTAATGATAATAGGAGGTGCCATCGATGTACGCGATTATTGCAACGGGTGGTAAGCAGTATAAGGTAACCGAGGGCGACGTGATCCGCGTCGAGAAGCTCGGCGTTGCTGCAGGAGAAGCCGTTACGTTCGATCAGGTGCTTGCCGTAAGCGACGGCGAGATGAAGATCGGCTGCCCGACCGTGGAAGGCGCTAGCGTAAGCGCTACGGTTGTAAAAGAGGGCAAGGGCAAGAAGGTTATCGTTTACAAGTACAAGAGAAAGACGGGCTATCACAAGAAGAACGGCCACAGACAGCTCTTTACGGAAGTAAAGATCGACAAGATCAACGCATAATCTGTTATGATCCAGGTAGATGTGTACAGGGGTCTCGGGGATATTCCCGCCGGGATCGAGGTAAGCGGGCACGCCGGCTATGACGAGCCGGGACGCGATATCATCTGCGCCGCCGTCTCGGCGCTGATGCTCAACATGGCAAATTCCGTGGAACAGTTCACGGAGGACGCCTTCGAGGGCGAGAGCGAAGAGGAGACGGGCCGGTTTTCCTTCCGGTTTACCGGAACGGTCAGCCGGGAAGGAGCGCTTTTGTTTGAATCGCTGGTGCTTGGCCTTACCGCCATCGAGGAGAGCTACGGAGAGGAATATATCAGCATCCGCTTTAAGGAGGTGTAAACCATGTTCAAAATGAACCTTCAGTTATTCGCTCATAAAAAGGGCGTCGGTTCGACCAAGAACGGACGCGATTCCGAGTCCAAGAGACTCGGCGCCAAGAGAGCTGACGGACAGTTCGTATTAGCCGGCAACATTCTCTACAGACAGCGCGGAACCAAGATTCATCCCGGCATCAACGTTGGCCGCGGTGGAGACGATACGTTATTCGCTAAGGTGGACGGCGTTGTGAGATTTGAGAGAAAGGGCAGAGACAGAAAGCAGGTTTCTGTATATCCGAAAGCAATTAACGAATAAGTGTTCCAGGGCTCCATACCAGTCGTATGGGGCCCGCTTTGCATCAGGAGGGAATGTATGTTTGCCGACAGCGCAAAAGTTTATATCCGTTCCGGCAAGGGCGGAGACGGCCACGTCAGCTTCCGGCGGGAACTCTATGTGGCGGCCGGAGGCCCGGACGGCGGGGACGGAGGCCGCGGCGGAGATGTCATTTTTGAGGTGGACGACGGCCTCAACACGCTCACGGATTTCCGGCACGTCCGCAAGTATGTGGCGCAGGACGGGCAGCCGGGCGGGAAGCGCCGCTGCCACGGCGCCGACGGAGAGGATCTGGTCATCCGCGTGCCGGAGGGAACCGTGATCAAAGAATTTGAATCCGGCAAGGTCATCGCCGACATGTCGGGCGAAAACCGGCGCGAGGTCATCTTAAAGGGCGGAAAAGGCGGGCTGGGCAATATGCACTTCGCCACCTCGACCATGCAGGTGCCCAAGTACGCCCAGCCCGGACAGCCGGCGCAGGAGCTCTGGCTTACGCTGGAATTAAAGGTCATCGCCGACGTGGGCCTGGTCGGCTTTCCCAATGTCGGGAAATCGACGCTTCTGTCCCGCGTATCCAATGCGCGGCCCAAGATCGCCAATTACCATTTTACCACCCTCAATCCGCACCTGGGCGTCGTGGATCTGGACGAGGGACAGGGCTTTGTCATGGCCGACATCCCGGGACTCATCGAGGGAGCGTCGCAGGGCGTCGGCCTGGGGCATGATTTCCTGCGGCACATCGAGCGCACGCGGGTCCTGATTCATGTGGTGGACGCCGCGTCTACGGAGGGGCGCGATCCGGTGGCCGACATCCATGCCATCAACGAGGAGCTGCGCGCCTACAACCCGGAACTGCTGACGCGTCCCCAGGTAATCGCCGCCAACAAGACGGACGCCATCTGGAACGAAGAGGAGGAATCTCCCGTCGATCGGCTGAAGAAGGAATTTGAGCCGCAGGGCATCCCGGTGTACCCCATTTCCGCGGTTACCGGACAGGGCGTAAAGGAGCTCCTCTACCGGGTGCAGGAGATCCTTCGCACCACCGATTTAAAGCCCGTCATTTTTGAGCGGGAATACGAATACCAGTTCCAGGCGGAGAATCTTCCCTACACCGTGGAGCGCACGGACGACGGCGTGTTCGTGGTGGAAGGGCCGAAGATCGAGAAGATGCTCGGTTACACCAATCTGGATTCGGAAAAAGGCTTCCGCTTTTTCCAGCAGTTTTTAAAGGACAGCGGGATCCTCGCCGATCTGGAAAAGCTCGGGATCGCCGAGGGCGATACCGTACGCATGTACGGCCTGGAGTTTGATTATTACAAATAAACGGGAGAATCGTGATGACGAGTAAACAGAGAGCTTATTTAAAAAGCCTGGCCATGACCATGGATCCGGTATTCCAGATCGGGAAAGCCGGCGTGACTCCGGAGCTGACCCAGGCGGTGGACGAGGCGCTGGAGGCGCGGGAGCTGATCAAGCTGGCCGTTCTGAAAAACTGCCTGGAAGACGGCTCGCAGATGGCCGCCGTGCTGGCGGAGCGGACGCACGCGGAGGTCGTCCAGGTCATCGGCAGAAAAATCGTGCTCTACCGGCAGGCGAAGGACGAAAAGAAGCAGAAGATCGTCCTTCCCGCCGTAAAAAAAGCCAGATGAAACGCGTGGGAATCATGGGCGGTACGTTCGATCCCATTCATCTGGGGCATCTGATGCTGGGAAAGCAGGCGCGCGACGAATACGGGATGGACGAGATCTGGTACATGCCGTCGCGCGTTCCGCCCCACAAGAAGGATCATGCCATCACGCCGTCCGCCCAGCGCTGCGAGATGATCCGGGAGGCGATCCGCCCCTACGAGCGTTTTCTTCTCTCAGAATTTGAGCTGGCGCGCCGAGACGGCAACACCTACACGGCCGATACCCTCCGCCTTTTAAAGGAGGCCTGGCCGGAAACCGAATTTTACTTTATCCTCGGGGCGGATTCGGTCATGGATATTGAGAAATGGTACCGGCCGGATTATGTGCTGCGGGCCGTCCCCTTCATGGTCGCCGACCGCGAGCCGGCGCACGCGCTGGACGGACAGATCCGTTATCTGGAGCAAACCTACGGAGCCCGTTTCCTGCGGCTTCACTGCCGGGAGATGGACGTTTCCTCCGCCGACATCCGCGCGCGGCTCCAGAACGGAGAAGACGTTTCCTCCCTGCTTCCGGCGTCCGTGGCGGATTACATCCGCCAAAAGCGGCTGTACCGGGCGGAAAATACATCCGGCGGCAAAAAAGGAGAGCTATGTACCGCGAAATCATCGCCATACGAAAACATTTAAAAAAGAAACTGAGCCCGTCCCGCTTCGAGCACACGCTGGGCGTCTCTTATACCTGCATGGCCCTGGCCATGCGCTACGGCGCGGATCTGGATCAGGCGGAGCTGGCGGGCCTTCTGCACGACTGCGCCAAGCGCTACGACGATGAGACGATCCTGCAAAAATGCGAGGAGCGGGGCCTTCCCCTGACTGAGGGGGAATACCGCGCGCCGGCCATCGTACACGCCAAGCTGGGCGCCTGGATGGCAGAGCACAAATACGGCGTGACGGACGCGCAGGTTCTCTCTGCCATCGCCTGCCACACGACCGGCAAGCCCGGCATGACGCTGCTGGAAAAAATCGTCTATATCGCCGATTACATCGAACCGCGCCGCGACCGTGCGCCGCATCTTACCGAACTCCGCCGCCTGGCGTTTGAGGATCTGGACGAGGCCCTCTACCGCATCCTGACCCAGACGCTTTCCTACCTGAAAGAACAGGATCAGCCGGCGGACGAGACGACGGAAAAGACCTGGGCCTATTACCGCGATCGGCGGGAGGAACGGGCAAATGCAGAACCGGAACGAAATCCGGATCCGAAAGAAGAACCCCGGGATTTTGAAACCAGGACCGGCGTCCGGGAAGACAGCCAAAATAAACAGAACAAGCAAGAACCAAAGGAGGAATATTCTCTGTATGACAGAAGCAAGAGATATGGCAAAGGCCGCCGTGCGGGCGCTGGAAGACAAAAAAGGCGGCGATATCCGGGTCATTGATATCCGCGATATCTCCGTGCTGGCGGACTATTTTATCATCGCCGACGGAAGCAACGCAAGCCAGGTACAGGCCATGGCGGACAACGTGGAAGAAGAGCTGGCCAAGCTCGGCTGCGAATGCCGCCAGATCGAGGGATACCGGACGGCCAGCTGGATCCTGATGGACTACGGCGATATCATCGTCCACGTCTTTTCCCGGGACGACCGCCTGTTTTATGACCTGGAGCGCATCTGGCGCGACGGAAAGCAGATCGCGTCCGTGGAGGAGCTGTAAGAAAGAAGAGAAGAAGAAAGGAGCGCTGTCCCATGGAATTTACCGATGTCATCCGCACCCGCTACGCCTGCAAGAAATTCGACGGGCGCCGCATTACAAAGGAGCAGCTGGAGGCGATTCTGGAGGCCGGACGCCTGGCGCCCACAGCCAAGAATCTGCAGGAACAGCGCATCTATGTCCTGCAGAGCGACGAGGCGCTGGCCGCCGTGGACCGGCTGACGCCGTGCCGCTACAATGCCGGCATCGTGCTGGCGGTCGCCTTTGACACGACGAGAGTCTTTACCTACCCCGGCGGCAAACGGGATTCCGGCATCGAGGACGCATCCATTGTGGCGACCCACATGATGCTGGCGGCCAGAAATGCCGGCGTGGACAGCTGCTGGCTGAATTTCTTTGATCCGGAGCAGGCGGCCCGGGAGCTGAATCTCCCGCCGCAGGAGGAAGTCCTGATGCTTCTGGATCTGGGCTACGCCGCAGAAGACGGGAAACCGCTGGAAAACCACGGGCTGCGCCGCCCGCTCTCCGAGACGGTCGTATACCGCTGAGATTCTGCTCTTGCTTTTTGCCCGCCGTCCGGCGGATAAAAAGCAGAACAAAGAACCGGAACAAAAAAGAGACAGAGACACCGGCAGGCAGATAATAGTTTACATAAAATAATTATGTAAACTAATAAAGAAACTGCCTGCCTTTTTCTGCCGCGAAATTTTGATCTTTCTACTGCGAGACGAAGGAGGAGACGGCGATGCCCGGTCTGGGAACTCTGATCAACTGCGCCGGGGTGCTGGCAGGCGGCATCCTGGGACTTTTGCTGAAAAAAGGGCTGGCCCCGCGCTTTCAGCAGATTTTAATGAGCGCCTGCGGCCTGAGCATTCTGTTTCTGGGAATCTCCGGCGCGCTGGAAGAAATTTTTGTAATCGCAGAGGACGGCCTGACCTCGCAGGGCACGATGATGATCATCTTTTCTCTCTGCGCCGGGGCGCTGACGGGAGAGGCGCTCAATATCGAGGCGGCGGCAGAGCAGCTCGGCGCATTTCTTCGCCAGAAGACCGGAAACGCAAAGGACGCGCGCTTCGTGGACGGCTTCGTGTCGACCTCGCTGACCATCTGCATCGGCGCCATGGCCGTCGTCGGTTCCATTCAGGACGGCCTGCAGGGCGATCCTTCCATGCTGTCCGTCAAGGCGGTCCTCGATCTGATCATCGTCTTCGTCATGACCTCCTCCCTGGGAAAAGGGTGCATTTTTTCCATGATCCCGCTGGGAATCTTTCAGGGAACGATGACGGCGCTGGCGGGCTTCCTCGAGCCTGTCCTGATCCCGCAGGCCGTCTCCAACATGTCGCTGGTCGGCTCCATGATGATCTTCTGCGTCGGCGTCAACCTGATGTTTCAGCAGAAGATCCGCGTGGCCAACTTTCTGCCGGCGCTGGCCTTCGCGGTTCTCGCAGCCTTCCTGCCGGTTCTGCAGTAGATTTTGCAATAAAAATGCCCTGAACGGCGTTCTGTCATGTCTTCATCCTGATCATGACAAGGGCCGTTCAGGGCATCTGCCGTCAGGATGCGGCGGGGCCGTGCTGCCCGGCCGCATCCCTGTGCCATTCCCTGAATCTTCACTGAAACATCCGGAACAGGCCGATTACCTTTCCCAGAATGCAGACATCGTCCACGATGATCGGATCCATCGCGGAATTCTCCGGCTGCAGCCGGAAATGTCCCTTTTCCTTATAAAACCGCTTGACGGTCGCGGAATCCTCGATGAGCGCGACCACGATCTCGCCGTTGGACGCCACGGGAGTCTGTTCCACCAGCACCTGATCGCCGTCGAAAATACCGGCCTCGATCATACTGTCGCCCCGCACCTTCAAAAGAAAGGTCTCCTGATTGGGAAGCAGCTCCGCCGGAATGGGGAAGTAGTTCTCGATATTCTCCTCCGCGAGGATCGGAGCGCCGGCGGCTACCGTGCCAATCAGCGGCACATTCACAATCTCGCGCCGCGTCAGGTTAAACGTATCGTCCACGATCTCGATCGTCCGCGGCTTGGTCGGGTCGCGTCGGATATACCCGTTCTCCTCCAGCTGTTCCAGATGGGAATGGACGGAGGAGGTCGATTTCAAATGAACCGTCTCGCAGATCTCGCGCACCGTCGGCGGATATCCCTTCTTTAAAATAGACTCTTTAATATATTCCAGGATTTCTCTCTGTTTGTCCGTGATCCTTCCCTGTGCCATCCGTGTCTCCTCCCCGCGGCGGCCGCCCTGTCTGCCGCCGGCGCGCTGTATTTTATTTATCGTACCACAGGTCCGGCGAAAATGCAAACTTTTGTTCGATTCTTTTTCTGCATTTTCCGAACATCTGTTTGATTTTTTGCCGGATCTGCTTGACAAACATACGTTCGATCGCGTATAATAGCATCACGAGAACAAATGTTCGGTTCCGGTTTTGCCCGGGAGATACGGAGGAGAACGGTATGAAGAGAGCGATGGAAGAGCATGCGGCAGCAGAGCGGCGCGGACAGGAAAGAAGCAGAAGAAGCCGCCGTCTGAAGGTCTGGAAGAGCGGTGCACGCCGGCCGTCTGTCCTTCCGATCCTCCTGATTGCCGCGCTCTTTCTGGGCGTGTTTGGCTGCGGCCGTATCCGCGCCCTGGCAGATGAGATCCCGTCCGCCGGGAAGTATTATACCAGCATTCTTCTTCAGCCGGGCGATACGCTCTGGACGGTCGCCGCGCGCTATAACTGCCATCCGCAGAAGAGCGACGCCGAATACGTGCGGGAGCTGCGCTTTATGAACGGGCTGACGGACGACACGGTCCATGCCGGACATTATCTGACCGTTTCCTATTACAGGGAAACCGCGGACTGATTCCCGGAATTTCCCGGAATTTTCTCTCTGCGCACGGTTCTTTCTGCGCACGGTTCGCGCTGCGCATGGTTCTCTCTGCGCACGATTCTTTCTGCGCACAGTTCGCGTATTTTCTGTCTTTCTTGCTGTTCAAAGCTGCCGGTTTCTGTTACAATCAGGATAGTCCTGTCACAGTCAGGATAAACTGGATTTTGGCCGGGAGGATTTGTACAGATGAGTATCGTATTTCATGAGACAACGGGAATTTTCCATCTTTTTAATCAGGAACTGAGCTATATCATGATGATCCTGCCGAACGGGCACCTGGGGCAGCTCTACTGCGGCCGCCGCATCGCCGATCGGGAGGATTTTTCCTATCTGCTGGAGCTGGCTCCCAGAGACATGGCTTCCTATCTTAAACCGGACGATCGCACCTTTTCGCTGGGCCATGTGAAGCTGGAGTACGGCGTTTACGGAAGCGGCGATTACCGGCGGCCCGCCCTGATGATCCGGCAGGCAGACGGCAGCAGTCTCTGCGATTTTCGCTATGAAGCGCACGAGATCCGGCAGGGCAAGCCGAGGCTGGAAGGCCTTCCGGCCACCTACACCGAACAGGAGGACGAGGCGCAGACCCTGATGGTAACCCTGCGGGATCCTGTCACGCAGATGGAACTTTCGCTTTCCTATACGCTGTTTGCGCAGGGAGGCATCCTGGCCCGCAGCGCCCGCCTGATCAATCGGGGTTCACAGACGGCGCACCTTCTCAGCGCGATGAGCCTCTGCCTGGATCTGCCGGATCACGATTATGAGTGGCTGCAGTTTTCCGGCGCCTGGGCCAGAGAGCGCTGGCTGAAAAAACGCTCCCTGGAATACGGCGTCCTGGCCGTGGACAGCGCCAGAGGCCATTCTTCCCATGAGCAGAACCCGTTCATTGTCCTGAAACGGCCATTCGCCGATGAATTTCAGGGGGAGGTTATGGGCTTTTCCCTGGTGTACAGCGGCAATTTCCTCGCCCAGGCGGAGGTGGAAAGCCACGGCACCACGCGGATCCTTTTGGGCATCAATCCGTTCTGCTTCGACTGGAAGCTGGATCCGGGGGAATCCTTCCAGACTCCGGAGGCCGTTCTCGTCTATTCGCACCGCGGCTTAAACGACATGAGCCAGACGTTCCACCGCCTGTTCCAGCGGCGTCTCGCGCGCGGATTCTGGCGGGATCGCCCCCGTCCCATCCTGATCAACAACTGGGAGGCGACGTATTTTGATTTTACCGAGGAGCGCCTGCTGGAGCTGGCCGAAAAAGCCCGTTCCTGCGGGGTGGAGCTCTTTGTCTTGGACGACGGCTGGTTCGGGAAGCGAAGCAGCTCCAGGGCGGGACTCGGAGACTGGACGGCAAACCGGGAACGTCTGCCGGACGGGCTGGCCGGACTGGCAGAGAAGATCAACGCGCTGGGGATGGCGTTCGGCCTCTGGATCGAGCCGGAGATGGCCAACGCGGATTCCGATCTCTACCGCGCGCATCCCGACTGGATCCTCCGGGTGCCCGGGCGGACGCCCTGTCACGGACGCTATCAGTTTGTTCTGGATTTTTCCCGGCTGGAGATTGTAGATTACCTGTATGAGAGGATTTCCGCGCTTCTTGAGAAAGCGAACATTGCTTATCTCAAGTGGGATATGAACCGCAGCATTACGGACTGCTACAGCGCCGCGCTTCCCGCCGACCGGCAGGGAGAAGTGTTCCACCGCTATATTCTCGGCGTATACCGTCTGTATGAGCGCCTTCACACGGCCTTTCCGCAGGTTCTGTTTGAATCCTGCGCCAGCGGCGGCGCCCGCTTTGACGCCGGAATGCTGTATTATGCGCCGCAGGGCTGGATCAGCGATGATACCGACGCGGCGGAACGGCTGAAAATTCAGTACGGGACCTCGTTCTGCTATCCGCCGGGCTCGATGGGCAGTCACGTCTCCGCCTCGCCCAACCACCAGCTGATGCGGAGTACTCCGCTCTGGACGCGCGCCAACGTGGCGTATTTCGGGACATTCGGCTATGAACTGGATCTCTGCCGTTTAACGGAAGGCGAGCTGGAAGAGATCCGCGGGCAGATTCGCCTGATGAAGGAATACCGGGCGCTGTTTCAGTTCGGGACCTTCTATCGCCTGTTGAGTCCCTTTGAGGGGGACATGACCGCCTGGATGAGCGTCGATGAAGCGCGTTCCCTGGCCATCGCCGGCTGGTACCGCACCCTGAACACCGTCAACGGGCCGTTTCTGCGGCTGCGGCTGCGCGGCCTTGATCCGGATCGTCTCTACCGGGTTACCCGGCTTCCGGATTCGCCTGGCAGCCTGAGCAGACAGAATGCCGCACAGGAGACACAGGGGGCGAAACAGGAGACAAAAGAGGCGTCCGCTGCGGCGGACCGCGCTTTCCTGCACCGCGGCGACGAGCTGATGTATCTGGGCCTTCTTCTGAACGACGCGAGCGCCGGGCAGTTTACGGACGGACGCCGGCCGTCCTGTGATTTTGATTCCTGCCTCTACCTGATTCAGGAAGAAACGGGAGCTCTGTAACGGAAGCGGAAATTTTTCCCGGTAAAGCCGCGCTCTA
Source organism: uncultured Lachnospiraceae bacterium (assembly GCA_944381615.1). Lineage (GTDB taxonomy): Bacteria > Bacillota > Clostridia > Lachnospirales > Lachnospiraceae > Otoolea. Next base: position 4,539 of record CALWLT010000039.1, on the reverse strand, counting down.
AAGCCCCGGTAAAGCCGCGCTTTAAGGTCCCGGCTTTACCGGCTCGTGCTCGCGCAGCTGCACCTTATTGCGGGCGCTCCTGCGCCGGGCGTCCTCCAGCGCCGCATAGTGCTTTTTCGTCGTGTTGACGTCGCTGTGCCCCAGGACGTCGGCCACGAGATAAATATCGCCGGTTTCCCGGTAGAGGCTGGTTCCGTAGGTGCTGCGCAGCTTGTGCGGCGTGATCTTTTTTAACGGCGTAACCAGGCGGGCGTACTTTTTAACCAGATTTTCTACGCTGCGGGGCGTAATCCGCTTCCGCTGAAGAGAGAGGAAGAGGGCGTTTTCGTGCCCGGGCTGCGGCGTGATCTGCCGGCGCTCCTCCAGATAGTCGAGCAGCGCGTCTTCCACTTCGGAGCCAAAATAGATGACGACCTCTTTTCCTCCTTTGCGGTGGATCCGCAGGCCGCCCGTCGCAAAATCCACGTCGTCCAGATTGAGGCCCACGCACTCGGAGACGCGGAGTCCGGTTCCCAGAAGCAGCGTCATCATCGCCAGATCCCGGACCCGGTTTTTGGCGTGATAGGCTTTCTGCTTTTCAGTCAGCTTTTCCCCGTCCTCCACCTCGTCCAGAAAGCGGGCCACCTCGTCGACTTCCAGGCGGATAATCTCTTTTTCATGCACTTTCGGAAGCTCGACCAGCGCCGCGGGATTGGTCCGGATCCGCTCCTGGTGGAAGAAATAATTGTAAAAGCTCTTCAGGGACGAGATCTTGCGCATAATTCCCCGCTCGGTATTGACCTGTTCGCCGCGCCCGTCCGCGCTGGAATAGCATTTAAGAAATTCCATGTATTCTTCCAGGTCCATGAGCCCGATTTCATCGAGAACGGAGAGCGGCAGATCGCGCAGATCGCGGCTCTTCAACAGCGGATTTTCCTGCCTCAGGAATTCAAAAAACGTCTTCAGATCGTAAGCGTAGGCAATCCGCGTCCGGGAAGAGGTGCGCGGCTCGATCCCGCGGAAAAAATCGGCGCAGAAGGGCGGCAGCTCCCGGATCAGCCGGCGCAGCTTTTTCGTGTTTTCAATGGTTTCCTGTTCATGGTAGGAGAGTGCGGCCATGAAGATTACCTCCTTTTTTCAGGCCAGCCCGGAATCTTCCCCTCCGTGATGGCATGGAAGAGACGATCCTTCACGCCGGGCGCATCTGCCTGAAGCTGTTTTGTCAATTTTTTAACATATTCCCGTTTCGTTTTTCCGTCCGCCGGACAGGGATTTTTACAGACCGGGAGCTGATAGCGGTTGCGAAATCCGATTACCTCCGCCTCGGAGACATAGATCAGCGGCCGGATCAGCGTCAGGCCGGTCCGATCCAGATACGTTTCCGGCGAAAAGGAATAAAAACGACCTTCATAAATCAGGGATAACAGCATGGTTTCAATCAGATCGTCGCGGTGATGCGCATAGGCGATTTTGTTGCAGCCCAGCTGCAGAGCCGCCTCGTTGAGCGCGCCTTTGCGAAGCTTGGCGCACAGCGAACAGGGATTGGCTTCCCGGCGCGTCTCAAAAAGAATCTTTCCGATCTCCGTGGGGATTACCGTATAATCGACGGAATGTTCCCGGCAGAATGCACGGATGGGATCCAGATCAAAGGGTTTTAAGCCCAGATCAACCGTAATGGCGCAGACAGAAAAAGGCTGCGGATAAAAGGAGCGCAGGCTGCACAGCGCATACAGAAGCGCCAGGCTGTCCTTGCCTCCGGACACGCCGACCGCAATCCGATCGCCGGCGCAAATCAGTCCATAATCATCAACCGCCTGTCGGGTCAGACTCAGAAGTCGCTGCAGCTTCATGATATACAAAACCTTTCTGGAGAGTGTGTGGTTTGCGTGAGACGAAAAAACAGAAAACCCCAGGAAATTTTCCACAAAACCGGGAATTTCCGTAAAACCGGGAATGAAACCGGGAATTTCGCCCCAACTATTCGTTAAACTTGACTTTCACGAATAGTTGAAACTGTCTCTACTATACTACTCTTTATGGAAAAATGCAAGGGGGGGTAAAAATACAGTCAAGACTTACCCATTAAACAAATGGCTTATTCTACTCCTAAAAAGTTATTGATACTGTTAAGATTAGTTGACACGCTTTTTTCAAAGATATCACTAACTATTGATTTTGCACCATTTATAACTTACCTCTATTCAAAAACTATTCTTCAATAAGTTCTAAAATCCAATTTATCCATCCGATCACAGTAGATGAACGCCTTAGATATGTGCTTTCAGCTTCAATATGATAAAGATTTGATCTTTTCATAATTTGAACGATAGTCTGCTTATTTGGCATCTCTCCGCACTTTAAATGTAGCTTCAATGTTTCACTGAATACCTTGTGAGCTAATATCTGTGATACGATTGCAAGTTGCCTCTCCTTATAATCAAATTTCATAACACGCTGGCCAAGAGCAGATAGTTGGAAAAAGATAAATCCATCTTCATCACGCCTCTTGTCAATAAGTCCCAAGTAACGTCCAGCATCGGTATAATAATTAGTTTGACGCTCGTCAAAAGCGTATTCTGATGTAATATCCTGCTTTGACATCGGTTTCTCGTTCAACAATTCAATCAGGTTGACGATTCGAGACATTCGATCTGCCTGAGGAAAAGAAATGCTCGGCTCATGTATCAAAGGAACTGTTCGCAGAAGATTTTCTATATCAGCCAAGCTGATCTCTGTTGCAATTACATAATTTTTTTGTTTGACCAAACGAAGAGAATTATAATTTTGAGAATTGTCAAACTGATATTGATACAGATTGAATACACCGTTCGAGAAAATCAGAAAAACAGGCTTTATTATTTTGGTCACTCTGCTGCTCCACACACGAAAGGGATAATAAAGTTGTCGAATAAGAAAATCATCAGACAAATCTCGCTTTGCTTCAAACAAAGAAAGATAGCGAATTCCTTCATATGCAGCATCAATTTCAATCTGAGAGTTATTTACCATAATACGTTTTGTTCCGAATGTAGTGTCAATATCAAATCCAAATCTGCCAGAACTCATTCGTCCACAAACAGTTGGAACAAGTTCATCATCCTCCAGAAAATCATTGAGTATGCCACAGACATTAGCATAATTTAAAGCTATCGTTTCACTTACAAGGAATTGCGGCATAAGACTTTGGATGTAAGCAGGAATAGAGATTCTTTGAACTTCTACATCTGGCTCATCAAATTCTTTATAGGCCGAGAATGAAGAAATAACATAGTCACCACGAGTTATTGGGAGAATGGATAGGTTATTTGCAGCAAAGATTGTGGGTAAGTTTACTTTGTGGTCAAACTTAGTCATTAGTCTCGGCTCTCTAAATTCTTTGATTTGATTTGCCGATATAACAAATTTACCATTTTGCTTAATCTCTGAGAGAATATGATACTTATCAAATAAATTTTCCCATGCGGTGTCATTCAGTCCCATAATTTCGAATAAGCACCTCCTCAATCGCTCCGCGTTTACTTGCATCAGCATTGATGGCCCGTTTTGCTTTTACAATAGCAATATCGTATTCCTGATAAAGTTCCTTTATAAATTCAGTTGCAGAATTAGAAAGTATAAATTTTATACCACGCTGTGTAAGTTCGTCACAACAACACTTTAGGCGAATCTGTTCGTTTTTATCAAATCCTCCTTTATTATAGCCTGTGAAACTCGCTGTATCAGAGACCGGATCGTAAGGTGGATCAAGATAAACAAATCCGCCCTTATGCACCCGTAAGAGAGTTTCAGCAAAATCTTCGCTGTAAAAGGTAATGTTACTTATGTTAAAATACTTGCTTACTGCACGTAATACTGGTTCATTCACAATGTTTGGATTTTTATAATGTCCAAAAGGGGAATTGAATTCACCAGAAGAGTTCACTCGAAATAATCCATTGAAGCAGGTTTTATTCAAATAAATTAGTCTTGATGCCTTTTCAACTTTAGATAAAGATTGATAACTGGTCTTATTTCTATCAATATCTCGTAAGGTATAAAAATACTCTGATGTATTTTCGTGCTTTTTTAGAGATTCAATTAACGCTTCAACATCGTCACGAATAATTTCATATACTGTAATGAGATCAGCGTTTAAGTCATTAACAATTGCCTTAGATGGCTGAATAGAGAAAAGTACTGCTCCACCTCCCAAAAAAGGTTCGCAATAATTTGTGATCCGTTTAGGAAGTAACGGAATAATCTCATCTAAAAGTTGGCGCTTACCACCAACCCATTTTACAACTGGAGCAACCAGTTTGTTCTTTACCAACACCTACTCCTCCTTTGCGAACCAATTCATGATTATTATATCAAAAAAAACTTTTGGACACAACAGGAGTAAGTGAACGGAAGACAACCTTTTTCGCGTTCACATTAACTCCCACTTTCTTTATTTGAAGTGCTATAATAAAGTTGTAACGGAAGTGGCTAATAAGATATAATCAATTTTACAAAGAAAAGAGGTACACATTATGCCACAAAGTTACACGCCAGAATTTAAAAAGAAGATTGTCTGTCTCC
>CALWLT010000038.1 GCA_944381615.1 uncultured Lachnospiraceae bacterium | reverse complement strand
GCCGCATAAACGCATGAAGAACCAAGGCCAGCAGAAGCGCCGATATCAGCACGGCCACAAACGTAATCACGTTCCTGACCTTTTTCTTTTTTTTCGCCGCAGCCATTTTTTCCGTTACCTGTTCCGTCATCTGCTGCGCCTGCTCCCGGAGATCCACCATTTTCTTTGTCCCTCGCTTTTTCTGATATTTCGATTTTTCTGATATTTCGATTTTTCTGATATCCGCCGGGCCTGAGCAGCCCGCCGTACTCTCAATAATATGCCCCATTATATCATTCTTTTCTCCCTGCGCATATCCGGCATTTTGCCCAATTTGCCGCGCTAAAGGCGCGCCCGCCGCACAAAAAAGGAGCTGTCTTTCCCCCACAGAAGACAGCTCCCCGGTCACGTTCAGGTACCGTTACATTAAATAGCTTTGCTTATGTAAATATACCACCATTTTTCCCGTATGTCAATTATTTTACCGGCATATTGCACAGTTTTTACTCATTCTTATCACAAAAGTCAGCATAAACTTACAGTTTCGCTGTTTCCTCCTCTTCCTCTTCCCCGATCTCCAGAAGCCGCATCCCGGCCGTGTCGGACACGGGGAGAGAAAATACGATAGAGCGGGCCTTGCTCTCCAGGCCGGCCTGTTCCATGATCGCTTTCATGATCCGGTTCTTATCCCTCGTCCTGGTCACAATAAAAATCAGCTCCTTCTCGGCGACCAGCGAGACGCCCATGAATTTCTCCGCCCGCTGCATCCCGGTCCCCTTGGCATGGATAACCGTGCCGCCGGACGCCCCGGCGCTGCGGGCCGCGTCCATGACCAGATCGCTGTAGCCCTGGTTGAGAACGACCACCAGAAGCTCTCTCTTCGTCTCTTTCAAAACCGTCTCTTCTCCTTTCTGAAAACCCAGCCCGTCCGTCAGAAACAAAAGCGCCTTCTTGCCGCCGACGCTGCTCAGCGGAATGAGAAACGCGATCCCCATCCCCGGCACGTCGATCTTTAACCGGCTCTCCAGGCCGCGCCTTAACTCCTTCCATTTGTCCGCCGTCACGACGGTAAAAAGGATGCCCTTCTCGGAAGCCTCCAGGCCGAGATAATCCAGGATCCCGCTGCCGGCGGTGCCGGCCCCCACGGCTCCCAGCATCATGCCGACGCCGTGGCTTTTATAGAACTCCTCGAACCGGCGGGCATGGCTCCGGTTTATGATGGCAACCATCAGAAATAATTCGCTGCTCATAACACGCACGCTCCTTTCCCGCTACAGCTCGATAATGGCATCATCGGGCAGCTCGTCAAACGCCGCAAAGGCCGCGGCCGCCGGCTCCGGCACCGCTTCCCTGCCGCCGCGAAGCTGCGCGATCATCCCCATGACCTGGATGGTAATCAGCGGCGTCATCGCCACCATCGCCACCACGCCGAACGCGTCCGTGACAATATTTCCGCCCAGCGCCGTGCAGGCGCCCTGCGCAAAGGGAAGCAGAAACGTCGCCGTCATCGGCCCGGAGGCCACGCCGCCCGAGTCGAAGGCAATCGCCGTATACATCTTGGGGACAAAAAAGGAGATCGCCAGCGCGATCGCATAGCCGGGGATCAGGAGCCACAGGATGGAAATTCCCGTGATGACCCGGATCATCGCCAGCCCCAGGGAACAGGCGACGCCAAGCGACAGGGCCGTCCCCATCGCCCGGGCGGAAATCCCTCCGTCCGTCATCTCCTCCACCTGCTTGTTCAGCACGTACACGGCCGGCTCCGCCTTAACGATGAAATAGCCGATTACCATGCCGATCGGCACGATAATCCACGGATAATCAAAGGAAGCAATGACCTGGCCCAGATAATTTCCGGCCGGGATGAATCCCACGTTGGCGCCCGTCAGAAACAGCACCAGGCCCGCGTAGGTATAGGCAAGGCCTACCAGGATCTTTAAAAGATTTCTCCGGCTCAGCCGCAGCATCAGAATCTGAAATACCGCAAAAAACAGAATAATCGGAAACAGCGCAACGGCGATTTCCTTCATATAGGCCGGAAATCCCGCCACGAACAGGCTCCACAGCTCCACCGAATCCGAGATCTCCGGAAGCGTGGGCGGGACGTAGACGCTGTCGCGCGCGCCGTAAAGCATTCCCAGAAAAAGGACGGCCATGATCGGCCCAATCGAGCAGAGGGCCACCAGACCGAAGCTGTCGTCCGCCGCATGGCGGTCGCTTCGCACGGCTGCCACGCCGACGCCGAGCGCCATGATAAAGGGCACCGTCATCGGCCCTGTCGTCACGCCGCCCGAATCAAAGGCCACGGCGAGAAATTCCCGCGGCACAAAAAAGGCAAGCGCAAATACAATCACATAAAACGCCACCAGCATATGGGGCAGCGCAATCGAAAAAAGCATTCGCAGCATCGCGATGACCAGGAAGACGCCCACGCCCGCCGCCACGGCCAGAATCAGCGTCATATTGGGGATCGACGGGACCTGCTGGGCCAGAACCTGCAGATCCGGCTCCGAGATCGTGATAATCATACCCAGAATAAACGCCAGCGCCACGATCAGCCACAGCTTTTTCGTCCGGGCCAGCGTAGTGCCCATCCTCTCTCCCATGGGAGTCATCGCCAGCTCGGCTCCCTGTGTGAAAAACATCATCCCCGCAATCAGAAGCAGGGCTCCCAGGAGAAAACAGAGAAGAATACTCGCGGAAATAGGGGCGATGGTAAAGGTCAGAAATGTGACCAGGCCCACGATAGGAAGTACCGCCTTCAGCGCTTCGGAAAGCTTTTCCATCAGCTGTTGCATTCATTTGCTGCTCATCATACAAACACTCCTCCTTTCACGGCGCGGCCCCCGCGCAGGGGAAAACCGGAAGGCCGTTCCACAGCCGGTATCCATCCCGTAACCGGCTCCAATCTGTTCCATTACCAGTATAACATAAAAGCCCGGCCCGCCGAAACACAATTTTAACACGCCGGCCCATCTTAACGCCGCCTTAACACGCCGGCCGGCCGTATTTTCCTTCGCCCGCTTATATTTTTCCGGATTCGGCGCATACTTTTCCTGACGCCCGCGAGAAAGGAGATTCTTATGAAGATTGCACCCAGCCTGGACAAAAACATGCAGTATTTCCAGCAGCTTTTAAAGCCCGGCCTCAATTTCGATATCGTCTACCGCGTCGTCCGCATCGGCGGCCGCGAAGCCTGCCTGTATTTCGTGGACGGCTTTACCAAGGACGATACGCTTCTGCGCCTTCTGCAGTCCTTTGAAAGCATCCGCCCGGAAGACATGCCGAAAACGGCCCACGAATTTTCCAAGCTCTACCTCCCCTACGGCGAGATCGGCCTGGAAACGGATCCGGACACGCTGGCTGCCATGCTGCTGTCCGGCGTCTCCTTCCTTCTGATCGACGGCTACAGCCAGGGCTTTACCATCGACTGCCGCACCTACCCGGCCCGCGGCGTCAGCGAGCCGGAAAAGGACAAGGTGCTGCGCGGCTCCCGCGACGGCTTCGTGGAAACGCTGGTTTTCAACACGGCGCTCATCCGCCGGCGCATCCGCGACCCCAAGCTGCGCATGGAGATCCTCTCCGCCGGCGAGAGCTCCCACACCGACATCGCGCTCTGCTACATCGAAAGCCGCGTGGATTCGGATCTTTTAAACCGCATCCGCAAGCGGATCGAAAAGCTGCACGTCGACGCTCTGACCATGAACCAGGAAAGCCTGGCCGAGTGCATTTATCCCCACAAATGGTACAATCCGTTTCCCAAATTCCGTTTTTCCGAGCGCCCCGACACGGCGGCGGCCTCCATCCTGGAGGGAAACATCATTATCCTGGTCGACAACTCTCCTTCGGCCATGATCCTCCCCTCCTCGATCTTCGACATCATCGAAGAGGCCGACGACTACTATTTCCCGCCGCTTACCGGCACCTACCTGCGTCTGTCGAGAATGGTCATTTTCTTTCTCACGCTCTTTCTGACGCCGATCTGGCTGCTCTACATGCAGAACCCGCAGTGGATTCCGGACTGGCTGGCCTTCATCCAGGTCGCCGACGAGATCCACGTGGCCCTCATTTTCCAGCTCCTGATCCTGGAATTCGCCATCGACGGGCTGCGGCTGGCCGCCGTCAACACGCCCAGCATGCTGACCACGCCCTTAAGCGTCATCGCCGGCATCGTCCTCGGGGAATACTCGGTCAAATCCGGGTGGTTTAACTCCGAGACCATGCTCTACATGGCCTTTGTTACCATCGCCAACTACTCCATGACGAGCTTCGAGCTGGGCTACGCCCTCAAATTCATGCGGGTTCTGATCCTTCTGCTCACGCATTTTTTCAACCTGCACGGTTTCATCGCCGGAACCGTGTTCAGCATCCTCTGCCTCGTGTTCAACCGCACCATCGCCGGCAAGAGCTATATTTACCCGCTGATCCCGTTCCGTTTTGGCGAGCTGAAAAAGCGTCTCTTCCGCGGACGCCTCCCCCACAAGGAAAAAGAGACCTCCGACGGGCGGGGCCGCCAGAACCGCGCAGGCGGGCGCTGACCACAACCGCACAGGCGCGTCGACCACAACCGCGCAGACGGGCGCCGACCACAACCGCGCAGGCGCGTCGACCACAACCGCGCAGGCGGGCGCCGATCACAACCGCACAGACGCGCCGGGCCGTCCGTTTGTCTTGATTTTTTTCATTCTGATGATTACAATTATGATAAAGCTGAATTTCAAGGAGAGATTCCAATGAGAAAATTTGCCGTCTTCAGCGGCTTTCTTGGCTCCGGCAAAACCACGACCATGATTGCCCTGACCCAGTATTACAGCCAGAAGTACCAGAAAGCCGCCATGATCTCCAACGATCTCGGCCACGGCGTCGACCTGGCGGATCACCTGCTCGCCTGTTTCCAGGGAGCAAACGCCTCGGAAATTACCGGCGAGTGCATCTGCTTCTGCCACGATGTCCTGACCGCGCGCCTGAACAGCTGTTTTGCAGACGGCTGCGAACTCGTCGTCTCCGACATCCCCGGCTTCGGCGTGGGCGCGCTGGAGCACGTCTACCACGGCTTAAACGAGGAATATCCGGGACAGTATGAACTGGCCCCCTTTACCGTGCTGACTGAACCGGGAACCGTCGGGATCCTGCGAAGCGGCGCGGATGCGGATCTGACGCACATCCTGCACGCGCAGCTGATGGAAGCCGATCTGATTGTCTTAAACAAATGCGATCAGATCAGCGAAGAACAGAAAGAAGCGGATAAAGCCTGGCTGGCCGGCCGCTATCCGCAGGCCCGGGTTATCGCCATCAGCGCCCTCCAAAAAGAGGGGCTTGACGAGCTGTGCCTGGCGTTAAGAGAAGGCCATGCCTCGCTGCGCCATCCGGATATCAATTATGAGGAGGAGAGACTGCAGAGTGAAATGGGCAGTCTCAGCGAATCCTACCTCCAGTACCGCGCCGTCGTCTGCTGCGATGATTTTGACGGAACCGCCTATTTAAGAGAAATGGCCGGACAGGTCCAGAAGGAATTTCAGAACTCCGGGCGGGAAATCCCGCATCTTAAGCTGCTGGCCTGGGAGCCGGAGGGCGATTTCGGCAAGGTTGATCTCCTGGGCGCCGGAAAACCCATCGAGACGCCCCGCCCCTTTGAGCGGCGCTGCACAGAGCTGGCCGTCGTCCTCAACGCCAACGCGGCCTGCCCGGCAGAAGAGCTGGAGCGCATCCTGTCTGCGGCCGTGCGCGCCGTCTCCGATGCATACCAGCTGGAGCTTTACATCTTCAAAAGCGACTGCTTCGGCATGGGCGGCTGACAGAGGTATCCGGAGCAGCCTGCCGCCCCCCGTTCAGGGCGCAAACGCCGCCTGATACAAAAGCCGCAGCGCCTCTTCGTAATACGCCGCGTCCAGCGACGTGCAGGAGAGGACGATCCGCGTCCGGGGCCCGTCCCCGGGCGCGGTTTTTTTCTGTTCTTTGGGCGCGGTTTCTCCCGAAAGGCGGAGCGCCGCCGTTTCTTCCGCAGACCTCTTCTCTTCCGATTTCTCCGCGGGCCGGATCTCTCCGGATTTCTCCGCGGGCCGGATCTCTCCAGATTTCTCCGCGGACCGGATCTCTTCCGGCTCTTCCTCCGCCACCGGCCGCACGGCCACGCCCAGCGCGGCGGCCCGCGCAGCTACCTCCTTCGCCGTCCGCTCTGTTTTCAGTTCCACCAGAACCAAGAAGCCCGCTCCGCCCAGCTGCGGGACGGCCCGGTCTCCGAATACGTTTCCGATCTGCTCCGCCAGAAGCTGCGCCTTGGACGCATAGAGTTTCTTGGCCTTTCGCAGCTGGCGCTCCAGGTGGCCGTCGCGGATGAACTGGCAGAGCGCGATCTGCTCCGCCTTGGAGGCCGTCTGGTTGTAAAATGCGGCCCGCTCCCGGTACGCGCCGAGCAGCTCCGGCGGAAGCGCCATATAGCTTAAACGGATGGACGGGAGCAGAAGCCTGGAGAAGCTCCCCACATACACCACGCCGCGCCCGCCGGAAAGCCCCTGCAGCGACGGCGTCGGGCGGTTGTAATAGCGGAATTCGCTGTTGTAATCATCCTCCACGATCAGCAGCTCCTGCTTCCCGGCTTCCTCCAGAAGCTTCGTCCGCTCCCCCATGCGCATCACATCTCCCCAGGCGGTCATCTGGGACGGCGCCAGATAGCAGACCTCCCCCTTTCTCCAGCCCTCCTGCAGCACCGCCGCGTACGGCCTCGTCTGCATGCCGTGATCCTCAAAGACCTGGCGTCCCTGCCGGTACGTGCTGTTAAAAAAAACGACCTCCTGCCGTTCCCGGATCAGAGGACAGAGGATATGGAGCAGGCTCTGCACGCCTGCCCCCACCACGATGGAGTCCGGCGTGCAGACCACGTTGCGGTGCCGGCTTACCCAGGCGCTCAGCTCCTCGCGCAGATCGCGCTCTCCCTGCGGTTCGCCGTACGACAGAAGCCGCTCGTCCTGGCGCAGGGCGCTCTTGATGTAACGCCGCCAGAGCGCAAACTGAAAGCTCTCCCGATCCACGCCGGCCGACGCGAAATCATAACGGACCGGCAGACGATTCTTCTCCGCTTCCTCCCGGACCGGATCGCCTCCCTTTCCGGGCAGGCCAAAGCCGCTCACATAGTAGCCGCTCTGCGGCCGCGACGTCACATACCCCTCCGCCGCCAGGAGAAGATAGGCCGCCTCCACCGTCGTGCGCGAAAGACGGAACTGCTGCGCGCCGTTCCGGATCGAGGGCAGCTTCTCTCCCGCCGCAAGGCGGCCGGACTGAATCAGATCTTTGTAATATTCATACATCTTAAGATATTTAAGCTGCTCCATCCGCGCCCTCCTTCCGGCGTTTTCAGACGCGCTTTCCCGCCGCCAGATGCCCCTCGTACTCGCGCAGCGATTCCACGGCCTTCGATCCCAGCGGCACCAGCGCGATCATATTAAACACCGTCATCAGGCCAACGCCCACGTCGCCCAGATCCCAGACAAAGGTGTAGGCCGCCAGGCCGCCGATAAAGAGCATGATCAGGGCCAGCACCTTATAGAGCGTCTGCGACAGCCAGTTGTCCCCGAACAGGTAGGCAATGTTGGGGCGCGCGTAAAACAGGATGCCGATAAAGGTAGAGAAGCTGAACAGCCACAGGATAACCGCGATGAAAACCACGCCGAACTCTCCCATGTGATAGCGCATGGATACCTGCAGCAGATCCATGCCCTCCAGGCCGGCCGTCAGCTCCTCGGGCGTCAGAAGCATGATCATGGCCGTGCAGCTGCAGATGACCAGCGTGTCGATGAAGACGCCGAACGCCTGCAAAAGCCCTTCCTTGGCCGGATGGCTGATGTCGGCCGCCGCCGCCGCGCAGGGAGCCGAGCCGGATCCGGCCTCGTTGGAGAAAAGCCCCCGCTTGGCGCCGTTCATAATCACGGCCCCGATGCCGCCGGCCACCGCCTGGCGCAGGCCGAAAGCCTCCGCGAAAATCCGCTCAAACACACCCGGAAGCTGCCCGAGGTTCGTCACAATGATATAAATGGTAATGATAAAATACGCCGCGGCCATCACGGGCACCATGACGTCCAGGACCCGGACCGTCGCATGCTTGCGCAGCACGATAACCGCCGCCAGGATCACGAGAAATACCGTCGTCCAGATCGGCGGGATGTGAAACGCGTTCGCAAAGGCCGAGGACACGGAATTGCCGATTACCTGGCTGATGCCGCACCAGCAGATCAGACCTGAGATGGCAAAGAGAATGGCCAGCACTGATTTGCGGCTCTTCCCCTTCTCCTTCACGAAATAGCTGTGGATATAGTAGGCCGGGCCGCCCCGGTATCCGCCGTACAGAGGATCCTTCTCCTTATAGAGCTGCGCCAGCGTCGCCTCTACAAACGCCGTGGAGGATCCCAAAAGCGCAATAGCCCACATCCAGAACACCGCTCCCGCGCCGCCGGCCGAGATCGCCGCCACCACGCCGACCAGGTTTCCCATGCCCACGCGCGTCGCCGTGGAAACGATCAGCGCCTGCACGCCGGAGATCGCTTCCTTCTCCGAGCCCTTCCGGTTCTCCACCGTGATCCGCAGCATTTCCGGGAACAGGCGAAACGGCAGAAAGCGCGTCCGCACCGTAAAATAAATGCCCGCGGGAATCAGGATCAGAACCAGCAGGGACAATCCCAGCACGCTCCCCCCCGGCAGAGGGATCCGGATCAGATCGCCCCACAGAATGTTGTAGATTGCATAAAAAAAGTCCATTTCTTTGTCTCTCCGTTACTTTTTTTTGATTTCATCCGCCAGGCGTTTCATCTCCCTGGCGTTCTGGCGCACCGTCTCCGTGATCTGCGCGCCTCCCAGAAGGCGCGCCAGCTCGTCGGCCGCTTCCTGATCGTCAAGCGGGCGGATCTGCGTGACCGTCCGGCCGCCGGACACCGATTTCTCGATGGCGAAATGATGATCCGCCATCGCCGCGATCTGCGGCAGATGCGTGATGCAGATGACCTGCCGCCTGCGCCCGATTATGCGCAGCTTCTCCGAAACCCGCTGCGCGGTCCGGCCGCTGATCCCCGCGTCGATCTCGTCGAATATCAGCGTCGGGATCTGATCCGTGTCCGCCAGCACCGTCTTGATGGCCAGCATGATCCGTGACAGCTCGCCTCCCGAGGCCACCTGCCCCAGCGGGCGCGGCGGCTCTCCGGGATTGGTGGAAATCAGGAATTCCGCCTCATCCTGTCCCTTCGCCGTAAAATGGCCGAGCTTTCGCAGCTCTACGGTAAAGGTCACATCCAGGAAGTTCAGATCGCGAAGGCTTTCCTCCATCTTCGACGCCAGGCTGACGGCAACCTCCCGGCGCAGCGCGCCGAGCCGCTCTGAGAGCGCCGAGAGCTCCCCGCAGGTCTTCTCAAAGCGCGCCTGCGCTTCCCCGCGCAGCGCGTCGTAATGCTCCAGAACCTCCAGCCGTTCCTTTTTCTTCTGAAGATTCTCGAGGATATCCGGGATGGTGCGGCCGTATTTGTGCTCCAGCGCGCGGATCCGATCCAGCCTCGCTTCCACGCGCCCCGCTTCCTCCCCGTCAAATTCCAGCGATTCCAGATAATCGCCGATCTCCCGCTCCAGATCGCCGAGCAGGGACTCCACGTCGCAGAGCGAATCGCGGATTTTTACCAGGTTTTCATCGTAGCGCAGCGCCCCCTCGACGGAGCGCAGCGCCCGCGACACCGCGTCCGAGCGGACCGCCTCGCCGGCCTCGCTCAGGCTTTCCTCAATCCGTTTCGCATTAGAAAAGCGCTTAAACGCCGCCTCCAGCTCTTCCTCTTCCCCGGGCTTTACGTTCGCCTCCTCGATCTCGTCGATCTCGAAACGGCAGAAATCCATCTCCCGCAGGCGGCTCTCCTCGTCCTCCCTGTACGCCTCCAGCTCCTTTTTCTGCTCCTGATAGCGCCGGTACGTCTCCTCCACCTGCTTTTTCAGCCCGCTGAGCCGCTCTTTTCCATACTCGTCGAGAATTTCCAGATGTCTGGCATGATAAAGCAGAGACTGATGCTCGTGCTGACCGTGAATATCGATAAGAAGCCCCGTAATCTCCCGCAGGCGGGACGCCGTGACCGTCTCGTCGTTGACGCGGCTGATGCTGCGCGCCGGGGTAATCCGCTTCGAGATAATCAGAAGCCCGTCCTCGTCGGGGTATACTTCCTTCCCGGCAAGAAGCGGCCGTTTTTCCTCCTCCACCTGGAAACAGAGCTCCACGTAAGCGCTGTCGCAGCCCTGGCGGATCAGATCCCGGGAGGCTTTTCCTCCCAGCGCCACATTGACGGAGCCGATGACGACCGACTTTCCGGCCCCCGTCTCCCCCGTCAGAATATTCAGCCCTTCCCCGAATTCCACCTCGGCCGAATCGATCAGCGCCAGATTTTTTACCCGCAGGTACAAAAGCATTCGGAATCCCCCCTTACCCTGAAATCAGCTTCCGGATCTTATCCATCAGTACAATGGTATCGTCCACCGTCCGCACGGCGCACATGACCGTATCGTCCCCGGCGATGCAGCCCACGACCTCCGGAAAATGGATCGCGTCCAGGGCGGCGCCCACCGCCATGGCCATCCCCGAGACGGTTCGGATGACCAGGATATTCTGCGCCATATCCATGGAGAGGAAGCTGTCGTGCAGGATGCGGATGTATTTATCGTTGAACGCGCCCTGCGGATGCAGCACCGCATACTTCTGGCCGCCGCTCTCCGTCTGGATCTTCGTCAGCTTCAGCTCGCGGATATCCCGCGACACCGTGGCCTGCGTCACATTATAGCCCTCGCGGTTCAGGTACTCCGCCAGCTCCTCCTGCGTCTCGATCTCGTATTTTCCGATCAGCTCCACTATCTTGCTGTGCCGTTCCAGTTTCATCGCATCCGCCGCCTTTCTGTCCTCAAATCTGCCGCATCTTGTTACGGATATTCTCCAGAAACGGCATCTGTTTTAGCTGAATCAGCTCGGTCCGCAGCCGGGAGCGCTCAATCTCGATGAAATCCCCGGGGCTAAGCTGCACGATCGTGTCGCCGTCGAAGCTCAGCGACGCGCCGCTTTTTTCCTGCGCGCCGACCGCCAGCCGGATCGGATTGTCCGGCGCCAGGACAATGCTGCGCGCGTTCAGCGTGTGCGCGCAGATGGGCGTCAGCAGAATCAGCTGCGCCTCGGGCGCCGCGATGGGGCCGCCCGCCGAGAGATTGTAGGCGGTGGAGCCGGTCGGCGTCGCCACGATCACACCGTCCGCCGAATACTCGTTAAAATGCTGGCCATTGACGAACAGATCGAAACGAAGCGCATCCATCCCCCGGCGGCTGAGGACGATGTCGTTCAGCGCGACGTCCTCCGCCACCGTCCTTCCCTCCGAAAAAACGCGGCCGCGCAGCATCATCCGGTACTCCAGCCGGAAATGGCCCGCGATCAGATCCTCCATGGCGGGAAGGATGTCCTCCTCACGGCCGATCTGCGTCAGATACCCCAGATGCCCCATGTTAATGCCAAAGAGCGGGAGGCCGCAGCCCGCCAGATCGCGGGCCGCCCGGATCAGCGTCCCGTCCCCGCCCAGACAGATCACACATTCCGTCTCCGGCGGCACCGTCCGCCGGTCCGTATAGCGGTAGCGGACGTCCACTTCCTTTTTCTTCGCGCGGCCGTCCTGATCCAGGCGCAGGCATTCGCAGCCGCGCCCGATCAGATATTCCTCGATCAGAGACGCCGCCCGCCCGGCATTTTCCTTTTCCCGGTTTACAACCAGACAAAAATGTTTCATCCCGTACTCCTTCGTCCGGACATCCGCTCCCAATCAGTCCCCCCGCGGCCGGTCGAGCGCCCCGTGGGCCGCGTCCACGATCGTCTCCGGCCGGATCCCGGCCGGCGGCTTCTGCCTTTCCTCCGTCTTCTGCAGATAGAGAAGATATTCGATGTTCCCCTCCGGCCCGCGGATCGGCGAATAATCCAGGCCCAGGATCGCAAATCCGTGCTCCGCGGCAAAAGAGATACCCTTTTCGATGACCT
>CALWLT010000037.1 GCA_944381615.1 uncultured Lachnospiraceae bacterium | reverse complement strand
TTCCAATAAGTTCGGATAAAGATAGCAACGAAGAAAGATATTTGAAGGCCTAAGTTCCTTAATTCGAGCGTTTATTCGTAGAAAACTGACAGGGAAGCAAAAATGGAATTTTGAAATTCAATCAAGGGCCGGGAAAATATAGGGTTCCGTTATTGACAATTTCCGGAAAAAGAAGTTAAATTATAAGGAAATAAAAGAAAGGCCGCTTTAGCCGGAATGAAGGAAGAGGAACCATGTACCAGATTGATTTTAAAAAACCGCAGGCTGTTCACTTTATCGGGATCGGCGGGATCAGCATGAGCGGGCTGGCGGAGATCCTGATGGATGAGGGCTTTACCGTGTCGGGATCGGACGCGCACCGCTCCGAGCTTACCGCGCGCCTGGAGGAAAAGGGCGCGAAGATCTTTTACGGGCAGCGGGCGCAGAATATCGGCGACGGCCTGGATCTCGTCGTCTATACGGCGGCGATTCACGAGGAGAATCCGGAGCTGCAGGAGGCGAAGCGCCGGAACCTTCCTCTTCTGAGCCGGGCGGAGCTTCTGGGACAGATGATGAAAAATTACGGGCGCGCCATCGCCGTGGCGGGAACGCATGGCAAGACGACGACGACCTCCATGATCACGGAGATCTTTCTGCGGGCGGGTACGGATCCGACGGTTTCGGTCGGCGGGATCCTGCCGTCGATCGGCGGCAACATCCGGGTCGGCGGGTCGGACTGCTTCGTGACGGAAGCCTGCGAATATACGAACAGCTTCCTTTCCTTTTATCCGACGATGGCGGTTATTTTAAATATTGAAGAGGATCATCTGGATTTCTTTAAGGATCTGGCGGATATCCGCCGGTCGTTCAGGCTGTTTGCAGAGCGGACGCCGGAGGACGGGACGGTCGTGATAAACGGGGCGATCGCGGATTATCAGGAGATTACCGGGGGCGTGCGGGGCCGCGTGATAACGTTCGGCCCGGATCGCGCGATGGATTACAGCGCCGGAGAGATTTCCTATGACGAAAACGCCTGCGCCTCGTTTGATCTCTATGTGAGAGGGAAAAAGGCGGCGCGCCTTTCTGTGGGCGCGCCCGGCGAGCACAATGTCTGGAATGCGCTGGCGGCCGCGGCGGCCGCGCTGGAAAGCGGCGTCGGGCTGGACGCCGTGCGGGACGGGCTGGGCAGCTTTCACGGGACGAACCGGCGTTTTGAGAAAAAGGGCGAGAAGAACGGGGTAACGATCATCGACGACTATGCCCATCATCCGCACGAGATCGAGGCGACGCTGCGGACGGCGCGGCGCTACGCGCGCGGGAAAATCTGGTGCGTCTTCCAGCCGCATACCTATACGAGGACGAAAGCTTTTCTGCCGCAGTTCGCCGACGCGCTGTCTCTGGCCGACCGGGTGGTGCTGGCCGATATTTACGCGGCGCGCGAGACGGACACGCTGGGCGTCAGCTCCGACGACATCCGCAGGCTTCTGGAGGAAAAGGGCGTGAAGGCCTGGTATCTGCCGGGTTTTGAAGAAATCTGCAAATTTCTTCGGAAAAACTGCGCACCCAATGATTTGTTGATAACTATGGGGGCGGGGGACATTGTAACAGTGGGAGAAATGCTCCTTTCGGAATAGTTATCCACATTATCCACATAGTTTTCAACATTTTATGTAAAGAAGCTATGTGGATTTTTTTGTGGACAGAGCGGCGGGAGGCCGGAGCTCTGAAGGGCTGATATCAGAAGGTTTTCGACAGATTTCCCGCTGTTTCGCGCAGAAAAGGAGAGGGGTTGTCCACAGGATTCACAATATCCACAATTCTTCCGGCCGGAAGAAGGGCCTATTTTCTTTTATCCGGACCTGTGCTATGATGGTAATACACGAAATGGAAGCGTAGGAAACGGAAGGGTGCAGGATGGATCTGGAATTTGAAAACCGGCTGAATGCCGGCGCGACGGTAGTGTCGAATTCTTTTATTGACCAGTATATGGCAGGTGCGAGCGGGGAGTATGTGAAGGTCTATCTGTACCTTCTGCGCCATCAGCAGGAGACGATCCGGGTCGAAGCGGTGGCGGAGGCGTTAAATCACACGGAGGCGGACGTGCGCCGTGCGCTGGCCTACTGGCAGCGCGTGGGTGTGCTGGCAGGGAGCGGCGGATCACAGGCGCGGCAGGCAAAAGAGGCGGCCACGGCGGCGGAAGCTGCCGGGAACGGATTGAGGGCCGCGGCCGATCGGGAATCTGCGGAAACGGGATCGAGGGCCGCAGCCGGACGGGAATCTGCAAAACCTGTATCGGGGGCCGCAGCCGGGCCGGAGTCTGCAAAACCCGTATCGGGAGCCGCCGCGCCGAGGACGGAAAAGCCTGTATCGAAGGCCAGAGCGGCCGCCGCCGCGCCGGGATCATCCGGAACCTGCGAATTAAGCCGTCTGGAGGGCGACGCCGCGTTCGGGCAGCTCATCTATATTGCGGAGAAGTATCTGAACCGGCCGCTGACGCAGACGGACTGCCAGATTCTCGCAAACCTTTACGGAGGGCTGGGATTTTCGGCCGAGCTTCTGGAATATCTGATTGAATACTGCGTGCAGAACCGCCACACCAGTCTCCGGTATGCCGAGAAGGTGGCGCTGGGCTGGCATGAACGGCAGATCCGAACGGTGGAGGAGGCCCGGCTCGTCTCGCGGGGATTTTCCCGGGAGATTTTCGCCGTCATGAAGGCGATGGGCTTAAGTTCGAGGAATCCGGCGGACGCGGAATATGCGCTGATTGAAAAATGGTTCCGCACGTTTGGGTTTTCCAGGGAGCTGGTCACGGAGGCCTGCGATCGCACGATCCGGGCCATCCATACGCCTTCGTTTCAGTATGCCGACCGGATCCTGACAGACTGGAAGGAGGCGGGCGTGCGCACGATGCGGGACGTGAAGGCGCTGGACGAGGCCCGCAGGGAGCGGGAGGAGGCCGGAAAGGAGCGCGCGGCGGACGCCCGCCCGGGGCGCAGAGGCGCGTTTCGCGGCGCCAACCGGTTTCACAATCTGGAGGAGCACGGATACGATTACAACGAGATTGTCTGGGATGTGATTCATGCCGGGGAGAAGACGGGAGGAAACGATGGCGCTGAGTAATTCGCAGTACGATGCGATCATGCGGATGTACAACCGGACCCAGCTTCAGAAGAAGCGGGAGCAGGACGAACGGATCCGCGAGGTGTACGGCCGCCTGCCGGCGGTAAAGGAGATGAACGAGGCGATCGGCGAGGCGGCGCTTCAGAGTGCCCGCCGGCTCCTGGACGGGGATTCGGGGGCGGTAAAGAAGCTGCGGGAGACGATTGCGGATCTCAGGGAGCAGCGGGAGGTCCTTCTGAAGGCGGCCGGGTATCCGGCGGATTACCTGGAGCTTCAGTATGAGTGCCCGGACTGCCGGGACACGGGATACCGGGACGGGCAGAAGTGCCACTGCTTCCGGCGAAGGGAGATCGATCTGCTCTACGCCGGTTCCAACATCCGCGAGATCCTGGAGCGGGAGAACTTCGACCATTTCTCCTATGAATATTTTGACGATGAGAAGATCGAGGAGAAGAGCCGGAAGACGGCGCGGGCCTATATGGAACAGGTCGTCGCCGCCTGCCGCCGCTATGTGGATCAGTTCCCGTCCGAGAAGGGCAGCATCCTTTTTACGGGCAAGACCGGTCTGGGCAAGACGTTTTTGAGCAACTGCATCGCCAGAGAGCTGATCGAGCGCTGCTTCAGCGTCGTTTACCTGCCGGCGGCGCAGATGTTTGAGATCTTTTCGCGGGAACGTTTTTCCTACGATGCGGACGAAGAAGACCGTGACCGCTCCCGCTATCTTCTGGAATGCGACCTTCTGATTATCGACGATCTGGGGACGGAGCTCGTCAATACTTTTACGACGTCCCAGCTGTTTCAGGTCGTCAACGAGAGGCTGAACCGCCGGCTGGGGACGATTATTTCCACGAATCTGGCGCTCAATGAGCTGCGGGACGAATTTACGGATCGGGTCATGTCGCGGATTGTGAGCCAGTATCAGGTTATCCCGCTGTTCGGCGAGGATATCCGGATCCGGAAAAAGCTTCTGGCAGCGGGCGGGAAAAAAGCGCCGCGGCCGTAAGACGGCGCGGATTGCAGAGAAAGGAAGGCGCGGCTTCGGAAGAAGTGCGTGGCCGTAAGACGGCGCGGGCCGCAGAGAAGGGAAAGCGCGCGGTTCGCTTGACAGAACGCGGCCGCGATGGTATAAACAAAACATTAACACGGACGTTTTCCGCCGCGCGGGGCGGCGGGGCTGGAGGAAAGAGATGCTGTACGAAGAGAAAGTTATCGAGACGATCCCGGTCGGGCCACTGGGCCTGATCCCACTGAAAGGATGCGCGGCTCTGGGAAGCAAGGTGGACAGGTATCTGGTGGACTGGCGGCAGGAGCGGGAGAGCGAGCATAAGACGACGATCGCGTTTTCCGGCTATCAGCGGGATTCCTACATCATCGGCGCCGCCACGCCGCGTTTCGGTTCCGGCGAGGCGAAGGGAACCATTGCCGAGTCGGTGCGCGGGGACGATCTGTACGTGATGGTGGACGTGTGCAATTACAGCCTGACGTACTCGCTTTGCGGGATGGTCAATCACATGTCGCCGGACGATCACTTCCAGGACCTGAAGCGCATCATCGCGGCTGTGGGCGGAAAGGCCCGGCGGGTCAACGTGATTATGCCGTTCCTCTACGAAAGCCGCCAGCACCGGAGAGCGGGCCGCGAGTCTCTGGACTGCGCCCTGGCGCTGGAAGAGCTGGTGGATATGGGAGTGGAGAATATCATTACGTTTGACGCGCACGATCCGCGGGTGCAGAACGCGATCCCCTTAAAGGGATTTGAGACGGTGCAGCCGATCTATCAGTTTATCAAGTATCTGCTGAAGAATGAGAGGGAGCTGGAGATTGACAGCGAGCACATGATGGTCATCAGCCCGGACGAGGGCGGGATGTCCCGCGCCGTCTTTTTTGCCAATGTGCTGGGGCTGGACATGGGAATGTTCTACAAACGGCGGGATTACACGCGGATCGTGAACGGCCGCAATCCCATCGTGGCGCATGAGTTCCTGGGATCCAGCGTGGAAGGCAAAGATGTGATCATCGTGGACGATATGATTTCTTCCGGAGAGAGCATTCTCGACGTGGCAAAGGAGCTGAAGAGCCGCAAAGCGCGCAAGGTATTCGCCTGCGCGACGTTTGGCCTGTTTACCAACGGCCTGCAGAAATTTGACGAATATTATGCGAACGGCCTGCTGGACCGCCTGCTGACGACGAATCTGGTCTACCAGACGCCGGAGCTTCTGTCCCGCCCCTATTACATCGACGTGGATATGAGCAAATACATCGCGCTGATTATCGACAATCTGAATCATGACGCCTCGCTGAGCGAGCTGCTGAATCCGACGAAGCGGATCAACCGGCTGCTGGCCCGTTACCGGGCGGGCGAGCGCGAATAACCGGAGAATGAGGGTGTCCCGAACGTCGCGAAGTGACGGAAAGGACACCCTCCTTTTTTTGTCACAGGCTGTCCGCGATGGAAATGCTGTGGAAGGGAATCTCTGCTTCCCGGAGAATCCGTTCTTCCCGCCTGTGACAGGTAAAGATGATGATCTGCCCGCGGTAGGCTTCAGGCAGCCAGCGCAGCGCCGTCTTCAGCCGCTCGTCGTCATAGAGCACGAAGCTGTCGTCAAAGATCAGGGGCAGGCGCTCGCGATCGCCCTGAATGAAGCGCGCGGCGGCCAGGCGCAGCGCCAGATAGATCTGATCGGCGGTGCCGCTGCTGACCTGCTCCAGCGGGATCAGCCGGCGCGAGGTATTGAGAAAAGCGTTCAGATTTTCGTCAATGCTCATGCTGGAATATACGCCGCCCGTAATACCGTTTATCAGCTGCGACGCGGTCTTGTTCAGATACAGGCCGAAGGAATCGCGGATGGACATGGACAGATCCTGCATGGTTTCGCGGGCCAGATCGATGGCCGCGATATCCTGCCGGATCTGTTCGTTTTCACGGATGATCTGCCGGAGCGCGAGCGCCCGGTCCTTGCAGTCGGCCAGATGCTCCAGTTTCTTGTCAAGCTCCCACTGGATGTGCTGCTGCGCTTCGATGACCTCGCTGCAGTCGTTCTGGCGGGCCAGAAGGGCGGTCAGCTGTTCTGTCTTTTCCCGGAGATCCTGTCCGCACTGCGCCATGCTGCGGCAGAGGCGGATAAATTCCTGAAGCCGTTCGCGCAGCGCGTCCATGGAGGCGTCGCCCAGATCGCCGCAGCCCAGATGGCGGCGGAAGATTTCGGAGAGCGTGGAGGCGCACAGCCGCGCCGCTTTGCGGTGGCGCCTTCTCCGGAGCGTGAGCAGCACGCCGGCGGCCAGAAAGAGCGCGGCCAGCCCGCCCAGAATGGCCGCGGCCGGGGCGGCAGCCAGATTCAGAGGAAGCGAAAGGGCGGCCGCCCCGGCCGGACGCAGCGCCCGGAAAAGAAGCATTCCGCCGCCGGCGGCCAGCAGTGCGGCCAGCGCATAAAAGACCGGGGGCAGCACGCGGCCGGCCGTTCCGGAAGAGACGGCCAGCGATTCCTGGTATTCTTTTTCGATTTCTTCCGCATTTCTGAGATAATCCTGCACGGACGCTTCGTCCCGGAAATCATATTCCTCCAGGACGGCCTGTCCCTGCCGGAGCTTTTCCTCCAGCTCTTCCTTTTCCTGCTGGCAGACCTCCAGCTCGGCGCGCACGGATTCCCGCAGCCGGGCATATTCCTGCAGCTGATTTTCATACTGCGGGGAGGAGAGTTCCTGTTCCAGGCTCCGGATTTCTGACAGGAGGGAGGCGTAGGTCCTGGCCGCTTCCGGGCTCAGCTGCGCCTCCAGCTGTTTTTTCTGGTTTTTCAGATACGCCGTGGCTTTCGTGATATTCAGCGCCATATTGCCGGAGGTGTTCATGTTGGCAATATAATTCTTCAGCTCGGAGATCATGCCCTCTTCCGTGGCGCTCTTGAGCTGGCTGATGCTGATGGTGTTGTTGTACGCCGTCTCGCTGATGCCGCCCAGGATCTCGTCCAGCACGGCCCTCGGGTCGCTTTCCTCGCGTCCGGCCGATTCGTTGATCACGGTAAATTCCTTTTTATTTCTCTGGAAGGAACGCTCGATCCGGTAAATGGTGCCGTCGGATTCCAGACGGAGCCGGCCCTCGTAGGTGCCGCTGTTCTCCCACGGCTCGTAGCGGCTGTAGGTATCGTTCCTGGCGGCGCGTCCGCGCTGGCGCTCCATGCCGAACAGCATACTGCGGATGAACGTGTGGATGGTCGATTTCCCCGCCTCGTTTTTCCCGTAAACCAGATTCAGGCCGTCCTGGAACGTAAGCGTGGTATCGTGAAATTTCCCGAAGCCGAGAATATGCAGATCAAGAAGACGCATGACGCCTAGCTCCTTTCATCGGTCGTAAGCAGAAGGGCATGAATGCCGTAGAAAAGCGCTTTTTTTTCTACGGGACTCATGTCGGGTTTGTCCAGGGCGCGGATATAAAAGCCGATCATATCGCTGGGGTGCTCGGCAAACAGGGCGCTGAAATCGTACTGCGGCTCGGATTCATCCTGGATATCGGTAATGCGGAAGCGCAGCTTCAGCGGATCCAGCTCGAAAACCGTATCGGGATCGCGCATGCCGCGGATGCGGAAGCGGTAAATGTTGTCGGCGCCGCGGCTTTCGATCTCGTGGGAAATCTTCAGATACAGCTCCGTGTTGGTGGTAGCCGGCGTGACGTTGACGATCAGGGGGACGTAGCGGATTTTTGACATGCTGATAAAATCCAGCCGCGTAACCTGCCGGGAGATCGGATCGATCTCGCCGAAATAAATGCCGTGCGGGCCGGTTTCCGTCTTGTCCAGCGGCTCGGGAGAGCCACAGTAGGCCATGCGGCGGGGCGCCAGTACGTCCGGCTTGTGAATGTGCCCCAGCGCGATGTAGGAATAATTCGTGGCCAGCAGGGCGGCCCGGTCGATGGGGACATGGTTCAGATCGCCGCCGTGTCCCAGCAGGATATGGATCCGCCCGTCCTGCGGGGCCGCTGCCGTATTCAGCACCGGCTGCGTAATCTCGGCGGAGTGGTAGCTGAAGCCGGTTATTTCCGTGTTGATTTCCCTGAAATAAACGGAGGAAAACGTCTCGCTTTCCAGAAAGGTTACGTTGGGGCTCCAGGAAAAACTTAAAACGGCCGAATTCTTGCGGATCCGGTCGTGGTTTCCGGCGATGAGAACAATGCGCGTCTGCGGGATGGTGGAGAACAGGTAATTGACCTCCTTTAAATCGCGCAGAAGCGGCTGCCGGTGAAACAGGTCGCCGGCTACCAGCAGGCAGTCGGCGCCGAGTTCTCCGGCTTTCGCCACGATGGCCGCGAAGGTGTCGCGGATGTCGCGGCTTCTCTCCCGTCCCCAGGGTTTATCGCTCTCAGGAACCATGCCCCAGTGGATATCTCCGGTATGAATAAATTTCACGTTGCTCACCCTTTGCTGCCTGCCGGCGTGCGGCCTGCTTTTTATCGCTTGCAGTCTGCCGGCGGCTTACAGTTCGCAGTTGTTGACGGTTCTCGGGAACGGAAGGACGTCCCGGATGTTGGAAATGCCGGTCAGGTACATGACGCAGCGCTCAAAGCCGAGACCGAAGCCGGAATGTCTGGCTGACCCGTATTTGCGCAGATCCAGATAAAATCCGTAATCTTCCTCTTTAAGTCCCAGCTCGTTCATGCGGGCCAGGAGCTTTTCGTAGCTGTCCTCTCTCTGGCTGCCGCCGATGATCTCGCCGATGCCCGGCACCAGGCAGTCCATGGCCGCGACCGTCTTGTTATCCTCGTTCATCTTCATATAGAAAGCTTTGATTTCCTTCGGATAATCCGTCACGAAAACGGGACGCTTGAAGATCTGCTCCGTCAGGTAGCGCTCGTGCTCCGTCTGCAGATCGCAGCCCCAGAAGACCTTATAGTCAAACTGATCGTTGTGCGGCTCCAGAAGGCGGATGGCTTCGGTGTACGTCACGCGGCCAAACTCCGAGTTCAGGACGTGGTTGAGGCGGTCAAGAAGGCCCTTGTCGATAAACTGATTGAAGAAATTCATCTCCTCGGGGGCGTGTTCCAGCACGTAGCGGATCACGTATTTCAGCATCGCCTCGGCCATCTCCATGTTGTCGTTTAAATCGGCGAACGCCATCTCCGGCTCAATCATCCAGAATTCGGCCGCATGGCGCGTCGTGTTGGAATTTTCCGCGCGGAAGGTAGGGCCGAACGTATAGATATTGCGGAACGCCATGGAGTAGGTCTCGCCGTTCAACTGTCCGCTGACCGTCAGGTTGGTGGGCTTGCCGAAGAAATCCTGCGAGTAGTCCACTTTGCCGTCCGGCGTCAGGGGGACGTTGTCAAGCGGAAGCGTCGTGACCTGGAACATCTCGCCGGCTCCCTCGCAGTCGCTTCCCGTGATCAGCGGGGTGTGGACATAGACGAAATCCCGCTCCTGGAAAAACTGATGGATGGCGTATGCCGCCAGAGAGCGGACGCGGAACACCGCCTGGAACGTGTTGGTGCGGGGCCGCAGATGGGAGATCGTCCGCAGAAATTCGAGGCTGTGGCGCTTCTTCTGCAGCGGGTAGTCCGGGGCGGACGCGCCCTCCAGCACGATCTCCGAGGCCTGGATCTCAAAGGGCTGTTTGGCGTCCGGCGTGGCGACCAGCGTTCCCCTGACCAGGATGGCGGCGCCCACGTTCAGCTTGGAGATCTCCGCAAAATTGTCCATCGTGTCGTGATAAACGACCTGAAGCGTTTCAAAATAGCTGCCGTCGCTGACGACGATAAAACCGAATGCCTTCGAGGCGCGCACGCTGCGCACCCAGCCGCCGATGCGGATTTCCTGATCCAGGAATTTCTCGCGGGAGCGGTAGATTTCTCTGACTGTAACTAAATCCATCGTTATTTACTCCTTCAATTATATTTGAACACTTTGCAGTATCATGAAAGAACTCGCCAAGTGCTCATATTATACCGTATTTTTCCGGGGGATTCAAGGGAAAGGGCCGCCGTAGAAACGGGCAAAACGATGGAAAAAAGAGTTTTTATATTCCATGTTGTGGAATTTCTCAAATATAATGGGAAAGAGCTGGGAAATGTCGGAAAATGTACAAAAATGGGACAAATTCTGTCAAAAATTTGTTCACTATTTCGCTAAAGTGTGCTATAATAAAGTAACCTGATTTCACAAAATAGGTACGCACAAAAAAGAACATCGAGGGGTGATAACGTGATTAAGAAAGAAATGATTGCTATGCTTTTGGCAGGCGGGCAGGGCAGCCGCCTGGGTGTCCTGACCCAGAAGGTTGCGAAACCGGCAGTTTCTTTTGGGGGAAAGTATCGCATTATCGATTTTCCGCTGAGCAACTGCATTAACTCCGGGGTCGATACGGTCGGCGTTCTGACGCAGTATCAGCCGCTCAGGCTGAACGCTCACATCGGGATCGGGATTCCCTGGGATCTGGATCGGAACGTAGGCGGCGTGACGGTGCTTCCGCCCTATGAGAGGAGCAAGGGAAGCGACTGGTATACGGGTACGGCCAATGCCATCTATCAGAATCTGGAATACATGGAAAATTATAATCCGGAGTATGTGCTGATCCTTTCGGGCGATCACATTTACAAGATGGATTATGAGGTCATGCTGGAGTATCACAAGGCCAACAATGCGGATGTGACGATTGCGGCCATGCAGGTTCCTATAGAGGAGGCGAGCCGTTTCGGCATCCTGATTACGGACGAGTCCAACCGGATCACGGAGTTTGAAGAGAAGCCGGCGCAGCCCAGAAGCAACCTGGCGTCGATGGGAATCTATATTTTCAGCTGGCAGGTGCTCAAGGACGCCCTGATCAAGCTGTCGGACGAGCCGGGCTGCGACTTTGGAAAACACATTATCCCCTACTGCCATGCGGCGGGCAAACGGATTTTTGCCTATGAATATAACGGATACTGGAAAGATGTCGGGACGCTGGGTTCCTACTGGGAAGCCAACATGGAGCTGATCGATATCATCCCGGAATTCAATCTCTATGAAGAGTACTGGAAGATCTATACCAAGAGCGATATCATCCCGCCTCAGTACATCGCGGAGAACGCGAAGATTGAGCGGAGCATCATCGGCGAGGGAACCGAGGTTTACGGCGAGATAATCAATTCGGTTGTCGGCGCCGGCGTTACCATCGGCGAGGGCGCCGTCGTCCGCGATTCTATCGTCATGAAGGGGACGGAGATCGGCGCCGGCGCGGTCGTGGACAAGGCGATCGTGGCCGAGGATGTCCGGGTGGGCGAGAACGCCCAGGTCGGCGTCGGCGAGTACGCCCCCAGCAAATACGATCAGAAGGTATATCAGTTTGACCTGGTTACCATCGGCGAGCGGTCCGTGATCCCGCCCGACGTTAAAATAGGAAGGAACACGGCGATCTCCGGCGAGACAACCGCCGAAGATTATAAAAACGGGGAACTGGAAAGCGGAGACTACATAATAAAGGCGGGTGGAGTACAATGAGAGCAATCGGTATTGTTTTAGCTGGCGGCAACAGCAAGAGGATGAGGGAATTATCAAACAAGAGAGCAATCGCAGCCATGCCTATCGCGGGCAGCTACCGCAGTGTCGATTTTGCCCTGAGCAATATGAGCAATTCCCATATTCAGAGCGTGGCGGTGCTGACGCAGTACAACTCCCGCTCCCTGAACGAACACCTGAGCTCCTCGAAGTGGTGGGATTTCGGCCGCAAACAGGGCGGCATGTATGTATTTACGCCGACGATCACGGCGGAGAGCAGCGACTGGTACCGCGGGACGGCGGACGCGCTGTATCAGAATCTGGATTTTCTGAAGAAGAGCCATGAGCCCTACGTGGTCATCGCCGGCGGCGACTGTGTGTACAAGCTGGATTACGGGAAGGTTCTGGAATACCATATCGAGAAGAAAGCGGATATTACCGTGGTCTGCAAGGATATGGGGCCGGAGGAGGATGTGACCCGCTTCGGCCTGGTCAAGACGACGGAGGACGGCCGGATTACGGATTTCGAGGAGAAGCCGATGGTGGCGACCTCCAACACGATTTCCTGCGGAATCTATGTGATCCGCCGGCGTCAGCTGATCGAGCTCATCGAGCGCTGCGCGGCCGAGGACCGGTACGACTTCGTGACGGACATCCTGGTGCGCTATAAGAACCTCAAGCGGATCTACGCATACAAGATGGATACCTACTGGAGCAACATCGCTTCGGTGGAATCGTATTACAAGACGAATATGGACTTCCTGAAGCCGGACGTGCGCCATTATTTCTTTAAGGAATATCCGGAGATTTACTCCAAGGTAGACGATCTGCCGCCGGCCAAGTATAATCCCGGAGCGACGGTCAGAAACAGCCTGGTTTCCAGCGGCTGCATCCTGAACGGGGCCGTGGAAAACTCCGTTCTTTTCAAGAAGGTTTATGTGGGGAACAACTGTATCATCCGCAATTCGGTTATCCTCAACGACGTATACATCGGGGACAATACGGTCATCGAGAACTGCATCGTAGAGAGCCGCGATACGATTCGCGCCAACACGACGCACATCGGTACGCCGGATAATCTGAAGATTGTGATCGAAAAGAACGAAAGATTTACCTTATAAAGAACACATTGAGAGGGGTTGGGGTTATGCAGATTACGGACGTGAGAGTGAGACGGATTGAGAAGGAAGGGAAGATGAAGGCGATTGTCTCCATTACCCTGGACAACGAATTTGTGGTTCACGATATCAAGGTAATCGAAGGAGAGAAGGGACTGTTTATCGCGATGCCGAGCCGCAAGGCGGCGGACGGGGAGTACCGGGATATCGCGCATCCGATCAATTCGGTTACGCGCGACATGATCCAGGGGATCATCCTTTCCAAGTACGAGGCGACGGCGCTGGAGATGGCGGAGGAAGCCGCCGAGGCATAGGCGGGACGCCCGCGCGGTGCGGGATCCGGCAAAAAAAGGCTGAATTTGAGCAAATTGCCATAAAAAATGTTATAAAAAGCAAAAAAAGTGGCTCCGGATGCTGGACAAAGCAGACGGAGCCATTTATGATAAAGGAAACACGTCCCGGGACCGGATCCGCAGAAGGAAACGCGGCGGCAGCCGCGCCGGCGGAGCGCGCGGGACGAATCAGTCAGGGGGAAAATGCGATGAGTGCAACCTGTTTTTCTTTAATCCCTCCTATCGTGGCGATCGCGCTGGCGCTGATCACGAAGGAGGTATATCTGTCACTGATGATTGGAATCCTGTCGGGGGCCTTTCTTTACGTCGGGCCCAATCCGATCCACGCGGTGGAGACGATGGTCTCCATCATGGGCGATAAGATCGGTGGAAACGCGAACATTCTTCTGTTCCTGGCGTTCCTGGGCATCGTCGTCGCCCTGATCACGAAGTCCGGCGCGTCCCGGGCCTATGGCGAGTGGGCGTCGCACGCGATCCGGAGCAAACGGGGAGCGCTTCTGTCCACCATGTTCCTGGGGATCCTGATTTTCGTGGACGACTATTTCAACTGTCTGACGGTGGGAACGGTCATGCGCCCCGTCACGGACAAATATAAGGTAACGAGAGCCAAGCTGGCCTATATCATCGATGCGACGGCGGCGCCGATCTGTATCATCGCGCCGATCTCCAGCTGGGCGGCGGCGGTGGGATCCTCTCTGCCGGAGGACAGCGGCGTGGACGGCTTTGCCCTCTTTCTGCGGACGATCCCCTTCAATCAGTATGCGCTGCTGACGATCCTGTTCATGCTGGTCACGATTCTGGTGGGCTTTGATTTTTCCGTGATGCGCCGCTATAACGACGAGGTGGAGAGGACCGGCCACGAGAAGAAGGTGGAGGCGGATTCGATGGTCATTTCCGGAAACGGAAAGGTAATCGATCTGGTTATCCCCATTGTGGTGCTGATTGCGTTCTGCATCAGCGGGATGCTGTATACCGGCGGCATTCTGGACGGCGTGGGCGTGGTCGACGCGTTTGCCGGCTGTGATTCCTCGCTGAGCCTGGTGCTGGGATCTTTCTTCACGCTGGTTTTCATCTTTATTTTCTATATGGTAAGACGGGTTATCTCTTTCGCGGAGTTCTGCGCCTCATTTTCCGACGGCGTGAAGGCCATGATCCCGGCGATCATGATCCTGTGCCTGGCGTGGACGCTTTCGGGAATCTGCGGCGATGAGTATCTGTACATCGGCGGCTATGTGAAACAGGTAGTCGGCGGAAATGCCCTGGTCGGCGCGCTGATGCCCGCGATCATGTTTGCGGTGGCGGTCGGCCTGTCGTTTTCGACGGGAACCTCCTGGGGAACCTTCGGCATCCTGATCCCGATCGCGTTTGCGGTTGTGGGCTCGGAGGATCTGAACGTGCTCAGCATCGTGACGGCGGCTATCCTGGCCGGAGCGGTCTGCGGCGATCACGTTTCGCCGATTTCCGACACGACGATCCTGGCCTCGGCGGGCGCGCAGTGCGACCACATCAACCATGTGTCCACGCAGATCCCGTACGTGGTCTGTGTGTCCGTCTGCTGCTTCTTCGGCTACCTGGTGGCGGGCATTACCGCCAGCGGCTGGCTGGGAACCGGCACGGGAATCGTGCTGCTGAGCATTGCGCTCTTTGTCATTTATAAGCGGAATCAGACGCGGGCGGCGTAGGATTCTGCCCGGCGGCGAACGGCCGCCATGGAGAATAAAAGCAGCGGAGTGCTGCGAAATGGTTTTCCGGAGGGAAAATCCGTTTTGCGGCGCTCCGCTTTTTATACCCGCTTACGGGGGCGGCGGACCCGGGAAGCGGGCAGATTTGGGAATGAGGCATCCGGGAAGCGGGCAGATTTGGGAATGAAGCATCCGGGAAGCAAGCAGATTCGGGAATGAGGCATTTGGGAAGCGGAAGGGTATCTGGAAGGAGGATGGGAACATGACGGTAGCGGATTTGTTTCAGCTGAATAAGGATTACGGGCGGATTGAATACATTGTCGGCCGGGAGGGGAGCGGCCGGAAGATTCTGGATATTGATATCCTGGAGATCCCGGACGGGATGTACTGGGTAAAAGAAGGCGATTTCATCATCACGATGGGATATTTTTTCACGGTTTCGGACGTGTCGTTTGAAAATTTTGTGCGCATGCTGATCCGCAATAAGGCGGCCGGGCTGGGCGTTAAGCTGGGGCGCTTTTTCGAGGCGATTCCGGAAAAGGCGCTGAGCCTGGCGCAGAAGCATCAGTTCCCGATTATCAATTACCCGCTTCATATGAGCTATAAGAGCATGACGCGGCCGGTTTTAAATTATCTGCTGGGGGAGGAGACGTATTCCGGTTACGTCTTGAAGGAATATAAGAAGGAATTAAATGAGCTGGTGCGCGAGCGGTATGAGATCGGCGCGATCTGCGAGCATCTGAAGCGGTATATCAATCACGAGGTGTTTCTGGTCTGGGAAAATGTCAGCGAGTTTATTTACCGGACTTCGGAGGAGGGGAGCCGGGAGATCCGCCGGATCCTGGAGGGAAACCGGTTTCATCTGGCGTCGGACCGGGACGGGAAGATTTATGAGCTGGAGCGGAAGCGGTACCGGATCTTCCGCACGGGCGGAAAGGATCAGGTGCTGGCGTTTCTGTGCGTGATGGAGCGCGAGGAACGGCCGTTTACAGAGACGGATCGGGAAATTTTGCGGGAGACGCTGCCGTATATTATCATCTGGCTGTATTCGGAGACGCGGATGGGTCAGTATGTCGGGCGTTCGGTTGAAAATTTCTTTGCGGATGTGATGGACGGAAATTATCAGAAGGAGGAGGAAATGCGCGCGGACGCCAGGGCGCTGGGCCTTGCGCCGGATCGCCTTCGCTGCATTGCGGGCGTTTCCGTGGCGCAGATGAGTACGGACGAGACGGATCGTCTCTACCGGCGGATGGGGCTTTATCTGGATTCCTGCAAATGTTCGTACACGCTGTATTCCAATGCGGGCGCGGTATTTACAATTCTGGCTCCGGCCAGGGAATACGCGTCCCCGCGGGAGATGGACTGGATCTTTTCTGATCTGGTCAATGATCTGCGGGAGTCGTTTCATCGCTCTGATCTCCGGCTGTGCGTCAGCCGCCTTTACGGCCGGCTGGGGGAATTGCCGCAGGCGCAGGAAGAATTTCGCTTTCTCTTGCAGGGAGAGCTGGAAGGGGAGAGCTCCGTCTGCTATTATGAAGATTTTATGGCGGATCATCTGCTTGCGGAGATGCAGGAGCAGCCGGCTGTGTGCCATGTCTACCAGAGCGTGATGGAGCGGATCGAACGCTATGATCGGGAGAACAAGGCGGAAATGCGAAAGACGCTGTCTGTGCTTACGGAGTGCAGCTTCAACCTGTCGCAGGCGGCGCAGAAGCTTTATCTGCACCGCAATACGATGTACAGGCGGGTAGAAAAGATCGAGGCGATTCTGGGGTTTGACCTGGAGAATGCCAAAACGCGCCTGCTGCTGGAGCTGATGATGCAGATGGATCGGGTAAAACGGGAGGATGGCGCCGGGGGTGCGGCGTCCGGCAAAAAATTCTGAAAAAACGGTGTGCAGGGTGCACACCGAAGAGGGGAAAAAAGGGAAAGATTTCTATCCGGAAGCGGCGGAAAATAGGATAAAATGACGTCATAGCAGGAAAGCGCTTACCAGCTGAAAATCATTACAGAAGGGGGGGATACCTGCATGACGAGAAAACATCTGTCGGCATGGGCACCGTCGTTTATGCTCATGAACGTGTTTGTTTCCGTTGTCGGCTCGATTATCGGCCTGGAGCTGATTGCCCGTCTGGGGATCAGCACGGACACATCGATTATCGGGGCCATGTTTGCCATTATTATCGCCCGGATACCGCTTAAATTCCTGCGTGGTTTTCAGAGCGTAGATTCGCAGAATATGGTGCAGACGGCAATGTCGGGCGCCACGTACGCGGCTTCCAACGGAATCTTTTTGTCGATAGGAATACCGTTTTTGATGGGACGACAGGATCTCGTGGTGCCGATGCTGATAGGAGCGTCGCTGGCCGTTCTGATTGACGCGACGATTCTCTATAAGGTATTTGATTCGCAGATGTTCCCGGCGAGCGGGGCCTGGGCGCCCGGCATCGCCTCGGCGGAGGCGATTCTGGCCGTGGCCGAGAAGGGGAAAAAATCGATTATTCTGATGCTCGGCACAGCAGGAGGCGTGATCGGAAAAATTTTCGGCGTCCCGACGGATATCCTGGGCGTGGCCTGGATCGGCAATATTTTTGCGCTGGCGGCGTTCGGCGTCGGGCTTCTGCTCTCGGAGTACAGTCCCGTTTTGTTCCATCTTACGCTGGGCGATTATTACATTCCGCACGGGATGATGATCGGGGCCGGGTTTGTGGCGCTGATTCAGATGGTGCTGATTCTCTCGAAAAAAGGGAAAGAGGAGAAAAACGGCGTTTCTGAGACGAAAGAGGGTGCGCCGTGCACGCGGAGCCTGCAGGAAATGCGCATCGCGCTGGCCAAGGGCTTCCTGGCCTATCTGGTTGTGGCGGTGGGACTGGCGCTGCTGTGCGGTTTTATGACAGACATGAGTATGGGTATGCTGGCTCTGTGGGTCGTGTTTTCCGCTTTCTCGGCGATTGTGTCGGAGCTGATTGTGGGAATTTCCGCCATGCATTCCGGCTGGTTCCCGGCGTTTGCCACCGCGTTTATTTTCCTGATTCTCGGAATGCTGATGGGATTTCCGCCGGCGGCGCTGGCCGTTCTGGTCGGTTTCACGTCCGCGACGGGACCGGCGTTCGCCGATATGGGCTACGACCTGAAATCCGGCTGGATCATCCGGGGCTGCGGGGCGGATCCGGAGTATGAGCGGATCGGCAGGAGACAACAGTACATTGCGAAGATGGTGGCTTCGGTTATCGCGATCGCGGTGGTAACGCTGGCCTACCAGGCATTCTTTTCTGCCGGCATGTTCGCGCCGGTAGACTCGGTCTATATCGCGACCATCGATGCCGGAGCGGATTCCTGGGTAGCGAGAAATCTGGTTATCTGGGCGATACCGGGGGCGATTCTGCAGGCGGTCGGCGGATCGGAGCGCCAGATTGGCATCCTGTTTGCCACGGGACTTTTGATTTCCACGCCGATGGCGGGAGTTACCGTACTGATCGGAATTTTGATTCGTATCGTTGTGTTAAAGAGATTCGGGGAACAGGGACAGAACAATCTGTACATTCTGGGCGCAGGATTTATCACGGGCGCTACGCTGTACAGCTTCTTCAGTTCAACCCTGAGTCTGGGAAAGAAACTTCACTGACAGGGAGAGGAGGATTTGTTTTATGGAATACCTGATTGGAATTGAGATGTCTGACAGATATCTGTCGTTTGAGGTAACGGGAGCCGCGCTGAAGCTGGTCCGGGATTTCATGCTGGTCAAAGAAGGCGAAAACGTGGTCATTACCGCGGATACGTCGTCGGATATGCGCGTGGTAGAAGCGGTGGCGGGTGCGGTATGTGCCGTGGGCGCAACGCCGGTTGTCGTTCATTACCTGACGCTGGGCAAGGCCTTTGAGGAACCGGTACGGCCTGTCGCGGACGCGGTAGAACACGCGGACGTCTGGATTGAGCTGGCTTATTACTGTTCCATGCATACGCCGTGCTTCCAGAAGGCGCTGGCCAACGGAGCCCGCTTTACCTGCTTAAACGGCATGGATGTGATTATGCTGGTCAATACGGTAGGGCGCGTCGATTATGATATCCTGATTGAATTTGGCGAGTACCTGACGAAAACCGTGGAGGCGTCGAACGAGGTTATCGTTCTCGATGACAACGGCACGAATCTTACGGCGTACAATCAGGGACGCCGTGTGAAGCATTCCGGACAGCGGGCGACGAAGAAGGGATATCCGGTCATGCTGGGCGGACAGGTCAGCTGGTGTCCGGTCGAGGAGACGATCAATGGCACACTGGTCTTCGATTCCGCGCTGTTCCCGCCGGATTCGATCGGCCTTCTGCACAGCAACGTCAGACTGACGCTGGAAGAGGGACGCGTAGTCCGGATCGAGGGCGGAAAGGATGCGGAGATCTTCGAGAAATGGCTGGCGCATTTTGAGGATCCCAACATGTACCGTCTGGCGCACTATTCGCTGGGCTTTAATCCCGGCGTGACGAAGCCGACCGGGCGGATCGTGGAGGACGAGCGTCTCTTTGGCTGCATTGAAATGGGAATCGGCAGCCAGGGAGCCAGCCTGATGGGCGCGTTCTGGGATGCGGCGGCGCATACGGACGGGATTGTTTCCAAGCCGACGGTCATTCTGGATGGAAAGAAGCTGGAGGAAAAGGGAATCTATCAGGATCCGGAAGCCAGAAGATACTGCAAAGCGCTCGGCGTAGCAGGTTACTAGGAAGCGGGGCAGATTCCGCAGGAGAATGGGGACGGCAGGGCAGGAAATGCTTTTGCCGCCCCTTTTTTTGAGCAGAGAACGGGGCAGGAAAGAACGATCCGGATTGTGGGAAAGAGCGGGGAAAGGGCGGTTTGGATCGCGGAAAAGAGCAGTTCGGATTGCAGGAAAGGAGAGGGAGAATGGGAGCGGGAGGAAACGAAAACGAGATGGAGATAAATGGCCGGGAGAAAAAGGAGCTGGAAACGCTGCGCGCGTATTTTGAGCAGATCTGCGGGATTCCGCGCCAGTCGGGCGACGAGGCGCGGATTGGACGGTTTCTGACGGAATTTGCGTGGGAGCGCGGGCTTTTGACGGAGACGGATGCGGCGGGAAACCTGCTGATCCGCAAAAAATCGCCGGATCCGGCGTACCGGGGGCCGGTGGTAACCGTGCAGGGCCATATGGATATGGTGTATGAGAAGACGGCGGCCAGCCGCCACGTCTACGAAGACGGGATTCGTGTGCGCGAAACGGACGGGTATCTGGAATCGGCGGATCAGACGTCGCTGGGGGCGGATAACGGCGTGGCGCTGGCGTATATGATGGATCTGATGGATCAGGAGGATCCGGGACTTCCGGATCTGGAATTTCTGATTACCGTCGGCGAGGAGGAAGGGCTGCGAGGAGTAAAAGATCTGGGGCTTTCCGGCTTCCGGGGCGATTTCCTGATCAACTTGGACGCGGAGGAAGAAGGGGTATTTTTTACCAGCTGCGCGGGAGGCGCGCGGGCGCGGCTTGTCCTTCCGATCCGCTATGAGAAGCAGAGCGGCGAGATCCGGGTTCTTCTGAAAGTGGAAGGTCTTCGCGGAGGCCATTCCGGGCTGGAGATCGGCCTGGGAAGAGCGAATGCGGCGCAGGTGCTGGGCCGTGTTCTGTGCAGGACGGAAGAGATCGCGCGTGTGGGGCGGATCTCGTTTCCGGGAAAGGCGAACGCGATCGCGGCCCGGGGCGAAGCGGAATTTTATCTCCCGGAGGATGCGCTCTCGCTGTTTCGCAGCCGGATTGCCGATCTGGAAGAGGAGCTGCGGCGTGAATACGAAGAGACGGATGCGGTTTCGCTGACGCTGCAGGCGGCGAAGGGCGATTTTGCGGGATGCTTTGTCTATTCCAGGGAGGTGGTCCGGGCGCTTGGCGGCCTTCTGGCGCTTTTGCCCTGCGGCGCCCTTCGCTGGGCGGATCGGGCGGCGGGGATGGTAGAGAGTTCGGCCAACATCGGAGCTGTGACGGAGGAGGAAGGGGCGCTGGTTGTCCTCTGCTCCGCGCGGAGTTCTCTGGGCAGCAGAAAAGAGGCGATCAAAGAACAGATGCGCCTGGCGGCGCGGTTTGCAGGCGCGCAGTGTGAATTTTTCGGGGAATATCCGCAGTGGGAATACCGGAGCGAGTCCCGTTTGAGAGAGATCTGTGCAAAGACGTACCGGGAGAGATCGGGAAAAGAAGCCGTATTTACCGGGATTCACGCCGGGCTGGAATGCGGCTACCTGGCGCAGAAGATGGGCGGGCAGGCCGACATGATTTCGTTCGGGGCGACGCTGCGGGAAGTGCATACGCCGCGCGAACAGATGGATCTGGCGTCATTTTACCGGACCCGCGGGTTCCTGCGCGCGGTGCTGTTGCGCCTGGCAAAGGAACCCGGGCTCCGGTAGGGAAAAGAAGGCCGCGTTACAGGACGGCGCTTCCCTCTTTGTAAACCTGTACGAGATGGTCGGTAAAGGCGTGCAGATCCGCAAGCGGGTCGGCGTCGAGCACGACGATATCGGCCATCTTGCCGGCCTCCAGCGAGCCTCTGCTGTCGCCGATGCCGAGTTCTCTGGCGCTGTCGATGGTGGCGGAGCGGATGACGGCGGCGGCCGGCATTCCGTATTCCTCCATCACGAACATTTCCTGGAAGGCCGCCGGGTGCGGACCGAAGTTGGCGGATCCGGCGTCGCTGCCGAGGATGATCTTTGTGCCGATCTCCATGGCCTGCTTAAAGGATTTTTTCTGCTTCTCGGTAACGATCTCCGCCTTGTTTACGATGACGTCGTCGATGATGCCGCGGCTTTCCGTCAGGCTCTTGTAGACGGCGACGGTGGGAACCCAGCACTGGCCGTTTTCCTTCATCTGAAGAAGGATCTCTTCCGTCATCTCCGCG
This sequence comes from uncultured Lachnospiraceae bacterium, assembly GCA_944381615.1. Classification (GTDB taxonomy): domain Bacteria; phylum Bacillota; class Clostridia; order Lachnospirales; family Lachnospiraceae; genus Otoolea. The sequence continues at coordinate 93,626 of CALWLT010000037.1, read as the reverse complement.
CCGTGTTCGATGGTGTCGATGCCGGCGTTCACGCATTTGGAAATGGCGTCGTAGGACAGGGCGTGAGCGGCAACCTTCATGTTCAGCCGGTGGCATTCATAGGCGAGGGCCTCCAGCTCTCTCGGGGAATACATGCAGGGGCCGACGTCCTCCAGGCCGGCCGCGCCGCCGCTGGCCATGATCTTGGCCCAGTGAACCGGCGGGATGCGCATCTCGATGTCGTAGCCCTTGAGGCGTTTGATGCGCTCGATGAGCTGCGCCTCGGTGTTGGCGATGAAGCCGATCATGGGGCAGTGGCCGTAGGAACCCTGGATGGCGCCGCCGGCGGGAATGATGTTGGCGCCGGGGATGATGCCGCGGTTGATGGCGCTGGCCAGCGGGATCGCGCAGTCATCGTTGGATCCCACATCGCGCACGGTGGTTACGCCGGCCCGCAGGGAGTCCATCGCGCCCGCCACGCCTCTGGCAAAGCAGATATAATCGCCGTCTTTTACGGTGTCGCCCATCGGATCGGGCGAGGTGCCGTCCCAGACGAGATGGACATGCGCGTCTATGATGCCGGGCAGCAGGTATTTTCCGCTGCAGTCAACGGTTTTCGCGCCCTCCGGCGGAAGTTCGCCGACGGCGGCAATCTTTTTCCCGTCAATTTTTAAGCTGGTCTGAGTAAATTCGCCTTTTTCTGCGTCAAATACCTGTGCGTTTGTCAGATAAAATTCCATGGTGTACGCTCCTTTCCGCTGAAATGCGGCGCGCGGAAACGGTTTCCCTCCAGGAAGAGCCCCGCGCGCCGGTCAGAAATGAAAATTTATCAGGCGACTGCTTTTTTGTTCTGCGTACAGGCAGAGACAACAATCAGTACGATGATGGCGACCGGAGCGGCGATCAGAGCGCTCTGATATCCGCCGGGGCAGCCGAGCATTTCCCATACAAGCGTCGTGATGGCGCCCAGAAGCATGGAGAGGAAGCCGGCCGGCCGGGTTACCTTGTTAGAAAACATGGAGCCGAGAACGGCGGGCGTGACGCTGGCGCCGATCATGGTGTAGGACCAGTTCTGAAGGGCCAGAATGGTCGGGAAGAAGTTGAGGATAATCAGGGCCAGGATGCCGACCAGCGTGGTACCGACCCGGTTGACCCACAGAGTCTGCTTATCCGACGGAGTCTTGTTAAAGTACTGTACATAGAAATCGTAGGTCACGCTGGTGCCGCAGGTCAGCAGGTAGCTGGTACCGGTCGTGATGATAAAGGCCGTGGAAGCTGCCAGCAGCATGCCGCCGACGAAGGGCGGGATGACCGTTGTGGTGGAGAGGAACGACATACCGGCCTCGATGTTGGTGCCGAACATGATGCTGCCCGTGAAGGCGATGATGCCGACGCAGGGCATAACCAGCAGAGCCATGACTGCCCAGCCGATGATGGCGTTGCGGGCAACCTTGTCGCTCTTGGCGGCGGTCAGACGCGTGTAGAAGTTCTGGTCGCCGGTTTCCAGAAGGATCAGCGGCAGGAAGGAGCCGATCCAGATTAAGAGGTTGCGGCCGCCGAAGAAGGAAAGCTTTTCCGGGTCGATGGCTGCCGCCGTGGTGGTAATGGTATCCCAGCCGCCGCCGGCCGCGAGAACGAAGGGAACGCTGACCAGACAGCAGATGACGATCAGGAACGCGCTGACGGCGTCTGTCCAGGCTACGGAGAAAAGGCCGCCGCTGACGGACAGAAGGATGATGATTACCGTTGCGATGAGCGTGGAGGTGCCGGTGTCAACGCCGGTGGTAATGGCCAGAACGTATCCGAAGCCCTTGTACTGGGAGGAGATAATGCCGGCCATACCGATCAGGTTGATGAAGGATCCGAGGATCCGGGTCTCCGCGCCGTATTTCTGCTGCAGGATCTGCGGCACCGTGAAGGCGTTGCTCTTGCGGATCTGCTTGTAGACGCACATGTAAATAATACAGAATACAATAAAGGGGATGACCCACTGGATACCGGCCCAGTAGCCGTATTCATAGGCCAGTGAGTTGCCGCCGCCGGTAATGGTGCCGCTTCCGACGGAGGTGGCCAGCAGGGTTCCCATCAGGACGAAGGGGCCCAGGCTTCTTCCGGCCAGCGCGTAGTCCTCACTGTTTTTGATCTTTTTCGACGCCCAGGCGCCGATGATCAGCATGACCACGAAGTAGATGATGACGTAGATCAGCAGGTGTGGTGCGGTGTTGAGTGTTAAAAATTCCATGCGATACCTCCATTCCGTTTTTCTTTGGTGCGGGTTTTTCAGTTACTGCTCGCCCAGGTAGCTCTTCGGCTCGTAGACGACGCCTTCCTTCATGACGAAGGCGCAGTCGCGCAGGGCGTCTTTATCTGTCAGCAGGTTTCGTCCCCAGCCGGCGATATCGGCATATTTGCCGGGTTCGATGGTGCCGGTTATGGAGTCGACGCCGCAGATTTCCGCGTTGGTCTTGGTGGCGGCTTTCAGGATGCGGAAGGCGTCCATGCCGCTTTCCATCATGCAGCGGAATTCCATCCCGGTTTCATAGTTCTGGTAAACCGCTACGAAGTCGGTGCCGTATCCCATGCGGATATGGCTTTTGACGATGATCTCCCGGCCTTTCTGCATCCGTTCCTGATAGATTCCCAGTTTCCTCTGGAATTCCGGCGATTTCTTGGCCATCTGCTCCGGATCCGGGTAGATGGCTTCCTGGAAGGGGCCGAAAGTGGGGACGAGATAGGTCCCGGTCTCTTCAAACATGGCGGCGGTCTCCTCGTCCATGAGAGAACCGTGCTCGATGCCGGTAATGCCGAAGCCCATCAGTTTTTTCATCAGCCGCGGCCCGTAGGCGTGGGCCGTAACCGGCAGGTGCAGCTCGTTCGCCGTGTCAAAGACGGCCTTAAACTCCGCGTCGTTCATCTGGATGTCGTCCGGATCATCGTAGGGAGTGGCAAAGCCGCCGGTGGCCATGATCTTGATGAAGTCCGCGCCCAGCTTCTTCTCCCGCCGCACGGCGGCCGTAAAGAAATCGGGGCCGTTGCCGAGGCCGGTGTAGAGCTTTTCCATGAAATCGCAGAGCACCGGGTTGGTGCGCACGGTCTGCGTCATGTCGGCGTGGCTGCCGGTGGTGCCCAGCAGGTGCGGGGCCACGATCAGGCGCGCGCCGGGCAGATGGCCTTCGTTGATGGCGCGCTTGACGTCCAGCTCGTAGGATTCCCGGAACCAGCCCATGGAACGGACGGTGGTTACGCCGCCGTGCAGGGCCCGCTCGGCCGTGCAGTAGGTGGCCAGCGTGCGGTAGCCGTCGGAATTGTAAATGGTGTCGGCGTACACATCGCGCCAGTCGAAATACTCAGGATGCATGTGGGCGTCGATGATGCCGGGCGTCACGGTCAGATGGCGTAAGTCGATGCGTTTGGTGTGCTCCGGGCAGGGAAGCTCACGGCCGACGGCTTCGATCCGCGAATCGTGGATCAGGATTTCCGCCCGTTCGAGAAAGGCGTCCTCCAGGCCGGTATAGAGCTTTCCGCAGAGAATTTTGGTCCATTGATCCTTCATAAAATCCTCCTTTTTGGGTCCGGCGAAACGCCGGATAGAGCTCGTGGAAACAGAAGTGAATTGTGAACGTGTTCAGTGAATCAATTCATTAAAATTTTATTAACTAAAAAGTACCATATTTTAAATATTACGCCAATATCTTCTGATAATTTTGGAGATATGCCTAAAAGATATTTAAAATATATCGGAAAAAATCTCATCATCTGCACAAAACGAAGTATAGAACTTGTTTTATACCATTGTACAGAAATAAGACTGGCGATTTTTTGGGAAAAGGAGAATTGTCAGCAAATGATAAGATGGTAAGACCGAGCAAGGCAAGATAAGATCATACAAGGCAAGATAAAATCATGCAAGGCAGGATAAGACCATGTAAGAAAGATCCTGCGGCCGTCTGTATAATCATCCGGACAGACAGCTGCAAAAACGCCGCGTTTCAGTGCGGTTAAAGATCTGTTTTAATATATGAAAGGATGACGTTCCACGCTTTGCGGGCCTGCGCTTCAAAATCGAAGTTTTCATTGCGCAGCAGCCAGTCGATCAGCATTCCGCGGCTCGACTGGAGGAAGAGATCAAAATACGCTTCGTCGCTGAGATCGCTGCGAATGGATCCCTCTTTACGGCAGGCGTCGATGAGCGTTTTGTAATCCTGATAGATCTCGCGGTTCTGGTCGGTCAGGAACGTTGTGGTTCCCGGATGCTTGAGATTGTAGATATAGAGGCTGCGCAGATTGCTGTAGCCGGAGACGACCCGCTGAATGAACAGGTAATAGCGCTCCAGCTTTTCCAGGGCGCTTAAAGAGGCGAATTCCTCCGAGGTGGTAAGCTCGGCGAAATATTCGCGGTAGAGGTCGTCGAGCGGCTCCGCGTTCTGGGCGGCGATCTCATCCTTGCTCTTAAAATAGCGGTAGATCGAGCCGACGGAGGTCTGGGCGGCCTCGGCGATCTCGACCATCGTGACCTCGTCATATCCTTTTTTCTCGAACAGGTCAAGCGCGCACAGAAGAATCTTCTTGCGTGTTTTCAGCGCCTGTTTTCTGCGGGAAGTCAGCTTTTTTTCCATATGATTATGCGTGGGCGGATCGGCCGCGGCAGATCCGGAAGCTCCTCCTTTTTTACGGATTGTATTTATTATACAGGAAACGGACGGAATATGCCAGCAAAAAAGCCGTGACAGTTGCGGAAAGAAACGGGGAAACGCGGGCGGGAGCAGAATGCGGGCCGTGCGTTTTACGGGCCGGGGCGCACGGCTTTAAGATTCACGAAAATGAAAGCCTGTTTGACAGCGCGTAAGCGTTCTGGCAAGGAGGTCGGGCAGAAAACGGGGCGCCGCAGCATTTTTAGCGGCGCCCTGTATGAGCTGTATGAGCTGTATGAGCTGTATGAGCCGTATGAGCCGTCGGACCTGTCTGGTCCGTCTGCCCTGTCTAATCCGTCCGTCCCGTCAGACGACGGCAGGCTCTAATAAGAGTTTGCCGGTCTCGTATCGTTTTTTGCTGAACATGCGGATGTCCATGGTATCGTCTTTTCCCGCCAGATGATTGGCCATGAGGATGGCGATGCGCGGCCCGACCATGAAGCCGTGGCCGGAGAAGCCGCAGATGGAGTAGAAGCCGCGGGCCTGTTTTGCCTCGTCGATGATCGGATTGCGGTCCGGGCTCAAATCGTACTGGCCGGCCCACTGGCGCACGACGTTTAACTTGCGCAGGACGGGCAGCGCTTCACACATCACGGCGCAGTTCTGCTCCAGGAACTGCCAGGTGGAGCGGAAGCTGAAGCTGGGCTCCTCGCGCGGGCCGATGCCCATGACAAAGCTGCCGTGCGGCGTCTGCTGAACGTAGAAGGAGCGCGAGAAGGCCATGACCATGCAGTCGATCAGAGGCGCGACGGGTTCGGTTACCAGGGCCTGATGGCGCTCAGAGGTAACGGGGATCTCTTCCCCGGCCATCCGGGCCAGCTCCGGCGCGTGGACATTGGCGCAGTTGAGTACGATCCGGGCCGAGAAGGGCCCCTTTGTCGTCTCTACGCCGGCGATCTGCCCGTTCTGGATCTGCAGGCCGGTCACTTCGGTGTAGGTTAAAAATTCCACGCCCATCCGCGCGGCGCCCTGGGCGTAGGCCTGCGTACAGTGGAAGGGATCGGCGTGGCCGTCCTTCTGACAGAAGGTCGCTCCGTAGACGCCGTCGGTGTTCAGGTAGGGAACGATCTGCTTTGCCTCCTGCGGCGTTAGGGCGCGGGAATCGATGCCCAGGCGGTGCTGGACCTTGAGATTTTCCTGGAACTGATCCCATTCTTTCTGCGTGTAGGCTACCAGGAGGTATCCGCCCTGATGCAGACCGCAGCTGTGGCCGTAACCGGTATATTCCTCCAGGTGTTCAAAAATATGCGTGCTCTCCAGGGCGAGGCGGGCGTTGAGCTCGGATCCCCACTGCTGGCGGATGCCGGCGCCGCAGCGCCCGGTGGCGCCGGAGGTCAGATACCGCTTTTCGATCAGCAGAATGTCGGTAATGCCCCGTTTGGCCAGCTCAAAGGCGGTGGCGCAGCCGATGATGCCGCCGCCGATAATAATGACTTCGTATTCGCGTTTCATCAGGCAGTCCCCCCTTTCCCGCCGTTTTCTGCGGCGCCGCTCTGGCCTTCTTTCCAGGCGTCGGCCAGGACGCCCATGGAGACGGGCCTGGTCGGCGGCCGGAAGGTCGGCATCAGGACTTCCTCCATGGGAATGTGGTAATAGGAGGAAAGCTCCTGGGCAATCAGCAACCGGCAGGTGCGGCCCTGGCAGGGCCCCATGCCGGCGCGGGTTACGCGCTTGATCTCGTCGATGGTGCAGAATCCGGCCCGGATGCAGTCCAGAATGGCTTCCCGGGTCAGATCCTCGCAGCGGCAGAGAATCGTATTTTTGTCATCCGTTCTGTTTTCCATTCTGATACCCTCCTGCCCTGATATTGCGCACCTCCATGGCCAGTTCGCGGGGAACGGCCAGAGAGACGGTGTAGGTTTTGTTTTCTTTGCCGCCGGAAACGACGCGCACGACCGGGAACCAGCCAAGCTCTTTCCCCTCCCGGTCGAGGCCGCAGGCCAGCTGTCCGGCTTCGGGAACGGGGAGAAATTCAAAGGCGAGCATGACGAGCGCTTCGCTGTCGGAATAGGTCATGTCGACGACGAAAATGGCCAGGCCCGGGCAGCGGGCGATGCAGGCGCCGCAGCCGGTGCAGGCTTCATAGTCGATCTGGGGCGTTTCGTTGATATCCGGCTCAATGCGGATGGCGTGCCGGGGACAGGCCCTGGTGCACGGGTTGCAGGGGATTTTCTGAAAACACTCGGCGATGGCCACGGCCCCTCTTGCCAGGCGGCCGGCCGGCGGTGTGACGGATTGCAGATCCTCTGCGGTCGGGATTCCGGTCTCAATCAGCATACGAATACGCCTCCTTTCGTTTTGCCGGCTTCCCGCATACGGGCCAGGCCGGCCATGATTTTTCCTCCGGTGGGGCCGGAGCGCAGCTCGGCGAGCTCGGCGCGGGCGGCGAGGATCTCCTCCTTCGCCTGTTCGGGCCGGTAGCCGAGGCTTCCCGCGGCGGCCAGGCCGGCCAGCCGTCCTTCGACCATGGCGGAAGAGGCTTCTTCGATGCCGGATACGTCGCCGGCGGCATAGAGGCCGGGAACGGAGGTCTCCAGATTTTCATCTACGATGGGCACATGCCCGGACAGCTCCCGGATCCAGGCCATCTCGCAGCCGGCCTGCCAGCAGAGTTCAGTCAGCGGGGTCAGGCCCACGGCCAGGCAGAGCGTGTCGCAGGCGACGGTTTCCTCAGAGCCGGGGATTTTCTGCCCCTGATCGTCCAGGCGGCAGATGCGCACGCCCTCCAGCTGATCAGTTCCGAATGCCTCGCAGACGGTGTGCCGGGTCAGGATGGGAACGCCGGCCCGGCGGATCTTGGAGGCGTGAACGAGATAGCCTCCGATCTTCGGCGCGGCCTCGATGACGCCTGCCACCTGGACGCCGGCCTGGAGAAGCTGATAGGTCACGATGAGGCCGATGTTGCCGGCGCCGACCATCAGCACGCGCTCGGCCGGCCGGACGCCCGCCACGTTCATCAGCGTCTGGACGGCTCCGGCGCCGTAGATGCCGGGCAGATCGTTGCCGGGAAAGGCGAGAAATTTTTCCGCCGCTCCGGTGGCGACGATGGTTTTCTGCGGGCGGATCTTCAGATGACGGTTGTCGTGAAGAACGGTTACGATGCCGTCGTCATAGATGCCGAGAACCGTCGCGTTTGTCATCAGTTCGATCTGCGGGTTTTCCCGCACGGCGCCGGTCAGCCGCCGGCCGATGTAAATCCCGCGGTCCCCGGCGTATTGCTTTTCAGAGCCGAAAAATTTGTGCGTCTGTTTGACAAGCTGGCCGCCGGGGGCGTCGTCCCGCTCGCAGATGAGGACGGACGCGCCCAGAAAGGCGGCGGCAGAGGCGGCGGCAAGGCCGGCCGGGCCTGCGCCGATCACAAGGATTTCCGTATCTTTAATCAACGCGGACAACCCCCTTTCCGTGCTGTTCTTCTACGCGCATGCCGTCTCTTACCTTCGTGACGCAGACGCGGACATTGGGCTCGCCGTCCACGGTCATGAAACAGGACGAGCAGTTTCCGATGGCACAGAACAGGCCGCGGGGCCTGTGAAGCTCCGGGCTGTGCCCCAGCACCCGGATTCCGGCCGCGTGCAGCGCGGCGGCAATGGTTTCGTTCGTATATCCCTCGACAGGCTTTCCGTTAAAATAGAAGGTAACCTGAGTTCCCCTGTCGAAGTCCAGAATGGGATGTTCCTCAATTCTCATCGGCGATCCTCCTTCGCTGACTGGTTTCCTCCCGCCACTGCTGCCTGCTGATCTCGTCCCGGGTCTCCAGATCCGCCTGCCGGTAGTGGCTGGGCGTCGTTCCCACGACTTCGTGAAATGCCCGCGTAAACGAGGAGCAGTTGGTGTAGCCGACCTGCATGGCCACGTCAATGATCCGGTAGCGGGTGGTGGCCAGGATTTCCTTGGCCTTTTCAATGCGGATCATCTTGAGGTAATCGCTGGGCGTGCAGCCAAATTTTTTCCGGAACCAGCTCGTGTAATAGGAGGTGTTGTAATTCTCCATGGCGGCCAGCCGGGAGATCTGGATGTCGTCGGCATAGTTTTCGTGCATGTACTGCAGGGACGGCAGGCGGTACTGCTCGGCGAATTTGTCGTAGAGATAATAAAACAGATAGCGCAGCGAATCGCTCTGCGCCTTTCCGCCCTCCACCTCCTGCTTGATCAGCGAGACCAGAGGTTCCAGTTTTTCGCTGATCTCCATCACGCAGTTTTCCGTGAGGAAGAAGAGGTCGGCGGACTTGATCATCTCCGCGGGAATATTCAGCGTCAGCGCCTGCCCGGTGCAGCCGTATTCGTGGACGACGCCCGGCGGAACGAAGCCGATCTGGCGGGGCGTCAGGAGATATTCCTTATCCGCGAATTTTATGTAAAAGGTCTGTGTCAGGACCAGGATAATGTGGCCGTGACGGTGAGAGTGTTTCTGAAGTCCTTCATGCGCATAGAAGGTGTAGCTTGAAATAAAAGCCATGTGCACTGGCTCCTTTCCATTCTTCTTAGCTAAAGACTAGCACATATTAGAGGGGATAAATGTGCTGAATTTTATATCTATCTATACATTATCACGCAATTTTGATCTTTATGAAAGTTTTTTTTGAATATTTTGAACAAACCTTCTGGAAATCGGCACAGGGCGGCGCAAGTATAAATTCCCCCGTTTTACAGATAATACATGTACCGGCGGCTGGAAGGATAAAAGTCAGAATGTAAAGATGGAGGAATTCGTTTATGAAAGCGACAGGAATTGTAAGAAGAATCGATGATCTGGGGAGAGTGGTAATTCCGAAGGAGATCCGGCGTACCCTCCGCCTGCGGGAAGGTACGCCGCTGGAGATATTTACGGACCGGGAGGGGGAGATCATCCTCAAGAAATATTCGCCGATGGTAGAGCTGGCGGCCTTTGCCGTGCAGTACGCGGAGGCGATGGCGCAGTCTACGGGGCTGATGGTCTGCATCATGGACCGCGATCAGGTCATCGCCGTGTCGGGCGGGCCGAAAAAAGAGTATCTGCAAAAGCCGGTCAGCCGGGAGCTGGAGCATGCGATCACGGAGCGGATGACGGTCTGCGCGGCACGCGGGGAGAAGAGCTTCATTCCCCTGATTGCGGAGGAGCCGGAAGGGGTTACGGCGCAGGTCGTGGTGCCCATTATCTGCGAGGGAGACGCCATCGGCGCGGTGGCGATCCTGGGGCGCGAAGCGCGGATGCGCTTTGCCGACGCGGAGATCCGTCTGGCCCTGACGGCGGCCGGGTTCCTGGGACGTCAGATGGAAGGGTAGGCGGCTTCCTGCCGGAGGAGGACGTTTGAAAGCGCGATTTGTCGGGCGGGGCAGGACGCTTTAGAGCGTCATTCGCCGGGCGGGGCAGAAGGGCCGGGCGGGACAGAAGAACCGGGCGGGGATGCAAAAAAGGATCGGGGCGGCGTGCAGAGCGGAAGGATGGCCGTGAAGGTTACGGCGCCGTTTTGGGCGGAGGCGAAAACCCGCCCGCGGTGGCGTTCTGCCGTGGAACGGGCAATCGACAGGCCGATGCCGAAACCGCCGCTTTCCCGCGCCCGCGATCCGTCGGCCCGGTAAAAACGGTCAAACAGCTGCGGAAGGGTTTTCGGATCCAGATCCCGGCAGGGATTGGAGACGGTAAAAAGAAGCTGGCGGCGTTTCTTTCGCAGGGCAACGGTAACGCTGCCGCCGGGATCGCAGTATTTGACGGCGTTTTCCATGAGGACGGAAAACAGCCGCCGGATCGGCTCCCGGTATCCGCGGACAAAGAGATCCGGATCAATCTGACAGGAAAACGGTTTTCCCTGCGTTTGGGCGAGCGTGGCGAGATCTCTGGCCGCTTCGGCGGCCAGGGCGCTGGCGGAGAAGATTTCGGGCGGGCCGGCAAAGCAGGCCTCGTCGGTCCGGGCCAGCTCGATCAGTTCGGTAATCAGGTAATTCATGCGGGTTACCTGATTTTTTGTGCTTTCGCTCCACTCGTCGGCGCCGTGGATCAGCTCCGAGACGCCGGTGTTGGCCAGAATGATGCCCAGCGGGGTCCTCAGCTCATGGGAGGCGTCGGTAATAAAACGTTTCTGCCGTTCCTGGCTGACGGCGAAGGGACGGATGACCCGGCCGGAGAGAAGCAGTAGCGGAAAAAAAGCGATCAGAAGGCAGCAGAAGAAAATGAGCACGGTCAGCCGCAGCACGGCGTAAAAAGCTTCCAGTTGGAGGAAGCAGTCCAGGATCACGAGTGTGGATCCGCTTTCCTCCTCAAAGAAACGGTAACGGTAGCAGTCCTCGTAGCCGGCGCTGCGGCCGGAGGCGGCCAGGCGGGCGGTCATGTCGAAGATATCCCCGCGGTCGAGGGCGGCGATGTGATCGAGATCCAGAGAAAGGATCCGGGCGTCCGGGTCGATGCGGATGATGCAGTAGCGCGTCTCGTAGGCCGTTTCTTCGCGGATCTGAAAGCCTTCGGACGGATCGGGCTGGCCGGGCTGCCCGGCGGCGGGAAAATCTCCGCCGTTGCGGTACAAAATGTCGATCGTGGAATCGATGCGGGCGGTAATCCGCAGATAGTTGGCGAGATTGACCGCCGCGCCGACGATCAGCAGCGTGCCGGTCAGGGACAGCATGGCGAGGAAGAGAAAGCGCCGGCGCAGGCGGTTTAAGCTCTGGCTGCGGCAGGATCCAGGATGATACCGCCGGCTCTGCGCACGATTGCGGCGTCCGAGCCAATCGCGGAAAGCTTTTTTTGCAGATAAGAAAGGTATGTCCATAAAAGCTGCGCCTCCTCTTCCTTTGTTTTTGCGTCTTTGGCCGGTGTTTGCCCGCAGCCGGAATCGGTTCTGCGTCCCCAGATATGTTCCAGGATCTGTCCGGGTGAGAGGATCTGTCCCTGCCGGCAGAGGAGAAGCTCCATCAGGGCGCCCTCCCGGCCGTTCAGGCAGACGCAGGCGCCGTTGCAGCTTAATTCCTGTGAGGCTCGGTCAAAGCACAGAGAGCCGGCTGTCAGGACGGGGACGCTTTGGGCGGCGCCCCGCCGGGTCAGGGCGCGGACGCGGGCGAGAAATTCGCCGGGATCAAAGGGTTTGGCCAGGTAATCGTCGGCCCCCTGATCCAGGCCTGCAATGATATCCTCGCTCTGCCCTTTGGCGGTCAGGAGGAGGACGGGGGTTTTCACACGGTTTTCCCGCAGGCGGCAGAGGACGGTCAGCCCGTCCATTTTCGGCATCATGATATCCAGGATTAGGCCGTCGTACGCCCGGGTCAGGGCGCGATCCAGGGCGGCCGCCCCGTCGGATACGGTGTCCGCGGTATACTGTTCATGTTCCAGAAGAACCTGCAGCGCGCGGGTCATGTCGGTCTCATCGTCGGCAATCAGAAGTCTCAAAACAGTTCTCCTTTTCTTCAATCAGTTCCTTCAGGGTCGAGAGGGAGAGATCGGCGGAGGCGATCTCATCGGAGCAGCGCTTCAGCTCCCGTCTCATCAGTTCAGGGTTTGCGATTTCTTTCTTGTATTTGAGCTCGTGTTCAATGCTGGCCCAGCAGTCCATGGCGATGGTGCGAAGCTGTACCTCCAGCCACAGGCGGTTGTCTGCGCCCGCCGCTCCCAGGAAGCGGAGCGGAAAATGGAGGACCATATGGTAGCTGCGGTAGCCGTTCGGCTTGGGATGGGCGATGTAATCCTTTTCCCGGGCGACGGATACGCCGGGGATCTCCCGGATCAGGGCGGCCGTGCGGTAAACGTCCTCCGTCAGGGGACAGATGAGGCGCACGCCGGCGGCGTCGGACACGGCGGAGAGGGCGTGCTCCCGGTCGGGGGGAAGGCCGCGCTTCAGGAGCTTTTCCCGCATGCTGGCAGCGCTCTTGATGCGGGCGCTGCAGGCACAGACGGGGTCGCGGCCCTCTGTTTCCCTCCGGTAGGCCCGGATGGCTTCGATGCAGGAGAGAAACTCTGCGATAGTCCCTGCAAGGAGCGGCAGGCTGTCCTGATAAAATTCCCGCTCGCAGTCGGTAACGTCATTTTGTCTGTCCAAGGCGGCTCCTCCTTTTTTCTGTTCGCAGCTGTTTGGCTGCCTGTCTGAATTCCGGTGGCCCGGCTGTTGTTTGCCCGGATTCTGTCTGCATGGCGGGCGGGCCGGCGCGCCGCCTGAAAGCGCGGCGTCCGATATCCTGATGCTACCGGAAAAACCGGCGGAATGCAATGGAATTCACAGATAAATCACATAATTCACAAAAAATTCATGAACTTTATGAAAAAGATAGACGAAAGCAACGCGCCGGGGCGGACGGAGTACACAGATACTTTATATAAAAGGATTAAAATACTCATAAGAAGGGTTTTTCTGTCCAAAGGACAAAAGCGAAGGACAGGCACCGTTTTCGGATAAGGTTTCGACGTGATCCGGCGAGCGAATTTGATTGATTTCCATAATATTACAAATTAGGATAAAAATCGCCCGTCAGCGTGCGACGGCTGCATCGAAAAACCGGAGATCTCTGCACGCCGGCGGTCTGGGAGGAGTCGGAGAGATGGAAAAAGAAAGGATGATTAAGAGACTCCTGCGCAGCATGGGCGCAGGAGAAACCTACTGCGGATTCCAGTATACTGTATACGGGATTACCCTGGTGCTGGAAGATAAGGAACGGCTGACCGCCGTTACGAAGCTGCTCTATCCGGAGATTGCAAGACATTTCCATACGACGCCGTGGCGTGTGGAGCGCAATATCCGGACAGTGGTAACGGTCGTCTGGAAAAAGAGCGATGGAATTTTAAAGGAGATCATCGGAGGGCCGGATCCGGAACGGCGGCCGACCAACAGCGAATTTTTCGAGCGCATCTGCCGTTTTATTCAGGGCGGATGCTGTCCGGACGGCGAAGAACAGGAGGAGGCGGCCTTTGTGGCGGAGGAAAATCTCTGCGAGCTGACGGGACGGATCTGTATGCGCCTTCTGGAGCGGGGCCGGGAGCTGGAAAATGAGAAGGAAGAAAATCTGCGGCTGCGGAAAACCGTCTGCTGGATGCACGATCTGATCTGGGCGCTTCTGAGCGGGCGGAGAAGGGAACTGCTGGAAAGCGCGGAAGAGAAGCGCACGGAATGAAGAGGAGCGCGCACGGAAGAAAAAAGGACGCGCGGAATGAAGAAAAAGGCGTTTCGCGGCCGCCGCTTTTGTAGTATACTGTTGCACAGATACCGCGGCGGCGGCCGGAAAAGGAGAGAATAAAAATGGACGAAAAAGAGATACTGAGAGAGAAGGAGCGATACACGTTTGAAGACCTGACGGCGATCACGCGCATTCTCCGCTCGGAGGGCGGCTGCCCCTGGGATCGGAAACAGACGCACGACAGCCTGATCCCCTGCCTTTCGGAGGAGGCGGGAGAGGTCATCGGGGCGATTGAGAACCGGGATATGGAGAACCTCTGCGAGGAGCTGGGCGATTTGCTGTTTCAGGTCATGATTCACAGCCGCATTGCGCAGGAGGAGGGATTTTTTACGGTGGACGACGTAATCGGGGGCGTATGCCGGAAAATGATACGCCGCCATCCCCATGTTTTCGGAGACGAAACGGTCGCTTCGGCCGAGGAGGGGGTGCAGCTGTGGGAGCGCATAAAATCCGTGGAAAAGCGCAAAAAACCTTGACAAAGCAGGGAGAAATGTATATAAATGTAAAGTAAGATTACCGGCATGTGAAAACGCTGAGAACACGATTTGCGAAGATAACAGGAGGAATGTGTCAATGAATAAGACAGAATTAATTGCGGTTGTAGCGGAGAAGGCAGAGCTTTCCAAGAAGGATGCGGAGAAGGCAATCAAGGCTTTCACGGACGCGGTTTCCGAGGAATTAGTAAAGGGCGGAAAGATCCAGTTAGTCGGCTTCGGCACATTTGAGGTAGCGGAGAGAGCGGCGAGAGAGGGAAGAAATCCCAAGACCGGCGAGACGATGCCGATCGCGGCTTCCAGAACCCCGAAGTTCAAAGCCGGAAAAGCATTAAAGGACATGGTAAACGCATAAGTTTATGAGACTTGACAAGTTTTTGAAGGTTTCGCGCCTGATTAAGCGCAGAACCGTCGCCAATGAGGCCTGCGACGCGGGACGCGTCCTGGTAAACGGCAGGCCGGCCAAGGCGTCCCTGAGCGTGAAGACCGGAGATATCCTGGAGATCCAGTTCGGCGAGCGTGCCGTGAAGGTGGAGGTCCTGGATGTGGCCGAGACGGTGCGCAAGGATGACGCGAAGGAACTGTACCGTTATTTATAGATGCTTCATTCATAAAGCGGATAACCTCCTAATATATTTAACAGCAGTTAGATATAGCGGGAGGTTTTTTTATGGAGGAAAAGATCAGCCGGAGGCCGCACAGGCTGGAACTATCCAACCGCGCGAGGGGAAGCGTTACCGGGATTCAGGACGTGGTTTCCTTTGACGAAAATCAGCTGATCCTCGACACGGATATGGGCCTTCTGACCATAAAGGGAAAAGGCCTTCATGTGAGCCGCCTGACGCTGGAAAAAGGGGAGGTGGATCTGGAGGGGACCATCGACAGCCTGGCTTACTCGGCCGGGGACGGAGGGCGCAAGGCGGGGGAATCTCTCCTGGGCCGCCTGTTCCGCTGACGGGCGCATATGGAGATGAGCCGGACGATCGGGGAGGAGCTCTGCCTGCTGGCGCAGAGCGCGGCGCTGGGCCTGTTTCTCATGGCCGCCTATGACGGGCTGCGTCTGTTCCGCTTTTTCGTGCCGCACGGCGTCTGGTGGACAGGCATGGAGGACGCGGCGTACTGGCTGGCTTCAGGCGTGCTTACCTTTCTTCTGCTGCTTGCGCAGAACGACGGGATCTGGCGCTGGTATGCGACGGCCGGCGTATTTGCGGGGATGCTTTTCTGGAATTTTATGGTAAGCCGGATTTTCATGAAGCTATTGAAAAAAGCGCGAAAATATTTTACAATAAAAGATACCCATAAGAAGAACCGGATGCGGCGCGCAGACGGAAGAAGGGAGGCGACGGCCGATGGCGGCAGGACGGGAGAACGGACGCGTACGGAGAAAAAAGCGGGAAAACCTGAATAACCGCATGGCGCTGATCGGCGTCACGCTGGTCGTCTTCAGCCTGGCGATCGCCGTGCATTTAAAGGGGCTGGATCTGGAGCAGAAGGATCTGAATTACCGCCTCAGGGAAGAAAGCCTCATGAAGCAGGTCGAGGATGAGAAGGCGCGGGCCGGGGAGCTGGAGGAGTACCGCGTGTATGTCCAGACAAAGCAGTATGTGGAGAAGGTGGCCAAGGAAAAGCTCGGGCTGGTCAACCGCGACGAGGTGCTGTTAAAGCCGGCCGGCTGAAGCGGGCCGGGCACGATGAATTTTGTCGCACGATTCCGGGGCCGGGTTCTCTGATTTGACAAATATTTTCCCTCCGCCTGTATATAATGATAGGATGCCGGGGCCGGAAGGCTGTAAGACGCCTCCGGCCGCGCCGTCATGATATGCAGGTCAGGAGGGATTTTTTGTGCTGAAAAAACGAAGTTTACATAAAGACATGGCGGATGTCAATGTGTACACGGCACGGCGGTTAAAGGACATGGCCCTGTCGCTGGGCGGCCTGGCGCAGGCCTTTGCCGACGAGATCGGCGGGGGCGGGCATCTGACGCGGGACGACGGGCTGGCGGCCCTGCAGACGGCCGCGTCCGCCGTCTGCGGCGAATGCACGCGCTGCAACCTTTACTATGGCAGCCGCCGGGAGGACAGCTATTATCTGTATTATCTGCTGCGCATCTTTGAGCAGAAGGGGGAAATCGGGCTGGAGGACATGCCCCGCCTGTTTCACGAGGCCTGCCGGAAAAAACAGGAATATATGCAGCAGCTGAACGGCAGCCTGGGCCGGGCGACCATGAATCTGTCCTGGAAAAACCGGTTCCTGGAGAGCCGCGACACAGTAATCGTCCAGTTCCGGGAACTGGCTTCGATCCTGGAGGAGTTTTCGGCGCAGATGGAGAGCGCCTCGGATGTGACGGCAGCCTACGAGGATGCGATCCGCCTCCTGTTTCGCCGCCACCATCTGCGGGTGGAAAACATGCTGATTCTGGAATACGCGGGCGGGCAGCGGGAGGCGTTTCTTACCGCCCGCAGCACCAACGGCCGCTGCATGACGGCGCGCGACGCCGCGGCGCTTCTGGGAAAGGCCGTGACGGGCAGCCGCTGGAGCGCCGCGCATGACAGCAAGAGCATCATTACCCGCAATACGGCGACCTTCCGCTTTATGGAAGATGGAAAATACAGGATGCTGTTCGGCGCGGCCGGCGTCCCGCGGGCCGGCGAGGCCGTATCGGGGGACAGCTATACGTTCCGGGAGGGGGCGGCCCGCCAGATTATCATGAGCCTTTCCGACGGGATGGGGAGCGGGCAGCGGGCCAGCGAGGACAGCGGCAAGGTCATCGAGCTGACGGAGCAGCTTCTGGAGACAGGATTTTCGGCCCGGTCGGCCTTAAAGCTGGTCAACACGGTGCTGCTTCTGGCCGGGACGGAACAGAAGCCGGCCACGCTGGATCTGTGCTGCATCGACCTAGGGACGGGCGTGCTGGAGGCGATGAAGCTGGGGGCGGTGCCGACCTTTATCCTGGGACGGGACGGCATTTCGCTTCTGGAGGCGGGCGAGGTCCCGATGGGCGTCATGCAGAACGTCGAACCGGCGCTTCTGACGCGCAAGCTGTGGGACAACGAGCGCATCGTCATGGTCAGCGACGGCGTGCTGGAGGCGATGCCCGGGGAACAGAAGGAGGAGGCCATGAAGGCGTTTCTGGAAAATCTGGGAGAGAAGCATCCGCAGGAGATGGCGGATCGGATCCTGGAATTTGCGCTCTCGATGGAGGCGGCTGCCGATGATATGACCGTGCTGGTCGGCGGAATTTTTGAGCGGTGACATGCGGCCGGGCGTCCGAAGGATACAGGAGGAGAACCTCTGGGGGAAAAGGAAAAGGGGAAATGTGCGATGGAAAAAGAGACGAAAGCGTACATGGAGCGGTACCGGATGACGTCCTGCGGGGACGGGATCCTGGCGGGACTGTCAGGCGGCGCGGATTCCGTGTGCCTCGTGTATCTGCTGAAGCGGTTAAGCGGCGGGCTGGGCACAGAGCTCCGGGCGGTGCATGTCAATCACGGCCTGCGGGGAGCGGAGGCGGATCGGGACGAGGCTTTTTCGCGCAGCTTCTGCGAAGCGCTGGAGATCCCGTTTCAGGCAGAGCGGATTGACGCGGCCGCGGAGGCGGCTGCCGGGGGCTGTTCGGTGGAGGAGGCCGGCCGGCTGGCCCGTTACCGGATTCTGGAGCGGGAGGCGGCTTCCTGGGAGCGGGAGCTGGGCCGTCCGGTCCATATCGCTACGGCGCATCACGCGGACGACAATGTGGAGACGATCCTGTTTCATTTGTTTCGCGGCAGCGGGTTAAAGGGCCTTGGCGGAATTGCGCCGGTCCGGGGGCGCGTGATCCGGCCGCTTCTGTGGGCAAAGCGGGAGCAGATCGCGGCCTATCTGAATCGGGAGGGGCTTTCCTGGGTGGAGGATTCCAGCAACCGGGAACCCGTTTTTGCCAGAAACCGGCTGCGCCTCGAGATTCTGCCGCTGATCCGCGAGGCGGTCAATGAGCGGGCCGGCGAGCATATCCTGCAGGCCGGCGCCTGGATCCGGGAGGCGGACGATTATTTCACGGAGCAGGCGGTTTCCTGGGCAGAGGAGCACGCGCCGGACGGCCGGGTTTCCGGCAGACTGTTTGACGCGGAGCCGGAGATTTTAAAGGGTTATCTGGCGCGGGAGCTTCTGCGGCGCGCGGGCTGCCCGCTCCGGGACGTCACGGCCCGCCATGTAAAAGCGTTTCTGGATCTGGCAAAGGCCGGGACCGGGAAACAGATCTGCCTGCCGTACGGCTTTCTGGCGGAAAATGAGTACGGGATCATCTGCATCCGGCGGCAGAGTGAAGCGGGTAAGTCCGGCCCGGATTCCGGGCGGGCCGGGGAAGATCCGCCGGAAAAAAAGGACTTTCGTTTTCGGGTTTTTCCCTGTGAAAACGCGGCAGATTTTCCGAAAAAGCAGTATACGAAATGGTTTGATTATGATAAAATAAAACAGGCGCTTTGCGTGAGAAACCGCCGGCCGGGCGACTATTTTGTCCTGCCGGACGGGGGCCGCAAGACGCTGAAATCTTATTTGATCGACGAAAAGATCCCGCGCGGCGAGAGGGAGAAACTGCTTCTTCTGGCGGACGGGTCCCACGTTCTGTGGATCGTGGGGCGGCGGATCAGCGCGGCTTACCGGGTTACGGAGGAGACGAAGACAATCCTGCAGGCGGAGTATCTGAAGGGAGCAGAGCCGCCGGAGGGAGCGGTTTGACAAAGGAGAAGATCGTGGCGGAGAAAATCAGAGTACTGTTGACGGAAGAGGAAGTAAACCGGCGGATTGGCGAGGTGGCGGCGCAGATTAACCGCGACTGGGCAGGGAAGCCCCTGCATCTGATCTGTGTGTTAAAGGGCGGCGTTTTTTTTATGTGCGAGCTGGCCAAACGGCTTGAGGGGCCGGTTTCGCTGGATTTCATGTCCGTGTCCAGCTACGGGTCCGGCACGCAGTCCAGCGGCGTCGTGCGCATTGTCAAGGATCTGGACGAACCGCTGGAGGGAAAGAATGTGCTGATCGTGGAGGATATCATCGATTCCGGGCGGACGCTTTCCTACCTGATCGAGATCCTGCGCCGGCGGAACCCGGCGAACATCGAGCTGTGCACGCTTCTGGACAAACCGGAGCGCAGAGTGGTACAGGATGTGCAGGTGCGCTATACGTGCTTTACGATCCCGGACGAATTTGTGGTCGGCTACGGGCTGGATTATGACCAGAAATACCGGAATCTGCCCTATATCGGAGTCGTCGAATTTTAAGGAGGAAGACAGTTGAGACAGCGTCAGTCAATGGGAGGCATGGGACTTCTGATCCTGGTGGTCCTCCTTTTTATGCTGCTTTCCATGCGGGGGCAGGGATTTTCCCAGGAAGAGGAAGTCAGCCCGCAGGAATTTATGATGTGCCTGGATGAGGGAACGGTGGAGAGTGCGGTCATCCGTCCCAATCGGGAGGTGCCGACGGGCGAGGTGGAGTTTGTGACCGCGGCGGGCGGGACGCAGACCTTCAACGCGCTGGACGTGATGGCCATCGAGCAGGCGCTCATTGAGGCGGACGTCCCCTACAGCACGGGCGCGCTGCCGCAGGAAAACTATCTCGTTTCCGTGATTCTGCCGATTCTGCTTTCCGCCGGCGTGCTGATCTTCTTTTTTATGTTCATGAACGCGCGGGCCGGCGGCGGGGCCAACGCCAAGATGATGAATTTCGGGCGCAGCCGCGCCAGGATGGTGTCGACCAGCAACGTCAATTTTAAGAAGGTGGCGGGCCTCCAGGAGGAGAAGGAAGAGCTGGAGGAGATCGTGGATTTCCTGAAAAATCCGCAGAAATATACGGGCGTCGGCGCCCGGATCCCCAAGGGCGTGATTCTGGTGGGGCCGCCCGGAACGGGAAAGACCCTGCTGGCCAAGGCGGTGGCCGGAGAGGCCGGCGTTCCGTTCTTTTCGATTTCCGGTTCGGATTTTGTGGAAATGTTTGTCGGCGTCGGCGCGTCGCGCGTGCGCGACCTGTTCGAGGACGCGAAGAAGAACGCGCCCTGCATCGTGTTTATCGACGAGATTGACGCGGTCGCCAGACAGCGCGGAACCGGAATGGGCGGCGGCCATGACGAGCGCGAGCAGACGCTCAATCAGCTGCTGGTGGAGATGGACGGTTTTGGCGTCAACGAGGGGATTATCGTCATGGCGGCGACGAACCGCGTGGATATCCTGGATCCGGCGATCCTGCGTCCGGGACGGTTTGACAGAAAGATTGCGGTAGGGCGTCCGGACGTAAAGGGCCGGGAGGAGATCCTGGGCGTGCACACGAAGGACAAACCGCTGGGCGAGGATGTGGATCTGCACCGCATCGCGCAGACGACCTCCGGCTTTACGGGGGCGGATCTGGAGAACCTGATGAATGAGGCGGCGATCAACGCGGCCAAGATGGGCCGGAAGTTCCTGATGCAGGAGGATATCGAGAAGGCCTTTATCAAGGTCGGGATCGGTGCGGAGAAACGCAGCAAGGTAATCTCGGAGAAGGACAAACGGATCACGGCCTATCACGAGGCGGGGCATGCGATCCTGTTTCATGTGCTGCCGGACGTGGGGCCGGTGCATACGGTGTCCATCATCCCGACGGGAATCGGGGCGGCGGGCTATACGATGCCTCTGCCGGAGCACGACGATCTGCACATGACGAAGGGGAAGATGCTGCAGCATATCATGGTGGCGCTGGGCGGCCGCATTGCCGAGGAGCTGACCTGCGACGATATTACGACGGGCGCTTCCCAGGATATCAAGCAGGCGACGGCGCTGGCCCGGGCGATGGTAACCGAGTACGGCATGTCGGAGAAGGTCGGCATGATCAACTACGGCGGGGACAGCAACGAGGTGTTTATCGGCCGCGATCTGGCCCATGCCAAGAGCTATGGAGAAGAGGTGGCCAGCTTGATTGACCGGGAGGTCAAACGCATCATCGACGAGTGCCACGAGAGCGCGAAGCAGCGGATCCTGGAGCATGAGGACGTGCTTCACAAGTGCTGCCGGCTCCTCCTGGAAAAAGAAAAGATCGGGCAGGAGGAATTTGAGGCGCTTTTTAAGGAACCGGATCCGGCGCCGGAGGCGGCCGGAGCGTAACCGGGCGGAGGGGCCCTTCCCTTTTTTGTGCGAAATGCCGCGGGGGAATTTTTTCCGGAAAGAGGGCGGATTGTTTTTTGCACAAAAAAAGAATGGAAAAAAGGGGATGTTTGTGCACACTTATTTGATTCCCTGTGCTATTATAATAGACGTAACCCCCCCAATACATTATATAGTTTTTGCTACACCCCATAAAACGAAATACCTTCTCCTAAAAAGGCCAGCACCCCAGCTGGCCTTTTTACTTTGCCGGAAAGGACAGCCTGCGCCTGCTGAAAAAGGCGCTTTTCAGGTTGTGTATTTCAGGGAAATCCTTTAAAATAGAGCTGAGCAGCAGAAAAGAGGATCAGGGTATGGAACGGATTAACCGGGAAGCCGTCTTCTGTGACGAGACAGAGGACTACCGCAGCCCCTGCGAGGCGGATGCGGGCGAGGAAGTGACATTTTATTTTCGGACGGAAAAGGACGGTGCGGACTGCGTCGAGCTGATTGAATATGAAAACGGGGCGGAGCGCGCCAGGCGGCCTCTTGAGAGAGAGCACAGCGAAGGGCGTTTCGATTATTTTGCGTGCCGGATGACGGCGGGGCAGGAACCGCTGTTTTATGCGTTCTGCATCCGGCGCGGGGAGGACGTCTGTTATTACAGCCGCGTCGGAGAGACGGAGCGGCCGGGCGAAGCGCCGTTTCGCCTGACGCCGGGCTTTCACGTGCCGGCCTGGAGCCGGGGCGCGGTCATGTATCAGATCTATGTCGATCGGTTCTGCAACGGCGATCCGTCCAACGACGTGGAGACGAACGAGTATATTTATCTCAAAAAACCGGTGCAGAAGGCCGCGTCCTGGGACGAACTGCCGCAGGAGATGGATGTGCGGCGCTTTTACGGCGGCGATCTGAAGGGCGTCTGGGAAAAGCTGGAATATCTGAAGGGACTCAAGGTAGAGGCGATTTATCTGAACCCGATTTTTGTCTCTCCATCCAATCACAAATACGACTGCCAGGATTACGATCACGTCGATCCGCATTTCGGGGTCATCGTCGACGATGCGGACGGGCTGGTAGCGCCGGATGCGCTCGATAACGACAACGCGGAAAAATATATTGCACGCACGACGGACCGGGAAAATCTGCGGGCCAGCGACGCGTTTTTCTGCCGCTTTGTTCAGGCGGCGCACGCGCTGGGGATCCGCGTCCTGGTGGACGGCGTGTTCAATCACTGCGGTTCCTTTAATAAATGGATGGACGCGGAGCTTTTATACCAGCACGCCGGCGGGTATCCCGGCGGCGCGTACGTGTCCGGTGAGAGCCGTTACCGCGGATTTTTTAAATTTTATAACGAAAAGGCCTGGCCGTTTAATGACAGCTACGATGGCTGGTGGGGACATAAGACGCTTCCCAAGCTGAATTACGAGGAGTCCCCGGAGCTCTATGAATATATCATGAGGATAGCAAAAAAATGGGTTTCGCCGCCCTTTAATGCGGACGGCTGGCGGCTGGATGTGGCGGCCGATCTGGGCCGCAGCGCCGAATTCAACCACCGGTTCTGGCGTGATTTCCGGCGGGCGGTCAAGGAGGCGAACCCGGAGGCGGTGCTGATCGCGGAGCATTACGGAGATCCGGCCGAGTGGCTGCGGGGCGATCAGTGGGACAGCGTCATGAATTACGACGCGTTTATGGAACCGGTCTCCTGGTTCCTGACGGGGATGGAAAAGCACAGCGACGAGGCCAACGAGGGCCTGTTCGGGAACGGGCGGGCGTTTTTCGACGCCATGCGCTACCATATGAGCCGCCTTCCGTCTTCCTCGCTCTATTGCGCGATGAATGAGCTGTCCAACCACGATCATTCCCGTTTTATGACGAGAACCAACCGGCGGGTGGGACGGCTGGCGACGGCGGGTGCGGCGGCCGCCTCCGAGGGGATTCATCCCGGCATTTTCCGCCAGGGCGTCGTGATGCAGATGACGTGGCCGGGCGCGCCGACGATCTATTACGGCGACGAGACGGGCGTCTGCGGCTGGACGGATCCGGACAACCGGCGGACGTATCCCTGGGGCCACGAGGATCAGGAACTGATCGAATTCCACCGCTACATGACGGGGATCCGGCTGCGCTGCCCGGCGTTTCGGAACGGCTCTCTCAGGGAACTGCTGGCCGGGGACGGATTCATTGCCTATGGGCGCTTCCTGCGGGAGCGGGATAAGCAGGCGCGAAGCTGCGGAGTCGTGGCGGTCAATACCGGCGCGCAGCCGCGGACGCTGCGGATTCCGGTCTGGCAGATTGGCGCGGAGGACGGGGATCAGATGAGCCGGCAGATGATGACCTATGAAGAAGGCTATAACGCGGGCCGCGTGGACTACGAGGTAAAGGACGGAATGCTGGAAGTGGAGGTCCCGCCGGTGGGATCGGTTGTGCTGGGCCTGTAGGGCGGAAGCGGAAAAAGTGCTTGCTTTTTTTGCGTTCCTGTGCTATGATTTTTAACTGTCAGAGCGACATCCGGATGGATTCCCGAGTGGCCAAAGGGGGCAGACTGTAAATCTGTTGCGACACGCTTCGGTGGTTCGAATCCACCTCCATCCACTCGCATGAGGCCGGTTTTCCGGTTATCATGACGCCGGCGTGGCGGAATTGGCAGACGCACAGGACTTAAAATCCTGCGAGGGTTAAACTTCGTACCGGTTCGATCCCGGTCGCCGGCAGGAACGAAAGCCGCTGGAAAAGCAGAGAGATTTCTGTTTTTTCAGCGGCTTTTTTTGCGCCGCGGCGGCGGTTGTTTGCAAAACGGGGCCCGCAGACGGGCCGGCCGCGAAAAAAGCCCGGTATTTTACGCCGATTTTACGCAAAATTTTCCCCGCGTACATTTTCCGGAGGCGGGGATTTGATATGATAGGGAAACGGAAAGGAGGGAGAATATTTGGCAAAGGTAACGTATAAGGAAATCCGGAAATCAAGGGAAGTCAACGCGTACCTGGAGCGGGGAAATGCGACGCTGGGTGTGCTGGGCTACACGGATCATTCGGCGATTCACACGGCCAAGGTGGCTGCGACGGCGGGGCGGATCCTGGAGCGGCTCGGATATGACAGCCATACCGTAGAACTGGCGCAGATTGCCGGGTATATGCACGACATCGGAAATTGCGTCAACCGCAATGATCACGCGCATTCGGGCGCGCTTCTGGCCAGCCGCATCCTGACGGAGATGGGGATGGATTTTGAGGACGTAGCCCTGATCATGAACGCGATCGGGATGCACGACGAGCACACCGGCGGGGCGGTCGATCCGGTGTCTGCGGCGCTGATCCTGGCGGACAAGACGGACGTGCGCCGGAACCGGGTCCGGAATATGAATCCGGCTTCGTTTGACAAGCATGATCGCGTCAATTACGCGGTAATCAGCGCGTCGCTGAATATCCAGAAGGAGAAGAAGATCATCAAGCTGGAGCTGGAGCTGGACGAGGGCATCTGTTCCATGATGGATTATTTCGAGATATTTTTACAGAGAATGCTGATGTGCCGCCGCGCCGCGTCCGTGCTGGATATGACGTTTAAGCTGAGTGCAAACGGAAACAAGATCTGTTAGAGAGCGGGCTCTGCCGGAGCCGTTCTTTTAAGGCAACATTCTGATTCATTTCTGACAGGCAGTTCATTTTTCTGAAAAGATTCAGTCATAGCTCTTTCCTTCGATGGCATAGAATAGAAAGAGAAGGAGTGAGAGCATGGCGAATTACCAGAGGCTAATCTCATATATTTACGCGTACGAAGGCGGAATCAGAGGGAAAAACATCGGCTTTGCCAAGCTGGAGACGCGGGCCGGGCAGTGCCGGATCACGGTCAGCGTGCGGAAGATTTTTATCGGAGGAAACCCGATCGGCGTGTATCTTCTGGCCGGGCAGGAGGAGATCCGCATCGGCACGCTGTTTGCGAGAAATGGCGCGGGAGAATTCCGCGCGGTCGTAAACGCCCGGAATATCGAAGGAAGCGGCCGGACGCTGGAAGAATGCTGCGGCCTCAGCGTGCATGATACGGAGAGCGCCTGGCGGGCGTACACGACGATCTGGGAGGACGCGGTTGCCCATGCGGCGGAGGTCGATCTGGAGAAGGTAACGGCAAAAGAGGTGCGGGCGGCGCAGGCCAGGCGGGAGAGTCAGGCCGGACCGCAGCGGGAAGCGGCGGAAGAAGAGGAAGCGGAAGCTGGTTTGCAGCGGGAAGCTGAAGAAGCGGAAAGCAGTTCGCGGCAGGAAGGGGAAACCGGTTTGCAGCAGGAGACGCAGGAAGAGAAAGAAGAGGAAGCCGGTTCGCGGCGGGAAGAGGCGGAAGAGGAGAAAGCGGAAGCCGGTTCGCAGCGGGAGGCGCAGGAAGAGGAGGAAACAGAAAGCGGCCCGCAGCAGGAAACGGAGGAAGAAGAAGCCGGTTCGCAGCAGGAAGCGCTTCCGATCTCCCGGGAAATCGAGAGGGAGCTCGAGCGCGAGGAGCTGGATCGGCTGGGAATTTTACATATCCGAAAGTACGAAGCGGCCGCGGAAGGAACCGGAAAGGCAGCGCAGGGAGAGGAAGCGCCCGACGGGCGGGAAGAAGCTTCCCGCGGGCGGGATCCGAAGCCGCCGTCCGGCGGATCCCGTCTCAGGGAAGAGCTGCGAAGCCGGGAGACGCTGCCGCTGCCGGAGATCCCGGTCCCGTTTCGGGAGACGGAGGATCCGGCCGGAGAGCGGGAGCTCTGGGACAGCCTGCGAAGCCGGTTTCCCAAGATCCTTGCCTTCGACTATGCGGACGGGTGCGAGATTCTGGCGATCAAGCCGCAGGACATCGGCCTTCTGCCGCGGGAAAACTGGGGATACGGGAGCAACAGCTTTCTGCTGCACGGATATTACCACTACCGCTATCTGATCCTGGCGCGCCTGAATCAGCCCGGACGGAGCGGGCGCTATCTGCTGGGCGTTCCCGGCCATTATCAGAGCAACGAAAAATATATGGCCGCCATGTTCGGGTTCCCGGATTTTGTCCTCTCCAAGCGGCAGCCGCCGGGGGACAGCCGGTTCGGATACTGGTACGCGGATATCCGTTTTGGGGCCTGAAAAATCAGGAACCGGCGCCGCGAAAGCCTGCCGTGGGAGGTTCAGGAACCGGCGCCGTGAAAGTCTGCCGGGGAGAGGTTCAGGAACCGGCGCCGCAAAGGTTCAGGAATCGACGCCGCGAAGGTTTGCGCGGGCGGTGTAGGGCGCGACCAGTTTTAGAAAGTGCAGGAGCTCTTCTTTGCAAAAGGAGGAAAAGCCCCGGGTCAGGACCTGGGGCGAATCCTGGTAATTCTGGATGTAGTAGTCGCGGCAGCCGGCAATCAGCGGGCCGATTTCCCGAAAATCCTGTTCTGTGTGCAGCCCGCGTACGGCCGTGGTGCGAAATTCAAAGGGAAGAGAGCCGTTTACGAGCCAGGAAATGCTTTCCCGGATGGGCGTGAGGGACAGGCTGTCAAGGCCGGCGGCGGCCGCATAGCCCGTCGGGCCGGATTTGATGTCCATGGCGATATAGTCGACCAGGCCGCGCTCGCAGAGGCGGCGCAGCACGCCGGGACGGGAACCGTTCGTATCCAGCTTGACGGCCAGGCCAATCCGGCGGATGTCCTCCAAAAACGGTTCCAGATCGCCCTGCAGCGTCGGCTCTCCGCCCGTGATGCAGACGCCCTGCAGGATCCCCGATCGCTTGTTCAGGAAGGAGAGAATTTCCTCCGGCGAAAAGAGAGGATCGCCGCCGGCGATCAGTTCGCTGTTATGGCAGAAGGGGCAGCGGAAATTGCAGCCGCCCAGAAAAACAGTGGCCGCCACGCGGCCGGGAAAATCCAGAAGCGTCGTTTTCTGAAGACCGGAAATCAGCATAATCGGTTCCTTTCTCTGCGCGGTGCGGACAGAAAGCCTGTCCGCGCCGCCCAATCTCATGTTCCTTCATTATAATACGGCCGGCGCGCGGCGGCAACCGTTCTGCCCCGTATTGACAGAAAACCTACATCTGCCCCGTATTGACAGAAAACCGGGGCGGGAAGTATAATACGGGGAGATTTGCGCAGGCGGGGAGAACAGGGACGATGGCGGCAAGACTGACGGCGGAAGAAAAATATATGCGGGCGGCGGTGCGCGAGGCGAAGAAGGCGCTGGCGCTGGGAGAAGTGCCAATCGGCTGTGTGATTGTATATGAGGATCGGATCATCGGGCGCGGCTATAACCGGCGGATGACGGATCATAGCGCGCTGGCGCACGCGGAGATTACGGCCATTCGCAAAGCTTGCCACCGGATGGGCGACTGGAGGCTGGAGGGCTGCGATCTCTATGTGACGCTGGAGCCGTGCCCCATGTGCGCGGGGGCGATCGTGCAGGCCAGGATCCCGCGGGTCTTTATCGGCTCCATGAATCCCAAGGCGGGCTGCGCCGGGTCGGTCTGCAATCTGCTGGAGGAGAAGGGGTTTAATCATCAGGCGCAGGTGGAGCGCGGGATCCTGGGGGAGGCGTGCTCCCGGATGCTGTCGGATTTTTTCAGGGAGCTGCGCAGAAAGAAAAAGGAGCGGAAAGAACCGGCGGAAGAACCGGCCGGCTGAAGCGATAGCGGGAAGAGTATGCAGGAAATTTTGAAAAAATTAATCCTATTCGTCTCTGAAAAATACTTGTTCTTTTATTTTATCCGGTGTATACTATATTAATATTTTAAAACAGGAGGAACGCCATGGTTTTAACTGACAAAAATATAAAAGAATACAGAGATAAACTGGTTTCCCCCTTTAATCCGGAACAAGTTCAGAATATTTGCTATGATCTGATGCCTGAAACATTCTGTAACGATCCTGGGAAGGAATTGGATTCGATTACCCTGCTTCCAGGCGATTCTGTATTTGTTAAATCAAAAGAACGCATTATTCTTCCTGACAATATAATGGGAATTGTCAGCCTCCGAAACAGCCGTATCCGTCAGGGGTTCTCTTTAGATGCCCCTATCTACCAGCCAGGACACGATACAAAAGTCTTTTTCAGGATAACCAATATATCCCGGCAATCCATCACTTTAGACTGTACTTCCGGAATAGCTTCCATCCTGTTTATCGTACTTTCTTCTGATGTAGAAAAGCCCTACAACGGCACATTTCAAAGCGAATTTGAATTCAGGGGCATGGGCAGGTACACTTCTGCTTTCTCAAAAGAAATGACAGATATTGAGCAGAAAATAGATCAAATAAAGGAAATTGAAAAAACGATTTACAGCAATATCCTTGCTCTGATGGCAATATTTGTGGCGATTTTCAGCTTAGTCAATGTAAATGTTTCTCTTGCGGTCCAAAATGTCAGCACAAAGATGCTTTTAACAATGAATTTCGCAACCGTTGCTTCCATTGGGTTTTTGATTGCCATTATTAATACGATTCTCTCATCCGGCAAATATCGCCGTTGGATATGGTTCAGTTGTTTTGCCGCGTTTGCACTGACCATTTTGATTCAGTTTATCTTATAATTGTATAAAAGGGGGGTACCGCTCGAGCGGTACCCCTTTTTCAATTATTTGATTACTTTAATCCAGCCCTCGGGCGCTTTGATGTGGCCCATCTGGATGCCGGTCAGCGTGTCGTAAAGCTTCTTCGTGACCTTGCCCATCTCGTTCATCCCGCTGGCAAAGCAGATCTCTCTTCCGTGATCGACGATCTTGCCGACCGGGGAGATGACGGCTGCGGTGCCGCAGAGGCCGCACTCCACAAATTCCGGAACTTCCTCCAGATAAACCTCGCGCTCTTCCGTCTCCATGCCCAGGTAATCTCTCGCCACCTGCAGGATGGAGCGGCGGGTAATGGAGGGAAGGATGCTGTCAGACTTGGGCGTAACCAGCTTGTTGTCCTTTGTGATAAAGATCATGTTGGCGCCGCCGGTTTCCTCAATCTTCGTGCGCGTCGCCGGATCCAGATAGACGTTCTCGTCAAAGCCCTGGCGGTGGGCTTCCATGATGGGATGCAGGCTCATGGCGTAGTTCAGGCCCGCCTTGATGCACCCGGTGCCGTGGGGCGCCGCGCGGTCAAAGTCGCTGACGCGGATGGTAATCGGCTTTGCGCCGCCCTTAAAGTAGGGGCCGACCGGCGTCGTAAAGATGCGGAACTGATATTCGCTGGCCGGTTTCACACCGATCACGGCGTCAAAGCCAAACATATAGGGGCGGATATAGAGGCTGGCGCCGGAACCGTACGGCGGGACGTAGGCCGCGTTGGCGGCGACGACCTCGCAGACGGCGTCCACGAAGCGATCCCGCGGGAAGGGAGGCATCTCCAGTCCTTTGGCAGAATTTTCCATGCGCTCGGCGTTGAGATCCGGGCGGAAGGTCACGATGTGGCCGTCCTCCGTGGTGTATGCCTTCAGGCCCTCAAAGCAGGTCTGGGCGTACTGAAGGACGCAGGCGCATTCGCTTAAAGTAACGGTGTCGTCTGTGGTCAGGCCGCCCTCATCCCAGGCGCCGTTCCGGTACATCGATACGTAACGGTAATCGGTCTGCCGGTATCCGAATCCGATATTTCCCCAGTCAATATTTTTCTTTTCCATAGTGCTTGCTCCAATCTTGCTGTACGTCTGATGTGGACGGGTTACGTTGTTGTTTATCAATTATTATAATAACTTCCTTTCTCTGATGCAAGAATTTTTGGCCGGCAGAGGAAAAATTTTCTGATTTTCTGCCGCGGAAACCGGGAAAGAACTTGTCTTTTTTCCGGGCGCGGCCTATACTGAAAAGGAAAGATCCGTGGAGAAGAAAGGTCTGCCGGGCGCGCGGCGCTTTGGCGGGACGCGGGATACGGAAAAAGGAAGGAAAGAATTATGGCAAGGCGAAAGGCAGTCAGGCCGGAGGCGGAAGCGGCAAAGGTTCCGGTTCCGGAATACCTGACAGAGGATTCGGATCTGGAAAACGGGAAAAAAGAGACGCTGGTGGATATGATCTGCCGCAACATCCGGCGCGATATCATCGTGGGGGAGCTGCAGCCCGGGGACAAGCTGGTCACGCGGGAGCTGGCGGCCCGCTACGGGACGTCGGAGATGCCGGTCAAGCTGGCGTTAAACCGGATGATCGCGGAGGAAATTGTAGAAAATTATCCGCGGCAGGGGATGGTGGTGCGCCCGATCTCGCTGTCGGACGCGGAGGAGATTTTTGATCTGCGCCTGATGATGGATCTCTATTATACCCGTCAGATTATCAACGCGGTGCGGATCAATAAGGCGCTCAGGCGGGAGCTGGAGCAGAATATCGAAGAGCACGAAGAGATCATGAAGCGGTTCCTGGATACGAGCGATGTGGAGCTGTTTTTGCAGGACTACAATCACGATTATGAATTTCACCGGATCTATCTGAAGTGCGCGGGCAACCAGAAGCTGGTGGACATGTACAAGCGGATCAATCCGTTTATTTACTCCAATTATATTTTCCGCCGCCAGTCGGCGGAAAAGGACATGGCGGGTCTGACGGAGCACAAGGCGATCTTTCAGGCGATCGTGGACGGGGATGAAGAGCGCCTGAGGGAGTGCATCCGCCTGCACATTCGCAACGCGGTGGAGTCGGTGCGGATTATCATGCGCAGCGAACGGATCAAATAGGGGACGGCAAAACGAAATACAGCGCGGGCGGCCTTCGGGCCGCCTTTTTTGGATCCGCCGCATTTTTTTGGATCCAGCGCATCTCTTTTCAGAATCTTATCATGAT
Organism: uncultured Lachnospiraceae bacterium; assembly: GCA_944381615.1. Classification (GTDB taxonomy): domain Bacteria; phylum Bacillota; class Clostridia; order Lachnospirales; family Lachnospiraceae; genus Otoolea. The sequence goes on along the minus strand of CALWLT010000037.1, from coordinate 62,534 downwards.
ATAGACAATATGCCTAAAAAATTTCCAGAATCTTGGTTCTTTTACCACTTGTATTTCCTGAAAAACAATATATAATTCAGATCATAAAATATATTATTAAATTAAAAAAATATATTTTTATCGTATGCAGCATGCAGCCTGAAAACGGGAAATCAAAGGATATCTGAACATGAAAATACTGGCACTGGAATCTTCAACATCGTCGGCCAAAGCGTTTTTATATGACACGGAAAACGGACAGTCAGTCCTGAAAACCAAACCGTATCCCGCCATGTATCCGGATCGGAGTATTCACGACGCGGACGCAGTATACCGCGCGCTTCTGGAGGTGGGACGGGAGGCGTCCGCCGTGTGCGGCGATGAGATCGCCCTGATTTCGCTGGGCGGGACGTGGCATTCTCTCTGCCTGTTTGACCGGCAGATGGAGCCGCAGACCCCGGTCTATCCCTGGTGCTATACGGGGGCGTCCGCCGTGTGCCGGACGCTGCGGCGCGATCCGACGTACACGGAGGATCACTACCGGAGGACCGGCTGCATGGTCAATGCCATTTATCCGTTTTACAAGCTCCTGATGCTGAAACGGGAAGGAAAGGCGCTGCGCGGGTACCGGATCGGAGGCCAGGGGGTCTACAATACGTTTCGCATGACGGGAGAATTTGCGGCGACGAGATGCACGGCTTCCGGGACGGGGCTTTTGGATATCCGGGAGCTCCGGTATGACGCGGCGCTGATGGAGGAGCTGGGCATTGAGGAAGAGGCGCTGCCGCGCCTGCTCTCCTCTGAGGAGACGTTTCCGCTTCAGGCCGAAGCGGCCCGGGCGCTGGGCGTGCGGGAGGGGGTCCCCGTGATCCCGTCGAATGCGGACGGCGGCCTGAACCAGATCGGAGTGGGCGCGATCCGCGAGGGCGTGATGACATTTTCCGTGGGGACGAGCGGGGCGCTGCGCCTGAGCACGGACGCGCCGGTTCTGCCGAAGGATCCCAGCACCTGGTGCTACCTGTCGCCGAAACGCTGGCTGTCCGGCGCGGCCACGTCGGGGGCCTGCAACTGCATCGACTGGTTTAAGAAGAATTTTGCCTCCGGCAGCACGTATCAGGAGCTGGAGATGGAGTTTACGCGGGAGGCGGATCTCCCGGTATTTCTCCCGTTTTTGTTCGGAGAGCGCTGTCCCGGATGGCGGGACGAGCGGCGCGGCCGTTTCCTGCGGCTGAAAGCGTCGCACACGGTAAAGGAACTTTACCGGGCGGTGCAGGAAGGCGTTTTATTTAATCTTTATCAGTGTTATGAAGAGCTGGTCCGGACGGCCGGGCGGCCGCAGCGGATCCGGTTTTCGGGCGGGATTCTGAACTCCCCTGTCTGGTCGCAGATGTGCGCGGATATTTTCCAGGAGGAGCTGGAGGTGGACCGGCAGGCGCAGAGTTCCCTCATGGGAGGGATTGTGCTGGGCATGGAGCGGCTGGGCGCGATCGGGCGCGCGGAGGATTTTCACAGTCCGCCGGCGGCGGTCATCCATCCCCGGCCGGAACGGCAGAAGGCCTACCGGGAGCGCTATCAGAGGTATCTGGACTGCTATCGCGACGAGGGGTCAGGAAAGGCGGGAGGAAAAGCATGAGCACGTACAAAGCGGTTATCACGGCCCGCTCGTTTGGCAAAACCGACGGCAAGGCGTACGACTGCCTGACGGCGGCGGGCATTGGCTGGGTCAGGCTGGCAGAGGATGCGGCAATGGAGGAGCGGATGCGGGAACTCGCGGACGCGGACGCCCTGATTGCCGGGCTGGAGGAGATTGACGACGCGCAGATGGCGGCCTGTCCGCGGCTGAAGGTTATTTCCCGCTACGGGGTCGGCTACGACCGGGTCGATGTGGCGGCGGCGAGAAAACGCGGGATTGCCGTCACGATAACGCCGGGCGCCAACGGCGATTCTGTGGCGGATCTGGCGGTGGCCCTGATGCTGGATGCGGCCCGGGGCGTCAGCCGGATGGACGCGTCAATCCGGGCCGGACATACGTCCCGCGTCCAGGGGCTGGAGATGTACGGGAAGGTTCTGGGCGTGATCGGGGCCGGGCGCATCGGCAAAGGCGTGGCCCGCCGGTGCCGGGGATTTGACATGAAGATCCTGGTAAACGATGTGTTTGAGGACGAAGCGTTTGCCCGGGAGACGGGCGCGGAGTACGTGGAGCTGGACCGGCTTCTTCGCGAGGCGGATTTTATCTCCGTCCATTCCCCGCTGACCAGCGAGACAGAGGGGCTGATCGGGCGGGATGCGTTCGCGAAAATGAAGGAAAGCGCGGTGCTGGTCAACACGGCCCGCGGCGGGATTGTGGATGAGGAGGCGCTTTTGGAGGCGCTGCAGGCGAACCGGATCCGCGCGGCGGCGCTGGATGCGACCGTGCACGAACCGCCGCAGGACAGCCCGCTGGCGCGGTGTGAAAACTGCATCCTGACGCCTCATGCGGGGGCGGCGACCGAGGAGGCGTCGTCGCGGATGAGCCGGATGGCGGCGCAGAATGTGATCGATATTCTGATCGGAGGAACCTGCAGGTATCAGATATAGGAAACGGCAGGAGGGAGAACGCCTGCTGCCGGCAAGAGGGAGAAAAAAATGGATCAAGCAGTAAAGCTGATTGGAGAAAAACAGATTGTCCCGGTCATTAAGCTGGACGAAGCGGCCGCGGCGGTGCCGCTGGCCTGCGCGCTGACGGACGGGGGACTGCCGGTCGCCGAGATTACGTTTCGCACAAAGGCCGCCGCAGAGTCCATCCGCCGGATCCGGGAGGCGTATCCGGATCTGATCTGCGGCGCGGGGACGGTCGTGACTCTGGCGCAGGCGCGGGAGGCGAAAGAGGCGGGCGCCAGGTTTCTGGTCTGTCCGGGCTTTTCTCAGGAGATTGTCGCGTATGCGCAGGAGCAGGGGCTGCCGGTGTTCCCCGGCTGCTGCACGCCGACGGATCTGGTAAAGGCCGTTGCCTGCGGCCTCCAGATTGTGAAATTTTTCCCGGCGAAGCAGTACGGCGGGCTGGACACGATCCGGGCGCTCTCGGCGCCGTTTCCGGGCCTTTCCTTCATGCCGACCGGGGGGATTCACGCGGAGAATCTCAGGGAATATCTGCTGAACGACCGGATTTACGCCTGCGGCGGAAGCTGGATGGCGCCGGACAGCCTGATTCGGGAAGGACGTTTTGCGGAGATTGAGGAGAGAACCAGGGAGGCGGTCCGCCTGGCCGGGCAGGTTCAGGCAGAGCGAAAGGCGCGCAGAAAGGAAGCCGTCTCATGAGCCCGGAGCGGGAAGGCCGGTACCGGCTGGGGCTTTTAGGCCTGGGCGTGATGGGATCGGCGCTGGCCCGCAATCTGATCCGCCGCGAGATCCCGACGGCCCTCTATTCCGTATCGCAAAAAGAGCGGGAAGCGCATTCTCTTCTGGAGGGCCCCTGCGTTGTCTGCGGGACGATCGGAGAGTTTGTAGGCGCGCTGGAGCGGCCGCGAAAGATTTTCCTGATGATTCTGGCCGGGGAGCCGGTCGACGAGATGATTCAGACGCTGCTGCCGCTTCTGGATCCCGGCGACGTCCTGATGGACGGCGGAAATTCCCACTACCGGGACACGGAGCGCCGCTGCCGGCTGTGCCGGGAAAAAGGGATTGGCTATCTGGGGATTGGCGTTTCAGGCGGCGAAAAAGGGGCGCTTACCGGTCCCAGCCTGATGGCGGGCGGAGACCGGTGCGCCTGGGAGCAGGCGGGGCCGCTTCTGACGCAGATCGCCGCCTTCCACCGGGGAAAGCCCTGCTGCGGGTATGTGGCGGAAGGGGGATCGGGCCATTATGTCAAGATGGCGCATAACGGAATCGAATACGCCATCCTGGAGCTGATAGCGGAAACCGTCTGCTATCTGCGTGGGGAAGCGGGATTGAGCCCGGATCAGACCGGCGCGGTCCTGGAGCGCTGGAACCGGGGCGTGCTCGGCTCTTACCTGATGGAGATCAGCGCGCGGGTCATCCGGAAACGGGACGGCGATCAGACGCCGTTGGTGGATCGCATCCTGGATGTGGCGGGTCAGAAGGGAACCGGCAGATGGTCGGAAGAGGAGGCGGCCGCGCGCGGCGTGCCGACCCCTTCGATTTACGGGGCGCTGATGGCGCGCAATCTCTCGGGGCAGAATATGCTGCGGGAAGAAGGGGCGGCGGCATTTCCCTGTACGGCGCAGAAAGGGCCGCTCCTGACAGAGGAGGAGCTGGAACAGGCGCTTTCACTGGCGGTATTTCTGGCCTACAGCCAGGGATTTGAGCTGATTGCCCGGGCCGGGAAAGAGGAGGGCTGGCGCATCAATCTGCGCGGGCTGGCCGGCATCTGGGGAGACGGCTGTATCATCCGCGGGCGGATTCTGGATCGGATCAGCGAAAGCGGATTTACCGGGGAAAAGCCGCTGCTTTTTGAGCCTGCTTTTTCCGATCTGCGAAGCGGAGAGGCGGCGCTTCGCCGGCTTACCTCGGCGGCAGCGCTGGCGGGGGACTGTTTCCCGGCCTTTGGCGGGGCGCTTTTCTATTATGACGGCTACCGGACGGGCCGGATGCCGGTTTTCTTTATTCAGGCGCTGCGCGACTGCTTCGGGGCGCATACGTACCGGCGCACGGATCGGGAAGGATCCTTTCATACGGAGTGGTAAGAAAGCGGCGGGAGCGCCCGGAAACAAAAGAAAGAGAGAAATGTGTAGCATTTACATATTAAAAAAAGAAAAAAGAGGAGGTAGCTTATGTTCAAGAAAAAAATCGCTTTGGGGTTAGCCATGTGTATGGGGCTTGCATCCGTGGCCGGGTGCAGCTCGTCGTCAGGAACGGAGACGCAGGCGCCGGCGGCACAGGAGGAAACGCAGGCGGCGCAGGAAGGAGAAGAGGGAGGAGACGCGGCGCAGGCGGCGGACGTCTCGGATCGGAAGGTTATCCGCATCGCGCATGCCAACGGTACGACCTGGCCGGGCCATGTGGCGCTGGAGGAGATGAAGGAAGTGCTGGATTCCAATCCGGACTGCGGGGTTACGATTGAGATTCTGCCGAACGGCGTTCTGGGCGGCGAAAACGAGGTTTTGCAGCAGGTTATGCTGGGAACGGCGGACGGCTCGCTGCTGACCGGTATGGGATTCTGGCAGGGCATCGAGGAGCGGACGGCCGTGGACGAGCTTCCCTTCTTCTTCCAGACCAAGGAAGAGGCCAGAAATGCCTACGACGGCAAATTCGGCGACCGGCTGAAGGAAATCCTGGACGCAACCGGCGTGAAGACGATCAATTTCTGGGAGTCCGGCTTCCGTCATTTTACCAACAATATCCGTCCGATCACGGTGCCGGAGGATATGAAGGGAATCAAATTCCGCTCCTATCAGGGCGAATACCGCATGGCCATGTTTGACGCTTTAGGCGCGACGGCCGTTCCCATGGCGCTGACCGAGGTCTTTACCGCGCTTCAGCAGGGAACCGTGGACGGGCAGGAGAACCCGCTGGCCATGATCGACGCCAACAAGTTCTATGAAGTACAGAAATACCTTTCCATGTCGGGCCATATTTACAACACCTCGACTCTGATCGTCAATCCGACGCTGTGGGAGTCTCTGTCGGCGGAGGATCAGCAGGCGTTCCAGGAGGCTGCCGTGGTGGGAAGCCAGGAGTGCAGACGCCTGATGGATGAGCAGGAGGAAGAAATGCTGGCGCGCTTTGAGGAAGCCGGCGTGGAGATCAACGAGGTAGATAAGGATGCGTTCCGCGAGGCGCTGCAGCCGATCTACGACAAATACATCGAGGCCTGCGGCGACGAGCTGATCGTGCTGGCTCAGGAGTATATGGAAGAATAAAAGATCAAGCAGACAACAGATGGAATGGAGAGAAAGGAGCCGGTTACTATGTCAAATTCATCCTCCGGTGTGAAGAAACTGTTTGGATGGATCCGGAAGGTGCTGGAAGTCGTATGCGGGATACTGATGATTGCGCTGACGATTGTCGTATTTGCCCAGGTGGTCAACCGCTTTGTCTTTCACGGAAGCTTTGCCTGGGCGGAGGAAGCCGCGATCTATATGATGGTATGGCTGATTTTCCTGGGAGCGTCCATCAACATCCTGAAGGATTCCAATATCCGGATTGACTTTTTTATCCGTCTGCTCCCCGAGCGGATGCAGCACGGGCTGGATGCAGTCTGCTAGGTGGTCTGCGCGGTATTTGTAGGTCTTCTCTGCGAGAAATCCTGGAGCATCGTTGCGATGAACAGCAATAACCTGGCTCCCGGTCTGCGGATTCCCATCGCGACGCTCTACATGGGGCTGACCTTCAGCGCGGTGTTAATGGTAATCTTTTTCATTTACCGTATGGTGGAGGAGATCCGCCTGGCCTGCGGAAAGGGGGGAAATGAGGCATGAGCAGTACGATTGCGGTATTATTTATCGTGCTTCTGGTAACGCTGGTCGTCGGAATTCCCGTCGGTTATTCCGTCATGATCGCCTGCATGGCGTTTCTGATGGTGGACGGCTCGACGCCGCTGGTTATCGTAGCCCAGAAGATGACGGACGGAATCGGTTCCTTTACCTATCTGGCCATGCCGCTCTTCATCTTCTCCGGAAACCTGATGGTCTACGGCAGTACGCCCCGTCTGATGCGGCTGGCGAACATGCTTCTGCACCGGATTCCCGGCGGCCTGGGGGCCGCCGGAATCGGGGCCTGCGGCTTCTTCGGCTGCGTGTCCGGTTCGGGCGTGGCGACCACGGCGGCGATCGGATCCATCGTCGGCCCGGAGATGATTCAGAAGGGCTACGGGAGAGGATATACGGCTTCCATTATCGCGGCCTCCGGCACGCTGGGCGGCATCATTCCTCCCAGTATCACGCTGGTACTCTATGCGGTGGCGGTCAACCTCTCCATCGGCGACATGCTGGCCTGCGGCTTTATCCCCGGCTTCATGTGCGTCGCCGGTTTCATCCTCCTGAATACGATTATCGCCAAGCGCCGCGGTTACGGCGTGGGAGTGGAGGATGAATACAATTTCTCCGGAAAAGAGAAAATGAAGATCATTCTCGACGCGATCCCGCCGCTGTTCATGCCCTTCATCATCCTGGGCGGCGTGCTCTTCGGCATCGCCACCCCGACGGAGGCGGCCGTGCTGGCAACGGTGTATGCGGCCATCCTGGCGCTCTTTGTTTACCGGGAGCTGAACCTGAAATCGTTCTTTCAGGTGGCGATGGACAGCGCGCTTTCCACGGCGTCCATCATGGTAATCATCTCGGCGGCCGCGCCCTTTGGCTGGGTCATGACGGCCCACAATGTGACGGCGGCCATGGCCAGCTTCATCATGAGCATCAGCGAGACGCCGATGGTGGTGTATCTGCTGATCGTGGCGCTGCTGGTATTTCTGGGAACCTTCATGGAAGGCCTGAGCATCGTGGTAGTGCTTTCGCCCATCCTGCTTCCCATTGTCATGTCCTACGGCATGGATCCGTATCACTTCGGCATCCTGATTTCGATTGCCACCTGTATCGGATCCTGTACGCCGCCCATGGCGACCTGCCTCTTTACCTCGTGCAAGACGCTGGGGCTGCAGGTGTCGGACACCTTTCCGGACATTTTTATGGTCTGCGGTTACTTTATCATCATGGAACTGATCCTGTTATTCTTCCCGCAGATCACGACCTGCGTGCTGGGAATTTTCTAAAGGGGAAAGAGGTGCGGATATGAGAAAAATAAAGACGGCCGTGATCGGCTGCGGCAAGGTGGCGGACGCCCATGCCAGCGCCTATGCGGTGATTGAAAATTCGGAATTTACGGCGGTGTGCGACGTGGACCGGGAGCGGGCAAAGGCTTTCGCCGCCCGCTACGGCGTAAAGCCCTACACCAGCATTACGGAGATGGTAAAAACAGAGGGGATCGAGGCGGCCAGTGTGTGCGTGCCGCATCCCTTCCACGCGGCGACCTGTGTGGAGGCCGCGGACAGCGGCTGCAATGTGATTGTGGAAAAACCCTTTGCGGTCAGCATCGCCGACTGCCGCAAAATGCTGGAGGCAGGGGCGCGCAATCACGTGCAGATCGGGACGCTGTTTCAGCGGCGTTTCTATGAGCCCTGCCAGCGGATCAAGAAGGCGATTGAGGACGGAAAGATCGGAAAGCCGATCCTGGGCGATGTGACGATGCTGGGCTGGCGGGACAAGGTGTATTATGATTCGGATCCCTGGCGCGGCACCTGGAAGGGAGAGGGCGGCGGCGTGCTGCCGACGCAGGCCTGCCATCAGCTGGATCTGCTGCTGTGGTTTATGGATTCGGAGATTGACGAGGTATACGGTGTCTGGAAGAATTACAATCATCCCTACATTGAGGTAGAAGATACGGCCGTGGCGGTCATTAAATTTAAGAGCGGGGCGCTGGCGACGATCACGGCCAGCAATTCCCAGAACCCGGCGCTTTACGGGAAAGTCCGCGTGCACGGCGACAACGGCGCGTCGGTGGGCGTGCAGACCGACGGCGGCTCCATGTTCATCGCCGGCATGACGCCGATCACGGAGTCTCCCTATAACGATATCTGGACGGTCCCCGGCGAGGAGGACAAAAAAGAACAGTGGAAGGAAGAAGACGCGGCGGTTTTCTTTAAAGAGGATCCCACGAAGCATTATCATCAGCTGCAGCTGGCGGATTTTGTAAACGCGGTGGCGGAAGGAAGGGAGCCGCTGGTTACCGGTCGTGCCGGGTCAAAGTCGGCAGAGCTTCTGGAGGCGCTCTACCGCAGCACCCGCACGGGCCTGCCGGTAAAATTTCCGCTGCAGGAGGAATAGGGCATGAAGCTGGGATTTAACGAGGCGACGTCCATGGGCTGCTCCGATCTGGAGACGGATGTCCGCCTTGGCGCAGAGGCCGGATTTGATTATATCGAACTGCGCTTTGACAAGATCCGGGAATATCTGAAAACGCACCGCGTGGAACAGATTCGGGAGCTTCTGGATGAATGCGGGATCCGGCCGCATGCGCTTAACGCGATTTATACCTACGCCGAACTGTTTGGCGAAAGGGACGATCCGGCGCGGCGCGCCGGTTTTGAAAAAGAGTTTCTGGAGGCGCTGCAGCTGGCGAAAGAGACGGGGGCGGGCCATATCATCGTGGTTCCGCCGATGAACCCGGCCGGTTTTACGGTTCCCTACGGGAAAAACAGGGAAGATTCCGTCCGGGATTTCTCCCGGATTGCCAGAGAGCTTGCAAAACGCGCCGCACCGTTCGGCGTGCGGCTCTGCCTGGAGCCGGTAGGTGCGCCCAAAAGCAGCATCCGCACGGTGCAGGACGCCCTGGAGGCGGTCCGGGCGGCAGAAAGCCCGCTGGTCGGGCTGACGCTGGACGCCTACAATCTGTACATGTGGCAAATGGACAGCTGCTACGGGGAAATCGGGCAGCTTGAAAAGGAGCAGATTTTTGCCGTCCATATCAACAATGCCGACGATACCGGCCCCAGCCTGGAAGCGAGAAAGCTCTGCGGAAGCGGAGTCATTGATCTGGGCGCTTTTCTGGGCGAGATCCGCAAAACCGGGTATGACGGGATGGCTTCGGTCGAGGTGTTCTGCCCGGAATACTGGAAGATGACGCCGCAGGAGCTGATTCCTTTAGCGTACCGGACGACGCGGGCGGAGCTGGAGCGACACGGCTGTCTCTGACAGAGGCCGGGAACGCGGGGCGGTCCGCAAAAGAAAAACAGAGACGTTGCGGGACGGCGCAGGGAAAGGAAGAGGGCGCGAAGATGACGATTTATGATAAACTGCTGGAAGCGGTTGAGATTCCAAGATTTGTAAAGGTGCACCAGAAGATGGTGCAGAGCCATATAGAAGATCCGTACCGGGAAACGGAAAAGCAGCTGGCAGAAAGCGGCGCGCTTTCCGCAATCCGTCCCGGAAATTCTGTCTGCATCGCCTGCGGCAGCCGGGAGATTGCCAATCTGTCGGAGATTGTGAGGGCGATTGTGGACGGGGTAAAACGGGCGGGCGGAGAGCCGTTTCTGATTCCCGCCATGGGAAGCCACGGCGGAGCGACGGCTGAAGGTCAGGAAGAAATTCTTCTGACGTACAGGCTGACAGAGGAAAACGTCGGGGCGCCGATTCGTTCTTCCATGGAGACGGTTAAAATCGGCGAGACGGAAAACGGGCTGGATGTCCGGATTGATCAGTATGCCGCCGGGGCGGACGTCATCATTCTGGCGGCGCGGATCAAGCCGCATACGGATTTCCGCGGCCCTGTCGAGAGCGGCCTGATGAAAATGATTTCGATCGGGATGGGCAAACAGTATGGAGCCAGCATCTGCCATTCGATGGGCTTTCCGGAAATGTCCGCCAACGTAAGGCGGATCGCCCGTGTCGTGCTGCAGACGATGCCGGCGGTAATCGGCGTCGGAATCATCGAAAATGCGTTTCACGAGACGTACCAGATTGCCGCGCTTTCGGGGATGGAGATCGACGAAAAGGAACCGGCCCTGCTGGAGACGGCAAAGAGCCTGATGCCCAGGATTCCCTTTGCCAAATGCGACGTGCTGTTTGTGGATGAGATCGGGAAAAACATCAGCGGGCCGGGCATGGACCCCAACATCACGGGGCGCTCTGTCTTTATGGGACGCTGGGAGCCGGATTTTGACGGGGTGGCCGTTCTGGATCTGACGGAGGAATCCCATCACAACGGAAACGGGATCGGCAATGCGGATGTGACGACGAAGCGCTTTTTTGACAAGTTTGACATGGCCACCACGTATGCCAATTCCATTACCTGCATGGACGCGCCGGGCGTCAAGATGCCGGCCGTCATGCCCAACGACCGCCTGGCGATGAAATTTGCGCTGAATCTGGCGTACAAAGCGGATCCGGCGACCGGGCCCAAGGTGGTCTGGCTGCACAATACGCTCTGTATGTACAGCTATTGGATTTCCGAGGGCTTGATCAGCCTGGCAAATGAAGTTGACAATATGGAAATCATGACAGAGCCCCGGGAAGTACAGTTCGATGCGGACGGAAATGTAATTCCGTTCGACTGGGAGTAGGAGGCATGTCCCCCTGTGCCTGCTGCAGATGGCTGCTGACCTGGCTGGAAGACAAAAAGGGCGCGGTTTTCGCGCCCTTTTTGCATGCGGGGAACCCGCCGGCTTAAGCGTCCGTCTGTTTAACTGCAGGCTGGCCGGACGGGGACTCGGCGTTCATGTTCCGGATCATTTCTTCGATGACAGGAAGCGGTTCTTCCAGCTCTTCGGCGATGCAGGCCGCGTTTTTTCCTTTCCGAAGCTTTCTGGCAATCAGTTCCTGTAAGAGGAGACTGCGGCCTTCCTTCAGCCCGGATTCACGGCCTTCCTTCAGTCCGGATTCACGGCCTTCCTTCAGCCCGGATTCACGACCTTCCTTCAGCCCTTCTGCGTATTCTTCCTTTCGGATCAGACGTAATTCCCGTTTTTCATCGTATTCAAATATGCTCACTGCTATCGCCTCCGCCCGGTTTTTCAGCAGGAAATCCCGCAGGATTCCTTCCTCAATACATTCTTTGACGGCGCGTTCTACGGCTCTGGAAAGAATGGTTTCGCCTGCATAGCGCCGTACCCGTTCTGTATATAGCGCATATTCCTTCAGAACTTGGCAGGCATCCAGAAGAGACTGATTTTTGCCGCAGCCGATATGAAACACGTGTACCTTTAAATCCAGATCCAGTTCTGTGCATGGCTGTTCATAAGCATCAGACAGGCGCAGAATGCAATGTTCCTCTTTCATCTCGCTGCCGTTGTAGAACACGATAAACCGCGGTCCTGGAATCCGGATGAGCCGGGAGGAATAAAGCGTCCGCTTCCGGATTCTGGTAAGAAGTCTGGTTCAGTGCATTGTAAAGGCTGAGCAGATTCTTTTTGTCCCGGAACAGCATGCGAAAGATCGTATCCCGGTAATCCCGCCGGGCAGCCGGGAGCGCTGCGCTTTTCTCTGCGGCAGGATATTCGGGTTCTTTTTTTGTCATCGGACCTCCTTTCGCAGGAGATCGGCTCGTCTGAAAATCCCCTGCTTTTTCATTTGATTCTGTGAGTTTCAAAGCATAGATTTTCTGAATGAGCGATGTGTAAAAAAGATGCCGTACGGCACGAATTCGGAAGAAATATATGCTTTGCAGAAAGTATATCATACCGGGAGCAGAAAATGCAAGGATGAAATTTTCCCCTGTTCATGATATAATAGGAGCACCTGGCGGGAGATTTGTTATACAGGTTTGTAATTTTCAGAAAGACAGGGAATTCTTTATATATGAAAAAAACAGTGAAAAAGGGATTGATTCTGCTGGTTATATTTCTGCTGGCGCTGGCAGGGTATTTCGTCTGGTTCTTTGTCCGGCGGGACGATCGGGGGACGGCGTATACGTCCATTGAGGATGCGGATCTGCCGGTCGCCTGCGTGGAGCTGTTCGGCAGGCGTATGAACCCGATGAAGGGCTTTGTCGAGGATAATCCGCGGGCGGCAGGGCGCGCGGATCTGACGGTGCTTCCGGAGGATTTGCGTCTGCCGGTGGTGTTCGAGGAGGTAAATTCCACGGTAAGCGGGATTCAGTATGAGATTCGCAGTCTGGACGGCGAACGCCTGGTGGAGCGGACGGTTCTGGAATCCTGGGAGCAGGCGGACCGGGAGGTCCGGGCCACGCTGGAGATTCAGAATCTTCTCACGAAGGGAGAGGAGTACCGGCTGACGCTGGCGATTGCGACCGGAGAGCACCCGGCGGTATATTATTATACGCGGATTGTGTGGACGGATGCCGTGCAGATGGCGCAGATGACGGATCTGGCCTGCTCCTTTTCGGAAAAGAGTTTCGATTACGCGGCGGCGCGGGATCTGACGACGTACCTGGAGACGAACCCGGACGCGGACAACAGCTCCCTGGGGCATGTGACGCTGAAGAATGATTTTAACCAGCTGACTTGGCGCAGCCTGGCAATCCGGCCTTACGGGGAGGTCTCGGTGCATCTGAGGGAGCTTCAGGGCAGCATGGGCTGTATCGACCTGGAATATGTGGCGGCGGAAACCGGAGAGGACGGGACGGAGCGGTTTTTCGACGTGACAGAGAGCTTTACCATGCGTCAGGGCGCTGAACGGATTTATATGATGAATTATGACCGGCGCACGAATGAGATTTTCAGCGGAGATTCCGACTTTTTTTCCGGCGGGCGGATTATGCTGGGAATTTCAGACGGAGAAAATCTGCAGGCAGTCAGCGATGCCTCGGGGCGCTATCATGCATTCGTGGCGAACCGGGTTCTGTGGTGTTATGATGAAGAAGAGCGGGAGAGCACCAAGGTGTTTGCCTTCCGCAAGAGTGAGGAGGATCTGCGCAACCAGTACAACTCGCACGGAGTCCGTATCCTGGCGGTCAGCGAGACCGGAGAGATCGATTTTCTGGTGTACGGCTATATGAGCCGGGGAAATCATGAGGGAACCTCCGGCGTGGCGCTGTACCGCTACGCGGCCGGGGAAAATACGCTCACGGAACGGCTGTATCTTCCGGCGTCCGAGGACTACGGAAGCCTGCGTCAGGATCTGGGAACGCTGTGTTACCTGAGCGGAGGACAGACGCTGTATCTGTTGCTGGATCATGCGGTTTACAGTGTGAATCTGACCAGCAGGGAGTACATGGTGGTCGCAGAGGGCCTGACTGAGGAGAATTTTGCCGTCAGCACGGACGGATCCCGGATTGCCTGGCAGGAAGGGGCAGATTGGTATGCGTCCGAACAGCTGAACGTCATGGATCTGGAGAGCGGACAGAAAAATGAGATTGTGCCGGGAGGCGGGGAGACCGTAAGGCTGGTCGGGTTTGTGGGAAGCGATCTGGTATACGGGCTTGCGCACGCCGGGGAACTACAGACGGCGGGCGGCCGCGTGACAGGGCCTCTGCTCTATGCCGTGGAGATTGTGGGAAGCGGGATGGAGACGGAGACGCGCTATGAGCGCGACGGGATCTGGCTGACGGAGGTAACGATCGAAGACAGCCGGGTTCACATGGAGCGGGTGCGAAAAAGCGGCGGCGGTTATGTCCCGGCGGATGAAGATACGCTGGTCTGTAACGAGGCGGTTTCCGTGGATCCGCTGGAAGGGATTGGTTATCTGACAGACAGCGAACGGGGCCGGCAGTATTTCGTGCAGCTGGATCCGGCGGCGCAGATTAAGAGCTTTGGCGTACGGGTTCCCAGACAGGCCGCAGCGGAGGAAAGAAATGAGATCCGGCTTGAGGCCGGCCGCCCGCTGGAAGGAAGAATGTATTATGCCTACAGCGGAATGCGCATGGAGGGAGCGTTTTCCGGATTTGCGGATGCCGTCGGCGCGGTTTATGACAGCATGGGGGTCGTGACGGACGGATATGGCCGGGTGTTCTGGTCGCGCGCCGGCCGCAGCGACAGCAGTACGGTTGCGGACGTGGAAGGAGCGGCGGCCTCGGTGCAGCATTATCTGAACGAGGTTGCGCAGGGACTGCAGACGTCGGCCGACGGGACGCTTCTGGTGGACGCCAGAGGCCTGACGCTTAACCAGGTGCTGGATTTCATTTTCCGCGGCAGGCCCGTGGCGGCATGGCTGGGGAACGGGAGCTATGTCGTGATTTACGGCTACGATATCTACAATATCTCCTGTCTCTGGTATCCGGGCACGGAATTTGCCTACACCGATAAGATGGGGCTGAACGATGCGGCCGCCTTCTTCGAGGCCAACGGAGAAAACGACTTTATCGCCTTCCTCGGGGCATCCGGCCAGACCTGATCTTTACAAATCTTAAGGATATGGTATAATGAGCCTTGCAGAGCTCTGTGCTTGCACAGAGAGCGCTATAAGGCGAATGCCGCATCGAGCCGAAAGGCGAGATGGTATAATAGGAGCACTTGGCGAGGTATTTTCGAGCCTCGTGCGAGTCATACCTGATGATTTTTCTGGTTTGATATAGAGTCCTACTTTGGATGGGTTTTACTGAGGTGCAGGATGGAACAGTATATTATGAAGGGCGGGAATCCCCTGGTAGGGGAGGTAACCGTCAGCGGAGCCAAGAATGCCGCGCTGGGGATTCTGGCTGCGTCGATTATGACAGATGAAGATGTTTTGATAGAGAATCTGCCGGATGTAAGGGATATTAACGTCCTGCTGGAGGCAATCGAGGAGATCGGGGCCAGCGTGAAGCGGCTGGATCGCCATACGGTTCAGATTAACGCGGCGAAGATCCACGCGGTAAGCGTGGACGACGAGTATATCCGCCGGATCCGTGCGTCCTATTATTTTATCGGGGCGCTGCTCGGAAAGTATAAGAGCGCGCAGGTGCCGCTGCCGGGCGGCTGCAACATCGGGAGCCGGCCCATTGATCAGCATCTGAAGGGCTTTCGGGCGCTGGGCGCCCGCGTGGAGGTTTCCGGCGGGGCCGTGGTAGCGCACGCGATCGATCTGGTAGGCAGCCATATTTATCTGGATATGGTTTCCGTCGGCGCTACGATCAATATCATGATGGCGGCGACTCTGGCGGAGGGCGAGACGATCATTGAGAATCCGGCCAAGGAGCCGCATGTGGTAGATGTGGCGAACTTCCTGAACAGCATGGGGGCGAACATCAAGGGAGCGGGGACGGATGTGATCCGGATCCGCGGCGTAAAGCATCTGCACGGGACGGAGTATTCGATCATTCCGGATCAGATCGAGGCCGGGACATTTATGTGCGCGGCGGCCATAACCCGCGGCGACGTGATGGTACAGAATGTGATCCCCAAGCATCTGGAGGCGATCAGCGCCAAACTGATCGAGATGGGGTGCGAGGTAACGGAGTTTGACGAGGCAGTCCGCGTGGTCGGAAGGCCCAAGCACTGGCATACGGATATCAAGACGCTTCCCTATCCGGGGTTCCCGACGGATATGCAGCCGCAGATGACGGTCACGCTGGCGCTGGCCGAGGGAACGAGCGTCGTGACGGAAAGTATTTTTGAAAATCGTTTTAAATATGTGGACGAGCTGTCGCGCATGGGCGGCCGGGTTAAGGTCGAGGGAAATACCGCGATTATTACCGGAGTAAAGCAGCTGACGGGCGCGCAGGTCAACGCGCCGGATTTGCGGGCCGGAGCGGCGCTGGTTATTGCCGGACTGGCGGCGGAAGGCTATACGGTTGTGGACGAGATCGGCTATATTCAGCGCGGATATGAAAATTTTGAGAAAAAGCTGCAGGGCCTGGGGGCGATGATCGAGAAGGTGGATTCGGAGAAAGAGGCTCAGAAGTTTAAGCTGAAGGTCGGATAGAAGGCGCGGCAAAGAGGGAGAACGGGAATGACGGATCGCCAGGAGACTGAAAACGGGCGGATCTCACTGATACAGTTTATAAGAGAGAACCAGAGTGTATTCTGGGTCTCTTTTTGTTCTGTGCTTTTTTGCTATGGCGTGACGCTGACGGATCTTCGCATCGGCGTGGACTCGGAGGCCGCCGCGACCGATCCGGATTATATGATGCTCAGCTGGTATACGGTCAGCCGCTACAGCCTGGTCTGGCTCAAGGAGCTGACTGGTATGCGGCTGTTTAACCCGTTCCTGGAAAATATTCTGATGATGGCGGCTCTGACGCTGTGCGGCGTGGCGTCGTCGTTCCTGTTTTATGCCTGCAGCGGCGGATCGCCCCGGATGAAGGGGTTCTGCCGGCTGTTTCCGGTTCTGTTTCTGACGCATCCCTGTTTTACGGAACAATTTGTGTTTACGCTGCAGGCGTTTGAGGTCGCGTTCTGCATGCTGGCCTGCCTGGCGGCAGCGTATGGCACGCTTTCCTGGTCTTTCGATGGCCGGAAGAGAGATCTGGCGGCGGGGGTCATTCTGATGGCGTTCGGCTTCGGCGGCTATCAGGCGCTGGTGCCCCTCTATATGGCGGCGGCGCTGGGCGGCTATCTGATCCGGTATGAATTTCAGGAGGCGGATCCGCGTTTTTATCTGCGGGCGGCGCTGCGCAGCGTGGCGGCCTTTCTGGGCGGTTATTTTTTATATGTGCTCGCGGGGAAAGCGATCGCGTTCTGGAAATTTGGCGCCGGGTTCCAGGCGGGATATCTGGCGGATCAGGTTTACTGGAAGAGCAGGCCGATCGCGGAGTGCCTGGCTTCCATCCAGTCTTATATCCGTTTGGTGCTCCTGGGAGGAAACGGGTTTTTTAACCGGGCGTTCCTGCTCTGCGCGCTCCTTTTTGCCGTGCGCGTCGTATGGCTGTGGACGGTCAGACGGCGGCAGGGGGCGTTTTTCTATGCGGCGGCGGCGTTTCTTCTGGCGCTTTCTCCTTTTTTCCTCTGTTTTTATCAGGGAAGCGGCCTCTTTTTGCGATCGCAGCTCTGCCTGCCGTTTACGGCGGCGTTCTTCGGCTCTGCGCTTCTTATGGCGTGCGGGCGGCAGGCCGCGGGGGAAATGCTTTCTGGCGAATCCGGGAAATTACGGACGGCGGACGGCGCGTCCGGGAAGGGCCGCAGATTCTGGCGGGCCGCGGGGGCCGTCCTGGCGGTTTGCCTGCTCTGGACGGGAATCCGTCAGGGGAGTTTTTCTTCCCGGGCGATGCTGACGGCGCAGCTGACGTATGAAACGGATCGGGAGACAGCATACCAGCTGGCGGATCGCATCTGGGAGCAGGGGGCGCCGGCACAGGGCTGCCCGGTGGCCATGCTGGGAAAATATACGCCCTCGCCGGCGGTAAGCTTCTCGCTTCGCGAAGAGTCAATCGGCTATTCTATTTTTGAGTGGGATTATAACGGGCCGGTCGGCGTATCCCGGCGCGGGGCCGGTTTCCTGCAGTCTCACGGCCTGCCGTTTACGGCGGTTCCGGAGGAGCTGTACGCGGCGGCGCAGGCCCTGGGCGAAGCAATGCCCTGCTGGCCGCAGGCCGGATCCGTGCGCATGATGGACGGCGTGGCCGTGGTCAAATTTTCGGATTGACAGGCCGGATAGAGTGTGCTATCGTAGGGGTGGAAACAATTTAAAACAGAAAAGTGCGTAAATTATCCCTTATTCAGAGTGATGGAGATACAAAGGATCTGTGAAGTCACGGCAACCCCGTCCGGCGGCAGGCAAGGAAGCTGCGGATCAGTAGGGACGGAAGGTGCCAGCCTGAGCGAGGAACCGGCAGACGGTTAATCGAGCAATAAGAGGATTTGATCGTGTATATCAAGTCCGTATTGCTACGGACTTTTCTTTTTGCTTTTTCAGACGACAAGGAGGAAACATGGAGAGATTACTTTTCACTTCGGAGTCGGTTACAGAGGGACATCCGGACAAGATGTGCGACCAGATTTCCGATGCGATTCTGGACGCGCTGCTCGAGCAGGATCCCATGAGCCGCGTGGCCTGCGAGACGGCGACCACGACGGGCCTGGTTCTTGTGATGGGCGAGATCACGACGAGAGGGTATGTGGATATTCAGAAGATCGTGCGCGAGACGGTGCGGGAGATCGGCTATGACCGCGCGAAATACGGGTTTGACTGCGATACCTGCGGCGTGATTGTGGCGCTGGACGAGCAGTCTGCGGACATCGCCATGGGCGTGGACCGCGCGCTGGAGGCGAAAGAAAACCGCATGAGCGACGAGGAGCTGGAGGCGATCGGGGCCGGCGATCAGGGAATGATGTTCGGCTATGCGACCAATGAGACGGAGGTCTATATGCCGTATCCGATCTATATGGCGCATAAGCTGGCGAGGCGGCTGGCCGCGGTGCGCAAGGACGGGACGCTCCCCTATCTGCGCCCGGACGGGAAGACGCAGGTTACGGTAGAGTACGGCGAAGACGGGAAACCGCTGCGCATCGATACGGTCGTACTCTCCACGCAGCATGACGAGAATGTGACGCAGGAGCAGATTCATAAAGATATCAAGCGTTATGTGTTCGATCCGATCCTGCCGCCGTCCATGATCGACGGAGAGACGAAGTTTTTCATTAATCCCACGGGGCGGTTTGTGATCGGCGGTCCGCACGGCGACAGCGGCCTGACGGGACGCAAGATCATCGTTGATACATACGGCAGCGCGGCCCGCCACGGCGGCGGCGCGTTTTCCGGAAAGGACTGCACCAAGGTGGACCGCTCGGCGGCCTACGCGGCCCGCTACGTGGCGAAAAACATTGTCGCCGCCGGTCTGGCGGAGCGCTGCGAGATCCAGCTCTCCTACGCCATCGGCGTGGCGCGTCCCACGTCCATCATGGTCGATACCTTCGGCACCGGAAAGCTTTCCGATTCGGAGCTGGTGGATATCATCCGCAGGCATTTTGACCTGCGGCCGGCCGGCATCATCCGGATGCTGGATCTGCGCCGTCCGATCTACAAGCAGACGGCGGCTTACGGCCATTTTGGCCGCGACGATCTGGATCTGCCGTGGGAGCGGACGGATCAGGCGGAGACGCTTAAGGCATACCTGAAATAATCCGGATACAGAGAGGAAGAATACGGGAACGGCCCGGCTGCGGGCGCGCGGAAGATGCGCCCTGCAGCCGGGCCGTTCCCTTTGTCCGGGCAGTTTATAATACTTTTACAAACAATCCGCCAAAATTATGGTATACTACTATGAGCACTTGGCGAGGTAGTTTTATTTGGCAAAACGGGGCCGGATAACCGGCGCGGAGGGGACAATGAAGATTCGGACGCGGCTTGCGATAGCCTTTATCACGATTACGGCGGTGCCGATCGCGCTGATCTATGTGGCGGTTATGGGGCTGGTCACGTATCAGGAACGGCTGTTCCAGAAAAATTACGGCCTGACGGAGCAGATTGATCTGCTGTTTGGCAATCAGATCCAGGTATTCAACCGCATGACGCTGGGGATCCAGCGCAAGATTCAGAAGACGGCGAAGGAGGATGCGGCGCTGTTTGACGACGCGGAATATCTGGCTTCTCTGAACCGGGAGCTGGAGGAGAAGTATTCGTATCTGATTGTGCGCAAAGGGGACGAGATTACCTTTTCTGGCTCCGAAGAAGCAGAAATGCTTTACGATTATCTCTCGCCGTACGATGATTATCAGGTCAGCGCGCTGGGCGGGACATACATGGACGGGGAAGAGCAGCATCTCTTAAAGCAGATCGATTTCGTCTATCCGGATGAATCGGAGGGAAGCGTTTTTATCGTCACGAACGTGGGCGATTTTATCCCGGAGATCAAAGAAATGTTCAGCGAGATGCTTCTGGTGGGCGTCGTGATCATCTGCTTTATGGCCGGTGTGCTGGTTATGTGGGTGTACCGGGCGTTCCTCCATCCGCTGCATAAGCTGCAGGAGGCGACGAAGCAGATCCGGGACGGAAATCTCGATTTTACGCTGGAGGTGGACAACGAGGACGAGATCGGCATGCTCTGCCAGGATTTTGAGGAGATGCGGATGCGCCTGAAGGAGTCCCAGGAGGAGAAGCTGCAGTACGACAAGGAGAGCAAGGAGCTGATCAGCAACATTTCCCATGATCTGAAGACGCCGATCACGGCGATCAAGGGATATGTGGAGGGCATTCAGGACGGTGTCGCGTCCTCGCCGGAGAAGCTGGATAAATATATCCGGACGATTTATAATAAAGCAAACGACATGGATCGCCTGATCGATGAGCTGACCTTTTATTCCAAGATCGATACCAATAAGATCCCCTATAATTTTTCCCGGATCAACGTTTCGGAATATTTCGGGGACTGCGTGGAGGAAGTTGGGCTGGATATGGAGACCCGCGGCGTGGAGCTGGGGTATTTCAACTATGTGGATGAAGATGTGATCATCATCGCGGATGCGGAGCAGATGAAGCGGGTAATCAATAATATCATCGGCAATTCGCTCAAATATCTGGATAAGAAGAAGGGGCAGATCAACATCCGCATCAAGGACGACGGCGATTTTATCCAGGTTGTGATAGAGGACAACGGAAAGGGGATTGCGGCCCGCGATCTGCCGTATATTTTTGACCGGTTTTACCGGACGGATTCTTCGCGCAATTCGTCGAAGGGAGGCAGCGGCATCGGGCTGTCGATTGTGAAGAAAATTATTGAGGATCACGGCGGGCGCATCTGGGCGACCAGCAAGGAAGGAATCGGCACGGAAATTCATTTCGTGCTCAGAAAATACCAGGAGGTAATTCAGACATGAGCAGAATACTGATTATCGAGGACGAGGAGAGCATCGCGGAGCTGGAGAAGGATTATCTGGAGCTTTCCGGGTTTGAGGTGGAGATCGAGGAGAATGGGGAGACCGGCTTAAAGCGCGGCCTGGAAGAGGATTTCGATCTGCTGATTCTGGATCTGATGCTTCCGGGCGTGGACGGATTCGAGATCTGCCGCAGGATCCGCGAGGTAAAGAATACGCCGATTATCATGGTTTCGGCTAAAAAGGACGACATCGACAAGATCCGAGGGCTTGGCCTGGGGGCGGACGACTACATGACGAAGCCGTTCAGTCCCAGCGAGCTGGTGGCCCGGGTCAAGGCGCATCTGGCGCGCTATGAGCGCCTGATCGGAAGCGGGATGCCGGAGAACGAGGTCATCGAGATCCGGGGACTGAAGATCGACAAGACGGCCCGCCGTGTTTATGTCAACGGCGAGGAGAAGAATTTCACGACCAAGGAATTTGATCTTCTGACGTTTCTGGCGCAGAACCCCAATCATGTGTTTACCAAGGAGGAGCTGTTCCGTCAGATCTGGGATATGGAATCGCTGGGGGATATCGCCACGGTCACGGTCCATATCAAGAAGATCCGCGAGAAGATTGAATTTAACACGGCCAAGCCGCAGTATATCGAGACGATCTGGGGCGTCGGCTACCGCTTTAAGGTGTAAAACGGCCACTTATACTACCAAAGTTTTTAAAATGTGTTATACTGTTTGATAAGAGGAGATGGAAAGGGGGTTATCATTGTGAAGAACAAAAAACTTATAACGGCAATGCTTACAGGCGTTATGATGTCGGCGATTTCTTTTACCTCTTTCGCGGGTTCCTGGCAGCCGGACGCGAACGGGTGGCGGTGGCAGAATGACGATGGTTCCTATCCCGCAAATTCCTGGAAATGGATTGACGGGAATCAGGATATGATCTCAGAGCGGTATTATTTTAACACTCAGGGGTATATGCTTGCCAATACAACTGCCCCGGATGGAAGCGTCTTAAACGCAGATGGCGCATGGACTTTAAACGGTACCGTTCAGACGGCTCAGATTTTGAGCATCGATTCTTTTGGCTATACGGGAAACATCAGCGATCTGATTTATGATCTGATGAATCACACGAAGGCAGAAAATCAGCAGAAATATGGCATGCCCGATGTGGGTTCTAATGGGTATGTTTATCCGGCATGTCCTTATGTGGAAGTTCAATATGGGATCCCTGGCGGCGGCATAGGCGAGATGCTGGGATATGACACGGAAAAGGATTTTCCCTGGACAATCTCTGTCAGCTCCGGTGCGGTACCGTTCAATAAGTTATTTACAGATGCGCCCGATATCAGCGATACAACGACGCTTGACGGGATAAAAGAACATCTTGAAGGCTTGGGATATTCCGTTATTGACGCTCATTCTGCGATAGACAGTTCGGACAGGAGAATCGCGATATATGTAGGAAATTTTGATATATCGTTTGACGCGCCGGGGGATGGAGTTTTAAGTTCGTGGGTTGGCGACAGCGGCGATTTCTTTATGTATATCGGACAGGAACAGACAGAAGAAGCTCAGTCGGCGTGGCAGGATGCGTTTCAGTTATCAACGTCTGCCGGTAAATAATAGTAAATAAAGGACAGCCCTGGCTGTCCTTTATTACACCCTGGGCGGAGCATATCCGCGTGGAGAAAGGGAAGGTTCTCTGATGGAACGCTTCTGTGTGAGCTCGGTACGCGCGATTCTGGGAATCGCGCTTCTTTTTCTGGCGATCGTCAGCGCTGTTTCGACCTGTACGGTCTACGGCGGGGCGGAGATGGTCGAATATTACCCGGACTGGCTGCCCGTTCATCTGGCTGTGCTGGCGGCAGCGCTGTGTGCGGGCGTACGCCCGGCCTGTGGCTGTGGCCTGCGGGACCGGCTGCAGGCCGGAGAACGACAGGGTCGGAGGCGGCTTTCTGCCTGGCAGAAACAGCGGATAAAACGCCGGCGGACAGTATCCCGCCGCGCCGTATGGCTGTTTGGGCCGGCGGCGTTTTATCTGCTGTGGATTCTTGTCTCGCTGGTCTGGGGCGGTTCGGATTCCCGTTACTGCCTGGCGTCGGCGGAGTGCCTTTTGAGGGGCGATCTGTCGCCCTGGAAGGCGTTTCCGTTTCAGTACGGAAGCCCGGATGCGCCGGCCGGATATGCGTACACATACCCGTCGCAGAACGGGCTGATTCTCTATATGGTTCCGTTCGTGTTTCTGTTCGGAGACGCGGCGCCCTATGTGATGCAGGCGTGTAACGTCGGCTTTTTCTTTCTGGGCGTGTCCTCCGTCTGCCGGATGATGCGGCGGGGATGGGACGGACGTCCCGACGGCGCGTTTCGCAGCTGGCGTTTTTTTGCGCTCGGGATGCTCTGGTTCCTTCCGTTTGGATTTTACGTCCTGTTTGTCTACGGGACGATGCCGGGGTTCGGGCTTTCCTGCCTGGCTATGGAGCGGGCGCAGCGGTATGCGGCGGGGGACGCCGGCGCCGGAACGCGCGCGGACGGCGGAAGCGGCGCGGGACGGCTGCCGGATCTGGCGGCGGCGGTACTGTTTGCGGCGGTCGCCTGTCTTTTAAAGTCGAATTATCTGATTGTGCTGGTGGGAATCGTGATTTATCTGGCGGTATGCGCGTTTGCCCGGAGACGGCCTGCGCTTCTGGCAGCAGCCGCTCTGGCGGCGGCGGTTACCGTGGCGGGAAGCCGGGGCGTCACTTTTTTGCTCTCTGAGGCGGCCGGCCAGCCGGCAGAAGGAATCCCCATGACGGCCTGGGCGGAGATGGGCCTGCAGGAGGGAAGCCGCGGCCCGGGCTGGTACAACGGCTATCACGTCGGGGTTTTCCTGGAACAGGGAGGAGCCGCGGCCAGGACCAGGGCGGCGGTCGCAGAGGATTTGCGAAAGACGCTGGCCGGGATGGCGGCCGACCCGGCGAAAACGGCAGATTTCTTTCTGCGAAAGACGCAGTCGATCTGGGCGGAGCCGACGTTTCAGAGCCTGTGGATTCAGGAGGTCGGAGGAAAGAGCGCGTTTCTGGCGGCGCTTTCGCCGTCTCTTCTGAAAGAGGGCGGCGTCCTGAACTTCTGCTATCTGGCGGCGGCCAATCTCGTGCAGACGCTCGTCTTTGCGGGGGCGTTTCTCTGGCTGGCTCTGGGCGGGCGTGAGATAACCTGGGAGCGGCTGCTGCCGGGCATGGTGTTTCTCGGCGGTTTTCTGTTTCATCTGGTGTGGGAGGCCAAGGGACAGTATACGGTCTGCTATTTTGTCCTGCTGATCCCTTACGCCTGCGCGGGGATCCGGGCCGGGAGAAGAGCGGTGCGGGCCGCTCTGGAGAAAAGAGAAGAAGGGAAAGCCGTCTGCGTAAAAGAAGAGAAAAGCGCCTGCGCTTAGAGGGAGAGACCGTATACGCGGGCGGCCGTTTTCCAGAATACGTCGTCCCAGTGTTCCTGCGGGATGACGGCCCGGGTAAACTGGAGATAGCCCTGGTAATTGGCCAGCGGCCAGTCCGTGCCGAACATCAGCCTGTCATAGCGATCGGTGTAGGCGATCCAGGTTTTCAGCGCGCTGACGTAACCCTCCTGCTGCCGCAGAAGAAGCGGGATGTCGGGATTTCCCTCCAGAAGGCCGGAGAGATCGGCGCAGACGTTTTCGTTCTTTTCGATCACGGCGGCGGCGTCCATCAGCCAGGGATTGCCGAAATGGCACATGACAAAGCTGACCCGGGGATGGAGGACGGCGGCCTCGTCCATGGTCAGCGGATGGCTGTATTTCAGAAACGCGCGGGAGCCGGCGGTCTGTCCCATGTGGACGGCCACCGGCTTCTGGTATGCGGCGGCCAGCTCGTAAACCGGCTCATAGCGGCGGTCATTGATGGAAACGGGGCTGTATCCCGGATAGAGCTTGATCCCGGCGCAGTCCGGGCGCTTTAAATGCGCTTCGATCCGGTCGCAGGCGGCCTGCATTCCGGCAGGCGGGAGCGCCGGATCCAGGCAGTCCGCCTCGACGCCGACGCAGTAGCGCAGGAAATCCGGATAGGGATGTTCTTCCAGGGCAAGGCCGCGGTTGCCCATGACGATGCCGCCGGCAATCCCCAGGCTGCGAAAGCATTCCTCAAGGTGCGCGGTGCTGTTCTGATGCCCGGCCCGCGCGGCAATTTCGTCGAAGTAAGGGGACTGCGGGCAGAAATGCAGATGCGCGTCGATGATTTTCACAAAGCATTCCTCCCCTCTGCGGCCGTCCCTCAGCGGTCGGCCGTGATAAAAATGTCGTAGATGGCCCGCACGGCCGTCTCGAAGTCGTCGTTCTTGACGCCGATGATGATGTTGAGCTCGCTGGAACCCTGATCGATCATCTTGACGTTGACGCGGGCATGGGCCAGCGCCGAGAAAATGCGGCCAGCCGTTCCGCGGGCGGATTTCATGCCGCGGCCGACCACGGCGATGAGGGCCAGATCCGACTCCAGCTCGATGGAATCCGGCTGCACGGCGCGGTGGATGCCGGCGATCACGGACTGCTCGTAGTCCTGAAATTCCGACTGATGGACAAAGATGGTCATGGTATCGATGCCGGACGGCATATGCTCGAAGGAAATTCCGTTCTTCTCAAACACATCCAGGACTTTTCTCCCAAACCCGATCTCGGAGTTCATCATCGCCTTCTCGATGGTAATCGAGCAGAACCCTTTTTTGCCGGCGATGCCGGTAATCACGTAGCGCGGCTTGCGGCAGGTGCTCTCGACGATCAGGGTGCCGGGGTCGTCGGGGCGGTTGGTGTTGCGGATGTTGATGGGGATGCCCTCGCGGCGGACCGGGAAGATGGCGTCCTCGTGAAGAACGCTGGCGCCCATGTAGGCCAGCTCCCGCAGCTCCTTGTAGGTAATCGTCTCGATGGGGACGGGATTCTCTACCAGGCGGGGATCCGTGACCAGGAAACCGGAGACGTCGGTCCAGTTTTCATACAGATCCGCGTGGATGGCGCGGGCCACGATGGAGCCGGTAATATCGGAGCCGCCCCGGGAAAAGGTGTGGATGCTTCCGTCCGGCTTTGCCCCGTAGAAGCCGGGGATGACGGCCCGCTCCGAGTGGGAGAGGCGCTCCGCCAGCTCGGCGTTCGTTTTTTCCGAGAGGAACGTGCCGTTCTCGTCGAAGAAGATCACGTCGGCCGCATCGATGAAATCGTAGCCCAGATAGTGGGACATAATGATTCCGTTCAGATATTCGCCCCGGGATGCGGCGTAATCGCGTCCGGCGGCGGCGATGAAATTTTTCTCGATCCGGTCAAATTCAAAATCCAGGTTCAGGTTCAGCTCCAGCCCCTCGATGATCTGGTTGTAGCGCTCCTTGATGCGGGAAAAGATTTTCCCGTAGGGCGCGCCGGTCGAGGCCGCGTCATAGCAGGCGTAGAGCAGGTCCGTTACTTTTTCGTCGTTTTTGTTGCGTTTGCCGGGCGCGGACGGCACGACGTAGCGTCTGGCCCGATCCGCGCGGATGATATCGCCGGCCTTTTTAAACTGCTTCGCGCTGGCGAGCGAACTGCCGCCGAATTTTACTACTTTTTTCATAAGTTCCTCCCTGTGGTATGGATCGTTTCTGTATGGCGATGAAAAGGGGAGAACAGGAAAGGGTTCTGTTCTCCCGCGCGGTTCTCAGCTGTCAAGCCAGCGCAGGCTGGGGAAATACTGGAAAAAGACCTTGGCGATCAGCTTGTCGCGGCTGACGTAGGTGTTGATCCAGCGCCGGGAATCGTTGGAGTGGTTGCGGTTATCGCCCATCATAAAATAGGAATCCTCCGGCACTTCAAAGTGCATGGGCGCTTCCGGTTCCATCGGCTCGCTCAGGTACGGCTCGTCAAGAGGCGTATCGGATCCGTTCAGATAAACCTGGCCGTCCACGATGTCGATGGTATCGCCGGGGAGGCCGATGACCCGCTTGACGTAGTAGGTCGTGATCCCCCGCGCCTCGTCGTCCGGGTAGACGAAAATGGCGATGTCCCCCCGCTCCGGCTCGCCGAAGAGGTAACTCAGGCGCAGGCCGATGACCCGATCGCCCGGCATGATGGTATTTTCCATGGAGCCGGTGGGAATCTGGCTGTTGGCAATGATAAAATGATCGATGAAAAAGGCGAGGACGGCGGCCGCAACCAGGACCAGGAACCAGTCCAGGATCTCCTTTTTCAGGTTGAACGGTTCTTTTTTGCGGGAGCGTCCGGAAGCGTCTGCTTTTGTGCCGGGCGCTGCGCCGTCGGTGTCCGCCGGGCTGTCCGGGCCGCCGCCTGTGTCCGCCGCGCCGTCTGGGCTTCCGGTTTCGCCCGGCGCGCCGCCGGGTTCGGATGCGTTGCCGGATTCGCCGTCCGGCTGATTGATGCCGATTTTTCCGGCCTTCAGATCTTCCAGCATCTCGTCGAGATTGCGAAGAGCCGGGCTGTCCGGCGCGTTCTCCTTTCGCGGAAATTCTTCTTTATGTCTCATGGTATCTCCTGTTTGACGAATAAGATTTATTTGCAATATAATAGTGTATATGAGTTTTTTTAATTTAGCAAGGTTTTTTACAGATTTTTAAGGAGAATGAAAAGAAGAGAAAATACAGGGAAAACGAAGGAAAAGAAAATAAAAAGGGAGCGGGAAAAGGGCCGCCGTTTTCCGGCGGGAGACCGTCTTGTCCGGGCGGGCGGCGGTTTTTTTCTGGCGGCGGTGTTTCTCCAGGCGGCCGCGCGGCTGACGGACGGGTTCGGGCAGTGGTATGCCGTCGCGATCTATCCCTTTTTTACGGGGACGCTGGGGCGCTTCTCGGCCCTGTTTCCGTTTTCACTGGCGGAGGCCGGCCTTTATGCGCTGCTGATTGCGGCCGTGTGGTGCGCGATCCGCTGGCGGAAGCGCCCGGCACGCCTGCTTCGCGCCGCGTGGCTTGCGGCGGCGCTTTTCTGTTTCCTCTATACGGCCTGCTGCGGGGTCAATTATTACCGCCGCCCGTTTTCCTCCTACCTGGACTGGGAGACGGGAACGTACGGGAAAGAAGATCTGGAGGAGCTTCTGGCGTGGCTGACCGGTCAGGTCAACGCTTCTTATACGGAGACGGGGATGCGCGGCGCGGGGGAGACAGGCCGCGTTGGCGTGGAGGCGATGCGCCGGCTGGCGGAGACGTACCCCTGGATGGCCGGATATTATCCGCGGCCCAAGCCGGTCGCCTGTTCGGCGCTTCTCTCGGTGCAGCAGCTCTGCGGCGTCTATTCGCCGTTTACCGTGGAGGCCAATTATAACGCGCAGATGACGGCTTATAATATCCCGCACACCATCTGTCACGAACTCTCCCATCTGCGCGGATTTATGCGGGAGGATGAGGCGAATCTGATCGGGTTTCTGGCCTGTGTGGGTTCGGAGGACGCGGAATACCGCTACAGCGGGTATCTGATGGGCTGGATCTATGCGGGCAACGCGCTGGCCGCGGCGGACTGGGAGACGTATTCCCGTTTCCGGGCGGCGCTGCGGCCGGAGGCGGATGCGGATCTGCGGGAAAATACGGCGTTTTGGGCCCGCTTTGATTCGCCGGTGTCGGAGGCGGCGGAGGCGGTCAACGATACGTATCTCAAGGCCAACAGCCAGGAGGAGGGGATCCTTGCCTATGACCGGGCGGTCAACCTGATGCTGGCCTGGTTCTTTTCAGAGGACGGGCCCCGCCCGCGGGCGGATGCGGAGCGGCTGCAATCTGACGGATGAGGCGCGGCTGTAATTTTTCTTGACAGGACAGGCAGGAGGGTGTACTGTAGAGGGGAAAACAGAATCAATCTTCAGGGCAGGGTGAGAGTCCCTACCGGTGGTAAAGCCCACGAGCCGCAAGGTATGATCCGGTGCAATTCCGGAGCCGACAGTACAGTCTGGATGGAAGAAGATGGAGGAACAAAAAGCGGGTACGGCGCGCGAAGACGCGCGGTATTTTGCGTACGGGAAATCGGGCTCTGGATGATCGAACGGACATCCGGGGCTTTTTTTCTTTGGCGGGGACGTCTGCGTTTTGTTAAAGAAACCGGGATTTCCCGGAGGATCGATCTTTCATATCCGTCATACGGACAGGGTGCTCAGGCTGCGCGGCACCCTGTTTTTTGTTTCTGCCGGAAAGAAAAGCCCGGGGAAAATCCATGGGAAAGGCCGGGGAAAATCCGTGGGAAAGGCCGGGAAAAATCCGTGGGAAAGGCCGGGAAAATCCAGGAGGAAAGTCCGGAAAAGAACCGGAGAGAAACGCCCGGAGAAAAAGGGAAACGAGGAGGAAAAAACGGATGAAGGAAGAGGATGACAGGCGGTATATGAAACTGGCGCTGGAGCTGGCGAAGCGCGGGCGCGGCTGGACGTCCCCCAATCCGATGGTGGGGGCGGTCATCGTGAAAGACGGGGCGGTCATCGGACAGGGGTTTCATGAGCGGTACGGGCAGCCCCACGCGGAGAGAAACGCGCTCGCTTCCTGCCGGGAGGATCCGCGGGGCGCGACAATGTACGTGACGCTGGAGCCGTGCTGCCATCACGGGCAGCAGCCGCCCTGTACGGACGCGATCCTGGAGGCCGGAATCCGCCGGGTGGTAACCGGCTCCGGCGATCCGAATCCGCTGGTGGCCGGAAAAGGGATCCGGATCCTGCGCTCGCAGGGGCTGGAGGTCACGGAGCACGTTCTGCGAAAGGAGTGCGACCGGTTAAACGAGATCTTTTTTTACTACATTCAGACAAAACGTCCTTTTGTGATCATGAAGTACGCGATGACCCTGGATGGAAAAACGGCGGCGTACACAGGCGCTTCGCGGTGGATCACAGGGGAACCGGCGCGGGAGCAGGTGCAGCGCCAGCGCCATCAGTGCCGCGCGATCATGGTGGGAGTGGGGACGATCCTGGCCGACGATCCGTCCCTGGCCTGCCATCTGGGAGGCGGGAGAAATCCGATCCGCGTGATCTGCGACAGCGGCCTGCGCACGCCGCCTGAAGCGCAGGTTGTGAGGACGGCGGGGGAGATTCCCACGATCCTTGCAACCTGCTGCGGCGATGAAGAGAGGGCGAAACCGTACGAGGAGGCAGGCTGCCGGATCCTGCGCCCGGGCAGCCGGGACGGCCGCGTAGATCTGAACCGTCTGATGGAGCAACTCGGGAAGATGCAGATCGACAGCGTTTTGCTGGAAGGGGGCGGCACGTTAAACTGGGCTGCGCTGGAGAGCGGGATTGTGCGCCGGGTGCAGGCGTACATTGCCCCGAAGCTTTTGGGAGGCCGCACGGCCGCTACGCCGGTCGGCGGCCCGGGGGCTGTCCATCCGGACGGCGCATATCGCCTGAAAAACAGCACGGTAACGCGGCTGGGCGGGGATTTTCTGATTGAGAGCGAGGTGGACTGCGATGTTTACGGGGATCATTGAGGAAGTCGGAACGGTGGAGGACGTGAGGATGGGCGCGCATTCCGCCGTGCTGCAGGTTCGCGCAGAAAAGGTGCTGGAGGGGACGAAAACGGGGGACAGCATCGCGGTCAACGGGATCTGTCTGACGGCGACGGCGATCGATTCTTCCTTTTTCCGGGCGGACGTGATGCACGAGACGTTAAACCGGTCTGCTCTGGCGCGGCTTGCGCGGGGGAGCCGTGTGAACCTGGAGCGCGCCCTGCGGGCGGACGGGCGCTTCGGGGGGCATATCGTGACGGGCCATGTGGACGGGACGGGACGCGTCGTCCGCATCCGCCGCGACGACACGGCGAACTGGTATACGCTGCAGGCGGATCCCGGCCTTCTGCGCCATATCGTGGAGAAGGGATCCGTGGCCGTAGATGGCGTCAGCCTGACGGTGGCCCGGACAGACGGGGCGCAGTTTTCGGTCTCTGCCATCCCGCATACGGTCAGCCATACGATTCTTGGCGCGTACCGGGAGGGGGACACGGTCAATCTGGAGACGGACGTGATCGGAAAATATGTGGAAAAGCTCCTCTGCCCTGCGCCGGGAGAGAGGATCAGCCGGAGCTTTCTGCAGCAGTACGGATTCTGGGAATAAGAAGAAAAGGGGGAAGAACATCATGGAAACACAGGAAAAAAAGGAACCGTTTGACACGATCGAAGACGCGCTGAAGGAGCTGAGAGCGGGGCGCATGATCCTGGTCACGGATGATCCAGACCGGGAAAACGAGGGCGATTTTATCTGCGCGGCGGAATTTGCCACGACAGAACATCTGAATTTTATGGCGACGCATGGGAAAGGCCTCATCTGTATGCCGATGTCGGAGGAATACGTGCAGAGGCTGAAGATTCCGCAGATGGTAAGGAACAGTACGGACAATCATGAGACGGCGTTTACCGTGTCCATTGATCATGTGACGACAACGACGGGAATCTCGGCCGCCGAGCGGGCTGTCACGGCGCGCGCCTGCGCGGACGAGAGCGCGCGGCCGGAGGATTTTCGCCGTCCCGGCCATATGTTCCCGCTGCTGGCCAGAAAAAACGGCGTGCTGGAGCGGGGCGGGCATACGGAGGCGACGGTGGATCTGTGCCGCCTGGCCGGGCTTAAAGCCTGCGGCCTCTGCTGTGAGATTCTGCGGGAGGACGGGACGATGATGCGCACGGCGGAGCTAAGGGAGCTTGCCCGGCGCTGGAACCTGAAATTTATTACCATCCGCGATCTGCAGAATTACCGCAAGTGCCATGAAAAACTGACGGATCAGGTAACGAAGGTCCGAATGCCAACCCGCTACGGCGAATTTACGGCCTACGGCTTCGTCAACCGGCTCAACGGGGAGCACCATATCGCGCTGGTCAAAGGGGAGATCGGGGACGGTAAAAACGTGCTGTGCCGCGTGCACTCGGAATGCCTGACAGGGGATACCTTCGGTTCCCTGCGCTGCGACTGCGGCCAGCAGCTGGCCGCCGCCCTGACGCAGATTGAAAAAGAGGGGCGCGGCGTCCTGCTCTATATGCGTCAGGAGGGGCGCGGCATCGGCCTGATTAACAAGCTGCGGGCGTATGAGCTGCAGGAAAAGGGGATGGATACGCTGGATGCGAACCTGGCGCTGGGATTTGCCGGCGATCAGCGGGAATACTATATCGGCGCGCAGATTCTGAAGGAGCTGGGGGTAAAGAGTATGCGCCTTCTGACCAACAATCCGGACAAGGTGTACCAGCTCTCGGAGTTTGGCCTGGCGATCACGGAGCGCGTGCCCATCCAGATGGACGCCACCGCCTACGATCTGTTTTATCTGAAAACGAAACAGAAACGGATGGGGCATCTGCTGAAATACTGAACAGGCGTAAGAAACAAAAAACGGGATAAAACAATGGGAAGGAGAAAACAGGATGAACGTATTAGAAGGAAGTATGGTGCCGGGAAAAGTACAGATCGGAATCGTAGCGGCGCGGTTTAATGAATTTATCACATCCAGGCTGTTAGACGGCGCGCTGGACGGGCTGCGCCGCCATGGGGTAGAAGAGGATCGGATCCATGTGGCCTGGGTTCCGGGCGCGTTTGAGATTCCCCTGATCGCCTCAAAAATGGCAAAGAGCGGGCGCTACGATGCGGTTATCTGCCTGGGGGCGGTTATCCGCGGCGCGACCAGCCACTACGATTACGTGTGCAGCGAGATGTCCAAGGGGATTGCCGCCGTTTCCCTGGAGAGCGGGATCCCCGTCCTGTTCGGCGTGCTGACGACGGAAAACATCGAGCAGGCGATCGAGCGGGCCGGGACGAAGGCAGGGAATAAAGGCTATGACTGCGCGCTGAGCGCCGTCGAGATGATTAACCTGATCCGGGAACTGGAGGCGCATTGAGACAGGCGGCCGCCAAAGCGCGCGGCCGCCAAAAATGAGCGCGGACCGGCCATAAAAAGATTGTATTATCTGATTTTGAATGATAGAATGGAGACAAAACCAGGAATAAGGGGGCGTATCTATGGATAAGACCTTATACGATTTAATGGACTGGGCCGGAATCGAAGAGATTGTTTATTCCGAGGCCGCGAATCCCCATAATCTGCTGGGCGCTCATATGACGGAAGCCGGGATGCTGGTGCAGGCGTTTATTCCGACGGCGCGCGACGTCACGGTAAAGCTGACCTCCACGGGCAGGCAGTATCAGATGGAGATGGCGGACGACGCCGGTTTTTTTGCGGCGCTGATTCCGCGGAAGACGCTGGCGGATTATACGCTGCTGGTCTTTTATGACAACGGCAGCCTGAGCGAGGTCCGGGATCCGTATGCGTATGCGCCCCAGTTTACGGAAGCGGATTTAAAGAAATTCGAGGCCGGAATTCATTACGGTATTTATAATAAGCTGGGAGCGCACCCGATGACGATCAAGGGCGTGAGCGGCGTTTATTTCGCCGTGTGGGCCCCCTGCGCCATGCGGGTCAGCGTGGTAGGCGATTTTAATCTCTGGGACGGACGGCGCCACCAGATGCGGCGGCTGGGCGATTCCGGGATTTTTGAGATCTTTATCCCGGGGGTCCGCAAGGGCGCGATCTATAAATATGAGATTAAGTTCCGCAACGGGATGCCGGCGCTGAAGGCGGATCCGTACGCGAATTATGCGGAGCTGCGCCCGAATACGGCGTCCGTCGTCTGGGATCTGGACGGCTATGAGTGGCAGGACGGCGACTGGATGAAGAAGCGGGCGGCCGCGGACACGAAGACGCAGCCGATGTCGATCTACGAGGTGCATCTGGGCTCCTGGATGCGAAAAGAGATTCAGCAGGACGAGGCGGGAAACGACATCACGGGCTCGGAGTTTTACAATTACCGGGAGATTGCCGTAAAGCTGGCGGAGTACGTGAAGGAGATGGGCTACACGCACGTGGAGCTGATGCCGGTCATGGAGCATCCGCTGGACGCCTCCTGGGGGTATCAGGTTACGGGCTATTACGCGCCGACCAGCCGTTTCGGGACGCCGGATGATTTCATGTATTTTATGGATTACATGCACGGGCAGGGGATCGGCGTGATTCTCGACTGGGTGCCGGCGCATTTTCCGCGCGACGCCTGGGGGATGGCGCAGTTCGACGGAAGCTGCGTTTACGAACACCAGGATCCGCGGCAGGGATCGCACCCGCACTGGGGGACGCTGATTTACAATTACGGCCGTCCCGGCGTGTCCAATTTCCTGATTGCCAACGCCATTTTCTGGGCGGATCGCTATCACGCGGACGGGATCCGCTTCGACGCGGTTGCGTCCATGCTGTATCTGGATTACGGGAAGAATCCGGGCGAGTGGGTCGCCAATATTTACGGCGGCCATGAGAACCTGGAGGCCGTGGAGTTTTTAAAGCATCTGAATTCGGTTTTCAAGGGAAGAAAGGACGGCGCGATTCTCATCGCCGAGGAATCGACGGCCTGGCCGAAGGTAACCGGCGATGTGAGAAACGGCGGCCTGGGCTTCGATTATAAATGGAACATGGGCTGGATGAACGATTTCCTGGGGTATATGCAGTGCGACCCCTATTTCCGGTGCCATCATTACAATGAGCTGACGTTCAGCATGATTTACGCCTACAGCGAGAATTTCGTGCTCGTTTTCTCGCACGACGAGGTGGTGCACGGCAAGGGTTCGCTGATCGGCAAGATGCCGGGCGCTTCGCTGGAGGACAAGTTTGCCAACCTGCGGGCGGCGTACGGCTTTATGCTGGGGCATCCCGGCAAGAAGCTCCTGTTTATGGGACAGGACTTCGGGCAGATCGACGAGTGGAACGAGAATACGGGGATCGAGTGGGATCTTCTGCAGTATCCGATCCACAGCCGGCTCAAAGAGTATGTAAAAGAGTTGAATGAGCTTTACCGGGCGCACCCGTCCCTCTATGAGCGGGATTACCATCCGGACGGCTTCGAGTGGATCAACTGCATGGACGCCGCCGACAACATCGTTTCCTTCGTGCGAAAGAGCGAGGGCGAGACGCTTCTGTTCGTCTGCAATTTCGCGCCCGTCCTGCATCCGAAATTCCAGCTGGGCGTTCCCTTTGAGGGAAAGTACAAGGAGATTTTCTGCAGCGACGCGGAACGGTTCGGCGGTTCGGGAAAGGGCAATCTGCGGGTTAAGACATCCCGCCGGGCGGAGTGCGACGGCAAGGAGCAGTCGATTACCATTCAGGTTCCGCCGCTGGGCGTGTGCATTTTCAGCTGCACGCCGTCCGGGCCGCAGAGCGTGAAGAAGGAGGCGGCCGCAAAGACGGAGAAGGCAAAGAAAAAGACGCCTGCGCGGGGCAGGAAGAAAGACAGGCCGGCGGATGTTTTGCAGGCGGCAGAGCAGGACGTCGCCGCGCCGGAGAATACGGACGCTTCGCAGTCCGTGGCAGAAGAGACGGCCGCGCAGAGTGCACAAAAGGAGGCGGCCGGCGCGGAGCAGGAGGCCGTCCTGCAGAGTGCAGAAACGGAGGCGGCCGCGCTGACCGTGACGAAGAGAGCGGACGCCGCGCAGTCGGCCATGCAGGAGAAGGCGGCGGCTTTGAAAGAGGCCGCGAGGGCGGCGGTGGCCGGCAAGATTATCCGGCTTTCTTTCCCGGGAAAGGGGAAGATGAAACGGAAAGAATAAATAGAGAACGTACGCCTGGGGCGGGGTTTCTGCCCGCTCCGGGCGTATCTTTGTCCCGGAAAGGGAGACAGGATGGGAGCGGCGGATGGAAACGGGAGCGGGAACGGAATTAAAGGAAGCGATTCAGGGCGCGGCGGACGCGGTCCGCTCGGGGAATCCGCTGTCCCCGGTTATGGAGAATATGGGAACGGCGGTTCTGGGGCTGGCGTGGAAGCTGGCGCTGGCGTGCGTGATTTTCCTGGCGGGCAGGAAGCTGATCGCGGTGCTCAGAAAGATGATGAACCGTTCGCTGGACCGGGCGGGGATCGATGTGGGCGTGGCGAAGTTTCTGCGGTCGCTGACGGAATTCTGCCTTAACGCGTTCCTGGTTTTTCTGATTCTCGGCCAGCTGGGCATGGACACGGCGTCGATCATCGCGATCCTGGGCGCGGCGGGGCTGGCGCTCAGCCTTTCGCTGCAGGAGAGCCTGGCGAATCTGGCCGGCGGGATCGTGATACTGGTCATGAAACCGTTTCGGGTAGGCGACTACATCGTATGTACGCTGGGCGAGGGGACGGTATCCGCGGTCGGACTGGTCTACACGACGCTGATGACGGTGGATAACCGGGCGATCACGATTCCCAACGGCGTCCTGTCCAATTCGACGGTTACCAACACGACGGCCATGGAGCACCGCCGCCTGGATTTGACGGTCGGGATCAGCTATACGGCGGATCTGAAGAAGGCCAAGGAAATCCTGGAGCAGATTTACCGTGCGTATCCTGCCGTGGAGCAGGAAAAGGAGCTTACGGTTTACGTGGACAGCCTGGGCGAGCGGGCCGTGATCCTGGGCGCCCGGGGCTGGGTTTCGGCAAACGATTACTGGCAGGCCAGATGGGATATTACCGAGCAGATCAAGCTGCGCTTCGACGAGGAGGGGATCGGGATTCCCTACCGGCAGCAGCTGGATCTGGTGGTAACGGGAAACGCGGCAAAAGAGGAGGACACATGACCGGGATCATCGCAAAAGCGGCAGAGTTTGCAGAGAAGGCGCACAGCGGGGCGTTCCGCAAGGGGACAACGATTCCGTATATCACGCATCCGCTGGAGGCGGCGGTAATCATGTCGATGATGACGGACGACGAGGAGATGGTGGCCGCGGCGCTTCTGCACGACACGATGGAGGACGCCGGCGTGACGTACGGAGAGCTGGAGGCGGCGTTCGGCGCGCGCGTGGCGGATCTGGTGGCGGAGGAGAGCGAGGACAAGTCCAAGACGTGGCAGGAGCGCAAAAGCGCGACGATCCGGCGGCTTGAGACGGCCAGCCGCGACGCCAGGATGCTGGCGCTGGCGGACAAGCTGAGCAACATCCGCTGCATTGCCCGCGACTATCTGCTGGAGGGGGAACGGGTCTGGGAGCGGTTCCGCGTCCGGGACAAGGAGCGGCAGGCCTGGTATTATACCTCGATGGAGCAGATTTTTTCCGAATTCAGTGAAATGCCGCAGTACCGGGAGTACGCGGCGCTGTGCCGGCAGGTGTTTGGAACGGCGGTTTCTTGACAGCATAAACTAAAGCAGATATACTTTCCCTTAAACAGGGAAGAACAGACCGTAAGAACGGATCGGAGGCGAAAAAGGGGGAACTTCATTATGATTCTGAAGGACATCTGGATGGATGTGAAGGCGGTTCAGGAGCGGGATCCGGCGGCGCGCAGCGCGCTGGAGGTGCTGCTGCTCTACCAGGGCGTGCATGCGCTGATCTGGCATCGGATTGCCCACTGGTTTTATGTGCACCGCTTCTTTTTTATTGCGCGGCTGATCTCGCAGATCGCCCGTTTTTTCACGCTGATCGAGATCCATCCGGGGGCGAAGCTGGGACACGGGATCCTGATCGACCACGGCTGCGGCGTGGTCATCGGCGAGACGACGGTGGTCGGGGACAACTGCACGATCTATCAGGGCGTTACGCTGGGAGGCGTCGGAACGGCCAAGGGGAAACGCCATCCCACGCTGGGCAATAACGTGACGGTGGGCGCGGGCGCCAAGATTCTCGGTTCGTTCGAGGTCGGGGACAACTGTGCGGTGGCGGCGAACGCGGTACTGCTGCGGCCTCTGGAGGAGAATACGACGGCGGCCGGGATCCCGGCGCGGCCGGTCAAGAAGGACGGCGTTTCTCTGCCCAAGAAGCAGAAGATGATCATCGGCGAGGACGATCAGAAGATTCTGGAGGAGATCGACGGGCTGCGCCGGGAGCTGCGGGAGCTGAAGAGACAGCTGGCCGCACAGAAGGCGGGCCGCAGGGATGGAGAGACGGCGGATGCAGGACGCAGAGAGGACTGAGCGCGCGGGCGGCGGCCGGCAGGAGCCAGGAGAGCCTGCCTGCCGCCGGCTGCAGGAGGAAGAAAGAGAGCCGGACGGCGGACGACTGCTGACGGCGGGGAGGACGCCGCAGGAGGCGGGAGAGCGCTGCCGGGAGATTGAGAAGAGTATCATCAAGCGGTTCCGCAAGGAGATCTGGCGGCCGTTTGTGAAGGCGTTAAATGAATACCGGCTGATCGAGGAGGGCGACAACATCGCCGTCTGCATTTCCGGGGGCAAGGATTCGATGCTTTTGGCCAAGTGCATGCAGGAGATCCTGCGCCACGGGAAAATGGAGTTCGGGCTTCATTTTCTCGTGATGGATCCGGGCTACCGGCCGGACAACCGGCGGATGATCGAGGAGAACGCCCGCACGCTGGGCATCCCGGTTACCATTTTTGAATCGGATATCTTTCAGGTTGTGGCGGATGTAAAACAGTCTCCCTGCTACCTCTGTGCGAGGATGCGGAGGGGCTTCCTTTATGCCAATGCCCGCAGGCTGGGATGCAACAAGATTGCGCTGGGACACCATTTTGACGACGTGATCGAGACGATCCTGATGAGTATGCTGTACGGGGCGCAGGTCAATACGATGATGCCCAAGCTGCACAGCACGAATTTTGAGGGGATGGAGCTGATCCGGCCGCTCTACCTGGTTAAGGAGGCGGATATCCTCGCCTGGAAGGAGTACAATGATCTCACATTTCTGCGCTGCGCCTGCCGCTTTACGGAGGAGGCGGAGGCCAGAAAAGAGCAGGCGGATCAGGAACGCCTTTCCAAGCGCCAGGAGATGAAGGAGCTGATCGCCCGCTTCCGGCAGATCAACCCTCACATTGAGACCAATATCTTTAAAAGCGTGGAAAACGTAAATCTGGACGCCTGCATCGGCTACGTGGAGCATGGCCGGCGTCATCATTTTCTGGAGGAATACGACCGCGGCTGACCGGCGCGGATTCATATGTCCCTTTCCCTTCGCATATTTTTTTATGAAGGATCTCTGCCCGGATTCCGGAGAAGAGTTCGGAGTCCGGCAGGGAGAAATGGAAAAGGAAGAGTGCGGAGGGAAGGCCGGATATGATGGAACTGATCAGGAAAAATATCCATATGAACCGACAGAAGGGGAGCGCGGTATCCCAGATTACGCTGGACGATGACGTGATTGTGCCGGACACGTTTGACGACGTGGCGCGGATTCTGCTTGACAACGGGGAGGTCCAGATCGAGTCGTCCAGAATTCAGGGGGAGAAGGTACTCGTCAAGGGGACGCTTGTGTTTCATGTGCTGTACCGCAGAGAGGGCGGGGGACTGCAGGCGCTGAGCGGGGAGATCCCCTTTGAAGAGGCGATCAATGTCCCGGATCTGGAGGAGCACGATGAGACGCAGACGGGCTGGACGCTGGAGGATCTGAGCACGGGGCTGATCAATTCCCGCAAGCTGAGCGTCAAGGCGGTCGTCACGCTGGAGGTGCGGGCGGAGAGCCTGTGCGACGCGGAGGCGGCGGTGGACATTGAGACGGACGATCAGAAGGCCGAGGTATTAAAGAGAAGCGTCGAGGTGGCGTCGATCGCGGCCCGGCGCAGAGATACCTACCGCATCCGGGAGGATATCCAGCTGACCGCCAACAAGCCGGATATCGGGACGGTGCTCTGGAACGAGATGCGCCTGCGGGGCGTGTCGGTGCGCCCGATGGAAGGAATGATCCATCTGGAGGGGGAGCTTCTGGTGTTTCTGATCTATTCCGGCGAGGAGGATCACACGCCGGTCCAGTGGCTGGAGGAGAGCATCCCGTTTTCCGGCGAGGTGGAGCTTGCGGAGGCGGGCGATGATATGATCCCGGCAGTGGGCGTGCGCATCCTGCACCGCAGCGCAGAGGCGAAGCCGGACAGCGACGGCGAGATGCGGGAGTTCGGCATCGACGCGGTTCTGGAGCTGGATATGCGCCTCTATCAGGAGGAGGAAGTCGAGCTTTTAAGCGATGTGTATTCGACCGGCTGCGAGCTGAAGGCGGAGACGGGAGAGGCCTGCTTTGACCGGCTTCTGACGCGCAATATCTGCAAGACAAAGGTCAGCGATCAGATCAGCCTGAAAAAGGCGGAGCGCATCCTGCAGATCTGTCACAGCAGCGGGAATGTCAAGCTGGATGAGGCCTGGCCGGAGGAAGACGGCCTGCATATCGAGGGCGTTCTGGAGGTGGGCCTTCTCTACCTGACGGACGACGATGCGGAGCCGGTAGGGAGCTCGGTCGAGATGCTTCCGTTCCGCTGCGTGGCGGAGGCCGACGGGATCAGCCGGGACAGCGTCTGGCAGCTGAATCTGGGCGTAGAGCAGCTGACCGCCGTGATGCTGGGCGGCGACTCGGTGGAAATCAAGGCGGTCGTGTCCGCCGATCTGCTGGTGCTGCAGCCGATCCGGGAATCCGTGGTCACGGAGGTGTCCGCGGGACCTCTGGATCTGAAAAAGCTGCAGGAGATGCCGGGCATTGTGGGATATGTGGTGCAGCCGGAGGATACCCTGTGGAAA
Organism: uncultured Lachnospiraceae bacterium; assembly: GCA_944381615.1. Lineage (GTDB taxonomy): Bacteria > Bacillota > Clostridia > Lachnospirales > Lachnospiraceae > Otoolea. The sequence goes on along the minus strand of CALWLT010000037.1, from coordinate 22,044 downwards.
ATTGCCAAGAAATTTCACACGACGGTGGATCAGGTGCGGGAGATGAACGGCCTTTCGGAGGGCGGAATTAAGAAAGGGGATCGTCTGATCCTGGTCAAGGAAATTCGCTGACGGGCCGGCGGCCGGCGCGCCGCAGGGAGAAACTTTTACTGCCGGGAAAGGGGGCGGGGCGTATGCAGTTTACGCGGATTCGCATCCGGAATTACAAGGGGATCCGGGACATGGAGATCCGGGAGATCGAGAACGCCCTGATTCTGGTGGGAAAAAACAATACGGGAAAATCGTCGGTGCTGGATGCGATCCGGACGGTCAGCGGGGCGTCGCGCCCCGCGCCGCCGGATTTTAACGCGCAGCGCCAGAATATTGAGATCGAGGTCACGCTGGAGATCGGGAGAGAGGACCGGGAGCTTTTATGCCGGATGGGGCGGGTCAGCCGCTATAAGCGCTTTGAGGTCTGGGAGCGGGAATTTTACCGCCGCCTTCCGTCCTGCCTGGGCGATCAGTTGACGTTTACGTATCTCGCCAATTACGGCGGAACGATCCGCTATGCGGACGGGGTAAGAAAGGACAATCCGTATATCCCGGAGGTTTTGCCGCGGGTTTACGACATCGACAGCACCCGGAGCCTGAAGCGTTTCCAGCGGGATCTGCTGCTGTTTTATGACAATCCGGCCATGAGCCAGGCCAGCGCCGCCTGCTGCATTTTCGATACGGGGAAGGAATGCGCGCACTGCTTCCAGTGCATCGGCCTCATCGATCAGAAGCGGCCCGCCGATCTGAATGCGGCCGAGGCGAGGAAGCTTCTGGAATACAAGCTTCTGGAGTCGCGGATCGGAGACCGGGTAGAGCGCATCAACGAAAATTTCCACAAAAACGGGGGCTACGACGAGCTGTCCTATGAGATCTGCGCGGATCCGGAGCGGATGTTTTCCATCCGCCTGCGGACCTCCCGGGACGGGGAGCCGCCCGCCAGTGTCCCCATGAGCCGCGGCATGCAGAGCATTTACATGCTGTCGCTTCTGGAGACGTACGTCGAGGGAGAGCATCAGGCGGCCAGCGTCATCATCGTGGAATACCCGGAGCTGTTTCTGCACCCGCAGCTGCAGAAGACGGCCAGCGGGATTCTTTACCGCCTGTCGCGCAAAAATCAGATCCTGTTCAGCACCCACTCGGCGCAGCTTCTGATGAATTTTACGAGCCGTCAGATCCGGCAGGTGGTGCTGGATGAGGACAAGCGCCCGGTCATCCGGGAACATGCGTCCATCGGCGGGATCCTGGAGGATCTGGGCTACGGCGCGGGCGATGTGTTAAACGTCGATTTCGTGTTTATCGTCGAGGGAAAGCAGGACAAGAGCCGGCTGCCACTTCTGCTGGAGAAATATTATTCCGAGGTGTACGATGAAAAGGGACGCCTTTCGCGGATTGCGATCCTGACAACGAACAGCTGCACGAACATTAAGACGTACGCCAATCTGAAATACATGAACCAAATGTCGTTTCGCGATCATTTCCTTATGATCCGGGACGGGGACGGAAAGGATCCGGAGGAGCTGGCCGCCTCGCTCTGCCGCTACTATGAGGAGCAGGATCAGCGCGACGCGGATCGCCTGCCGCGGGTGCAGCGGAAAAACGTCCTGATTCTGAAATATTATTCGTTTGAGAATTATTTTCTCAATCCGGCCGTGATGGCAGAGCTGGGCATTGTGGAATCGGAAGAGCAGTTTTACGCGATCCTCTGGGAAAAATGGGAGGAGTATTTAAACCGCCTGGCTTCGGGGCGGCGCTTTGTGCAGGCGCTGGGGCGGCCGCTCTCCTCGGCGGAGGATCTGCGGGAGCAGATGGAACTTTTCAAGATCCACCTGCGCGGGCACAATCTCTATGATATTTTTTACGGACGCTATAAGAAACAGGAGACGGAGCTGCTGCGCCGCTATATCGATCTGGCGCCGCGGGAGGATTTTGCCGACATTCTGGACGCCGTGGACGCCTTCCTCTATTTTGACAGCCGGAAAAAATGCCGGGAGGATCGTTGCAATTCGGAAGAAAATTCATATAATAGAGTATAGCGCATCCGGCCGGTGCTTGAGATAGATGCGGGCGGGAAGGCAAAGGCGTTCCGGGCCCCGGCGGCGACGGCACATTGCAAGGTGTTGTTGCCGTTTACATAGCGCCGGGAGGCGGGTGCGCGCGGGAGGAACAGTTTGAATTACACGTATCTGCTTCGCTGCGCCGACGGTTCGCTTTACTGCGGGTGGAGCAACGATCTGGAAGGGCGGATCCGGGCGCACAACGAGGGGCGCGGGGCCAAATATACGAGGAGCCGGCGCCCGGCGGCGCTGGCATACTGCGAGATGTACGCCACGAAGGAGGAAGCGCTGCGGCGGGAGGCCGCGATCAAGCGGATGAAAAAAGAGGAAAAGGAAAAACTGGCGGCCGGCGGGATGAAGATCATCATCTCGCCGGCTAAACGAATGCGGCGGCGGACGGATGAATTTCCCTGGCGGGCGTATCCGGCCTATCTGGAACAGAGCGAAGTTCTTCTGCAGATCCTGCGAGGCTATGACAGGGAGGCGCTGGGCCGGCTGTTCGGCGCGAACGAGTCGATCACGGAGGAAAATTACCGGCGCTATCAGGAGATGGATCTGAGGGCCGGCCTGACGCCGGCGCTTCTCGCGTATGTGGGGATTCAGTATCAGTATCTGGCGCCGCAGGTCTTTACGGAGGAGGAGTGGGAGTACGCCTGCCGCCATCTGCGGATCCTGAGCGGGTTTTACGGGATCCTCCGGGCGGACGACGGCGTGGTCCCCTACCGTCTGGAGATGCAGGCGAAGCTTGCGACAGAGCGGGGAGGCGACCTCTACGCGTACTGGGGCGATCTGATTTACCGGGAGCTGGCTCTGGGCGCGCCCGGCGGGGCGCGAATCCTGAATCTGGCCTCAAAGGAGTACAGCCGGGCTGTGGAGCCGTGGCTGCGGGGGACGGATCGGATGGTAAGCTGCGTGTTCGGAAGCTTACAGGACGGGAAAATACGGGTCAAGGGCACGGAGGCCAAGATGGCCCGGGGCGAGATGGTGCGCTTTCTGGCCGGGCGGGGAGCGCTGGATTTCGGGGAGGCAAAGGAATTTGACCGCCTGGGATTCTGCTTTGACCCGTCGCGCTCCGATCCGGATACGCTCGTGTTTTTGAAGTGACAGGGGAAAAAAATAACCGCCTCTGCGGCGGTCAGGAAGGGAATGGAAGGGACGCGGTCCCGAAAAAGAGATGATTGAATTTCTGGCAAAAAAATGGATTCACAACCGGGAGGATGTGCGGGATCCCGAGGTGCGGCGGCGTTACGGCGTGCTCTGCAGCCTGACGGGCATCTGCCTGAACATCTTCCTGTTTCTGGGAAAATATCTGGCGGGCGTGTTGAGCGGCTCGATCGCCATCATGGCGGATGCGGTCAATAATCTGTCGGACGCCGGTTCGTCCCTGATCACGCTGATCGGGTTTAAATTTGCGGGCATGAAGCCGGATCAGGAGCATCCGTTCGGGCACGGGCGGATCGAATATCTGTCGGGGCTTGCCGTGGCGGCGGCCATCATGCTGATGGGCGTGGAGCTGGGACGCTCCTCCATCGAGAAGATCCGCAACCCGGAGGCGGTCGAGACGGGCGCGCTTTCGATCGGGATCCTGGTTGTTTCCGTGGGCGTCAAGCTCTACATGAGCCATTATAACCGCTCGATCGGGAAAAAGATCAGTTCTTCGGCGATGAAGGCGACGGCGACAGACAGCTTAAGCGACGCGGTGGCCACGACGGTCGTGCTGCTCTCCATGCTGATTCTTAAGTTTACGGGAATCAATGTGGACGGCTGGTGCGGCGTGCTGGTCGCGCTCTTTATTCTCTATGCCGGGTACGGCGCGGCGCGGGACACGCTGGATCCGCTGCTGGGCCAGCGCCCGGATCCGGAGCTGATTGAGGAAATTCAGCGGATCACGCTGTCGCACCCGGAGATCCTGGGCATTCACGACCTGGTCGTCCATGATTACGGGCCGGGGCGCGTGATGATTTCCCTGCACGGCGAGGTGTCCGGAGACGGAGATATTTTTGAGCTGCACGATGTGATTGATTGCATCGAGAAGGAGCTGAAGGAAAAGCTGGGCTGCGAGGCGGTCATCCATATGGATCCGATCGAGACCAACAATGAGACCGTGCGCAGGACGCGGGAGGAAGTGGCGAAGATGGCCGCTCTGGTCAACCCGGAGATGACGATCCATGATTTTCGCATGGTAACGGGATCGACCCATACCAACCTGATTTTTGACATTGTGATTCCGTTCGGGGAAAAACGGACGGACGAGGAGATCCGGGAGGAGATAAGCAGGCGGATCCGGGAAAAATGGAAGACGTACTGCGCGGTTATCTCCGTGGATCACGGGGATGTGCTCTGACGGGGGAAATGATATGAAAAACAGGAAGAAGGCGCTGCCGCTTGCACTTGCGCTTCTTTTGACGGGGGCGGCGGCGGCAGGCTGTTCGGGGCCGCTTTTTCCGGGGACGGAAAGCGGAACGGCCCCGGAGACGGCCGGGGAGGAAAAACCGGGGCCTGCCTCGGAGACGAAGAGGCAGGAGCCGGAGACGGAAGAAAAGCCGGGACCGGCTTCAGAGACGAAGCAGTCGGATCCGGAGAGTGAGAAACCGGAGCCGGAGAGCGAAGGAAAAGGGCCGGAGCCGGGGGAGGAATGGCGCGGTCCGGCGGGAGAGAGCGAACCGGAGGCAGACGGGCCGGAGGATGAAGAGGACGAGCGCTTTGTGATGAAGACCATCGTGCTGGCGACGGATCTGCATTATCTGGCGGAGGATCTCTCGGGGAACCGCTGTCAGACTTTCGTGTCCGCGGCGCAGCACAGCGACGGCCGCGTTTTGCAGTACACCTGGGAGATTATGGACGCTTTCGTGGACGACGTGCTGGAGCTGCATCCGGATCTCGTCGTGCTGGCGGGCGATCTGACGCTGGACGGGGAGAAAGCGAGCCATCTGGAGCTGGCCTCCATCCTGGAGACCTTTCTGGAAAATGATATTGAGGTAGCGGTCATTCCCGGCAATCACGATATCAACAACGCCGCCGCCCGGCGCTATAAGGCGGACGGCACGGAGTGGGTGGACAGCGTCGACGCGGAAGAGTTCAGGCGCATTTACGCCGATTTCGGCTATGTGGCGGCAGACAGCCGGGATCCCAGTTCGCTCAGCTATCTGTACCGGTTAAACGATTATTACTGGCTGCTGATGCTGGATACCTGTCAGTATGAGACGGTCAATCTTCCCGGCGGCATGGTGCGCGGCGGGACGTATGAGTGGATGGAGAAGATCCTGGACGCGGCCTGGGAAGAAGGCGCGCAGGTCATTACCGTAAGCCATCACAATCTGTTTGATCAGAGCGGCGTCAGCCCGGCGTTTTACGACGACTGCACGATCGAGCACAGCGAGGAGCTGGCGGAGCTTCTGTCGGATTACGAAGTTCGCCTGCATCTGAGCGGCCATCTGCATATCCAGCATTACCTGCAGGATGAGGAGTCCGGGATCAGCGAGGTGGTAACCGGATCGCTGCTCATGGCGCCCTGCAATTACGGCGTCATTCAGATCTGGAACGACGGGACGTATCAGTACGACGCGCATTCGGTGGACGTGGACGGCTGGGCAGAGCGCAACTCCTACCGCAACCGGTCGCTGGCGGAGTTTTCCCGTTACAGCAGGGACTTTCTCTATCAGCTCGCGTACGGGAACGCCGTGTGGGATCTGGAGCGCCATATGCGGGAGCGGGGGATTTATCTGACCGCGGAGCAGGAGGACGCCATGGCCCGGTTCTATGCCGAGCTTTGCGTGCGCTACTACGGCGGGACCATGTTTGAGATTGCGGATCGCGCGGCCTCCGATCCGGCGGCCGCGGCGTGGGAGGAGCTGAGCTACGCCAGTGATCTCAGCGATTTCCTGTTAAATATTCTGGAGGACGAGGCGAAGGATTTCGCCCATCTGACGCTGCCATACTGAGAAGAGGAGGAACGCGCGCGGTGGAGAAGGAACGCAAGTCAGAGCTGACGACGCTCTGCTACATTGAGAAGGACGGCTGCTATCTGATGCTGCACCGGGTCAGAAAGGCGCACGACGTCAACGAGGGAAAATGGATCGGCGTGGGCGGGCATTTTGAGAAGAATGAAAGTCCGGAAGAATGTCTTTTGCGGGAAGTGCGGGAGGAGACGGGGCTTACGCTGACCTCCTGGCGTTTCCGGGGGCTGGTTACGTTTATCAGTGAGGGCTGGCCCACGGAGTACATGTGCCTGTTTACGGCGGACGGCTTTGAGGGCGAGCTGGCGGAATGCGCGGAAGGGGTGCTGGAGTGGGTGCCGATCGTGCGCCTCGGCGAGAAACGCTTGTGGGAAGGCGATCGGATCTTTTTACAGCTTTTGCAGGAGCGGGAAGAGTTCTTCTCTCTGAAGCTGGAATATGAGGGGGATCATCTGCGCGGCTGGAGCCTGGACGGGAAACAGCCCGGATAAGAGATGGCGGCGGCCGGAGACGGCTGCGGGCAGAAGGAAAAACGGACAGAAGGGAAACGGCATGATCGGGACGATTGTAAATACGGCGACGATAATTACGGGAAGCGTGATTGGCAGTGTGGTAAAACGGGGGATCCGGGAGGAATACCAGGGGGCGCTTTTTAATGCCATGGGCCTGTCGGCGTTTATGCTGGGCGTCAACGCGGTGGTCAGTCACATGGGGGACAGCCGCTATCCGGTTCTTTTCATCGCCAGCCTGGCAATCGGAAGCCTGATCGGGACGATTCTGGATCTGGACGGCCGTTTTAAGAAGCTGACGGGACATTTTTCTTCCTCGAATCTGGGCGAGGGGCTTTCCACGGCGATCCTGCTTTTCTGCATCGGGACGCTGTCCATCGTGGGCCCCATCGAGAGCGCGGTCAATGGAAATCATACGTACCTGTTTACCAACGCGACACTGGATTTTGTCTCCTCGATGGTGCTGGCGTCGACCTATGGAATCGGGATTGCCGCCGCCGGGCTGGTGCTGTTTTGCTGGCAGGGCAGTATTTATCTGGGGGCCAGCTTTCTTGCCGGCTTTCTCTCGGACGCGCTGATGGCGGAGATCTCGATCGTGGGCGGCGTTCTGATCGCCACCTCCGGCCTCTCGATTCTGAAGATTAAAGACTGCAAAACCATGAATATGCTGCCTTCGCTTCTGGTTCCCGCCGCCTGGTTTCTGATCGTGGACGCGCTGCCGGTCTGAGCCGTTGGGAGCGAGGATGCGCGGGCAGCGGCGTACCGGCAGGAGCGAGGATGCGCGGAGAGCGGCGTACCATCGGGAGCCGGAGCGGCGCGTGAAAATGAAAAACGCACAGTGAAAATAAAAACATGCGCTAAAAATAAAAAAACACGCGCAGCAGGATGTTTGGGGAACGAGGGATCCTGCGGCGCGCGTTTAAGAGGAATGTACAAACTATGGAAAACCGGTTAAAACCCGGTGTCATGGCGTCTCTTATGCATATCTTTGTCTTGATTATAATCCCGGGATCGTATATAATCAAATATAAATAAGAAAATAATTGTTATAATAATATTTTTATGAAACGTTCAGGCAGCGGCAGGAGGAACGATGTTCGACGGGAAAGAATATGTGTATGCGGTTTATGAGGAAAAGAGCTTTTCCAAGGCGGCGCAGAAGCTGTATATCACGCAGCCGGCGCTGAGCACGGCGATCAAAAAAGTAGAGAAGAAGATCGGAACGCCGATTTTCGACAGGAGCACCTCGCCCATCGGCCTGACGCCGGGCGGAGAGGTTTATATCGACGCGATCGAGAAGCTGTTTGCGCTGGAACAGAATACGCTGAACCAGCTGAACAATCTCAACGGCCTGTTGGCCGGCAAGCTGTCGGTCGGCGGCACGATTTTTTTTACCTCCTTTATTCTTCCGGCGCTGCTGGGCGAATTTTCCCGCCGTTACCCGCAGATCAAGATCGAGCTGATGGAAGGCACGACGGTGCAGCTGACGGAAAAGCTGGTGGCGGAGGAGCTGGATCTGCTGATTGACAATTCGGAGCTGGACGACAGAAATTACGAAAAGTATTATTACAGCACGGAGCGGATTATTCTCGCGGTGCCGGGAAGTTTTCCCATCAACGCGGAGCTGGAGAAGTACCAGCTGACGGCGGCCGACATCGCGGCGGGCCGGCACAGCCGCGGCGATTTTCCGGCGCTGCCGCTGCCGCTTCTGAAAGCGACGCCGTTTATTTTTGTGAAAGAGGAAAACAGCATTTACAAGCGGGGCGTTAAGATGTGCAACCGGCAGAATTATACGCCGAATATCATTCTGAAGCCGGATCAGGTCGTCTCCGCGTTTAATATGGCGGGGCGCGGCGTGGGGGCGACGTTTATCCCGGACGGGCTGGTGGCCAATCTTCCCTATGAGGTTCCGCTGTGCTATTACAAGATGGACGAGGAGCTGTCCGTGCGCCATGTCTATTTCTACAAGAAGCGGAATAAATATCTGACCAAAGCGATGGAAGAGTTTATCCGGGTCGCCGTGGGCGACGCGGCGCTGCGGGAAGAGACGGGCTGAGCGGCGCGGGCCGGAGGCCGGGGCGGCGGCTCAGGAAAACGGGAATACGGGAAAAGAATGACGCAGGGAGTAAGACATGAGAAGAGAGGACAGACAGATCAAGGACAGGGCTGTGATCCGGCGGATCATGGATGCCTGCACGGTGTGCACCCTGGCCCTTTCCGGAGAGGAATATCCGTATGCGGTGCCGGTTAATTTCGGTTCCTGCTGGGAGGAAGAGACGGTCACGCTCTATTTTCACGGAGCGCCGGAGGGAACGAAGATCGAGCGCATGAAGCGGGACAGCCGCGCGGCGTTTTCCATGGCCTGGGAGGGGGCGGTTACGCTCACGGCCCCGGCCTGCGGCAGTACGATGCGCTATGCCAGCGTCTGCGGTGTGGGCCGCCTGAGCCTGGTAACCGATCCGCAGGAGAAAAGGCGCGGGCTGGCCGCGATCATGCGCCAGTATGAGAGGGCTGCAGGGGGGACGGAGTATGATTTTTCGGCCGCGTGGGGGAAGACGGCGGTACTCCGGCTGCAGGTAGAAGCCATCACGGGAAAGAGCAATGTCCCGCGGGATGGGAGCGCGGGCTGGCCGCTCTCATCGGCCCGGTAAAGCAGGCGTGAAGAGAGAACGATGGATGGGGGCCGTTTCGCGGATTCTGCCGCTTGTGATTCTGACGGCCGCGCTGGTTCTGACGGGCAGGTTGTTGCCGGGGCCGGAGCGGGAGAGCGCCGTGCCGGCGGGAACAGAAGCGGCGGCGCAGCGGGAAGAAGAGGCCGGTAAGCGGCCCGCGAACGGGAAGGAGAAGGACGGGGAAAAGGAGCCGCCGGCGGACGGAGAGAAAAAGAACGGAGCCGGAGAAGCGTCCGCGGACGGCAGGGAGAAGGACGGGACGAAGAAAAACGGGACGGGGATACAGGAGCGGCCCGGAACAGAAGACGGGCGGGAAGCCGGCCCTGCGCCGGGGACAGAAATGCAGACGGAGGCGGCGGGAAATGATCCGCCGGTTCTTTTTCTGGCTACGGATCTGCACTACCAGTCTCCGCAGCTTACGGATTTCCGCTCAGCGCTTGATCTCCTGATCCGCGGAAATGACGGGACGCTGACGCTCTGCCTGGAGGCGCTCACGGAGGCGTTTCTGGAGGAGATAATCGCAGAGCGGCCGGACGCGCTGATTTTAAGCGGCGATCTCAGTCAGAACGGGGAGAAGGAGAACCACCTGGCGCTGGCGAAAAAGCTGCAGCGCGTGCAGGAGCGGGGGATCCCGGTCCTGGTAATTCCCGGCAATCACGATATCGGCCATCCGGGGCCGTCCACGTATTATGACGATCGCATCGAGCGCACGGCCGGCACGAATGCAAAAGAATTCCTGGAGATTTACCATGCGTTCGGATACGACGGCGCGTCGTCGCGGGATCCGGAGTCTCTGAGCTATCTGTACCGGCTGAGAGAAACGTACTGGATTATGATGCTGGATTCCTGCATCTATGAGCCGGTACACAGTACGGGAGGGCGGATCCGGGAGGGGACGCTTTCCTGGATGCGGGAGCAGCTTGCGCTGGCGCAGGAGGCGGGAGCGACGGTGGTTCCGGTTTCGCACCACAATCTTCTGGACGAGAGCACGCTGTACCCGGAGGAGTGTACGCTGGAGAATGCCGGCGAGGTAACGGCGCTTCTGGAGGAATTTGGCGTTCCTGTTTATTTCAGCGGACATCTGCATCTGCAGCGCACGAAAAAGCATGTGTCCGGCCCGGCCGCGGGCGAGGACAGCTATGGAATCTGGGAGATCGTCGGCTCGCCGGTGTCGATTTCGCCCTGCCAGTACGGGATTGCCACCTGGGGGAAGGACGGCAGCTTTTCTTACCGCACGAAAGCGGTCGACGTGGAGAGCTGGGCCGCCCGCTACGGCGAGGAAGATGAGCGGCTTCTGCATTTTCGGGAATGGTCGGAGGAATTTCTGCTGGAAAACATGGCTTACCGGGTGTTCTACGGAATCGAGGGGATTCCGGAGGAACGCCGCCGGGAGATGGCGCTGTTTTACGCGCGCCTGTACCGGGATTACTGTGCCGGAAGCCGGGTGTCGGTCGCCGAAATCCGGAAAGATCCGCTTTATCAGTACTGGATTCGATATTCGGGAACCGGGGTGTGGGGCGATAATCTGAAGGCGATCCTGGCGGATCTGGGGCGGGATCATACCGTGCTTACCCTGCCGGCAGGAGAGGGAATCATGCGGCCGCAGACGGCCGGAAGGAGAGAATAGATGGAGTACGAGGGAATTGTATACAGACCGCCCAGCGAGGCGAGAAGCCTGATCATTCAGGTCACGATCGGATGCGCGCACAATACCTGCACCTTTTGCAATATGTACAAGGCCAAGCAGTTTCGGATCCGGCGGATGGAGGAGATCCTGGCGGATCTGGAGGAAGCGGCGAAGAGCCGCTACGCGTCCTGGATCGAGCGCGTTTTTCTTGCGGACGGGGACGCACTGGTGGTAAAGACGGAGGATCTTCTGACGATCCTGGCCAGGATCCGCGAGCTGTTTCCGCAGGTCAGCCGCGTGTCTTCTTACGGGACGGCGCAGGATATCCTGCGAAAACCGGAGGAGGATCTGCGGGCGCTGAGGGACGCCGGCCTGGGGATCGTCTATGTGGGCGCGGAATCGGGAGACAATGAGATCCTGCGCTACATTCACAAGGACGTGACGGCGGAGGAGATTGCCGAGGCAGGGAGAAAACTGAAGCGCTGCGGGATTCAGACCTCAGTCACGCTGATTTCGGGTCTGGGCGGCCGCGGCCGCGTTACGCGCCACGCGCTGTCGTGCGCCAGGCTGATTTCTGAGATGAATCCGGAATACGCGTCGTTTCTGACGCTGCGCCTCTACGAGGGAACGCCGATGTACGACGACGTGGTGTCAGGGCGTTTTGAGCGGATTACGCCGGATGAGATTGTGGACGAGATGGAGCTGTTTTTGAAAAATGTGGATTCGCCGGGGACGGTGTTCCGCACCAACCATGCGTCTAACTATGTGGTGCTGGCGGGAACGCTGAATGACGATATCCCGGCGATGCTGGAGAAGCTGGAGGAGGCGAAGCGGACCCACCGCTACCGGGTCTTTCGCGAGACGGGCGATCTGCTGTGACAGATCGCCTTTTTTGATTTCTGTGGCCTGTCCGGAAGCAGCCTGTGCGGCCGGTCACGTTTTCCTGCCGCGGCGGACAACGCGCTCGTAATAGAAGATGTACTGCTGCATGACGCCGGCGAAGCCGTCGTAGCAGCCAAAGAAATCCCGGATGATGGCCTCGGCGCGGCGGCTCTCCGGGAGACGGCCGTAGCGGCGGGGATGCCGGGGGTAATACTGCTCCATGAGGATGCGCCGGATCCAGGTGTCCACGGGAAAGGCGTCGATGTGGTGCAGGCCGTAGAGGCAGACACAGCTGGCGACCTTGACGCCGACGCCGTAAAGACTGGTCAGAAATTCCATCGCCTGGCTGCGATCCATCCGGCCAAGCTCGCAAAGCGCGCCGGGATGCCCGCAGAAAAAGCGGCAGGCCTGCTCCAGGTACGCGGCGCGGTATCCCAGCTTCAGGGCGCGAAGATCGGCCTCGGAGGCGCGGGACAGCTCGGCGGGGGTGGGAAACGCATGGCAGAGCTCGCGCCTTCCGTCCTCCAGAACGGCGGTAAAGGCCGTCCCGTAAAGAGAGGAGAGCGTTTCCACGGCGCTTCGGATCGCGGGAATGGTTTTCTGCTGAGAGATGAGAAAGGTTATGATCATCTCCCAGGGATCCTGGCGCAGGATGCGGATGCCGCGTCCCGCCGCGGCCGCTTCCCGCAGATAGGGATCGTCCGGGCGGACGGCGGAAAGAAACGCGCCGTAATCCGTGTCCGCGTCGAGGTAATGGCGCCAGAAGGCGAGATCCCCGGGCGGGCAGTCGAGAAAAAAGGTATTCTGTTCCTGCCGAATTTCGGCGTACCGGCGTCCGCTGATCAGACGCCAGGCGCCGGGCGGACCGGAAGGGAGCCGGTCAAGGCGGAAGCACTGGCCGGACTGCGCGGTCTGCGCAAGGTCGAAATAAGGAATGTTTAGTATCTCCATAGGCTTCATTATAGCAGGTTTTCTTTCTGAAGAAAGTATTAAAATTTCACAAAATGATTGCACGCCCGGATCGCCTCTAGTATACTTGTAATGACTGCGGGGGACGGCGGCAGAGCGGACGCGCCCCGGCGCGGAAGGGAGCGGGAAGTATGATTTTTATCGGAGGCATCAGCTCCGGCATGAAGCCGATCGAGTATCTGAAGACGGTAATCTGCAGCCGCTGCGGCGCGTACGGCCGTTATCAGGTGTACATGACATATCTGTATTTCAGTTTCTTTTTTATCCCGCTTTTTAAATGGAACCGGCGGTTTTATGTGAAGATGTCGTGCTGCCAGGCGGTATATGAGCTGGATGCGGAGATCGGCCGGCGTCTCCTTCGCGGCGAAGACGTGGAGATCCGGGAGGAGGATCTGACGCTTGTGCAGGACGGAGGCGGCAATCCCTGGACGCTGTCCGCGGGCGCGCGCAGGCGGTGTCCCGCGTGCGGCTACGAGACGGCGGAGGATTTTTCCTACTGTCCGAAGTGCGGCGCGCCGCTGGAGTAGCGGGAGGCAGAATGCGGACAGAGTGAGAACAGGAACCGGAAAAACGAGAAGACGGAAAGGAAGGAAGACGGAATGCTTGAGACAGGAATCAGAGGAAGACAGGAGATTCTGGTTACGAAGGAACGTTCGGCCAGCGCGGTCGGCAGCGGCCTGCTGGATGTGTTTGCCACCCCGGCGATGGTGGCGCTGATGGAGAAGACGGCCTGGATGAGCGTGGCCCCGTATCTGGAGGAAGGCGAGGGAACGGTAGGGACGAAGCTGGAAATTTCCCATTCGTCGGCCACGCCGGTAGGCATGAAGGTGTGGTGCGAGAGCGAGCTTACAGAGATCGACCGCAGACGCCTGGTCTTCCGGGTGGAGGTGTTCGACGAGAAAGGACCGGTGGGCAGCGGGACGCACGAGCGCTTTATCATTCAGAATGAGAAGTTTATGGCGCGGGCGCTGGCGAAAAAAAGTGGCGACTGACCGGTTTGGGGGTGCCGCGCGGCGATGGGTTCCGGGCTGCGGCGCCCCGTTTTCTTTTATGCGGGGGCCGGCGGCACGCGGCCGTCTGCGGCGCGCGGGGGAGAGGAAAAAAGAGATGATTGTGACCTATATTCATCACAGCTCCTTTTGCGTGGAGCTGGAACGGACGGCGCTTCTGTTTGATTATACGGAGGGGGCGCTGCCGGTAATTCCTGCCGGGAAAGAGCTTCTGGTGTTCGCAAGCCATTTTCACGGGGATCACTTTTCGCCGGATATTTTCCGGCTGGCGGACAAAAGGGAGCGCGTCCGCTACATTCTTTCCAGAGAGATAGGAAAGAAAAAGCTTCCGGGGCTTTTGCCGGATCGCGTGCGCTTCGTGCGCGCGGGAGAAACGTTCGAGGAGGCGGGCGCGCGGATAGAAACGCTGCATTCGACGGACGAGGGCGTGGCGTTCTGGATTTCCTGCGAGGGAAAGGAGATCTACCACGCCGGCGATCTGAATAACTGGCGCTGGGAGGGCGAGGATAAGGCCTGGAACCACAATATGGACGCCAGCTACCGGCGGGAGATGGAAAAGCTGGCGGGGCGCACGGCGGACGCCGCGTTTATCCCGCTGGATCCGCGGCTGGGCCCCTGGTTTTATCTGGGTATGGAAGGCTTCATGAAGCAGGCGTCGGCCAAAGCGCTGTTTCCCATGCACTTCTGGGGAGACTACGGTGTGATCGAGGCGGTCCGAAAGCATCCCGCCGCGGCCGGCTGGGCCGGCCGGGTCGTCTCCATCCACCGGGAGGGGGAGACGTTTATTTTATGAGGGAGGGGCAGATATGGCAAGGATGATGATTCAGAACGGCCGTGTGATCGATCCGGAGAGCCGCTTTGACGGGCCTGCGGATCTGATCATCGAGGACGGCGTGATCCGTAAGATCCGGAGACGGGACGGCGGTCCGGAGAAAAGAGGCGGGCCCAAAGAAGGCGGAGCGCCGGAGAAAGACGGCGGGCCGGACACGGAGGTAATCGACGCGTCGGGCCTGATCGTGGCGCCGGGCCTGGTGGACGTGCACGTGCATTTCCGGGATCCGGGGTTCCTCTATAAGGAAGATATCGAGTCGGGAGCGGAGGCGGCGAAGGCCGGCGGATTTACGACGGTGGTCTGCATGGCGAATACGAAGCCGGCGGTGGATACGCCGGAGACGGTCCGCTATGTGCTAGAAAAGGGAGAAAAGACCGGGATCCATGTGCGGACGGCGGCGGCCGTTACCAGAGGCCTCGGCGGCCGGGAGCTGACGGATATGCGGGCGCTTAAAGCGGCGGGGGCCGCCGGATTTACGGACGACGGGATCCCGCTGATGGACGAACGCCTGGTTCGGCAGGCGATGGAGCAGGCGAAGGAGCTGGGCGTGCCGCTCAGCTTTCACGAGGAGGATCCGGCGTTTATCGAGAATAACGGCGTCAACCGCGGCGAGGTCTCCCGACAGCTCGGAATCGGCGGTTCCCCCGCGCTGGCGGAGGATTCGCTGGTGGCGCGGGATCTGATGATTGCGCTGCACACCGGGGCGCGGGTGGAGATCCAGCATATCAGCTCGGGCGTGAGCGTCGAGCTGGTAAGGCTGGCCAAACGGCTGGGGGCCGACGTATGGGCGGAGGTAACGCCGCATCATTTTACGCTGGACGAGACGGCCGTGCTGCGTTGGGGCACGCTTGCTAAGATGAATCCGCCGCTGCGGACGGCGCAGGATCGGGAAGCGCTGATCCGGGGGCTGGAGGACGGGACGATCGATGTGATCGCGACGGATCACGCGCCGCACAGCCGGGAGGAGAAGGCGCGGCCCCTGACGGAAGCGCCCAGCGGCATCATCGGGCTGGAGACGGCGCTTCCCCTGGCGGTTACGGAGTTGGTAAAGCGCGGCCGCCTGAGCTATCTGCAGCTGTTTGAAAAAATGTGTCTCAATCCCGCCCGTCTTTACCGGATGGACTGCGGGCGGATCCGGGAGGGCCAGGCGGCGGATCTGGTGGTGTTCGACGACCGGGAGCCGTTTACGGTTGAGACGTTTCGCTCAAAAGCGTCCAACTCGCCGTTTACAGGAAGAAGCCTTTACGGGCGCGTCTGCTTTACCATCTGCGGCGGCAGGATCGTCTACCGGGGATAAAAAGAAGCGTTTCCTGCATAAAACGGAACAAAGGAAACGACGCGATCACGGCAATGAAGGAGAAACAGAGAAAATGAAGACCATGTTGAAACGGGGAGCCGGCGTGCTGCTGCCGGTATTCAGCCTGCCGTCCCCCTACGGGATCGGGACGTTCGGGGCGGCTGCCCGCGAGTTTATCGACTGTCTGAAGGCGGCCAGGCAGAGCTACTGGCAGGTGCTGCCGCTGGGGCCGACCAGCTACGGCGACAGCCCGTATCAGTCCTTTTCCGCATTCGCGGGGAATCCGTATTTTATCGATCTGGATACGCTGCGGGAGGAAGGGCTGCTTTTGCAGGAGGAGATTGACGCCTGCGGCTGGGGCGGCAATCCGGAAGAAATCCGCTATGATCTGTTGTACGAAACCCGCTTTGCGCTGCTGAAAAAGGCGTTTGCCCGCAGCCGCCATCAGGAGAGCGCGGCGTACCGGGATTTTGTGGAGGAAAATAAGGACTGGCTCTCGGATTACAGCCTCTATATGGCCCTGAAGAAGCATTTCGGGGACCGGGCGTGGACGGAGTGGGACGGGGACGTGCGGTTCAGGCGTCCGGCGGCCATGGAAGCGGCCCGCGCCAGGTTCGCGCAGGAGATGGAGTACTGGAGCTTTCTTCAGTTTCATTTCTTTAAGCAGTGGGAGGCGCTCCGGGCCTATGCGGCAGAGAGGGAGATCTCTATTGTGGGGGATATTCCCATCTATGTGGCGTTAGACAGCGCGGACGTCTGGAGCCATCCGGAGCTGTTTCAGCTGGATCAGGAGACGCTGACGCCGACCCGCGTGGCGGGCGTGCCGCCGGACGCGTTCTCGGACGACGGGCAGCTGTGGGGCAACCCGCTCTATGACTGGGAGCGCATGGAGGCGGAGGATTTCGCCTGGTGGAAACGCCGCATGGAGGCGTCGGCAAAGCTTTATGACGTTCTGCGCATCGACCATTTCATCGGCGTCGTTCAGTATTATTCGATCCCCTACGGCGTGGAGACGGCGAAGGAAGGGCGCTGGGAAAAGGGGCCGGGGAAAAAGCTGACGGACGCGCTGGATGCGTCGGCGGGGAAGACGCGGATCATCGCCGAGGATCTGGGGATTTATGTGCCGGAGGTCAAGGAGCTTCTGGCAAAGACCGGTTATCCGGGCATGAAAATCATCGAGTTTGCGTTCAGCGGGGATCGCTTTAACGAGCACCTGCCGCACTGCTATGAGCCGAATTCCGTCGTGTACGGGGGCACGCATGACAATGAGACGCTGGCCGGGTATTTTACGGTTGAGAAACGTCAGTGGTGGGAGCTGCAGTACATCGCCGATTATCTGGGCGCGGCGCATCAGAGCGAGGTGGTGGACCGGGTGTTCCGCGCGGCCTACGGTTCCGTGGCGAGCGTGGCGATCTTCCAGATGCAGGATGTTCTGAAGCTTGACAACCGGGCGCGGATGAACACGCCGGGCACGGTGGGCGGCAACTGGCGCTGGCGGATGCGGCAGGGACAGTTTGACCGGGAGCGGATCGAGTATCTGGCGTGGCTGGTAGACATATTCGGCCGGTTTTGAGCCGGGCGCGGTGTGACTGCGCCCGGGAAGAAAGGAGAGAGACGATTTGAAAAAATGGATGAATGACAGGAATAAAAGAAAGCTTCTGGCGGCCGGGATGGCGCTCTGCCTGGCGGCGTCTTTACTTTCCGCCTGCAAAAGCGGAGGGGAAGAGACGGAACAGACGTCCGCGGAGACGGAAAGCGAGAGCGTGCCGGCGAGCACGCAGGCAGAGAGCGCAAAAGAAAGCGCGGCGCAGCCGGAGACGGACGCCGGGGAGCCGACGCTGCCCGTTCCCTCCCGCGCGATGGAGGAGATTCAGGAAGAGGAATCAATCGGGATCTTCAGCGGCACCGTGGAGGAAGAAACGGCCGGCCGGCTGCTGGTCTCCAACGAAGCGTATCCGGAGGGCATTGCTTTTGCGGCGGACAGCTCGCTTTACAGCGCGGAGCTGATGGACGTCGAATCTTCGCTGGAGGCGGAGGCGATTTCCGGCCGGGAGGTTACCGTTTTTTACCGCGGCGATCTGGAGGGGGAGGATCCGGATGAGGAGCTTCCGTCGGTGGTTCTGGTGCGCGAGGCAAGGGACGGCGATGAAACGCGGACGGCGGGCGAGGTTTCCGGGGAAGTTCTGGGCATGGGGATGAGCGTGATTACCATCCGCACGGACGAGGGACAGGAGATCTCCTTTGAGCAGGATCCGCGGCCGGTCAATGCGACGGACGGCCCGATGGAGGGCGAGCGGGTTACGATCCTTTATTCCGAAGAGGACGGCGGGCAGTGGTATGTGCCGGAGCTGATTCTGGATGCAGCGGAATAGGAAAAGAAAACTGCCAAAAAACGTGATTGACATATGCCGGAAACGCGGTATAATGGAGACATAAATGACATATGTCATAAACGAAGGGAGACAACATGCCGAGACCATGCAAACGAAGGCGGATCTGCAATATGCCGCGGGTTTCTCTGTTTGGGCCGAAGCGCGAAGGACTTCCCTGCGGACGGGAAGACGGCCGCACCCCGGAGTGCGGAGTGGATTCAGGCTGTAAGAGCCGCCCGATCCGGATGGAGCTGGATGAATACGAGTGCATCCGGCTTCTGGATCTGGAGGGGATGACGCAGGAGGAGTGCGCGGCGCAGATGGGGATCGCCCGGACGACGGTGCAGGCGATTTACAGCAGCGCCCGCCGCAAGCTGGCTCTGTGCCTGGCAGAGGGGGCGGATCTCGTCATAGAAGGCGGAAATTACGTTTTCTGTGAGGGCGGCCTGCCCGGCTGCCGCCGGGCCGCCGGACACTGCTGCCACCGGAAGGACGGATCCGGACAGGAGGGCGCACGGCCGTCCGGCTCCTGTTTTGCGCAGGAAGAGGGAGCGCCTTCTGGCGCGGCAGGCAAAAGAGAGGGTTTCCCAAAGCAGTGATAAGGAGGAGATTGTCAGATGAAGATTGCGGTAACGTATGAAGACGGACAGGTATTTCAGCATTTTGGCCATACGGAGCAGTTTATGCTCTACGAAGCAGAGGACGGGGAGATTAAGAACCGGACGCTGCTGGATACGAATGGAAACGGCCACGGCGCGCTGGCGGGATTTCTGGCGCAAAACGGCGCGGAGGTCCTGATCTGCGGCGGGATCGGCGGCGGCGCGCAGATGGCGCTTCGCGAGGCGGGAATCCGGCTGTTCGGCGGCGTGACGGGCAGCGCGGACGAGGCGGTGAAGGCCTTCCTGGCGGGAACGCTCGGCTATGATCCGGATGTGCACTGCGACCATCACGGCGAGCATCACGGATCCTGCGGCCACGAGGGCCATCACGGCAGCTGCGCGCACGGGGAAAGCTGCGGCCATCACGGAAATTAAGAGCCGGAGAGGCCGGCGGGCGCGCAGGAACGTCCGGACGCGCGGATTTTACAAAAGGGTACTTGCAAAATCAGAATTTTCCTGTACAATAGAATCGACATGATGAAAAAAGGGGCCGGACGCGAGCCTCTTTTTTCGTGACGGTGCGCACGCACGGGAATAGGGAAAGGAAAGAGCCATGATTAGTACGAGCAATGTAACGCTGCGCGTAGGGAAAAAGGCGTTATTTGAAGATGTAAGCATTAAATTTACGGAGGGGAACTGCTACGGGCTGATCGGCGCCAACGGAGCCGGAAAGTCCACGTTTCTCCGTATTTTGTCGGGGCAGCTGGAGCCGACCAACGGCGAGGTCGTGATCACGCCGGGGCAGCGGCTTTCCTTTTTGCAGCAGGATCATTTCAAGTATGACGCGTACCCGGTGCTGGATACGGTTATTATGGGAAATGCGCGCCTGTACGAGATCATGAAGGAAAAGGAAGCCATCTACATGAAGGAAGACTTCACGGAGGAGGACGGCGTGAAGGCGGCGGAGCTGGAGGGCGAATTTGCCACCATGAACGGATGGGAGGCGGAGTCGGACGCCGCCAGCCTCTTAAACGGCCTGGGGATTGAGACGGATCTGCATGACCGGCAGATGAGCGAGCTGACGGGTCCGCAGAAGGTCAAGGTGCTGCTGGCGCAGGCGCTGTTCGGGAACCCGGATATCCTTCTTCTGGACGAGCCGACCAACCATCTGGATCTGGACGCGATCGCCTGGCTGGAGGAATTCCTGATTAATTTTGACAATACGGTTATCGTGGTCTCCCATGACCGCTACTTTCTCAATAAGGTCTGCACGCAGATTGCGGATATCGATTACGGGAAGATCCAGCTGTACGCCGGAAACTATGATTTCTGGTATGAGTCGAGCCAGCTGATGATCAAGCAGATGAAGGAAGCCAATAAGAAGAAGGAAGAGAAGATCAAGGAGCTGCAGGAATTTATCCAGCGCTTCTCGGCCAACGCTTCCAAGTCCAAGCAGGCGACCTCCAGAAAGCGTGCGCTGGAAAAGATCGAGCTGGATGAGATCAAGCCGTCGAGCCGCAAATATCCGTATATCGATTTCCGGCCGGACCGGGAGATTGGAAACGAGGTTCTCAGCGTGGAGAACCTGACCAAGACCATCGACGGCGTGAAGGTGCTGGACGGGATTTCCTTTATCCTCGGCCGGGAGGACAAGGTGGCGCTGGTAGGGCCGAACGAGCAGGCCAAGACGGTGCTGTTTAAGATTCTTTCCGGCGAGATGGAGCCGGACGAGGGGAGCTACAAATGGGGCCTGACGACCAGCCAGGCGTATTTCCCCAAGGACAACAGCGCGGAATTTGACAACGACGACACGATCGTGGACTGGCTGACGCAGTATTCGCCGGTCAAAGATGTGACGTATGTGCGCGGCTTCCTGGGACGGATGCTGTTTGCCGGCGAGGACGGCGTGAAGAAGGTGCGGGTGCTCTCCGGAGGAGAGAAGGTGCGCTGCATGCTCTCCAAGATGATGATTTCCGGAGCCAACGTGCTGATGCTGGACGAGCCGACGGACCATCTGGATATGGAGGCCATCACGGCCTTAAACAACGGGATGATGAAATTCCCGGGTGTGATCCTGTTCTCCTCCCGCGATCATCAGATCGTAGAGACGACGGCCAACCGGATCATGGAGATTGTAAACGGAAAGCTGATCGATAAGATCACGACGTACGACGAGTATCTGGCCAGCGACGAGATGGCGAGAAAACGTCAGGTATTTACGGTAACGGACAGCCAGGAAGAGGACGACTAGACGCGAAGAAACGGAAGGTCTGTATCAGAGGCAGAAGGATCCCGACAGGGACTTTGGCGGCCGCGCAAAAAAGCGCGGCCGCTTTTTTGCGCGGATAAAAGTGATAGTATAATTGCGGAATTCCGTTGGCGATAGGATGTTATGGAGGTGTATTATGGCGCTTGTATCCCTGTTCTGCGTGTCCCTGCCATTGTTTTTCTTTATCTTTTAGGAAAAGCAGAAGCAGAGGGACGAAACGGAAAACTGTAAAGAGGACTTTTTTAAAGCATATCGTCGCTTCGCAGCGCCTCTGTCAGATCGCATTTCAGGATTTGCCTGCCGCCCAGGTAATAGGCCAGTCCGACAAAGCCGAAAAGTGCCGCGATAAAAAGGAGGATGGGAACGACGGGGGCTGCTGCCCAAAATTCCATTGGATTTAAGTAGCTTGCCGTTATCATCCACCACACAAACGCGGCGGTAACCGGCAGCGTAATCAGAACGGGGCGGCCTGCGATGACGAGGGCCTCGATCCAAAACATTTTTCGCATACCTTCTGGCGACATGCCGATGGACCTGTATCTCGCAAATTCTCTTTTCCTTTGCCGGATCAATCCCAGCGTGTTGGAAAACACGCTGGCGATCCCGATGAGGGCCAGCAGCACGCACAGCGCCCCGATGATCAGTTTGTATCCGTTCAGCATGGCGTCGTTGTCTATCTTTTCCTGAATCCGGTTTTCTGTCTCGAAAGAAAGGTCCTGTCCCAGCACCTTCGTCAGTTCGGTTTCAATCGCGTTCAGTTCGGTCAGGGTTCTCCCTTTTTCCGAAAGAATGCGGATAGAGGTGTCTGGTTCAGCATTTCCAATCGGCTCTCCGAGTTGTTTCCAGGTGGAAAGGGATACAAACTGAACGAGAGCGTAGTTCTCATATTCTTCTCTCAAAACCGGCGGTTCCTGCGTAAAGCCAAGAACCGGGATCGTCACAGCCGCAGCCGCATCTTCTGGG
>CALWLT010000036.1 GCA_944381615.1 uncultured Lachnospiraceae bacterium | reverse complement strand
ACCAGCGGCGAAAGAAGTCATGGAAGCACCCATTGCGAGTAAAGCGGCTGCAGAAAGAACTGCAACTAATTTTGTCTGCTTTCTCATAATTAATGCACTCTCCTTTTTTCTTTTTGAAATACTGTTTTTCTCGAAATTCCCAAACTGCATTACGAGGTCATTATACTTCGGATAAGGAAAATTATCAATAGTTTTTTTACAAATTCCCCATTTTTTTGGATTTCAGGGGGGTTGTAACTTTATTAACTACTGCTGTATTTTCTGAGAAGTAAACCCTACCTCCGATACACCCACATTATAATACAACCGATTTCAAAATACCATAACATTTCTCTGTGCATTTTCTTACGGATTTGTTACAAAACCGGATTTTTAAGGATTTCTTGTCTTTATCTTCGTACAATATTAAGAAACCCGGTTTACTTGAGGCTTTTTTATGCTATAATGTTCATATCTTCCGATATGCACCGTGTTTTTGAACAAAATTCCCGGTCAGAGAAGGCAGCTGACCGGCGCGGCGGAAGAAAACCGTATTTTTTAGAAAACAGCAGATGGAGGATTCTGAATGGATCGCGATGGTCTGATATGCAGAAGTATTTATGAAAATCCGGATCTGACGCAGCGGGAGCTGGCTTCGCTTCTGCGCGTTTCTCTGGGAAGCGCCAACCGGCTGATCGGCGAATGCGCCAAAAACGGACTGATTGTAAATGGAAGCGAACACGGCAAATATGCGCTGACTGAGAAAGGGAACTCTTATCTGGAAACGTTCCGGGTAGACGGCGCGCTGATTCTGGCCGCCGGTTTTGGCTCGCGCTTTGTGCCTCTGACATTCGAGACACCCAAGGGACTTCTGGAGGTATTTGGCGAGCGCATGATTGAACGGCAGATCCGCCAGCTTCACGAAGCGGGCGTGACGGATATCACGATTGCCGTCGGATATCTGAAGGAAAAATTCGAGTATCTGATCGATAAATACGGAGTCCGGCTTCTCTACAATCCGGAATATGCCAGCAAAAATACGCTGGCAACGGTATTCCATGCCCGGAAGCTGTTTGCCGGACGCAATATGTACCTGCTCCCTTCCGATATCTGGCTGCGCCAGAACCCCTACCACCGCTATGAATGCGGCGCCTGGTATTCAGCCGTCTATATGGACGGGCCGACTTCGGAGTGGTGCCTTTCTTATAATAAGAAGAACCGGATCACGTCGGTAACGATCGGTGGAGCCGATTCATGGGTCATGTACGGCCCGGCCTATTTTTCGCGCGCCTTTTCCGACGCTTTCCTGCCGCTTCTTGAAGCGGCCTACCGCCGCCCCGGCACGGAACCGGATCACTGGGAGCAGGTGGTTCTGGAAGAAATCGACCGTCTGGAGCTTTATATGAATTTTCAGCCTGCGAATCAGGTTTATGAATTTGAGAACCTGGAAGAGCTCCGCCAGTTTGATCCGCACTATCAGAATCATTCGGATAATGAGGCCATGCAGCTGATCGCGCGCGTTTTCCAAATTCCGGAATCGGAGATCCAGAATATCCGCTGTCTGAAATCCGGCATGACGAATCAGTCCTTCATTTTCGAGGTTCAGAATGCTCATTATATCTGCCGCATTCCCGGCGCGGGCACGGAAAAGCTGATCAACCGGCAGGAAGAGCACGATGCGTTCGAGGCGGTCGCGCCGCTTCATATCACGGAAACGATCCTTTATTTCGACGGCGGGACGGGATATAAGATTGCAAAATATTATGAGGGCTCACGCAATGCCGACGCTCAAAGTCCGGCGGACATGGCCGCCTGCATGGCTCTCCTGCGCCGCCTGCACGGATCCGGGATCCGCGTAGGGCATACCTTCCGTTTCCGCGATAAGATTTCCTTTTATGAATCGCTCTGCTGCGGCCGCCAGGCCATGCTCTTTGAGGATTACCGCGAGGTGCGCGGCTGGATGGACTGCCTGATGGATCGGCTGGAGCGCCTGAATCGTCCGCTCTGCCTGTCGCACATCGATTCCGTAGCGGATAATTTCCTGTTCCTCAAAGACGGCAGCGTCCGGCTGATCGACTGGGAATACGCCGCCATGCACGATCCGCTGATCGACGTTTCCATGTGCGGGATCTATTCCTATTATACGGAAGAACAGATGGACGGCCTTTTAAGGCTCTACCTTGAGCGCGATCCGTCGGAGGAAGAACGCTTTGCCGTCTACGCCTACGCCGCGCTCGGCGGCTTTCTCTGGGCGCTCTGGGCGGTATATAAGAGCATGGAAGGACGCGAATTTGGCGAGTACACGCTGATCATGTACCACTACGCCAAGCAGTATTACCGGAAGATCCTCCGGCTGCGTCTCCTGTCCCTGGAGCCCCTGAACCATACGGCCGGAGAAAATGGCCGGAAATTGTAATAAATCCGTCAGAAATGCGCCACCAGAATATGGTATAATGAGCCTTGCAGAGCCCTGTGCCTGCACAGAGTTCTATAAGGCGAATCCCTCATCGAGCCGGCAGGCGAGATGGTGTCATGAGCAAATAAAATACCGCC
The DNA here is from genome assembly GCA_944381615.1 of uncultured Lachnospiraceae bacterium. Taxonomy (GTDB): domain Bacteria; phylum Bacillota; class Clostridia; order Lachnospirales; family Lachnospiraceae; genus Otoolea. Next base: position 65,926 of record CALWLT010000036.1, on the reverse strand, counting down.
GTTCTGGCAGTCGGTACAAAGGAGGATTAGGTATGAAATACAAAACATGGATCCGGCTTGCAGGGCTGGCCTGCCTGATCGGGCTCTTGAGCCTGGCTCCGGCCTCGCGCAGCCTGGCGGCCGCCGCCTGGACCAAATCAGGCGGCGTCTATATCGGAAGCGACGGGACCGCGATCGCGGGCGTGGTCGCCAGAGGCGTCGACGTCTCCCACTGGAACCAGTCCATCAACTGGAACGCGGTGGCGGCCGACGATATTCAGTTTGCCATGATCGGCACGCGCTACAACAACGCCGCCGATCCGAATTTTGCCGTGAACGCACAGGGCGCGGCGGCAGCCGGACTGCGCGTCGGGGCCTACCTCTATTCCTACGCCACGACCGTAGAGGCGGCAAAGGCGGAAGCCGCCTTCGTCCTGAACCTGATCAAGGACTATCCTATCTCCTACCCCGTCGTCTTTGACGTGGAAGCGCCGGAGCTCAACTCGCTCTCGCCGTCGGCGCTGGCCGATATCATCAACGCGTTCTGCCAGGAGGTCCGCAGCGCCGGCTATTACCCGATGGTCTACGCCAACGACTACTGGCTGGCAGAAAAAATCGACATGTCCAAAGTCCGCTACGACGTCTGGGTTGCCCGCCACGACGCCCGGCCCAGCTACGAAAATCCCGCCATGTGGCAGGCTACCAGCCGCGGCCAGGTCTCCGGCATTTCCGGCGATGTGGATATCAACTTTGCCTATAAGGATTTCCATTCCCTGATTCTCCCGGATCAGTGGCGGCAGATCGGCGGCAACTGGTATTACTATGACGACTACCGCAAACAGACCGGCTGGATCAACGACGGAAACGGCTGGTATTACATGAAAGAGGATGGGACGCAGCACAAGGGCTGGATCCACATTGGAAACGTCTACTACTATCTGGACAACTCGACTGGCCGCATGGTTACCGGCTGGCTGCAGGACAATGGCCGGTGGTATTATTTTAACGCCAGCGGCGAGATGGCTACCGGATGGATCCAGGACAGCGGCAGCTATTATTATCTGGCGGACGACGGCGCGATGGCCACCGGCTGGCTGAAGAGCGGAGAAAGCACCTATTACTATCTGAAGAGCGACGGTGCGATGGCTACCGGCTGGTACATGGTAGACGGCGTCTGGTATTATTTCAATCCGAACGGAGAAATGCTGCGCGGCTGGACCGACGTGGGCGGAGCCCGCTATTTCCTGGGAACCGACGGCGCGATGGCCACCGGCTGGCAGCTTCTCGACAATGTCTGGTATTATTTTGGCTCGGACGGCGCGATGCGCACGGGCTGGATTCAGCTGGATAACGCATGGTATTATCTGAACGCCGACGGTCAGATGCTGACCGGCTGGCAGCTGATCGACGGGGAATATTATTATCTCCACGACGGGAAGATGCTGATCGGCTGGGTCAACGACAGCACCGGATCCACCTATTTCATGGATCGGGAATCCGGAAAGATGGCGCGCGCCTGGAAAGAGATTGACGGGAGCTGGTACTATTTCAACCAGTACGGCCAGATGCAGAAGGGCTGGCTGAACCTGTCCGGCAAATACTATTATCTGGATCCGCAGACGGGCAAAATGGCGGCAAACGGCTCCCGCACCATCGACAATGTAACTTACACCTTTGACCGGGACGGCGTCTGCCAGAACGAAACCAGCAATATGAGCGGTCTCTCGGACAGTTATTTTAATCCGGAAACCGTCCGCAATACGCTGGCCGGTCAGAGCGCTTCGCAGACCTCATCGCAGACTTCGTCCACCGTTCCCCGCCCGGGAACCGGCCTCAGCGGATCCGCCGGAAGCAGCCAGTCTGCGCCCGGTTCTGCCGGAAGCAGTCAGTCTGCGCCCAGTTCTGCCGCGCAGAGCGCATCCGGCGCGCCCACGGGGCAGACATCCGTTCTGGTTCCCCCCATCAGTGGTTCATCGTCCGGCTCCGTGCCTGCCGCGTCCACAGGAAGCCAGAGCTCCGGCTCCCTTTCTTCCGGCCAGTCAGGCACATCCGCATCCGATGCGCCGGGCTCTTCCGGGTATCCGGAATCTGCTTCCGGAAACTCCGGAAGCTCCGGTTCTGCAGGGCGGGACAATATCCCGGCCGGGCAAACGGACGGCCCGCCCCGTTAGGCATTTCGCAGGAGCTCTTTCCTGCAGGAAGCGAATTTTTCTGTAAAAAAGCGTCCCCGGTCTTTCTCAAGTTCCGGAGACGCTCTTTTGATTCTTCTGACTTTCTATTCTTCAGGTTTCCGCCTTCTTCAGGCTTACACTTCAAACACCAGATCGCCGTAGCTCGGGAAAGGCCACAGCTCTTTGTCTACCAGCATCTCAAGCCGATCGGCCGGCGCGCGCAGCGCCTGCATGGCCGGCATGACCTCCTGCAGGTACGCGTAGGCCCTCTCTTTGTTTCCCGGCGTTGCGGCGGCGGACGCCGTTTTTTCCTCCAGCGCGGCAAGCGCTACCTTCATCTCCGAGAGCAGATCCGACGTCTCCAGAAGAAGCTCCGTCTGTACGCTCACATCCGCCTCCGGGCACGCCTCCCTGACCGTTTTCACGGAGGAAGCCAGCCGCGTCGTATATTTGATAACGGCCGGGACAATCTGCTTGGACGCCATATCCAGCATCGTGCGCGCCTCGATGTTTACCGTCTTTGCATAGGCCTCGTACTCGATCTCGGCCAGAGACTCCAGCTCTGTCCTCGTATAAACGCCGAAGCTCTCGAACAGGCGCATGGCTTTTTCACTTCGCAGCGCCTCCACCGAGTCGATTCCCGCCTTCAGGTTGGGAAGTCCGCGGCGCTTCGCCTCCTCTACCCATTCCTCCGAATACCCGTTGCCGCTGAAAATAATGCGGCGGTGCTCCGCCATCAGACGCTTGATCAGATCATGTACCGCGCAGTCGAAATCGTCGCTCTGCTCCAGCTCGTCGGCGGCTTCCTTAAACGCCTCCGCCACAATCGTGTTGAGCACCACATTGGGAGACGATACCGAATCCGAAGAGCCCACCATGCGGAACTCAAATTTGTTGCCGGTAAAGGCAAACGGCGACGTACGGTTGCGGTCAGTGGCATCCTTGGTAAAATCCGCCAGCGTGGCGACGCCGGTCTTTAAAATTCCGCCCTGCTTGGAACGGGCCGCCTCGCCGGTGCTGCAGAGCTGATCGATCACGTCCTCCAGCTGCTCTCCCAGGAAAATGGAAATGATCGCAGGCGGGGCCTCCGCCGCGCCCAGGCGCTGATCGTTGCCCGGGATCGCCGTGGACTGGCGCAGCAGATCCGCATGGACGTCCACCGCCTTCATCACACAGGCCAGCACCAGCAGAAACTGAATGTTCTCATGCGGCGTCTCGCCCGGATTCATGAGGTTGATGCCGTCGTCCGTCGTCAGAGACCAGTTGTTGTGTTTGCCGGATCCGTTGATCCCGGCAAACGGCTTCTCGTGCAGCAGGCAGGTCAGCCCGTGGTGTCCCGCCACCCGCTTCATGGTCTCCATGACCATCTGATTGTGATCCACCGCCACGTTGACCTGGCCGTACGTCGGCGCCAGCTCATGCTGCGCGGGCGCCACCTCGTTGTGCTGCGTCTTGGCGGTCACGCCGAGCCGCCACAGCGTCTCGTTCAGCTCCTTCATAAACGCGCCGACGCGCGGGCGGATGCTGCCAAAATAATGATCGTCCATCTCCTGCCCCTTGGGCGGCATCGCGCCAAAGAGCGTGCGGCCGGCATAAATCAGATCCTTTCGCTGCAGGTATTTGTTCCGGTCTACCAGAAAATACTCCTGCTCCGGCCCCACAAAGGGAATCACGCGGCGGGAAGTCGTATTGCCAAACAGCCGCAGAATGCGCAGCGCCTGCTCATTGATCGCCTGCATCGAGCGCAGCAGCGGCGTTTTCTTGTCCAGCGCCTCGCCCCGGTAGGAGCAGAACGCCGTGGGAATATAAAGCGTCACGCCCAGCGTGTCCTCCCGCAGAAATGCCGGCGAAGTGCAGTCCCAGGTCGTATATCCCCTCGCCTCGAACGTCGAACGCAGGCCGCCGGAAGGAAACGAAGACGCATCCGGTTCGCCCTTGATCAGTTCCTTGCCGGAAAATTCCATGATCACGCGCCCGTTGGCATCCGGAACGGAGATAAAAGCGTCGTGCTTTTCCGCCGTGATTCCGGTCAGCGGCTGGAACCAGTGGGAGTAATGCGTCGCTCCCCGCTCGACCGCCCAGTCCTTCATCGCGTGCGCCACCACGTCGGCGATCGACGGATCCAGTTCTGCCCCGTCCTCGATGGTCTTCTTCAGCTTCCTGTATACATTCTTGGGAAGACGCTCTCTCATAACCGCGTCGTTAAACACATTTTTCCCGAAAATCTCGGGCACATTGATCTCACTGCTCATCCAATTTCTCCCTCAAAATATATCGGCCGGCCCGCCAGCCGCATTTCGTCATGCGAAAAACGCCCGGCAGGCCGGCCTTCAGATTCCGCTTTCCTGTCCCTTACGCCTTGCCGACAGAGCCGAAAAGCTCCATCTTGGCCCTGACGGTTTCTTTGATCGCTTCCGTACCCGGAGCCAGAAGCTTGCGCGGGTCAAAGCCCTTGCCGGCCAGATCCTTGCCTGCCTCGATGTACTTGCGGGTCGCGTCCGCAAAGGCAAGCTGGCACTCCGTGTTGACGTTGATCTTGGCCACGCCCAGGGAAATCGCTTTCTTAATCATGTCTTCCGGAATCCCCGTGCCTCCGTGAAGCACCAGCGGCATGTCGCCGGTCTTCTCCTTTACGGCCGCCAGCGTCTCAAAGCTTAATCCCGGCCAGTTCGCCGGATACTTCCCGTGAATGTTGCCGATGCCGGCCGCCAGCATATCGACGCCCAGATCCGCGATCGCCTTGCACTCGTTGGGATCCGCGCACTCGCCCATGCCGATCACGCCGTCCTCTTCGCCGCCGATGGAGCCGACCTCCGCTTCCAGGGACAGCCCCTTCTGCGCGCAGACCTCGACCAGTTCCTTCGTCTTTGCCACGTTCTCCTCGATCGGATAGTGGGAACCGTCGAACATAATGGAGGAAAAGCCTGCCTCGATGCACTTGTAGCAGCCTTCGTACGTTCCGTGATCCAGGTGAAGGGCGACCGGAACCGTGATATTCAGCTCCTCGATCATGGCCTTAACCATCTGCGCAACCGTCTTAAAGCCCGCCATATACTTCCCCGCGCCTTCCGAAACGCCGAGAATGACCGGAGACTGCTGCTCCTGGGCCGTCAGCAGGATCGCCTTGGTCCACTCCAGGTTATTGATGTTAAACTGGCCGACCGCATATCTGCCGTCTCTCGCCTTGTCAAGCATGTCCTTCGCATTCACTAACATATCCAAACCTCCTTGTCGTTTTCGTCAACTCCGTTACGCCTATTATATACTATATTTCCTGTTTTGGAAAGAATATTTACCGCAGAATCTCCGATACCTCGGCCTTCATCTGGTCCGGGCTGCACTGCCGGTCGTGGCGGATCGGCGCCGTGCGGATCTCCTCTACCGCCGCCGGAATCGGCACGCCGGACGCTTTCTCCAGCTCGTCGATCAGCTCAAATTCGTCTTTTCCTTCCTGGCTTCCCCGGATGGCCTCCATTACGCTGCGCGAAAACTTGTAGGGACTGGCCGTCGATGCGATGACGGTCTTCGTCCGATCGCCCGTCTCCTTCACATACTTGCGGTACACACAGGAGGCTACGCCGGTGTGCGGGTCAATCAGGTAGCCCGTCTCCTCGTACAGGCGGCGGATCTCCGCCGCATTTTCCTCCTCCGTCGCAAAACCGCCGGCAAAATCCTTCATCCGCTCCTTCATCTCGGGCGTCACGGTATAGCTTCCTTTTTCCGCCAGCTCCGCCATCAGCCCCGCCGTCTTCCGGGCGTCGCTGCCCGCGCAGAAGTACAGAAGCCGCTCCAGGTTGCTGGAGATCAGGATGTCCATGGACGGAGAGCTCGTCAGGATAAATTCACGCCGCCGGTCGTAAATGCCCGTGCAGAAGAAATCATAGAGCACCCGGTTGTCATTGGAGGCGCAGATCAGTCGGTTGACCGGAAGGCCCATCCGCTTCGCGAAATACGCCGCCAGGATATTGCCGAAATTTCCCGTCGGCACCGTGATATTGATCTTCTCGCCATCCTCGATCTCGCCGTTCTCCAGAAGCTTCGCGTACGCATAGACGTAATAGACAATCTGGGGCACCAGACGGCCGATGTTGATGGAATTGGCGGAGGTCAGCTGATAACCGCGCCCGGCCAGCTCCGCGGCAAACTCGCGGTCGGAGAAAATCTTCTTTACTCCGTTCTGGGCGTCGTCAAAATTCCCGCTGATTCCGACCACGCAGGTGTTGTCTCCCTTCTGCGTCAGCATCTGCAGCTCCTGCACGCGGCTGACGCCGCCCTTCGGATAAAAGACGATAATCCTGGTTCCCGGCACACCGGCAAACCCGGCCATGGCCGCCTTGCCCGTATCCCCGGAGGTGGCCGTCAGAACGACCATCGTGTGGTCGACGCGGTTTTTCTTCGCAGAGACCGTCATCAGATGCGGGAGGATGGAAAGCGCCATATCCTTGAACGCAATGGTACTTCCGTGAAACAGCTCCAGATAATACGCGCCGTCCGCCTTGGCCAGAGGCGCAATCTCTTCCGTGTCAAACTTGCTGTCGTACGCCTGCGCGATACAGCTCTTAAGCTCCTCCTCCGTAAAATCCGTCAGAAAAAGCTTCATAATCTCATATGCCGTCTCCTGATAATTCATGCGGGCAAATTCCGCCAGCGAATGATCAAGCGCCGGGATCTGATCGGGGATAAACAGGCCGCCGTCCGCGGCAAGCCCCTTCAGGATCGCCAGGGAAGCCGGAACATGGTTCTCTCCCCCGCGGGTACTGCTGTAATTGACTGTCATGATTTCCATCCTCTCTTCTGCTGTCAGAGTTTTAACGTAAAAATTCTATCACACTTTCCGGCACGGCGCAAGATTTTCACAGGCCCCGCCGCGGCTTTTTCACAGGCCCCGCCGTGGCTTTTTGCCGCGGCCAGGCACCGCTTCCCGGCCGCCGGCATATCTTTTCAGTAACGCATTCTCTCAGGGATGTGATGCCTGTGATTTATCCGTTAAGCAGCCTTCCTGCCGGACGGCAGGCGAAAATCGTCTGGCTGTCCGATCAGAAACCGATTGCCGGCCGCCTTCTGGATCTCGGATTTGAGCCGGGAGCTCCGGTTTCATGTATCCTGCGCAAGAAAAACGGCCGCCTGGCCGCCTTCCTGATCCGGGGCGCTGTCATTGCCCTGCGCCGGGACGATGCCGATCTGGTCTTCGTAGAGGAAACGCCGGGGCCGGATCCGGCGGGAGGAACCCCGTGAGCCCGCGCCGCGTCAAAATGCCGGCAAAGCTTCTGCCGGGCCGGGCCCGCGCGGCGGCCGCGCCAAAAAAGCTTCTGTCAGACCGGACCCGCGCGGCGATCATGCAAAAAAAGCCTCTGTCAGATCAGGCCCGCGCGGCCGTCATGCCAAAAGCGCTGTCTCAGGAGCCGCCCTGCATCATCCTGGCCGGCAACCCCAACGTAGGAAAAAGCACGCTATTTAACGCCCTGACCGGCCTGCACCAGAAAACGGGAAACTGGGCCGGAAAAACCGTCGCCTGCGCCCGTGGAAGTTTCCGCTTCCGGGAAAAAACCATTCCGGTCCTGGATCTGCCGGGCACCTACTCCCTGCAGGCCCGCTCCGCCGAGGAAATCATCGCCCGCGACCGCATCGCGGCCGGAACGCGCGATCTCCTCGTCGTCGTCTGCGACGCCTCCTGCCTGGAACGGGGCCTGCGCTTTTTAAAACAGATCCGGGATCTGGGCCCGCGAAAACCCGGCCGCACCGCGCTCTGCGTCAACCTCTGCGACGAGGCAGAGCGAAACGGGATCCGGATTGATTTTCCGCTTCTTGCGCAGACGCTGAACCTCCCCGTGATCCCCTGCGCCGCCAGGGACCGGCATTCCGTAAGACAGCTGAAGGAAACGCTGGCGCAGCTTTTTCTTTCGCCTGGATGCCCGCTTCCTGATGAATGTCCGCTTCCTGCCGGATGCCGGAACCCGGAGCATCAAAAAAATCCGGAACTGCTTCCGGATTTTTCCCCTGAAGAAACGGTGAAACGCGCCGTAACCTTTACCCGGCCGGACTTTCGCCGACGCCAGGAAGCGGTCGACCGGCTGGTAACCGGCCCCATCTGGGGCGCCGTCCTGATGCTGGCCCTCCTGCTGGCCGTTTTCTGGCTGACCATCGCCGGCGCTTCCGTCCCCTCCGCCTGGTTAAGCCGCTTTTTTACCGCTCTGGAACCGCGCCTTTTTAGCCTGCTTACCGGGGCCGGCCTGCCGGAGGCCGTGACGGACTGCGCGGTCCGGGGCGTGTACCGCGTGACCGCCTGGGTCATCGCCGTCATGCTGCCTCCCATGGCCATCTTCTTTCCGCTTTTTACCCTGCTGGAGGATCTGGGCTACCTGCCCCGGGCCGCCTACAACATGGACTGCGCCTTCCGGCGCTGCCATTCCTGCGGAAAGCAGTGCCTTACCATGTGCTTCGTCAACACTTCGCCGGAAGCGCTCTTTCCGTTTTTTGGCAGACAGATCCTGCTGCAGATCAGTACGTGATCTTCCAGCGCCCGAACAGGCTTTTCTTAAAATGAGAAAACCGGCGGACCGCACTCTCGTTTCCCATCTCGATCGCGCGCTGGTAATAATCAGCCGCCTGATCCAGATCCTCGGGCGAACCGCCCTGCGCGCTGCCGCGCCGCTCGTAGAGAAAGCCCAGCTCATAAAGGGCGTATCCGTCGTATTCCGACTGCGCGGCCCGCTCGAACAGGCGGATCGCCATCTCCTCATTCTCCTCGCAGCCCTCGCCCTTCATATAGAGGTATGCCAGCTTGGAGCAGGACTGCAGCGTCCCCGCTTCCAGGCAGCGGCTCAGCCAGTAGAACGCCTTCTGGTAATCCGTCTCAACGCCCTCTTCCCCCTGAAAATACAGGCAGCCCAACAGCTCCATGCACTCGGGGTTTTCCTGCTTCGCGCCCTTCTCATACCACTCCAGCGCCTGCTCCATATCCGGCACGCCCAGAAGACCGTCCCGGTACAGATTTCCCAGCGCCAGCGCCGCCTGGCCGTCCGTCTCCTCCTCTGCCGCCTCCAGAAGAAGCTTGTGCGCCTGCTGGTACGCGGCCAGATCCGCCCCGCGCATGACCAAGTGCGCCAGAGGAAGCGCCGCGCTTTTCTGACCGGCCGCATACGCCCTCTTATACCAGTAAAGCGCCTTTTCGTCATCCCGCTCCACTACCTCGTCGCGGTAGAAAATATGGCCGAGCTCGGCCAGGCTCTCCGGCTCGTCCCGGGAAGCCGCCAGCTCAAAGGACTCCACCGCCCGCTTCACATCGCGCGGCACGCCCTCCTCCCCGCTCAGATACATCCGTCCCAGCAAAAGCGGCGCCTTCGCATCCCCCTGATAGGAGGCGGCGGCAAAATACTGAAATGCGGCGTCCGCATGCCCCTGCTCCTGATGATAAAGCCCCATCTGATACAGGCCCCAGACGTCTCCCTGCGCCGCCGCGCGGTCCGCCCACTCGAGAAAACGGCCCCGATCCGGCGAGACATACTGCCCGCGCTGAAAACATTTCCCCATTTTTACCATGGCCGGAACGATTCCGCCCTCCGCCGCCTTCCGGTACCAGGAAAAACAGAGCTCCCGCCGCCGTTCGTCCTCCGGCAGAACCTCTGACAGATTTTCCCACTCAAACGCCTCCGCCAGCTGCCAGGCGGCAAAGGCGTCCCCCTCCATCGCGGCCTCCTTCAGCTCCCGGAAGCTCTCCTCCGGCGTCAGAAGCGAGCGCGCCCGCATTTCTTCATCAAACTGCCCGGCGCGGATCGCCCCCAGCACGGCGCGGGCGCTTCCCGCCTCCGTTCCCTTCTCATAACACTCGCGGGCCTTCTTCTCGCTGAAGCCCACCGCTCCGTCGCCCCAGCTGTAGCACCGTCCCAGGAAAAACCAGGCCTGCGCGTCTCCCGCAAAGGCCGCCTCTTCCAGAAGATGCAGCCCTTCCGCAAACAGCTCGTCATTGCACTGCTTCCAGATCAGCGCCGTTCCTTTCCCGCAAAGCCCCGTCATCTGTACTGACATATAAATCTCCATTCTACCGCATAAACATAATTGATTTCATTTCCGGGAGGATATTCCATGAATCACACCACCGGTCTGCCCGCGGCGCCGTCCGCCGGGGCCCTCTATCTGCGCCTCTCACGGGACGACGAGCGGGAAACCGAAAGCCTGAGCATTTCCAACCAGCGAAAACTTCTGCTTTCCTACGCCCGGGAACACCATTTCCCCGTGATCGGCGAATACGCCGACGACGGCTACTCGGGAACCACCTTCGACCGCCCCGCCTTTCGCCGCATGATCCGCGACGTGGAGCAGGGAAAAATTGATCTCATCCTGACCAAAGACCTCTCCCGGCTGGGCCGCGACTACATCCGCACCGGCGAATACACCGAATCCTTTTTTCCCTCGCGCGGCGTGCGCTTCATCGCGGTCGGGGACGGCTACGACTCCGCCCTCTCTAGCCCCGATCTCGTCCCCTTCCGCAACGTGATCAACGAAATGTACGCCCGCGACATTTCCCGCAAAATCCGCGCCGCCCTGCGGGTGCGTATGGAGGAGGGATCCTACATCGGCAATTTCGCCCCCTACGGCTACATGCCGTGCGCCGGCTCCCGCCGCACGCTGATCCCGGATCCGCAGGCAGCTCCCGTCGTGGCCTTTCTCTTTCGCGAGGCGGCCGCCGGCGCGCGCCCGTCGCAGCTGGCCGCCCTCTTAAATGAACACCGAATTCCCTGCCCGTCCGAGCGCCGTCTGGAGCTCTTTCATACGACCGGCCAGAATCCGCGCTGCACCCGGCGCTGGAGCGCCAACACCATCATCAAGCTGCTCCACAATCCGGTCTACACCGGAACGCTTATCCAGGGAAAAACGCGCAAGCTCTCATTTAAGAGCCGCGTCACGCTGGCCGTCCCGCCCGAACAGCGGATTGCCGTCCCGGATACGCACCCGGCCATCGTCTCAGAGAAGCTGTTTTCGCTCTGTCAAAAGCAGCTCGCCTCGCGCCGCTGCCAGAAACGCCAGACACCATCCGAAGCGTTGACGCCTCCCGAAGCGCCGAAGTGTTGACGCCGCATGGCCATGGGGTTTGGCTGCAACGCGGCCGGCGTCATGGGCTGCCGGATCATCGACTCGCCGAGAGAACGCCTGATTGCCATCCTGACCAACTCGCTGGTTCCCTGCAACGGCCGCTTCCCCACGCTGATTCTGCTGATCTCCCTTGCCTCCCTCACGGCCGGGGGATCGGCGCCGGGATCCTTCCTGGCGGCGGCCGCCCTGACCGGGCTGATCCTGCTCGGCATCCTGGCCACGCTTTTTTCCTCCCTGCTCTTATCGCGCACCGTCCTGCGGGGCGTCCCCTCGTCCTTCACGCTGGAGCTGCCGCCCTGGCGCAGGCCTCAGGCAGGGAAAATCATCCTGCGCTCCCTCGCGGACCGCACGCTGTTCGTCCTAACCCGCGCAGCGGCGGCCGCCGCTCCGGCCGGCCTTCTCATCTGGTTTCTGGGAAACTGCGCGCCGGACGGACTGCCTCTCTTAAGCCGCCTGGCCGCGTTCCTTAACCCGGCCGGACGGTTTCTGGGAATGGACGGCATGATCCTGACCGGCTTTCTCCTCGGCTTTCCCGCAGGGGAGATCGTCCTGCCCATCATCGTCATGGGCTATCTGCAGGACGGGGCGCTCGCGGAAATCGCCGGCGCGGCCCCGCTGGCAGAGCTTTTTCTCGCCCACGGATGGAGCGTTCAGACAGTCCTGTGCACCGCGGTGTTCTGCCTCTTTCACTGGCCCTGCTTTGCCACCTGCCTGACCATCCGCCGGGAAACCGGTAGCCTTCTGTGGACGCTGGCCTCCGTCCTGCTGCCGCTTGGCATCGGCTGCGCTCTCTGCCTCCTGATCCGCCTGATCCTGTAAGGCAGGCCGCCTCCTTATGGCTTCGTTTTCTCCCAGGCCTCCCGCATCATGGCGATCTCCCGCGCATAGCCGTCCAGATCGTTCGGCGTCTCCAGATAAAACGGAAGGTCGCGCAGAAGCGGGTGGCAGACCACGCGGGCCAAGGCCCCGGCCCCGATTTTGCCCTCGCCGATCCGCGCGTGGCGGTCCTTCGCCGCCCCCAGCGGATTCTGGCTGTCGTTCAGATGAACGGCACGCAGCCGTTTAAGCCCGATCACGCGGTCAAACTCCTCCAAAACGCCGTCCAGATTTCCGGCAATGTCATAGCCGGCGTCCCAGACGTGGCAGGTGTCCAGGCAGACGCCCATCCGATCCGTCAGGATAACCCGGTCCAGGATCGCCCGCAGCTCCTCAAAGCGCCCGCCAATCTCGCTTCCCTTTCCCGCCATCGTCTCCAGAAGCACCGTCGTGCTCTGATCCTCTCGCATCACAGCATTGAGCACGGCGGCGATGGCTTCCACCCCTGCTTCGACCCCCTGCCCCACATGGCTGCCCGGATGAAAATTATAACAGAGTCCCGGCGTATATTCCATCCGTTCCAGATCATCCGCCATCGTCTCCCTGGCAAATTCCCGGACGCGCTCGGTGCCGGAGCAGGCGTTCAGCGTATACGGAGCGTGCGCCAGCATGCGGCCGATCCCCCGCTCTGCCGAAAACGCCAGAAACTCCCGCACATCCTCCGGATCGATTTTCTTTGCGCTGCCGCCCCGCGGATTCCTCGTAAAAAACTGAAACGTCGTCGCGCCGATCCGCTCCGCCTCCTTTCCCATCGCCAGGTACCCCCTGGCCGAAGAAAGATGGCAGCCGATCCGCAGCGTCTCTTCTGTCTTCCTCAACCCGTTCTTCCTCCCTTTACTGCGCCTTCGCCGGCCGGCAGGCCGGCTCTCTTACCGCTTCCTGAAACCGCCGCATGCGTCCGCGGTGGATCGGCGTGACCAGCCATATGGACGCCGCGATAAAAACGGCGGCGCACAGAAGCTGCAGCGCCAGGCTCACGAACACCCAGTGATCCGTGATCCAGTTTTCCGGAACCGCGCCGAATATCTGGCTTAACCCGCTCCGGATACTGCCGCTCCCCGCCTGGCCGTTGATGATCCCGTAAAACGTTACCGCCGGGTTAAGCAGAAGCAGATACAGAAAGCCGCCGGAACCGGCCTCGCGCACGGAAGCGTTCAGGGCCAGCGCGTAAGAATTTAATTCATTCAGGTCCATCCGGTAGGCGAACAGGCTGACCGCATACGTTCCGGCCACCAGAAGCACCAGAAACGCATACGTAGAAACCGTGGCGATCGTCGAGCGGCGGATAAAGGAGGAACAGAACATCCCGATGCCGCCGGTAAAAACCGCCACCACCCCGTAACAGACAAACAGAAGCGCCACGTCCATCACGGTAATCCCGCCGTATACGAATACCAGGGAAAGCACCGGCAGCGCCGAGACGGCCAGCACCAGCATCATCGTCAGCGAGGAAGCCAGCTTGCCGAGCACCATCTGGCGCGGCTCCATCGTCGTCGTCAGCATCAGCTCCAGCGTCTGCCGCTCCCGCTCGCCGCTGATACAGCTGGCCGTCAGCGCGGGCATGATAAACATCAGCATGATGAACTCGACGGCGGAGACAAAGGTATAGAGATCCAGAAAACGGGAATACTGGATCTCCGCCGTCGCCCTGACCTGCTCCATCATGGAATACATATTAAACAGGGCGACCACCGCCAGCACGCTGTTAAATACGAAAATAACCGCCGCCATCCGGATGCTGCGGCTGCTGACTGTAAGTTCTCTTCTAAATACCGGATTCCATTTCATGTCGGATTACCGCCTTTTCCTCTTCCTGGCCCGTGATCTGCATAAACAGCGTCTCCAGGCTGCCCTTTTCCCTCATAAATCCGCTGACCATCACGCCGGCGTCAATCAGCTGCTGCAGAAGCTGCGCCTCATCCTGCCGGTCCCCGTTAAACCCCAGCTTAATCTCATCCCCCCGCACGGCGATCGTCTGCACGCAGGGATGGCTCTTTAAGATCGTCAGCGCTTTTTCCGGATTGCTGAATACGGAGATCAGGAGTGGGTTGGAGGCGTTGACGCGCTCAAAAATCTGTTCCATGCTCCCCTGCAGCACCAGACGGCCCTGCTCGATGATCCCGATGGAGGTACACAGCTCCGTCAGTTCCGATAAAATATGCGAGCTGACGATCAGCGTCTTCCCCTGCTCCCGCAGCTCCCTGAGAAGCGCCGTAAACTCCGCTCTCGTCCTGGGATCCAGCCCCGACGCCGGCTCGTCCAGGATCAGCAGATCCGGATCGTGGATCAGGGCGCGGGCCAGGCAGAGGCGCTGCTTCATGCCGCGGGACAGACCGTCCACGAAAAAATCCGCCTTATCCTCCAGCCGGACCTGCTCCAGGAGCGCCTGCGACCGGCGCCGCGCCGAAAGCCCCACAATCCCGTAGCAGGAAGCAAAAAACTCCATGTACTCCGACACCTTCAGGTTATCATAAACCCCGAAAAAATCCGGCACATACCCGATCCGCTGCTTCAGCCTGCGGCTGTCGTCCAAAACGTCCAGCCCGTCGATTCGCACCGTCCCCCCGTCGGGAGCCAGGAGGCCGGACAGGATTTTCAGCGTCGTCGTCTTGCCCGCCCCGTTCGGCCCCACGAAACCGAAGAGCTCCCGCTCCCCGATCTCCAGGTTCAGGCCGTCCAGCGCCTGAAAATTGCCGTACCGTTTCTTCAGTTCCCGGATTTCCAGCATCATTTCTCCCTTCCCGTCACATAAATGACCGGCAGCTGATTCTCCCAGCCAAACTCCTGATTTCCTTCGCTCACATACTGCACCGTCAGCGTATTGGACGGGGACAGGTACGGCAGCAGCTCCTCCCGGCTGTAGACGTGCTCCAGATCCGCCGGATCGTTGCGCCCCGTATCATAATTGTAAAAATATACGGCGCCGGAAAACGCGCTCAGATACGGATAGCGCGGATTCCCGGAAAAACGGTCCGACAGCCGCTCGAAGCGGAGCGATTCGATCTCCAGATCGCTGCCGAGCAGATACTCGAGCTGCACCGGCTCCGCCGGTTCCGTCACATACATGGTATTGTAATTCGGATCGCAGTTGCCGGAAAGCACGGTCGGAGTCCGCTCCAGCGCGCTCCGGTACACCAGGCCGTCCTGCTCCCGCGTTACCTCCGCCTGGCTCGTTACCAGCGTCAGGCCGCTGGCCGTCCCGCTCTCCCCCGCCAGAAAATGCTGCTGATCCCGATTCGTATCAAACGCCGCCAGCCTCGCCCCGCCGGGCTGCACGCCGGCCCCCGAGTCCATATAAAAACTCAGAAGACGGCTCTTTTCCTGCGCCTCCAGATATGCCGCATCCGAAATGTCGGCCTGATCATACTGGTCGGCCCCCGTAACGGCCTGCGCCAGGGCGTACGAATAATTGAGCGGATAATTGATGACCTCGCATCCCGCCAGATCGATTTCCTGCCCCGGCTCCAGATCGCCCAGGACGACCGCCTTCCCGTGAAGGAGCAGCACGGCGTCCTCCAGCAGATTCTCCGTGCCGTTCTTTGCCGTCCCGCTGATCCCGCCGTCAAAAAAGGTTACCGACGCCTCCAGCCCCTGCGCTTCTTCTGCTTTTCCCTGACGCCGCAGAATAAACATTTTCGGCGAAAACGCCACCGTGTCGCGCACGCGGATCTCCGTCCGATCCGGCAGGAAGGAGAGGCTTGTCTTGTAGTCCTCGTTTCCCGTAAACCGGGACGACGCCGTCAGATCGTAATAATAGCTCCTGGTCAGCGGCCTTACCTCATATTCCGGCGTCAGCGAAACGGAATAGGGGTTGTTGTACGGGCTGCGGATATTCAGATACGTCTCCTCCCGGACCTGGCCGCGGGAGACGTCGGCGATCGTGGCATAGGTAAAAAACGGTCCGCGAAACCGCGTCTTTAACCCCATCACGTACATGATCCCCGTAAACAGCAGCGCGCAGGCCGCCACAGCGGCCAGGTAGTAGCGGTGAATCCCCCTCTTTCGCAGCGTCAGGTAGATGATCGGGCCGATCAGAGCCAGGTAAACCGCGATCACAACCGTATACAGAAACACATTGGGGAGGCGATCCGTATTTCCCGTATTGATCAGGCTCTGAAGGCCGAAATACTCCCCGGAATAGCCGTAATACTCCTCCTGTGAAAGCTCCTGCACCTGACGTTCGCCGAGAACGGCCGTATAAAGCTGCTCTAGGAACGCCGCATTGGACGCGCAGTACATGCCAAGATCGCCCAGCTCGAACGCGGCCGCCACCATCTTCCCCTCCCCCCGGCTGACGGAGGTAAGAAGCGCAAAACCGTCCCCCTGGACCAGGCTGCTTCCGTTTTTCAGATTCAGATCCACGCATTCCAGCTCGATGCGGGACGCCGAACCGGAAGCCGGTTCGTTTCCCACGACCAGATCGACGGGACCGGTAACCGGGTCTGTATAGGGCGGCTCCAGGATCTCCTGCGCAAACGGCCCCATCGTCTCCCGGTAGCGGCCGCCGCCTCCGAACAGAAGCGTCCCGCCGTCATCCACCCAGCTGCCGATTGCCTCCAGCTGTTTTGCGGAAAGTCGGTTTAAATCGTAATCCGACACGATAATCAGATCCAGCTGATCATAGCCCAGCCGCCGGTCCGGCGCCGTCGTCTCGTCCAGGTACACCAGACTGGTGCGCAGAAGGCCATAGGAAAGCCCTACGTCGTCCAGATACTCCATCGCCTGCGGATGATCGCTGAACACGCCGACAAAGCTCTGCGCCGCCCCGCCGGAAAAGCCGAGCTTTAACCGCTTGCGCGCCGCCTCATCTCCCTGCTCATCCCGCAGTGTGACAAACATCTGATCCGCCTTGACGCCCAGCGGGACATAATACTCCTCCTCCAGCCGCTGCCCGCCCAGCACGCTGACCGGCCAGACATAGCGGTACGTCTCCAGGCTGGACTGCGTCGTGAAAAACTCCAGCTCCCCCGCAAAGGCGGTATCCGACGGATTATCCAGAACAACCGTTACCCTGAGGTAACGGTCGCTTTTTGCCGTATCGCCAAAGCCGTAGGAAACGTCCATGGAAACCGTGCGCTCCGCCCCGCCGGCCGCCGCAAGGGAAACCGCCGGCCGCAGAAGGCAGACAGCCGCCGCGCACAGAACAAGCGCCAGGAGCCGGCCCGCCGCCCGGCGCGGATTTATTCGTTTCAGGCCCATGCGTCCCTCCTCTGCCCCGCATCAGAACGGGGTGTTAAAATTTTCTTTGTTTACGTCAAAATTCGCCCGCAGCCGGACGGTAAAAACCGTCCCGTCCAGATCGCTCGTTACCTCAATGATCCCTCCGTGCATGTCCACGATATTCTTGGCGATCGCCAGGCCCAGGCCGGTTCCGCCGGTGTTGGACGAACGCGACTGCTCGACCCGGTAGAACTTGTTGAAAATCAGCGGCAGCTCCTCCGGAGGAATCACATAGCCGTAATTGGTTACCGAGATCACAACCGTCTCCTCCGACGCCTGGATCTTTACCAGCACCCGTTTCCCGTCCGCCCCGTACTTGATGGCGTTGTTGATCAGATTGTCAAACAGGCGGGCCAGGAGGTTGCCGTCGGCGCTGATGACCTTGGCCGGCACGTTGCTCTGCAGCTCGTACGACAGATTCTTATCGGCAAAGCTCGGATAAAACTCTTCCAGAAGCTGGCTCAGCAGCTTGACCACGTCCACGCGGGTCACATGCAAGGTTACCTTCCCGTAATTCAGCTTCGTAAAGCCGAACAGATCCTCGATCAGCTTCTCCAGCCGCCGCGACTTGGCGTAGGCGATATCGATGTATTTCTTCTGCATCCCCTCCGGGATCGCCACCTGCCCGGATAAGAGCTCCAGATAGCCGATGATCGAAGTCAGCGGCGTGCGCAGATCGTGCGCCACATTGGTAATCAGCTCGTTCTTCGTCCGCTCCGCCTCCCGCTCCTTGTCCATCAGGTTGCGGATGTCTTCCACCATCTTGTTGAGATTAACCGCCATGGCGGAAAATTCGTCGTCCCCCTCGACCTCCACCGTCGTGTTGAGATCGCCCTCCGAGATATTCTGGATCGCGGCAGAAATCCGGCCGATGTAGCGCAGCGACTTCTCCTGAAAGGCAAAGAACGCCGCCGCGAAAACCGCAATCCCCGTGATCACATAAATCAGCGTCATCAGCGTATCCATCTGCGCCAGCTGCACAAACAGGGAATCCTCATAGCGCGTCGTCTGCAGATAACCGGCGATCATCGAGACATTGGCGATCAGAAACACTTCGACCAGGCAGGCGATGACCGCGCTGTAAACAATGTTCATGGCCATCCGCGTGCGGAAGCGCTTGCTCATGTCCTTTTTATTTTTCAATTTTGTATCCTACCCCCCAGACGGTGGTAATAATCTTGTTCTGTCTGGTATCTTCTTTCATCTTGCCGCGCAGGCGGCGGATATGTACCATAACCGTGTTGTTCGCCTCGTAAACCTTCTCGTTCCAGACCCGCTCAAAAATCTCGTCCGTGCTGAAGACGCGCCCCGGATTGGAAGCCAGAAGATACAGGATATCAAATTCGATGGGCGTCAGCTTGATCTCTTCGCCGTAGACCGTAACCTTGTGATTGTCCTTGTTGATGACCAGGCCGCGGATGGAAATCTCGTTCCTGGCCGAAACGCCGGCGTTACTCTGAGGGTTCAGCTGCGTATAGCGGCGCAGCTGCGATTTGACCCGCGCCGTCAGCTCCAGCGGATTAAACGGCTTGACCACGTAATCGTCGGCCCCCGTCCCTAGCCCCAGAATCTTGTCCAGATCCGCGGAGCGGGCACTCAGCATGATAATCGGGATGTTATTCGTCTCCCGGATCTTGCGGCACATCTCCAGCCCGTCCATCCCCGGCATCATGATATCCAGAAGCACCAGATGGATCGGCTCTTTCTCCAGGATTTCCAGCCCCTGTTTCGCATTCTCCGCCTTGAATACTTTATAGCCGTCGCTGACCAGGTAGATCTCCACCAGATCCGCGATCTCCTTCTCGTCATCTACCACCAGGATGCTGATCTCCGACATAAAAAATCCTCCCTCGTCTGTAAACTCTCGCCTGCGGCAGCCGCCTTCTTTCCGGCAGGCTGCCATACAGAATCAGTTTACCATACGGAGAGGATTTTTGCTTTAAAATTATCTTACATTTTTAGAGAAATCTGGTCCGGCCGCCTTCCCCTACTGCCGCAGGGGGACAAACACCCGGGCCGAGGCCGGATCCGTCTCTTTTCCCGCCTCCTCGGCCGCCGCCACGGCCTCCTGGCAGAAGGTCTCCTGCGCGCAGACCGGCGGTTTCCCGCGCCGGTCCGGCTTCTCGTAGCTGCCGTCGGGCTGCAGATACTGCGCCTTCACATTGTCGGCCAGCTGCACCTCCAGCATGTGAATCAGCCGCTCCTTCAGGCGCCCGTCTTCCACCGGGAAGAGAATCTCCACGCGGCGGTCCAGATTGCGCGGCATCCAGTCGGCGCTCCCCATGAAAATCAGCGGATCCCCGTCGTTTTCAAAGAAGAAGATCCGGCTGTGCTCCAGGAAATTTCCCACGATCGAGCGCACGGTAATATTTTCGCTGAGATTCGGGATGCCCGCCTTCAGACAGCAGATTCCGCGCACGATCAGCTCGATCGTTACCCCCGCGCACGACGCGTCGTAAAGGTTGGCGATAATTTCCCGGTCGCAGAGCGAATTCATCTTGGCCACGATGCGGGCCGGCCGGCCGTTTCTGGCGTTCCTGGCCTCGCGCTGAATCAGGCGCACGAAGCGGCCGCGCAGCCACAGGGGCGCCAGCGAAAGCTTGTTCCAGGCAAGCGGCTCCGAATATCCCGACAGCATGTTGAAGACGGCCGTGGCATCCTCGCCGATCTGCGGATCGCAGGTCAGAAGGCCGCAGTCCGTGTAGAGTTTGGCGGTGGAATCGTTGTAGTTGCCGGTTCCCAGGTGCACATAGCGGCGGATTCCCTCCTCCTCCTTGCGCACCACCAGCGTGATCTTGCTGTGCGTCTTAAGCCCCAGCAGCCCGTAGATGACGTGGCAGCCCGCCTTCTCCAGCATCTTCGCCCAGATAATGTTATTTTCCTCGTCAAAACGCGCCTTCAGCTCAACCAGCACGGAAACCTGCTTCCCGTTGTCGGCCGCCTCCGCCAGCGCCCGGATGATCGGCGAATTGCCGCTGACGCGGTAAAGCGTCTGCTTGATCGCCAGCACGTCCGGATCAACCGCCGCTTTCTGAATAAACTGCACGACCGGCTCGAACGTCTCGAACGGATGCGTCAGCAGGATGTCATTTTTGCGGATATTGGTAAAAATATCGTCGTCGTTCATCAGCGCCGGGACCGGCTGCGGCGTGTAGGGCGCCGCCTTGTACGCCTCAAACCCGGGCAGGCCGAACACCTTCATGAGAACCGTCAGATCCAGCGGCCCGTTGATCTCGTAAATGTCGCCGCTTCCGACGCTTAATTCTTTTTTCAGCATCTTGACCAACCGCCGGTCCGCCTTCTCCTCGATCTCCAGGCGGATGACCTCGCCCCACTGACGCTCCTTGAGTCTCTTCTCAATCTCCTTGAGCAGATCCTCCGCCTCGTCCTCGTCGATGCTCAGATCGGCGTTTCGCATGATGCGGAACGGATGACAGCTGATGATCTCATAATTCAAAAACAGCTTCTCGATATTGCGCTCGATGATCTCTTCCAGATAAATGATCGCCTTTTCTCCGTCTGTCTGCGGCAGCTCCACCACGCGCGGCAGCACGCCCGGCACGCGGACGGTGGCAAATTCCAGCTCCCCGTCGCCCTTTTTCTTTCTTACCAGCGCCGCCAGGTTAAGCGATTTGTTGCGAATCAGCGGGAAGGGGCGCGAGGAGTCGACCGCCATCGGCGTGAGGACCGGATACACCGACTCCTCAAAATAGCGGTCCACGTAGGCGGCCTCCTCCGGCGTCAGCTGCTCGTGGCTCTGGATGATCCGCAGGCCGTGCTGCTTTAAGAGCGGCAGCAGCATGCGGTTGTAGGTCTTATACTGATCCGCTACCAGCTCATGCGTTTTCGCGCCGATGGCCTCCAGCTGCTGCTCGGCCGTCATGCCGGCGATATCCGGCTTCTTATAGCCGGCGTGGATCATATCCTTGAGCGACGCCACCCGGACCATGAAAAATTCGTCCAGGTTGGACGCCGTAATACTCAGGAATTTCAGGCGCTCAAAAAGGGGCGTCGTCTTATCGCGCGCTTCTCCCAGGATCCGGTAATTAAACTCCAGCCAGCTCAGCTCCCGGTTTACATAATTTTCAGGTGCGCCATATTTTTCCAACACATCCGCCATCGTCTACATCCCCCTTTTCTGCCTGAGCACAGGCCGTATGTCAAATACCTCTTCAAAGAAATCCGCCTTCTGCCCGAACGAATACTCTTCCAGGGCGATGCTGCCCGGATACGCCGTCGTGACAACCAGCGTATTGTCCCGGACCGCCATCCGGCAGTCCTTCAGCTTCTGACTGTGGCTGCGGTCCATCGAATTGGCCAGACGCAGGATCGCCGTCAGCTTGGCGATCAGGATATTCAGATCCTGCTTGCTTACCCCGGCCGCATACTGGGACGGATCCGTCTCGACCATGACCTCGTCATACGCGTATTCCTGAATATTATAGCGCACCACATTGGCCACAATCTCCCGCTCCAGATGCGAGAGACCGATGATCTCCGTCGCCATGATGATCCCGTAGGAGCTCTCCGTCCCCCGCGTGATGCTGACAAACTTGCCGCAGTCATGCAGGATGGCCGCGATGCGCAGAAGCAGCCTCTCGCGGCTGCCGAGGCCATGATACTTTTTCATGGCCGTAAAAATCATCTCGCAGGCCCGCTCCACCTCGCGGACGTGAGCCCCGTGACATTTATAGCGCTTGGCCATGCTGCGGGCCGTGGACAGGATATCCTCGTCAAAATCGTGATGGAATTTCACGATGCGGTTTTCCTGCGCATACTCGGCGGCGATCCCGTCGCAGAGCGTGATACCCGGCGTCCAGAGCCATTCGGCCCCCGTGATCTCCAGGACGTTCCGGTAGAGGATCGCGCTGGGAACCAGGATCTCCGCGTAATCGCGCGAGAGGTCGAAGCGCTCCTCGATCTCCTCCAGGCTCATCTTTTCCAGACGCCCGCAGAAGGCGCGGAATTCCTCGGCCGTAAACCGATCCCGCTCCTTTTCGCGCATCCCGCGCTTTACCATATAATTGATGCTTTCGCCGGTGGCGATCAGCGTGCGGATCTGCCGCTCCTTCAGGAAAATTTTCTTAAACGTATAGAGCTCGTTGTCGATGATCTCCTCGATGATCTCCGGAATCAGGCTGTTGTTGACGCGCCAGTGCGACGACATCTCGCTTAGGCGCAGCACGCCCAGGAGCAGGTTCTGCGTCGAGATCAGCACGCCCTCGTCAAAAAGGGAAATCTGCGAGCTGCCAAATCCCACGTCGATGAGCGCCATCCCGCTTTTCTGCGCCTCCAGGAATTCCGTTTCCCGGGCGGCGACCGCCTTGTAGCTCTTAAAGCGCAGCTCCGAGTTGTTGACGGTGCGCACCTTAAGGCCCGTGCGCACCCGAATGCGGTCCAGCACGATCCGGCTGTTTTTCGCCTCCCGCAGCGCGCTGCTGGCGAACGCCCGGTAATCCTGTACCCGGTAGGTCTTCATGACCTCCCCGAAACGGTTCAGGAGATCGCACATTTCCTCGACCAGCTCATGGCTGATCTTCCCGTCGTTGTAGGTATCCTTTCCCAGCGCCAGCGGGTGCCGCACATGATCGATCTCCCGGATGCCGTATTTGCCCGAGAGCTCGTAGATCCCCAGCTCCAGCTCAAAGGATCCCACGTCGATGGCGGCAAAGGTTTTGATGGCCATACGTCTACTCCTCCCCTTTCATCTTTCCAAGCAGATGGGTAATAAACTGGGCCGCCGTCCGCCCCGACAGGCCGCCGTGGCTCAGCTCCCATTTGTTCGCCTCCAGGTAAAGCTCCTTCTCCGGCATGAAGATATGATGTTTTTTTGCCAGCACCCGCACGATATTCTCAAACTCGCGCTTGTCGGGAGATCCGTAGTAGATCGTCACTCCGAACCGGGCTACCAGCGACAGCTTCTCCTGCACGGTATCGCTGCTGTGCAGCTCGTCATCCAGCTCGCGCTTGTCGCTGAACTTCTCGCGGATCAGGTGGCGGCGGTTGGAAGTCGCATAGATCAGGACGTTCTGCGGCTTGATCCCCAGGCCGCCCTCGATAATCGCCTTCAGATATTTATACTCAATCTCATACTCCTCAAAGGAGAGATCGTCCATGTAAATAATAAAACGGTAATTCCGGTCCTTGATCTGCTCCAGCACGTCCGAGAGGCCCCGGAACTGGTGCTTGTAGACTTCGATCATCCGCAGGCCCCTGTCGTAGTAGCGGTTTAAAATCGCCTTGATGCTGGACGACTTGCCCGTCCCGCTGTCGCCGAACAGCAGCACATTGTTCGCCGCCCGCCCTTCGATAAAGGCCTCCGTATTCTCGATCAGCTTGGCCTTCTGCAGCTCATAGCCCACCAGATCCTCGAGACTTACGTGCTCCACCCGCGTGATGGGCTCGATGGACACCGAATGCCCCTCCTCGTCCATGCGGATGTGAAACGCCTTGTTTAAGCCAAATTTGCCGACGCCAAATTCGCGGTAAAATTCCGTGACCGCCGCCTGAAAGGCCTCGTCGCTCTCCGCCTGCTCCAGCGTCCCGGCCAGCTCCACGATCCGGTCGCGGATCCGGCGGTTGAACACCCGGCTGTTTTCCGACGGATTCTCGTACGCCGCAAGCTGGTGCCAGATTCCGTCCTCTCCCCCGTCCAGCGCCGTGATATCCGCCGCAAAAAGGCGGCGCATCCTGGCAAAATCATGGCGCGCCAGGGCGCCGAGCGTCCCCTTTACCGGCCCCGTAATCTCGCACGAGGTACTGTAGGCGTTCTCATGATTCGCCATGCAGTAAGCGAGAAAGCAGTGCCAGAGATTCCCGCGGAACCCGCAGCTGACCGCCAGCTCCGCCAGCCGTCCCGCGCAGTCCTCCGCAGACTGTGTGAACGGGCTTTCCCCGGATTCCAGCAGCCGGCACATCGCGTCGAACAGTTCCTGATGCTCCATATTCCTGTATAAAACCATAGCACTCTCCACCCGCCCCCGCAGGGCTCTTCCCTCTAATAATTTCCGAAAATCTTTACGTTGCGCGCCTCCTGGCAGATGCCGCAGAGCGCGTTCTGCACCCCGGCCTGCTCCAGATTCCCCTCGATGTCCACGAAAAAGCGGTACTCCCAGGAGCGCTCCGGGATCGGCCGCGACTCGATCATCGTCATATTGACATTGTTAAAAATGAAATTCCCCAGCATATTGTATAGCGTGCCGCTCTGATGCGGAAGTTCGAAGCAGAGGCTTATCTTGCCCGCGTCCGCCCGGTAGACCGGCTGCCGGCTAAGAATCAGGAAGCGCGTCGTATTGCCGCTGCAGTTGTTGATCGGGCCGGCCAGCTTCTTTAAGCCGTACACCTGCGCCGCTTCCTCTCCGGCCACCGCCGCCTGCGCCGGGTCGCCGTCGTCCCTTACCTTCTTCGCCGCCACCGCGTTATTTTCCAGACTGATCTGCTGCCAGTCCCGGTGTCCGTTCAGGTATTCCGAGCTCTGCATCAGAGCCTGCGGATGCGCGAACACCCGCCGGATCCCGGCCAGATCCGCCTCCTCCCGGCCCAGCAGGAAATGGCGGATCGGGAGAAACAGCTCCGCCACAATATAATTATCGTACTTCATCAGCAGATCATAGCTGTCCGTGACGGCCCCCGCCGAGGAATTTTCGATCGGCAGCACGGCGTAATCCGCCCGCCCCTCCTGCACCTCGATCATCAGATCCTCAAACAGCCGCACGTGGTAAAGATCCGCATCCGGCCCGAAAAAAGAGAGGGCGGCCGCATGGCTGTACGCGCCCTCCAGGCCCTGGAACGCGACCCGGCAGCCCTTTGTCCTGAGCCGCTCTATCTTCTGAAATCCCAGATCCGGCTGCGCCATGCGGCCGGCCATCCTCTGATACTGATAACGGCGGCTGAGCGTCATAATCTGCAAAAACAGTTCCTTTACCGCCTGCCGGTTAAACGCTCCGTCCGTCAGATTCTGGAGCGTCTCCAGCTTCTGCTTCTCCCGCTCCGGATCATAAACGGCCTTTCCCGCCGCGATCTTATATTCCGCCACCTCGTGGCACAAGCGCATCCGCTCCTCGAAAAGCCGCACGATCTGCGGATCCAGCTCGTCCAGCTTCCCCCGTATCTCCTGTAATTCCATGTGTGTCTCAGCCTTCCTTTTCCAGCATTTCCAGAATTTTTTTCTGCGCGTAAGCGCCGGCAAACTTCCGCTCCTCGGGCGGCAGATCCTTTACAATAAAGGGCTCTCCGAACTCGATCGTCACGTGTCCCGGGCAGATGCGCGGGATATGCTTCTCGAAGATCTCCGCCGTGCCCCGGATCGCCACGGGAACGACCGGGCAGCCCGCCTTCTCCGCGATCTTCAAGCTTCCCTCCTTAAAGGGAAGAAGATCCTTCAGATCCTCGTTGCGGTTGCGCGTCCCCTCCGGGAAAATCCAGATGGAAACGCCGTGACGCACCTTCTCAACGCCCTGGAGAATGGTCTTGAGCCCCTCCTTCACGTCCTTCCGGTCCAGGAACAGGCAGTCCACGTTGTGCATCCACTGTGCCAGGAACGGGTAGCGCTCCATCTCCTTCTTGGCCACAAAGCCCAGACGCCCGGGCACCGTCGTATAGCCCACCAGGATATCGAAATAGCTCCTGTGATTTCCCACATATAAAACCGGCCGATCCTGCGGGATATTCTCCAGCCCCTTTACCGTAACCGTCACACCCGCCTGGCGCAGAAATACGCCCAGGATCCAGCGGACCGTCCTAAGGCTCTGCTGCGCCATCGCATCCGGATCCGTCTTCTCCAGCTTTTTGAGCCGCCAAAGCGTCCCTGCCGACGAGACCAGAAAGCCGATAAGCGTGGACGCCACTACGATAAAACGAATCATTTTCTCACCTCACTGTCTGCTTTATTATATAAAAAGAGCCGTGTTTTTACAAGCATTTCCTCCCTTCTTCCCGTATGCGGCGGGTAAAATCATTTTAAAAAATCGGGAAATATCCTGTAAAACACGGCTCGCGATCCCGCGCTACAGAAGCGGCGACAGCAGGCGGCAGCACTGCTCGCGGAAGCGGACGATCACGTTGCGGCCGGCGTACTCCTGCTCCGTAATTTCACGGCAATGGGCCAGATCGCGCAGGAAGCTCTCCTCGAGCCGCGCCGTCGTCTCCTCGTCGTAGAGGATCGCGTTGACCTCAAAATTCAGCTGAAAGCTGCGGATGTCCATGTTGGCCGTCCCGTAGCAGCTGACGCAGCCGTCCACCGTAATCCCCTTGGCGTGCAGGAACCCGGCCTCGTACGCGTAGCAGCGCGCGCCGGCCCGCAGCAGATCTCCCACATAGGAATACGTGGCCCAGTACACAAACGGATGATCCGGCTTGCAGGGAACCATCAGGCGCACCTCCACGCCCGAGCGGGCTGCGATCTGCAGCGCGGAGAGCACCGCGTCGTCCGGCACAAAATACGGTGTCTGGATATAGATATGGCGGCGGGCCCGGCAGATCAGCGCCAGGTACGTATCCCGGATCTGGCGCGTCTGCGTATCTGGGCCGCTGGAGATGATCTGCACGCCCACCCAGTCCGCCTCCGGCCCGCTATCTTCGGTTTTCTCCCGGAAATAGCGCCCGTACTGGAACAAGTTCTCCCCGGCGGCGTAATTCCAGTCCTGCGCGAACCGGATCTGCAGCCCCATCACGGCCTCGCCGGATATCTTCAGGTGCGTGTCGCGCCAGTACCCGAACCGCGGATCCTTTGAGAGATACTCCCGTCCGATGTTAAAGCCGCCCACATAGCCGACCCGCCCGTCGATCACGACAATCTTGCGGTGGTTGCGGTAATTGATGCGGAGATTGAGCCGGCCCAGCACCGGCGGGAAAAAGATCGCGACCCGGATCCCGGCCTCCTCCAGCCGCCGCCAGAGAGAGGACGGGATAAAACGGCCGCCCATCCCGTCGCAGAGAATGCGGACCTCCACCCCCTCGGCGGCCTTCTCCTTCAAGATCGGAACCAGCGAGGCAAACACCTCGTCGTTTTTAATAATATAATACTGGATGTGGATATAGTGGCGGGCCTGCGAGAGTTCGCGGCGCAGATCCGCAAACTTCTCTTCCCCGTCGGTAAAGATCTCCACCCGGTTTTTCATGGTCAGAACGGAGCCCGACGTCTCCAGATTATAGAGAATGACTCCCGAATATTCTCCGGCCAGCGTCCCTGACAGCCCCCGCTCGCGCTCCCGGATCCATTCCTCCTGGTTCTTTGCCGGGAAACGCACGCGATCCTCCGCCTCCTTGATGCGGAACATCTTGCTTTTGCGGTAGTCCTGCTCCAGAAACAGATAGAGCAGGAAGCCGAACACCGGGATAAAATAGAGCGCCAAAAGCCACGTCCAGACCGCCCGCGGATCCCGGCGCCTGAAAAAGACAATCACGATCGAAAGTACCAGATTAACCGGCAAGAGATTGGTCATCAGCCAGTCCCAGACCCGCACCGCAATCTCCGCCGCATATTCTGCAAAACCCATCCTGTCTCCTCCGGCCGGCACGTCCTGCGGCGCGCCGGCCCCGATGCAAATTTACCGCCCCGCAGGCGGACGCCGTCCTAGCGGAAGCGCTTCTGCGCTTCGTCATAGACAAAGCCGGCCCGCTCCAGCTTCCCGCAGAGCTCCCGCGGCCCGATCCCGAAATCGCCGCAGAGCTCCTCCAGGCTCCCGTAGCAGTCCCGCAGCTTCGTGTTGACAAAACTCATGCAGATAACCGGATCCTCCGGCAGCTTTCCCTCTCCCATCGTATTCCTCCGTTTCCGTTTTCTGTTTTCAGTCCTCTTCCATCGTGACCGTCACATAATAGCCCCGGTCGTTTTCCTCAATAGCCTTTACCGTGCCGTGATCCGATTTCAGCCGGTCGTTTAAACGAAACAGCCCCGACATGGCCACCGCCGGCTCAATCATATAATTCACGTTAAACGGCGTTACCGATTCTGTAATCTCCACGCGCTGCCCTACCTCGACCAGGCCCGGGCGCTCCATCTTAAACACCACGTCTCTCGCCATGTTCCTCTCTTCCTTTCCCCTCTCTTCCTTCCCCGCGCGGGGTTTTCCTCCCGCTTTCTTCTTTCTTTTCCAAAAAAGAAGCGCGGCAGATCGAGGCGGAGCCGAAACGGCCGCGGATCTGATCCATCGCCCGGTCGAGACGCTCCAGCTTCTCGTAATCCGTCCCGTCAAAAATATTCATCTGCCGCTCCTTGTTATCCCGGATGCGTCCGGCGCTGATCCCCAGAAGGCGGAGCGGCTCGCCCTCCCATAATTCCTCGAACAGGCGGCAGGCCGCCCGGTAAATCTCCTGCGTGATGTCCGTCGCCGAATCGAGAATCATCTGATGGCTGCGGCTGTGAAGCGAGGCGTCCTTTAACGTAACCGACACCGCCTCCGCGCAGGCCCCATGCCCGCGCAGGCGCGCCCCGACTTTATCCGCCAGCGACAGCAGGATCAGGCGCGCCGTATCCGCGTCCGTCACATCAAACGCCGTCGTCGTGCTGTTGCCGTACCCTTTATTGTCCGGCTGCTCCGACTCCACCAGCGCGGACGCCCGCCCGTTGGCAAAATTCCAGATGACCTCCCCGTGCTTTCCCAGATGGCTGAAAATGATGCCGCGATCCATGGCCGCCAGATCGCCGATGGTGCGAATCCCCATTTTTCTCAGCCGTTCCTCGGTAGCGCGGCCCACAAAAAACAGCTCGCGCACGGAGAGCGGCCACATTTTAAGCGGAATCTCATCCGGAAACAGCGTGTGCACCCGATCCGGCTTTTCAAAATCCGACGCCATCTTCGCCAGCAGCTTGTTGGAGGAAATCCCGATGTTGACCGTAAAGCCCAGCTCGTCCCGAATCCGGTTCCGGATCCGGTCGGCCGCCCCGCGCGGCGGGCCGAACAGGCGCTCCATCCCCGTCATGTCCATAAACGCCTCGTCGATGCTGTACTGCTCCACCTGCGGCGAATATTCCCTCAGGATCTCCATCAGGGCGTCCGAGCACTGCCGGTACCAGTCGTGGCGGGGCGCAACCAGCCGCAGCTGCGGGCATTTCTTCTGCGCCTCCAGGATCGACTCGCCGGTGCGCACGCCGTACGCCTTCGCCTTCAGCGATTTGGCCAGAATGACCCCGCGCCGCCTGCTGCGATCCCCGCCCACGGCGCACACCTGCTCCCGCAGATCCTCCGTCTCTCCCAGAACGCGCAGGCGGTACACCGATTCCCAGGAGAGAAAGGCGCTGTTTACATCCACATGAAAAATGACCGCCTCCATCGTTTTTCCTCCCCCTTTGTCCGTTTTGGCATGAGCCCCTTTTTGTCCGTTTTAGTATAAGCCTCTCTTTGTCGGTTTTAGTATAAACCCTTCTTTGTCCGTTTTAGTATAAGTCAGCGAAAAAAAATAATCAACACGAAAAACCGCCCCGAAGGTCTTCCCTTCAGGGCGGTCTCCCGTAAATACTTTATGTAGATTTACTGACACATTCACAGATCCCCGATCCGTTCCCGGACCGGAATGGAGTCCCGCTGATTACCAGCAGATTCCCTGAGCCATCATCGCGTCGGCAACCTTCTGGAAGCCTACGATGTTGGCGCCGGCTACCAGGTTGTAGCCCAGGCCATACTTCTCAGCAGCAGCAGCGGATCCGTCATGGATACCGGTCATGATCTGATGCAGCTTCGTATCAACTTCCTCTGCCGTCCAGGAGTATCTCTCGCTGTTCTGGCTCATCTCAAGGCCGGATACCAGAACACCGCCGGCGTTAACAGCCTTGGAAGGAGCAACTACCATGTTCGGCTGAGACATTAAGTACTTCAGAGCCTCGTTGGTCGTCGGCATGTTGGCAACCTCGATGTAGTACTTGATGTTGTTGGCAACGATCTTCTTCGCCTGCTCCAGATCCACATCGTTCTGGGTTGCGCACGGCATGATGATGTCAACCTTGCAGCCCCACGGCTTCTCGCCCGGGAAGAACTGTACGCCGAACTTGTCCGCGTAATCCTGAACTTTGTTGCGGCCGGAAGCTCTCATCTCCAGCATGTAGTTGATCTTCTCTTCCGTTACAACGCCGTCCGGATCGTAGATGTATCCGTCAGGACCGGAAAGCGTAACAGCCTTCGCGCCCAGCTCAGCCAGCTTCTTCGCAGCGCCCCAGGCTACGTTGCCGAAGCCTGCCAGGGCAACCGTCTTGCCGGCCAGCGTGTCGTTCTCATGCTTCATAACAGCTTCTACATAGTAAACAGCGCCGTAACCGGTTGCTTCCGGACGAACCAGCGATCCGCCGAAGCTCATTCCCTTGCCCGTGATGGTGCCGTTCTCGAACGCGCCTCTGATCTTTCTGTACTGGCCGTACATATAGCCAATCTCACGTGCGCCTACGCCAAGGTCGCCGGCCGGGATATCGATGTCGGGACCGATGTGGCGGTATAACTCCGTCATGAAGGACTGGCAGAATCTCATAACCTCGGCGTCGCTCTTGCCGTTCGGATCGAAGTCAGAACCACCCTTGGCGCCGCCCATCGGCAGGGTCGTAAGGCTGTTCTTAAAGGTCTGCTCGAAGCCCAGGAACTTCATGATGGAAAGGTTTACAGAAGGAGCAAAACGTAAGCCGCCCTTGTACGGTCCAATCGCGCCGTTGAACTGTACGCGGTAGCCGCGGTTTACATGAACCTGGCCCCCGTCGTCAACCCACGGAACGCGGAACTCGATCGTTCTCTCCGGCTCAACCATTCTCTCGAGAAGAGCAACCTTCTCATACTCCGGATGAGCATCTACAACCGGGCCCAGAGAAGATAATACTTCCTCTGCGGTCTGAAGGAACTCCGGCTCGTTTGCGTTTTTCTCTTTGAGTTCGGCAAGAACTCTGTCAACATACTTGCTCATTGGAAACTACCTCCTGTTTGATATATGTGTTTCATGATTCACGCCGCCCGCCGCCGCAATTCTGCAGATATGTAATACAATCCGCACAACTTTCCCTCTCGCTTCAGCAGGTTTTTGTGAATTATTTACCTATGCTTTGATTATAGCTCATTTCCCTTCTATAATCAAATAAAAATAGGATTATAGCTGTTATTTCTTTTTCTTTATGCGTTTTTCCGGGCGCCCGGGACGCCCGTCCCGCTCTGTCAACCATACGCCCGCGGCGACAGAAAAATACAGGAATCGTCAGCAAACGTCAGCCGAAATCCGTTCCGCCTTGCCGGCGGTCCGCTATCCCTCGCGGTCCGCCGCCAGCATCAGGCTGTCAATGAATTTTTTGATGCTGACCTTGCCGCCGTAACGCCGTTTCCCGCGGATAAAATCCATCTCCGCCCGGATCTCCTCGAAGGGGAAGAGCGTGCTGGAATAGGAGGTAAACGTCTCGTTCATAAAGTCCTCGATCCCCAGATGGGCCAGGTTGGACATGCCCACCGCGATAGCGCGCCGCACGCGCTGCTCCATATTCTTCGGCGCATCGCTTAAAATCTCGCAGAGCTGGCCGATGCTGACCTGGGAGATAGGCCGGTTGTTGCTGTGCAGGTACTGGCAGATGCGCAGGATATCGTCGCCGCCCTTTTCCCCGGACATGCCGAGGCGGTTGAGGATATAGAGCACCTTTTTCCCGTAGCCGTCGTCCGCCGGTTTGGCCGGTTTTTCTTCCATCTCGGCGACAAACATTTTCCGGATGTTAAGAAGCGTCTTCTCGTTCCGGATCTGCTGCTCTACGTTGTGGATGACTGATTTGACCTCGATGATGTTGATGGGCTTGCTGATGAAAAACTCCACGCCCGCGTCGTAGGCCTTCCCCACCAGCTCCTTGGCCGCCACCTGCGAGATCATGATACACTTGGCCGGGCAGCCGCGCTCCTTTAACTCCTTGACCACCTGAATCCCGTCTTTTTCCGGCATCAGAAAATCGATCAGCACCATGTCCGGATTGCTGGCCACGATCTCCCCCACATCGGCCGTCCGGCCGCCCGAGGTCCCGCAGACCTCGCCCAGATCGTGATCTTCGATGATATCCTGAAGGATATTAATGACTGACAGATCATCCTCAACAATATAAATCTCCATTTTACCGCTCCTCCAGCGTTCCGGCCGGGATCTCGATCAGGAACTTCGTCCCTTTCCCCTCCTTCGATTCCACCGAAATGCTTCCTTTAAATTGTTCTTCCACCGCGTTCTTTACGCCGCACAGGCCTACGCCGCGGTAGATGTTCCCCGTTTTTTCGTCAAATTTCGTCGAATACCCCATCTCAAAAATGTTCGGCAGATGTTTTTCCCGGATCCCCGGCCCGTCGTCCTCCACCGTAAAGAAATACGTATCCTGCTCCCGCCGCTCCGAGATGCGGATCGTCCCCTGCCGCTTTTCCGATTCGATCGCCTCGATGGCGTTGCTGACCAGATTTTTTAAGACCGCCATCAGCATATAATGCTCCTTGGTGGTAAATTCGTCGCGGCAGTCGAACAGCAGACGGACGTCCACCTGCTTCTCCGCCAGCATCTGATAGCTCGACTCTTCCAGAATGTGCAGCAGGTCGGAGAAGCTCATGCGCTCCTCGTCGTACTCCTCATCGATCTCCTTTTCAATCCCCTGGATAATCCGCAGGTAGTCCTTCTTGATCTCGTGCACGTCGCGCGCGATCTCCAGGCTCATCTGCTGCAAATTGCGCGGCAGCTCCATCCCCAGGATGCTTTCATAGAGACGGTAGGCGTTGCTCATGACGCGCTCGATCTCCTCCGTATTCTTGCGCATGAGATAAATCTCATTTTTCAGCCCCGTCGTCATCAGAAACAGCCGCCGGTAGCGGTTTTCGTGCTCTTCCTTTTTAAGCAGCGCCCGGTACTGGCGCTCGCCGAACAGCCCCATAGCCACGAACACCGTCCGCACCGCCGCGATCAGAAGCAGGTTTTTGGCCACCTCCATCTGAAAGAGCGGCATCTGCTGCCAGGCCTCCTGTATCATGAACTCCATCATGTTAGCGCCGAAATCACAGAGGAACACCGCCAGGATGACCCGTTCTGTCCGCGCCACATGCTTGTTGCGGATCTGCAGCTTAAAAAGCAGGCCGTAGCAGATGTAATAGAGCGAGCCCGGCAGAATGGCCGGCATCGCCTCCGCCACGGAATAGCCCTGCAGAAAACAGATACCGCCCCGGAACAGAAACACGATCGCCGACGTGACCAGACAGATGGTCAGCGTATGGATCTGGCTTCCGACCGTCATAATCAGGAGCGGCAGCAAGATCACGGAGGTCGAAATGCGGAAATTCGTCACAAACACATTCCAGTAGAGCTGGGACGTCAGCGCGATGACGATCCCGATTGCCAGCGTCCGCTTCCAGCGTTTCATAGATTCCCTCTCTCCTCCCGCTCATCTCCTCTGTCTGATCCGCGCCCCGCGGCCGCCCCGCTTTTTTCCGCGGCCGCCCCGGCCAGCAGCGTCCGCCGGATCCGGCCGGCAAACGCGTCGATGCGCCCCTCAATCCCCGGAAGCTTCAGCGCCGTCCCCGCGTCGTTGGCCGTCTCCATCATGGTAAAGCCGCCGGGCAGATAAAAGGTCTTGTTCATGTTAAGCGCCGCGATCAGCTGCCCGGCCACGATATCGCTGCCCGAATAGCCCGAGACCACGATGCCAAACAGCGCTTTGTCGTAAAAGCGCACCGTGCGGAACAGCGCCGTCAGGCGGTTGATAAAGGCCGTGAGGTTGGCCGACAGCGCGTCGTTGTAATTGGGACACAGCATGATAATCCCGTCCGCGCGGCGCACGGCCGGATAGACGTCCTCTGCCATGACCCCGCCGTAAAAGCAGCTCCCCCGCTCCCCGAAATGCAGGCACATCTTATACGGACAGCCCGAGCAGTCCGAGAGCGTCCCGTTTCTGAGGCCGATCTCCTGGATCTCAAAGCCGTCCAGCCGTTTGCGGACCTCGCTCCACAGCGCCCAGGTATTGGACGTCTTATGGCTGGAAGCGTGCAGCGCCAGAAGGACCGGCTTTTTGCGCGGGACAAACTCCGTCTCCAGCACGGAGCGCACCAGCTCCGCGGCGCTCTCCCGGTAAGCGCCCGCCCAGTCCGTCCCCAGATTGCGGGCCACGATGGCAAAGTTGGACAGCGTCCCCGTCCCCTCGACCAGCGGCCGCCCCACGAAGGCGCAGCCGGCGCAGTTGGCCGCAAATACGAGCTCCCTGGCAGCCGATTTTGTAAAGAGATCGCTCTCGCTGTCGGCGATCACGCCGCCCGTGTACCCGTCAAGCGCCCCCGGCGCGCGGCGCAGGAAACGGAGCAGCCTCGCATACTCCAGATTGACCCCGTCCGCCCCCAGGGACAGGACAAACAGGATCCGCCCCGCCGGCCGGCTTTCCGAAAGGGAGCGGATCTCTGAAAGGGACCGGCGCTGCGAAAGAAAAACCTCCAGCTCCTCTGCCGTCTCCAGGATCCGCGCCTTGCGGCCCGCCAGCGCAGCGGAGAGCACCGCCCGGAGGCGTTCCGGGATCGCGGCGTCCTTCTCCCGCGGCATCACGACGGGAAACACCGGCTCCCGCGCGCTCTGCCGCACTGTTTTCTTTTCTTCTGTCGTCTCTCCTGCCGTCTCTGCCACCGTTTTTCCCCGCTTTCCTGATTTTCTCCGCTTTCTCCGCGCTCTACACAATCTGCCTGAGATTCTCCTGCGCCGTCACGATCCGCTCATACAGCGCGTCGGGCAGCGGCAGGATCTCCGTCTCCAGGCCGGCGGGCGTATAGCGGTTTTTTACCCCCATGAAAATCCCGCCCAGGAAGACGGAACCGCAGTGCCACTCGCCCCGGAGCGTCAGGATCAGAGAGATCGCCCCCGACGAATACGCCGGCGCGATAAACGGCTTAAACCCGATGGCCCGCATGTGGAGGTTGGCCGTCACGGTCAGCTGCGTCAGCTCCCGCGAGAGGGCGTCGTCGTAATGCTCAATCGAGTCGGCCACCACCAGATCCTGGCCGTGCGGGCCAAAGGAACGGCCCTCCGTCAAAAACTGCTTCAAACGCGGATCCCGCTTGGCATAATAGGCGGCCCGCGCATTCATCACGCCGAGCCCGAAGCCCTGCACCTGCTCCGGCAAAAGCCCCAGATAATCCAGCTTCCCGTCCTCGTCCCGGTTGCTCTCCAGCCAGGCCGTCTTGGCCAACGGATCCACCGGATCCGAGACGACGGCGAACAGTCCCTTAAAATGCTCCCGCCGCGCCTGTCTGGCGTACTGCGCCACGATTTTGGAATTGTTTTCAAACTGATACATGCGCACGTCTTTGACCTGCGAGCCGACCGGCGGGATCCCCTTCGACGCCACAAACACGAAGACGTCGCAGTCGAACAGCCGCTCCGGCGCTACCACGTCCACCTCCGGCAGGGCGTCATAATCCCAGGGATACGCGATCTGATTTTCCTCAAACTCCCAGCGGGCCGTAACCTGATCCGAAATGTCGCAGATCCCGATGGAGGAAATGCAGTCGCCGCCCAGCAGATGCAGGCCGGTCAGAAGCGTGCTTCCCACGTCGCCGATCGCCAGCACGTGGACGCGTTTTTTCCCGGTGGCCGGTTTCCGCTTGAGAATCTCCCGCCAGGCCGGATGCAGCCGGTTTACGGCCGTCAGACGGCCGGCCTCTGCCGCCGGCCCCAGCGTGTTAAAAAGCGTTTCCCGATCCTCCGACGCCCAGCCGTCCGTTTTCTCCGGCGCTCCGGCCCGGGCCGCCCGCTCCCCTTTCTCCAGCTCCCGGCTGCTTAACCAGGAAACGTCTTCCTTTTCCTGGAACAGAAGCCGCAGATCGCGGACCAGAAACGACGCCCGCCCGGCGCCGGGATCGCGCTCAAACAGCGCGAAAACCGTCTCGTCCTCCCGCGAAAGCGCCGCTCTCTCAAACGGCAGATCGCCCCGCGGGCTGCAGCAGAGCCGCCCGTCAATTCTATAGAAAAACATGCTTTCAAACCTCCTGTCTTCTTTTTTCTCCGCTTCCGGCCAGATGCCGCCTATCCGTTCTTATGCCTGCTGTGGTACCTCGTCCGATACAGCATCTGCAGATCGTTTTCCAGATAGACGGAAGCCGCCAGGTTGGGATCGTAGCTGACGCACTCGCCCTTGTCCGGGCACAGCGGCAAAATGACCGCCTCGGAAAGCCGGCTTAATGTCAGGTTGCGCGCAAACAGCGCCCGGTACTCCGCCTCCAGCGCCAGCAGGATATCTCTCGCATTGCGGATGCAGCAGGCGGAAAAATCAAACAGCGCCTCCCGGCTGCACTCCTTTAACGGCGGCAGCGCATAGGGAAGAATCATGTTGATGGACGGCGTCAGGCCCGCCACCTTGACCGTATCGCGGCGCACCGTATCGCCGCCGATAAACGGGTACAGCGTCGATTCCACATACCAGTATTTCAGGTTGGGGATATAGTAAATGCTGTCCACCGGAATGCCCTTGGTCGCCATCATGTCGCGGCCGTAGCCTGAAAGCATCCCCAGCACCAGCTTCTTAATCTCTACGCCCTCCTCTTTAAACATCGGCTCCAGCGTCTCGAAGCGCCCGCCGTGATGCAGCAGATCGTCCACCAGGATGACCGGCCGGTTAAAGGACTTGATCGCCTTGATCTGGCTGCGCAGCGGCGAATAATAGGGGAAGGCTTCGATGGTGTCGGAGCGCAGCTCCGGATCGAATACCTTGTCGGTGTGCAGCGTCTTGGTTACCGTGTTGGGAACGACCTTCCCGCGCAGGATCTTGCCGAAGGGCACGCACATGGCCTCGCCCAGGCGGCGGGGCGTAACCGGCTCCCGCGGCACCTCGTTTAAAGCCGTGATCTTGTCTACCAGACGGTGGTAAATCACGCTGGCCGACAGCGACAGCACCAGCTGTCCCGGATAAATAGCCGTCATCGCCATCTGCAGATCCTGGTGTGCCTTGTAGACCGCCCGCAGCACCCGCGCGTTGCTGGAAAACGGCTCCTTCAGCGTCGTCTCCAGATTCTGCATCAAAACGAGCGGCGCGTGCATGTCGACCAGCCAGATCGGCGCCTTCTCCGGCGAATTGGCCGCCTTCACGAAGCCCTGGCGCAGCACCGCCGACATAACCCGATCCGGATAGCAGCCCTCCGCCGAAAAAAACAGCGCATAGCCGCAGCGGTAAGCAAAGGAGCGCGCAATCGCCTCCGCCAGGAGAAGCTGCTCGGCGTCGTGGATCATCGGATCTCGCTCAACGTGGATGCCGCTGATCAGAAGGACCTCCCCATGCGTCTGCTGGCGCACCTGATCCGCCAGATCCACCCGTTTCAGCACGCCGAACAACTCGTCCGGAGCCAGATAGCGGAGCCTTGCCACGCCCACCAGCCGATTGTCCGCTACCGTATTGCGCAGCAGCAGCAGCCGGTCGCCGCGGGAACGGATGGCCGCCATGACCTGCGTCCCGTGCTCTTCGTCCTGCAGGACGATGCGGTCGATCTCCTCCAGAAGCGCCTCGTCGGGCGCGTCCGTCTCCTCGAATGAGATCGCGCGCGCGCGGATGATCGGCTTGTATTCCGGCTCGCGCAGATACAGGCCGTTAAAATAAATATACTCCTGCACGGAAGGATCGATCAGGTTGGAAATATCGCGGTTCATGTCGATGTTTTCCCGGATCTTGGTCGAGCTGATGTCCTCCAGATGCTCCGGCAGCTCCAGCTCGTACACGGTCCCGCTGATGCGGTCCATCATCTCCCGGTTAAATTTATTGTCTGCCTTCTTATCCCCCACCCGGCGGAACGCGATATGGTTCATGGTGTGAATCGAATCCTCACAAGGCTCCTCGCGGTAGGAGGACGCGTTGGCAATCACATCGCTTCCCACCACAATGTAAATCTCCTTTCCGGCAAACACCTGCTTCAAGCGCCGCAAATCCGCCGGGTTAGCGATGTTGACCGGGATGTCGTCCGGGAAGAGATTGACATGGAACTCGTCCGCCACCGACATGTTGACAATCTGGCGCCGGATCAGGTGCGGCTGGGCCTTCTTGGACCAGGAAAATTCGTCCACCGCCAGATACACCTCATAGCCCCGGTCCCGGATCTCGCGCACAATCTCCTTGTGCGAGAGCGTAAAGGGATCGAAAGTGCCCGGGAAGAAGGCGACCTTCTCCCGCTCCCCGATCTCAAAGTCCCCCTCCGTCATGCGGTAATCCGTGATAAAGCGGTAGAGGTTGGACAGCGCGGCCGCCCGGTAAAAGACCGTCAGCTCGTCTCCCTTATTCTCATTGAGAAGGAACAGAAGTTTCTTGAAGCAGAGTACAAAAATCTCTTTTTTCTGCACGCAGGAAAGGCGCAGCGATCCGAACACGATCTGGCCGAATACCAGCAAAGCCTCCTGGCGCACCGGCTCCCGGTAGTTGGCAAGGCCTCCCAGCAGCGTCCCCAGAAGCTCGCCGCGGCGTCTCTCCCAGACCCCTTCCTCTTCCTCAAAGCGGGTCTGATAGCAGGGGCAGCACTCCAGAAGGATGCCCACCGTATCCAGCGCCACGGAGGCAATCTGATCGTTGGGGCTGGCCATCAGCGCCTTCAGATGCGAAAGGATCTCCCCAATCTGCTCCGGCGGCAGCCACAGCGCCGTCTCGCCCAGATAGCGGGGGATGTATTTGGAAAATTCGTACTCGCCTACCTCCAGGCCCTTTAAAAGCTCCATCGCGATCTCATTGCGCTGATCCGGCGTCAGCAGGCCGACGATGCGCAGCAGCGCACGCCCCGCGTCATGGCGCACCATCACATGCTCGCTGACCTTGATCAGATTGGAAAAATGCGCCGCGATGTGCAGGATATGCTCCCGCTTGCCGTGGTCGATCTGGTCGACCAGGAGCTTGATGTTGACCGCCTTGATGATCCAGGGCGTCGAGGACTTCAGGTTGTCCAGGAAAATATCGGACACCACGTCCCGGCCGTACAGGATCTCCTGCTCTTTTTCTGTATCGTATCCCAGATTGGTCAGCACCCGGTATCTGAGGAACGTCATCGTGATATCGCCGCCCACGTCCGCCTGCCGCACGCAGTCCGCAATCTCCTGGCAGGCCGGATGCTGCGGGCAGAAGCCCGTCAGATGCCGGAACAGGCGCCAGGCCGCGATGCGCACCTCCGAGTCGCCCCGCCCCGCCTCCGCGAGCGCAAAATGAATGATCCGGCCCAGATCCGCTTCGTCCAGCTTCTCCAGCGGCAGAAAATGGACGGCGTCCAGCAGGACGAAGGCCGCCCCGGCCTCCAGCTCTCCCGCCCGGTCATACCAGGCCAGGTACGCGGAGAGAAAATGCGGCAGATCCGCTTCCCCGGCGTACTCCGAGAGCGCCGCCAGCACATTTTTCAGGTGGTAGCGGACGCGGCGCTTCTGCTGTACCGTGAGCTTGTGATCCGGGCAGATGATCATCTCCAGATAGGAATTCCAGATCTTCATGACCCGCTCCTCGGCGATGTCTGTCATCCCGGCCGGCCGCTCCTTGCGGTAGCCCGCGTTGAACTGCGCGATGACCTGTCCCAGAAGGCGCGCCGCCTGATTGCGGATGTCGCCCTCGCGGTGCATCAGAAGCTCGTAGAGGAAGCTTAACGTCTGTTCCTTCTGGCTGTCGTTGGTATAGGTAAAATATTCGCGGAACACATTGAGGTAGGCGCGCACATTCTTCCAGTTCTTCTCGCTGCGGGCCGCCTCCAGAAGGTTTCCGAACTGGCGCTCCGCGCCCATCCGGTGCATGACGCGGATGTTGTGCTCGATCGCCATGAACACCAGCGATTCCACGGTCTGAGACGCATTCCGCAGAGAGATATCCGGCAGCGCCTGCGGCTTTTCCGGCTTCCCGTCCAGCCCCACGTCCACGCCGAGCGAGCGCATGTAATCCTCGAAATCGTGGAGCTTGGCGTAGACAAAACGGTAGCGGTTCAGTTTCTTCTCATCCACGTTGTCCAGCTTGGAGAGGATCACGTTAAACGCCTCGTCCAGCGTGGAAATATAGGTAATCTCACGCCCGTCCTCGCCGCGGCTCTGCTTGACCCTGAAATCGGAATAAATCAGCACCAGCGATTCCACCGACAGATTTTCCGGCTCCAGATCCCAGGTCGAATGGTTGGCCGCAATATGGCCGATGTAGTTCATGGAGTGGCGGGCAAACCACTGATCGGTGTAGTAATAATGAAGATACGGCACCCGCTCATTCGGCTTGCAGCCGAATTTTCCCAGATCGTGCCCGGCCGCCGCGCCGGAGATCAGCGTCAGATCGATGGGGACGCCCGCCTCGTAAAGGCCGCGCGCCACCGCCATGGAAACGTAATGAACGCCCGCGATGTGCTCCAGCGTGCGAAACGGCGTAACCTCCGCATTCAGCCGCATCATCTCATAGATGTACTCGCCGGCAAAGGCGCGCTTGAACTGCCGGTATTCGCGGTAGCTCTCGAACTTCTTCGCCTCCTCGTCGTCGAGAAATACGAAATCGCTCAGCGGCTGAGGCGCCAGCACCGCCCGCTCCATCTCGAACACGAAGCGCAGCACGGCCAGGTAAAATTCCGCGCCCGCCCTGAAGCCCGCGCCCGCCCGCGTAAATTCCGGATCGGGATACAGGATATGGCAGGCGTACTGATAGGTAAACTTCATCCACCCCTCTTCCGGCTGATATCCCAGAAGAGACAGCGGCTCCGCGCACATCTCATAAACCAGGCGGCAGGAAACCCGCTTCTTAATCGGCAGCAGCCTGGAAATCTGCTCCTCCCAGTGCTCCTTGTTCATCAGCATCTGAATGTGTTTCCTGCTCAGGCCGGACCGATCCAGAAATTCCTTCTCGCAGAGACGCTCCGTCAGAGCGGAAACCATCTGCCGTACCTCTTTCTTGCTCATCCCTCTCCTCCTTGCATACAATCATAATTCTATTATACCACCGGGACGCATTTCATCAATAAAAAGTTCTCCCGCGCGGCCTGGCAAAAGGGATCTTTCCCGCGCGGCCCGCCAAAAAAGATTTGACAAACCGCGCAAAACATAATAATATAAATAATAATCGTTATTAATTTTAAAGTGAGGAGAGGCTGCCCATGAAAACGTTAAAGTACAGCCGCCAGCGCGAATCGATCAAAGCCTGCCTGATGAGACGCAAGGATCACCCGACCGCGGACGCTCTTTACACCAGCATTCGGGAACAGTTTCCCAACATCAGCCTGGGCACGGTATACCGGAATCTGAACCTGCTCGTCGATCTGGGGGAGATCCGCAAGTTCTCCTGCGGCGACGGCACGGATCATTTCGACTATGATACATCCCCGCACTATCACTTTGTCTGCCGCCGCTGCGGCCGTATCACGGACATCCCCATGGAGGCTGCGTCCGGTCTGGAAGAGAAGGCCGCCGTCCATGTCGAGGGAACCATCGAGGATCACACGATCTTTTTCTACGGCGTCTGCGCGGACTGCCAGCAGGAAGGAAAGCGGTCTGCGGGGGGCGGGCGGATCAAAGGCGGCGCAGAATCATTTGACCCGGAAAATTTTCAAATTTCCAGTTGACAGAACCGGCGCTTTGTGCTATCTTAATATCAGTAATCATTACTATTATTGATTGTGAAGATTACGCAGGCCGCGGTTTTCAGCCCGGCCTGCAGACACGCAGTTTCATTTAATTTTCAAATAAAAGGAGAGAGACGTCATGAAGAAATTTGTATGTACGGTATGCGGTTATGTTTACGAGGGCGAGGCTGCTCCGGAGAAATGTCCGGTCTGCGGCGCTCCCGCTTCCAAATTCCAGGAGCAGGCTGCCGATATGGCATGGGCTGCCGAGCACGTAGTCGGCGTTGCGCAGGGCGCGAGCGAGGACATCATGGCAGATCTGAGAGCCAACTATGAGGGCGAGTGCAAGGAAGTCGGCATGTATCTGGCCATGGCGAGAGTCGCTCACAGAGAAGGATATCCGGAGATCGGCCTGTACTGGGAGAAGGCCGCTTACGAAGAAGCGGAGCACGCCGCCAAGTTCGCCGAGCTGTTAGGCGAGGTGCTGACCGATTCCACCAAGAAGAATCTGGAGATGCGCGTAGAGGCTGAGAACGGCGCGACGGCCGGCAAGTTCGACCTGGCGAAGCGCGCGAAAGCCGCCAATCTGGACGCGATCCACGACACCGTACACGAGATGGCAAGAGACGAGGCCCGTCACGGCAGAGCCTTCAAGGGCCTGCTGGAGAGATACTTCGGCTAATTTTTCCCCGGACCGGGTTTCCCCCTGAAAGAAAGACAGGATTCCGGAAGTTCAGGTAAAGAAAACGTGTAAGAGGCTGCCGCGCCGGCGACATACGAATCGCCGGCGCGGCAGCCTCTTACTGTCCGTCCTCTCCGGTCTGCCTTCAAAAATCCCGGGGCCGGGTCCGCGTAAGGCGGACGGCGCGGGATCCGCGCAGGCAGGCGGCGTAAATCCGTCCGCCTGCCGTTCAGGAAAACGCCGCCAAAAGCTCCCGGTTGGCCCGTTCCAGGATCTCCCGGCAGGCCTCCTCTCCGGCCTGCCCGATCGGCCGGGGCGGGGCCGGGTTTTTCTCATACGCAAGAAGCTCCTTTTCAAACCACACCACGTCCAGCCATGATCCGTTCTTGTAGCCGGTCTTATAAAACACGCCCAGCTCCCGAAATCCCATCGCGCGGTGCAGCGCCTCGCTCCTTTCGTTGCCGGCCGTTACCACGCCGTACACCGTATGGATCCCCTGCCGCTTCAGGATCTCCATCAGCGCCCCGTAAAGGATCTTTCCCGCGCCGCGGCCGCTTATGGCGCTTCCCAGATAGATGGTCAGCTCCGCATTCCACTGATACGCCGCCCGCTGCGCGTGGCGGTGGGCATAGGCAAAGCCCGCGATGCGGCCGTCCTTCTCACAGACGAGATACGGGTAAAAAGAACTGAATTCCCGGATGCGCGCGGCAAATTCCTCTTCCCCCGGCAGATCGTACTCAAAGGTAATCGGCGTATCGATGTATTCGGCGTACACGTCCAGCGCGGCCGCCGCGTCCTCCGGCCGTGCGAAGCGCACGCAGACCCGATTTGTCTCTTTCTTCTCTTTCATGTTCTGTCGTTTTTTCGCCGGTTTTTCCGCCTGTGTTCTGCGCGTGCGGCCCGTCTCCCGCGTCATACGCGCCATTCTCTCTTAAACGCCGGATTTACTCTGCATTCCCGTACGCCCGGCGGATGCGCTCCATCGCCTCTCTCGTGGCGTCCGGGCGTCCGAACGCCGTCAGGCGGAAATATCCCTCGCCGTTTCGCCCGAACCCGCTGCCCGGCGTTCCCACCACGCCGGTTTTCTCCAGCAGATCCGCAAAAAAGTCCCAGGACGTCATGCCGTGCGGGCACTGCATCCAGACGTAGGGCGAATGGATCCCGCCGATATGCCAGATCCCGATCGCAGAAAGCGTCTCCGTGATCACGCGCGCGCTCTCCCGGTATACCTCCAGATGCGCGCGGCACTGCGCCATTCCCTCCGGCAAAAGCGCCGCCTGCGCCGCCCGCTGCACCGGATAGGAGACGCCGTTAAACTTCGTCGTCTGCCGGCGCAGCCACATTTTCCGCAGCGACATCCCCTCCCGGCACAGCGCCTCCGGTACCACCGTATAGCCGCAGCGCGTCCCCGTAAAGCTCGCGAGCTTGGAGAGCGAACAGAATTCGATCGCGCACGTCTCTGCCCCCTCGATCTCATAGATGCTGCGCGGAAACGCGCCGCCGTCGATGAACGACTCGTAGGCCGCGTCAAAGAGAATGACCGCCCCCTGCCGGTTGGCAAAATCCACCCATTCCTTCAGCTGCGCCCTGTCGTAGACGGCCCCCGTCGGATTGTTGGGCGAGCACAGATAA
The DNA here is from genome assembly GCA_944381615.1 of uncultured Lachnospiraceae bacterium. Taxonomy (GTDB): domain Bacteria; phylum Bacillota; class Clostridia; order Lachnospirales; family Lachnospiraceae; genus Otoolea. Next base: position 21,791 of record CALWLT010000036.1, on the reverse strand, counting down.
ATCAGATCCGCCTCCTGCCCTTCGGGCGGCATGGGAAGAAACCCGTTCGACGCGTTGGCGTCCAGAAACCAAATCCGGCGGCCCGCCATCACGTTGGTGTCCAGATACACCGGATAGACCGGATCGGGGATCAGCACCGTATTATCCGCGTCGAACAGATCCAGGATGTTTCCCAGATCGCTCTTGGCCCCGTCGCTGACAAAAATATCGCCGGCCTTTACGCGCACGCCAAAGCCCGCGTAATACTCCCGGATCGCCTCCCGCAGAAATTCATAGCCCTGCTCGGGCCCGTAGCCGTGAAACGTCTTTTCCTGCCCCTGCTCCTTCGCCGCGCGGGCAAACGCGTCCGCCGCCTTTTCGCACAGCGGCAGCGTCACATCCCCGATCCCCATGCGGATCACGTCCGCCTCCGGATGTTCCTTCTGAAACGCCGCTACTTTTCCCGCAATCGTCGAAAAAAGATAGCTCTCCTCCAGATTCTGGTAATTTCTGTTGATCTTCATCCTGCTTTTCTTCCTCCTGTTTTTGCCCGGACCGCATCCGTTTCTTCTGCCCGGGGCGCGCGTCTGCGGTTCATTCAGCCGGCAGATCAATCCGCCTGTTCCCGCCGCGCAAGCGCCGCCTTCACAAACTCGCGGAACAGCGGGTGCGCCCGGTTGGGGCGGCTCTTAAATTCCGGATGGTACTGGACGCCGACATAGAACGGATGCCCGGAAAGCTCCATGGCCTCCACCAGGCTTTTGTCCGGCGACTGGCCGGAAAAGACGACGCCGTTCTCCTCATAGGCTTTCCGGAAATGATTATTAAATTCATAGCGGTGGCGGTGCCGCTCCGTGATCTGCTCCTGCCCGTAAGCCCGGCTCAGCAGCGTTCCGGGCGCGATGCGGCAGGGATACGCGCCCAGGCGCATCGTGCCTCCCAGCGCCGAGAGCCCCAGCTGCTCCTCCATGAGGGCGATGACCGGATACCGGCTTTCCGGCGCAAATTCCGTGGAATCCGCCTCCCGATACCCCAGCACGTCCCGCGCAAACGAAATCGCCGCAATCTGCATCCCCAGGCAGATGCCAAAATACGGGATCTTCTGCTTTCTCGCATAGCCGGCCGCCGCGATCATCCCCGCAATGCCGCGGCTTCCGAAGCCGCCGGGCACCAGGATTCCATCCGAGTCTCCCAGAATCTCTCCCGCGCGCTCCGGTGTGATCGTCTCGCTGTCCACCCAGCGGATTAAGACTCTGGCCCCGTTTTCCCAGCCGCCGTGGCGCAGGGCCTCGGCGATGGAGAGATACGAATCATGAAATTTCACGTATTTGCCGACCAGCGAGATCGTGACCTCCCGGCGGCTTTCGCGGATCCGGGAAAGCATCTGTTCCCAGTCGCTTAAATCGCAGCGCCCGGAAGCATCCTCTAACCCCAGCTCCCGCAGCGCGATGCGGGCCAGCCCCGCCCGCTCCAGCATCACGGGCGCCTCATAGAGAACCGGCAGCGTCAGGTTCTCAATCACGCAGTCCTCCTTCACATTGCAGAAGGCCGCGATTTTGCGGAAAATCGACGCGTCCTCCACCGGGCGGTCACAGCGCGCCACAATGATATCCGGCATGATGCCGAAGGACTGCAGCTGCTTGACCGAGTGCTGAGTCGGCTTGGATTTATGTTCTCCCGAAGATTCCAGATACGGGATCAGCGTCACATGGATAAACAGGCAGTTCTCACGCCCCTCCTCGTGCGCGACCTGGCGGATGGCCTCCAGAAACGGCTGCGACTCGATATCGCCGGTCGTGCCGCCGATCTCCGTGATCACGATGTCCGCCGCGGTCTGCTCCTGCACCGAGCGGATAAACGATTTGATCTCGTTCGTGATATGCGGGATGACCTGCACCGTCTCTCCCAGATATTCGCCCCGCCGCTCCTTGTTCAGCACATTCCAGTATACCTTACCCGTCGTCAGATTGGAATACCGATTCAGATCTTCATCGATAAAACGCTCATAATGGCCCAGATCCAGATCCGTCTCCGCCCCGTCGTCCGTCACGAAAACCTCGCCGTGCTGGTACGGGCTCATCGTCCCCGGATCCACATTGATATACGGATCCAGCTTCTGCGCCGCCACCTTGAAGCCGCGGGCCTTCAGAAGCCGTCCCAGAGACGCCGCCGTGATCCCTTTTCCCAGGCCGGACACAACGCCGCCCGTCACGAAAATATATTTTGCCATCTGCCATTCTCCTTTCTGCCGCTCTGTTTTTGCAGGACATATCCCGGAATCCGGATCTCCTCCGGCCGTTCCATCTTCTTTAGTTCGCCGCGCGCCGCCGCTCCGTGGGCGATGTGGGCGATGTCGATCAGCTCTGTGTTGTCCTCATCGTATCCGCTCTCCAGGCTTAGGGCCAGCACGGCGGCCGTATCCAGGGACGTCAGGCAGGGGATCCCCAGCTCGACCGCCCGCCGCCGCATGCGGACGCTGTCGCGCTCCGGCCGGCGCCCGGTGGCCGACGTGGAAATCACATAGCTGATAAGCCCCTTCTCCATCACGCTGAGCGTCGTCTCCTCCCCCTCCTTCGCCTCATGCGGCTTTCTGACCAGGTGGGAGGAAATCCCGGACTGATTGAGGAGCCGGGCCGTCCCCTCCGTCGCGTAAATGGAAAAGCCCATGGCGACGTACTCCTTGATCAGCTCCTTCAGATCCCGCTTATCCGTATCGCGCACGCTGACGAGAACGCCGCCGCCCCGCTTCATGCGGTATCCCGCGGCCAGAAGCCCTTTGTAAAGCGCCTCCTCCATCGTCCGCGCGATGCCCAGCACCTCGCCGGTCGATTTCATCTCCGGGCCCAGCTGCGTATCCACGTCCGACAGCTTCTCAAACGAAAAGACCGGGACTTTAACCGCATAATAGGGCGAAACCGGATACAGCCCCGTCCCGTAGCCCATCCCGCGCAGCTTTTCTCCCATCATGGCCCGCGTGGCCAGATCCACCATGGGAACGCCCGTTACCTTGCTGAGATAGGGAACCGTCCGGGAGGAACGCGGATTGACCTCAATCACATAGATCCGGTCCTCATGAAGGACGTACTGGATGTTAATCAGCCCCTTCGTATGCAGGGCGCGCGCCAGGCGCACCGAGCTTTCCACCAGGCGCTCGCGCTGCGCCGCCGTGAGGAGAAACGCCGGGTAGACGGCGATGGAATCGCCGGAATGGATGCCGGCCCGCTCAATGTGTTCCATAATCCCGGGAATCAGCACGTCCTCTCCGTCACAGATGGCGTCTACCTCCAGCTCCGTCCCCATCAGGTACTGGTCGATCAGCACCGTGTTCCCGATCCCGTGCTCCAGAATGATCTTCATATACTCGCGGATATCTTCGTCATGGTACGCGATGATCATGTTCTGCCCGCCCAGCACATAGCTGGGGCGCAGAAGAACCGGATAGCCGATGCGGTTCGCCGCCGCCAGCGCTTCCTCTGTCGTGCTGACCGTATCGCCGGCCGGCTGCCGCATCCCAAGGCGCTCCAGAAGCGCGTTAAAACGGCCGCGATCCTCCGCCATGTCGATGCTGTCGGGCGGCGTCCCCAGCACGGGAATCCCGTGTTCGACCAGGCATTTCGTCAGGCGGATGGCCGTCTGCCCGCCGAACGCCACGACCGCCCCCGCCGGTTTTTCCACACGGATGATATCCAGCACATCCTCCGGCGTCAGCGGCTCAAAATAAAGCCGATCCGCCACGTTAAAATCCGTGGAAACCGTCTCCGGATTGTTATTGACAATCACGACCTCATACCCCAGCCGCTTCAGAGACCAGACGCAGTGCACGGAGGCAAAATCAAATTCAATCCCCTGGCCGATGCGGATCGGCCCGGAACCGAACACCATGACCACCGGTTTTCCCGACGCGCGATCGCGGATAAACTGCGCCGCCTCATCCTCTTCTCCGGACGAGCTGTAAAAATACGGCGTGCTGGCGGCAAACTCCGCGCTGCAGGTATCGACCATCCGGTAGCAGGCCGGAAGATGGGGAACCGTCTGCCCGGAAAGGCGAAAGATGACGGAATCAGAAAATCCGTACCGCTTCGCCTCCCGGTACTTCTCCTCCGTCAGCGCCCCCGACTCCAGGCCGCGCTCCAGGCAGAGCAGATGAAACAGTTTCTCCAGAAACCATTCGTCGATCCCGGTCAGCACATGGAGATCGGCCACCGGCATCCCCCGCCTGAGGCACTCGTATACGGCAAACACCCGCTCGTCATCCTGCGAGAGAAGCTTTTCCCGCAGCGCCTCTTCCGAAAGGGCGCAGAGCTTTTCCATCCGCAGGCTGTCCTGAGAAATCTCCGCCCCGCGGATCGCCTTTAACAGCGCCGACTCGAAATTTCTCCCGATGGCCATGACCTCGCCGGTGGCCTTCATCTGCGTTCCCAGCCGCCGCTGCCCGTAGACAAATTTGTCAAACGGCCACCGGGGGAATTTGACCGCCACGTAATCCAGCGCCGGCTCAAAGCAGGCCATCGTCTCCCCCGTTATCTCGTTGGGGATTTCGTCCAGGCGATAGCCCAGGGCGATCCGGGCCGCCACGCGCGCGATCGGATACCCGGTCGCCTTGGAGGCCAGCGCCGAAGAGCGCGAAACGCGCGGATTGACCTCGATGACCGCGTAGTCAAAGCTCTCCGGATCAAGGGCGAACTGGCAGTTGCAGCCGCCCTCGACGCCCATGGCCCCGATGATGTGCAGGGCGGCCGAGCGCAGCATCTGATATTCGCGATCCGCCAGCGTAACCGCCGGCGCGATCACGATCGAATCGCCGGTGTGAATTCCGACCGGGTCGAAATTTTCCATGGAGCAGACCGTGATCGCGTTGCCCGCCCCGTCCCGCATAACCTCAAATTCAATTTCCTTCCAGCCGGCGATGCATTTCTCCACCAGGATCTGGCCGATGGGCGAAAGGCGGATCCCCGCGCCCGCGATCTCGGTAAGCTCCTCCTCGCAGCCCGCGATTCCGCCCCCGGTCCCGCCCAGCGTAAAAGCCGGGCGGACGATGACCGGATAGGAGATCTCCCGGGCGAAGGCCAGCGCGTCCGCCACCTCCGTTACCACCCGCGAGGGAACGACCGGCTCCCCGATGGCCTCCATCGTATCCTTGAATCTCTGCCGGTCCTCCGCCCGGTCGATCGTCTCCGGCGACGCTCCCAGAAGACGCACGCCGTGGCTTTTAAGAAACCCCGTTTTCGCAAGCTCCATCGACAGCGTCAGCCCGGTCTGCCCGCCCAGCGTAGAGAGAATGCTGTCCGGTTTTTCCTTCTCAATAATCCGCTTGACGACCTCCAGGGTCAGCGGCTCAATATACACCTGATCGGCAACGGCGTGATCCGTCATGATGGTCGCCGGGTTGGAATTGACCAGCACAACCGTCAGCCCCTCTTCCTTCAGCGCCCGGCAAGCCTGCGTGCCCGCGTAGTCAAATTCGGCCGCCTGCCCGATGACAATCGGCCCGGAGCCGATAACCAGTACTTTTTTTATCGATGGATTCAACGGCATAACGCACTCTCCTTTCCAGTCCGCTGCTGTTCCATTAGGGCGACAAATCGCCCGAACAGTTCTTCCGTATCGTGCGGGCCCGCGCAGGCCTCGGGATGGAACTGCACCGTAAAGGCCGGCATATCGTCGTAGACGACGCCCTCGCAGGTCCCGTCGTTGACATTGACAAAGCTCTCCCGGGCGCCCGCCGGCAGGCTGTCCTTTAACACCTCATAGCCGTGATTCTGGCTGCTGACAAACACCCGTCCCGTGGCCAGCTCCCGGACCGGCTGATTGCTGCCGCGGTGCCCGTATTTCATTTTCCCGGTGCGCGCCCCGCGGGCCAGGGCCAGAAGCTGATGCCCCAGGCAGATGCCGAACATGGGGATCCCGGACCGGCACAGGATCTGAAGTTCCCGGATGATCCCCGGATTGTCCTGCGGATCGCCCGGGCCGTTGGACAGCATGATCCCATCCGGCGAGAGCGCAAGGATCTCCTCCGCCGCCGCCCGCCCCGGCACGTCGACGACCTCGCAGCCGCGCTTTAAAAGCTCCCGGACGATATTTCCCTTGGCCCCGAAATCCCAGAGGACGACCCGAAACCGCGCGCCGCCGGCCGGCTCAAACCGCTCTGCCTTACCGGGCGTTACCGCGTCCACCGCGCCCGTGATCCGAAATCCGCGCAGCTTTCTCAGCTCCTCCTCCCCGTCCGCGGGCTTCTCTGCCGTCAGCCGCCCGTTCATCGCTCCCTTTTCCCGGATGACCCGGGCCAGCCGCCTCGTGTCGATCCCGCAGACGGCCGGGATCCCGCGTTTCTTAAAAAAAGTGTCAAGATCGCCGCCGCTCCGGAAATTGGAGGGATCCTGACACCACTCTTTTACGATATAGGCCGACAGATGAACCTCCCGGCTCTCAAAATCCTGAGGAATTACCCCGTAATTGCCGATCAGCGGAAACGTCTGCACCACGATCTGTCCGTAATAGCTCGGATCCGTCAGCGTCTCCAGATATCCCGTCATCCCCGTCGTAAATACCACCTCGCCGGTTACCGAGCCAAGCGGCGCGCCGAAGCCGGTCCCCGTAAAGCACTCGCCATTTTCCAGCTGAAGATATACCGGTTTTCCCATCTGCCATCCTCCCTTTCTTTCCTGTTTTCTGCGGTCTTCGCTTCTTTCCCTGTTTTATCCGGCGAAAAACAAAGCGGCCGGTTCATCAAAAAAGGCGTCCATGGGACTAACCCATGAACGCCTTTGTTCATTTCCGGCCGATTATAGCATACGAAACCGCCGCACGTCAAGAATTTTTTTCACTGCCGGATCCCTGTCTTATTTCCCGCCGGACGCCTGCCGGCCTTCCGGCCCGCCGTATCCGCTTCCGATCCGATTGGTCAGCGTGCCGATCCCTTCAATCTCGCACTCTACCGTGTCGCCGGGCTTCAGATAACAGGGCGGCTTTCGCCCCACGCCCGTCCCCGACGGCGTCCCCGTCGAAAGAATCGTCCCCGGCCGCAGCGTCATCCCCTGCGACAGATCGCTGATCAGCGCGGCAATCCCGAAGATCAGGTCCGCCGTATTCGCATCCTGCACGAGCGCGCCGTTGACTCTGGTGCGGATCGAAAGAGCCGGCGGAAACGCGATCTCGTCCGCCGTCACGATCCACGGTCCCATGGGCGCAAACCCGTCCAGGCTCTTGCCCAGATACCACTGCCCGTGGCGGCTCTGGATGTTCCTCGCGCTGACGTCGTTTAAGATCGTATACCCGAAAATATACGACGCGGCCTCCGATTCCGGCACGTTTCTCGCCTCCCGGCCGATGATGACCGCCAGCTCCGTCTCATAATCCAGGCTGTCCGTCAGGCCGGAATGCGGCGGGATTTCTTCCTGATCCGCCAGCGCACGGTTGACGCGCTTGCCAAAGTATACCGGATATTCCGGCTTTCTGCTCTCGCTCTCCTGAAGAAACTCCCGGCTTTCCCGCAGATGATCCAGATAATTGACGCCCAGGCAGATGATATCCTGCCCCGGCTCCGGAACCGGCGCCAGAAGCGTCACATCCTCAAAGGGAACCGCCCGGACCCCCTCCTGCTCATACGGCGCTTTCTTCGCCACGTACTCCGCCAGCTGAATCTCCGAGGGGCTGATCCCCCGGATCAGCTCCTTCATATCGCGGTATTCCATCCCCAGCGACTTCGTCTCATAGACCCACTGCCCGTCCGCGCTCAGAAACCCGAGCCGCTCCTTTTCGTCCACTCTGTACGTAAGTATCTTCATTCCGTCTTTCACTCCCCGCGGACGCGATCCAAAAACCTAGCGGATGCGATCCGGAAACCCAACCTTCTTCTGTACCTTCCGCAGCGTTTTATTCGAGAAATACTGCGCCTTCTGCGCATTTTCCTTAATGACCCGATCCAGATAATCCTTGTTCTTCGACAGATCGGCAAACCGCTCCTGCAGCGGCTTTAACACGGACAGAACCGCCTCGCCGACCGCCATTTTGAAATCGCCGTAGCCCTTGCCCTCAAATTCCTTCTCCGTCTCCTGCGGCGTCTTTCCCGTGCAGGCGCAGTAAATGTCAATCAGATTCCGGATGCCCGGCTGCTCCTCGCAGTAGCGCACGCAGGCCTCCGAATCCGTCACGGCCCTCTTGAACTTGCGGATGATCGTATCCGGGTCGTCCATCAGGTAAATGCTGCCGTTCGGGTTTTCATCCGATTTGGACATCTTTTTCGCCGGATCCTGCAGGCTCATGATCTTGGCCCCCGCCTTCCCGATGTACGCCTCGGGAACCGTAAACACTTCCCCGTAGAGATTGTTAAACCGGATGGCGATGTCGCGCGTCAGCTCCAGATGCTGCATCTGATCGATCCCCACCGGCACCACATCCGCCTGGTAAAGGAGAATATCGGCCGCCATCAGCACCGGATAGGTAAACAGGCCGGCGTTGATGTTGTCCGCGTGCTTCGCCGCCTTGTCCTTAAACTGCGTCATGCGGTTTAATTCGCCCATGTACGTGAAGCAGTTGAGGATCCAGGCCAGCTCCGCGTGCCCCGACACATGCGACTGGTAATAGATGCAGTTTTTCTCCGGGTCCAGGCCGGCCGCAATATAAAGCGTCAGCAGCGTGCGCGCGCGCCGGCGCAGCTCCGCCGGATCCTGGCGCACCGTGATGGAATGCATGTCCACCACGCTGAAAAAGGTCTGATATTCGTCGCTTATGGTAACCCAGTTCTTCAGCGCGCCCAGGTAATTCCCCAGCGTCAGGTTGCCGGTGGCCTGCATGCCGCTGAACAGCGTCTTCTTTCCGTCTAACATACTCTCTTCTCCTTTTGCCTTTTCTCTCTATCTGATCTGCCCGAAACCCGTCCGGCATCCCCGGAATGCGGTTTCTCTCATTCAGAATTCCTGTTTCCTTACGATTCAGAATCCGTTTTTCATTATAATACAGAAGGCCCGGCCTTGCAAGCAGGCTGCGAGAAATCTCCTCTTTCGCATCCCCCGCATATGTGGTATACTGCAGGCGAACGGCATGCTTAAGAGGAGGTTTTGAAAAATGGAAAAAATTACCAGCTTTACGATCGATCACATGCGGCTTCTTCCGGGCGTCTATGTCTCCCGCAAGGATCCGGCCGGGCAGGCCGTGATCACGACCTTTGACATCCGCATGACGCGTCCCAATTTTGAACCGGTCATGAATACGGCGGAGGTACACGCCATCGAGCACCTGGGCGCCACCTGGCTGCGCAATCAGGAAACATGGAAAGACCGCGTCATCTATTTCGGCCCCATGGGCTGCCGCACCGGTTTCTACCTCCTTCTGACCGGCAATCTGACCTCGCGGGAAATCGTCCCGCTCCTGACGGACATGTTCCGCTTCATCGCCTCCTACGAAGGCGAAATCCCCGGCGCAAGCGCCAGGGACTGTGGAAATTATCTCGATATGAATCTTCCCATGGCCCGCTATCAGGCCCGGAAATTTCTGGAGGTTCTGGAGCACATCGGCCCGGATCGGCTGATTTATCCGTCGTAAGTCAGAGCCGCTGCGATGCCGGGCAGTCGTAGTTTCGGATCAGGAGCTCCTGGACCGCCCCGCGGCCGTCGCCTCTGGCGTTGACGGCCCTTCGGGCCGACACCCGCTCAATCCGGTACTCTTTATAAAGGTCTTCAATGAACGGGCTGCAGGAATTGGATAGAAGGAAACGGATCCCCCTCCGGTTCAGCAGATCGCACTGCCGCTTGAGCTCAATCTGCTCCTGCCGCCCAAACCCGGCGGCCGTATAGCCGGTAAAGCTGGAGGAAGCGCTGAGCGGCATATAAGGCGGATCCAGATAGACAAAGGCATCCTTACGAATCCCTTTAAAGGACTCCCGGTAATCCCCGCACAGGATCAGCACCCGCGCCTCATTCAGATACCGGCTGATGGCCCGGATCGCCTCCTCGTTGACAATCGACGGATTTTTATAGCGGCCCCAGGGCGTGTTAAACTCCCCGGCCCGGTTGACGCGGAACAGGCCATTATAGCACGTCTTATTCAGGTATACCATCCGCGCCGCCCGCCGCGCCGGCGAAAGCGACGCAAACTGTTCCAGATCCCGGTCCAGCGCCCGGATTTCATAGAAATAATCCCGGCTGTTTTTCTCCTGGTGCTCCTTCAGACAGGCAAGCAGCTCTCCCGGCTGCTCTTTGATTACCCGGTAGAGATTGATCAGCTCGCCGTTTGAATCATTGATAACCGCTTTTTCCGGCTGCAGGCCGAAGAGGACGGCGCCGCCGCCCACAAAGGGTTCGTAATACGTTCCATACTCCGGAATCCGCTCCAGAATCGTCTCCAGAAGCTGGCGTTTCCCTCCGGCCCATTTTACCACCGGCGCCATCGCCGCGTCTTTCTCTCTCATGCCTTCCCCCACTCTGTGTTCTCCTCGTTTTGCGCTACCGCCCGCTTCGCGCGTCGGCCGCCGCCGCATGCCCCGACAGACCCTCGCCGTGCGCCAGCCTGGAAACCAGCGGCGCAAGCGCCCTGGACGCCTCCGGCGTCATGCTCTGGTGCGTGCAGGTTTTTAAAAACGTCCCCACCCACACGCCGCCCGTGTAACGCGCCGCTCTCAGCGTCGGAAGCGTGTGATTCGTTCCGGACGCGTAATCGCCGAACACCTCCGCCGTATGTTCCCCGATGAAGAGAGAACCGTAATTGGTAAGCGAGCAAACCAGCCGCTGTGCGTCTTTCACGTGAAGCTCCAGATGCTCGGGCGCATAATCGTTCGCATACGCAACCGCCTCCTCCAGGCTGTCCGTCAGGACAATCTCGCCGAACGTCTCCCAGGATTTCCGGGCTATCGGCGCCGTATCGAGCCGCGCAAGCTCCTCTTCTACCGCCTCCGTCACGCGCCGCGCAAGCTCCTCGTCCGTCGTCAGCAGGATCCCTTTCGCATTGACGTCATGCTCCGACTGCGCCAGCAGATCCGCCGCCACGATCCGCGGATTTGCGGTTTCATCCGCGATGATCAGCACTTCGCTGGGGCCGGCCACGAAGTCAATCCCCACCTGCCCGTAGCACTGGCGCTTTGCTTCCGTCACAAAGCGGTTGCCCGGCCCGACAATCATATCAACCGGACGGATGGACTCTGTGCCGTACGAGAAGGCGGCGATCGCCTGAGCCCCGCCCACCGCATAAATCTCGTCCACACCGGCCAGATCCATGGCGACCAGCGTCTTCGCGTTGACCCGATCCGTCCCCTTCATAACGGGCGTGCAGGCCGTAACCCGCTTTACCCCCGCCGCCTTCGCCGGAGTCGCCAGCATCAGCGCCGTGGAATACAGGGGATAATTGCCGCCCGGCACATAGCAGCAGCAGGAACCGACCGAAATGATCCGATGTCCCAGGAAGATCCCCGGCCGCGGGCTGAAATTCTCCAGCGGACGCACCGTTTCCAGCTGAGCTCTGGCAAACGCCAGGATATTGGCGTGCGCGTCCCGCAGATCCTGAATCTCCGACAGAGAAAGCGCCGCGTACGCCTCTTCTGTCTCCTCCCGGGAAATGCGCAGGCTTTCACGCGTACTTCCGTCAAACTTCCGATTGTATTCCTGAAGCGCCGCATCGCCCCGGCTCCTGACCTCGTCGATCATCGCCGTAACCGTATCCCTGAGACTCCGGTTATCTTCCTCGCTGCGCTTCTGTGATTCCTTCCAGATTTTCATTCTTTTCTCTCCTGCCCTGCTCTGTCCTGAACCTTTGCCGCCCGAAAGCCGCCGGCGCTTGCCTGCGGCTCTGTTTCGCGAGAACGTATGCGGGCCTGGCTCACGCCAGGCCCGCATACGCCCCGCCAAGTGCTCCTATTATACCATATGCGAGCACATTTTGGCGATCGGATTTAAAAAATCGCGCATTCCTTTTCAGACGCCGGAAACGGATTTGTTCCTTTCATCCGGCCGGCATACGGCTTCATCCGCCTTCCCGTGCGCCGCGCCGCAACCGCAGGAGCAGCAGCCGGACGCGTCCGGACACCCGATGCAGCGCACGCCTCTCTTTTTCGCACGGATGATGTAGCGCAGCGCGGCTCCCACCGTCAAAATAACAATGGCCGCGGCTATGAAGTCTGCCATCCCGACACTCCTTTCCGAATCTGTTCCTCTGAATCGGTTTCTCTGAACCGGTCTCTTGCCGAAACATCATGACCGGCCTTCCTTACCGGCTTTCTCTTTATTTTACATCCAGCGCATACTCAGCTGCAATCCCCCGGTTGGTTTTCTGAATCAGATAAACGACGATTGCCGCCATCACAAGCACGGCCGCCAGGCCCGGGACAAAACCGGCGCCCACAGAACCGGTCGTAACCAGCGTTCCGATCTGATATACGGCAAATCCGACCGTGTAGCCGACACCCAGCTGCATGCAGATTCCGCCGGCCAGCCATTTCTTGTTTTTAATCTCGGAGTTCATGGCGCCGATGGCCGCAAAGCACGGCGGCGTAAACAGGTTAAACATCAGGTAGGCCAGCGCCGCTACCTTGGTCATCGCAAAAATCGAAGCGACCTCCGCGCCGGCTCCCTCCATCAGGGCCAGCTCATCCGTATCGATAAACTGCGTCGCGCCGTAGCACACTGCCAGCGTCCCGACTACGTTTTCCTTGGCGATAAAGCCGGTCACGGCCGCCGCGGCCAGCTGCCATGCGTGATAACCGACAATCGGAACCAGCACATAGGCGAACGGATGCGCAATCGAGGCCAGGATGGAGGTATTCTCCATTCCCTCTTCCACCAGCTGAAAACTCCAGTTGAAGCTCTGCATAATCTGAACAACCGTGTTGCAGACCAGAATGATCGTTCCGGCCTTGATGATATAGGCCTTGCCCCGCTCGCACATCGAGAGAAGCGCGCGCATCAGGCTGGGCGTCTTATATTCCGGCAGCTCGATGATAAAGAACGATTTTCTTACCTTATATCCGGCCACCTTGTTGATCAACAGGGCGCACACCAGAATCAGGAAAATACCGACGAAATACATCAGGGTTCCAACCCAGGCCTGTTCCGCAAAAAACGCGCCCACAAACAGGGAGATAACCGGCAGCTTCGCGCCGCAGGGCATGAAAGAGGTCAGCATGGCCGTCGCCCTCTTCTCGCGCTCGTTGCGGATGGTGCGGCTGGCCATAACGCCGGGAATCGCACAGCCCGTTCCGATGACAAAGGGGATAACCGATTTCCCGGAAAGGCCGACCTTTTTGAAAATCGGATCCAGCACGACCGTCGCCCGGGCCATATATCCGCAGTCCTCCAGCAATGCGATCATGAAATACATGACCATCACGAGCGGCAGGAAGCCGACGACCGCGCCGACGCCGCCGATGATACCGTCCACAATCAGCGCCTGCAAGAACGGAGACGCGCCGGACATCCATTCGCCGGCCATCCCCTGGAAGCCCTCGATCCCGGCCACCAGATAATCCGCAATCCACGGCCCGACCCACGCCTGGGAGATCTGGAATACCAGAAACATCACACAGGCAAATACAATCAGACCGGATACGGGATTCGTCAGCACCGCGTCCAGCTGATCCTGCGAATTCTTTTCCCGCGTCAGAATCTTTCTCGTCTCAACCTGCGTCACAATTTTATTGACAAACGCAAAGCGCTGGCGATCCGCCTCCTCCACGGCCTCCTTGCTGGTCAGATCGATGTTTCCCTGCACATAGGGCGGAACCTGTCCCTGTCCTTTCCGTTCGACCGCCGCCTTTACCACATCGCCCAGGCCTCCGGCCGTTGTGGATACCGTCTTGATAACCGGACAGCCAAGCTTTTCCGACAGCGCCGCCTCATCAATTTTCGTGCCCTTCTTCTCGTTGATATCGCTCTTATTTAACGCCACCACAACCGGAATCCCGAGCTCCAGAAGCTGTGTGGTAAAAAAGAGGCTGCGGCTTAAATTGGTCGCATCCACGATATTGATGATCGCATCCGGATGCTCATTTCTGACGTAGCCGCTGGTAATACTCTCCTCCGAAGTAAACGGGGACATGGAATATGCGCCGGGCAGATCGACCGCGATCAGCTCCTCTCCCCCCTCGTAAAAGTTTTTTCTGATGGGGCTTTCTTTCTTTTCCACGGTCACGCCGGCCCAGTTTCCGACCTTCTCATTTCTTCCGGTCAGAGCGTTATACATGGTCGTTTTCCCGCTGTTCGGATTGCCTGCAAAAGCAATTCTCATCTTCTCCTCCTCCTCTGATTCCATTTACCTGCCATTAAGTTAGTAATTGCTAACCAACAGAGACACGAACGCCTCCAGATCCGACGGATCCGGGCCCGTCTAATCCTCTACCAGAATCGCTTCCGCAAGCTGGTAATCGATATTGTAGCGTCCGTCCTTAATCGCAACGACACAGCTGTTCTTCAGCCGGGACACCACCGTAACCGGCTCTCCGCTGTAACAGCCCAGTGAAAACAGGAACGCATCCAGATCCTCGTCGTCCGTCTGGATCTCGCGGATCCGATACTCTTTTCCTTCCTGCGCTTCCATTAACGTCATCATGGTTTCTCCTCTCCCATCGATTAGTCTTTCCTAACTCGCGTTCACTATAGCACCTTCGCTTTCGTTTGTCAAACATTTTTTTGCGCCGCGCAGACACTTTTTCTTCTTCCGGCTTTTCCGGCTTTTCAGAGCATCCCCTTCTTGACATCCGTCCGGAAGGAGCGTATAATCAGGGCTGTGAGTTAGTTCTATCTAACTACAAAGCCATCTGTTACACGCCGAAGGAGGCATACAAACAATGGAAAATATTCTGATTGTGATCGTCCTAGCTGTCATCCTGATCCCGGCCGTCCGGGCCAGCATCGGCCATTTCCGCGGAGAAGGCGGATGCTGCGGCAAAGGCAGCTCCTACCGGGCGCATCCCAGAAAGCTCGACCATGTGATCGCCCGAAAAACCATTACGATTGAGGGCATGAGCTGCCAGCACTGCGTCAATCGCGTCATGGAAGCCATCAACTCCATCGACGGAGTCTCCGCCGTCGTCCATCTGAAAAAAGGAACCGCCGAAATTTCCATGGACCGTCCGGTTGAGGATTCCGTCATCACGCAGGCCGTCGAGCGCGCCGGCTACACCGTATCCGGGATCCGCTGATTTCCGGTTCCCGTCCCCTGCGATCAGCGATTCCGCGCCCTGCCGGGATTTTTATCTTTTTTTCTCTATGATTTGACAAAATAATCCCTGTGTTATATGCTTATTCTGTATGTTCCGATCGATTCTGCCCGGCGGTAAAGCGGTGCGGATTCGATCATCAATCTATCAATGAGGCAGGGCAAATCATGGCGGATTTAGATGTTATCTGTATCGGCGCAATCAACTACGACTATATGTTCCACTGCACCGGGGAAGATCTGATCATCAGCGAAAAAAATGCCGGGGACGAAAGGCTGAGCAACCCGATCTCCGACGTGGAAGACGACATCCTCGAGCTGGTTATGAAGAACAAAGAATATACCACCCAGATCGGAGGTTCGGCTTTTATCACGCTGAAGGTCGTGAAGTCTATTTTTCCGCAGCTTGCGGTCGCCTACACGGGCGTCTGCGGCACGCCCAACAGCTTCGATCTGCGCTACGGCAAGAGCAACGACCTCGACGCGGAGCTGGCCCACCTCGACAACCGGGAATGGCTGTTTACCACCCGGGAGCGTTTTGAAGACCCTTATTCGCGGGCCATCGCCAAGTCGGTCGTCCGCCTCTATAACCATACCCGCAACTGCATCAAGATCGCGCCCTGCGCCAATAACACGCTCCTGGATCGCATCCGCGAGAAGGAAAACGCGACCGGCGAGTCCTTCGCCTCCTATCTGGCCCGGGCGCGCTGGATCCACCTGTCCTCCCTGTCCGATTTCGACCAGTTCGAGGCCATTATGCAGGATGTGATCCGGGCCCGGCAGCTGAATCCGCAGCTGAAGGTCAGCATGGATCCGGGGTTCGAGTATACTTCCCGGCGGCGCGACCGGCTGCAGCGCCTGATTTGCCACGCGGACTATATTTTCCTCAATAAATCAGAAAAGCGCAACCTGGGCCTCAACGCGCCGACCGCGCGGCCGCTGTACGCCAATCTGTGCCGCTATTTTTCTGAGATTCTCCCGTCCGCGGAGCGCACGCTGATCGTCAAGCACGACGATCGCCACGAGCTGATCCGGTTCGTGGACGGCAAATGCCGGATCCGCACCGTCCGCCATAAGAAGCTGTATCAGTATCAGCTGAACAACGATACGGGCGCCGGGGATTCCTTCGCCGGCGGCTTCATCAGCGGGATGCTGGACGAGCGCCTGAACGGCGATATCGCCGGCCCCATCCAGCTGGGCGTCCTCGCCGCCAAGGGCCGGATGCGCAGCTTCGACTATGAAAACCCCTATCTCAATATTCAGAAGATAACCCGGGAATTTTTAACCTCCCTTTCCTGAGCACAGCAAAAGCGCTTCCAGGCGGGCGAAAACAGACTTCTCTGTTTTCTGACCGAATGGAAGCGCTTTTTTACGAAAAATCGAATCCCTGATTCTCCGGCGGGCAACGGCTGCCCGCCAAAGATTCCCTGCCGGGCAGCAGACTCCGATCCGTTACTTTCCGCCGAACAGGAGGCTGAGATCATCCTGCGCGATGGGACGGATCTGATTCTTGATCAGCACCCTGGTCGCCTTCTCCGGATCGTTGACGCGAAAGACCATGTACGCCACATCCTTTTTCCGCGTGATAAATGCGTAGGTGTATTCCACGTTAATGTCGTTCTGTCCCAGGGCGGTCAGCATCTTGACCAGGCTGCCCGGCGTATCCGAAATCTCCACAGCCAGCACCGGAGTCACGGCGCAGATGTACCCCGCCTCCTTCGCCACGTTAAGCGTCTTATACGGATCGTCCACAATCAGGCGCAGGATCCCGAAGTCCTGCGTCTCGGCGATGGAAAGGGCTCGCATGTCAATCTGCTGCTCCTCCAGAAGACGGGTAAACTCCGCCAGCTGGCCGGGTTTATTTTCCAGAAATACCGAAATCTGATTAATTGTCATACCGGAACTCCTTTCTTAATATAAATTACGCTTGTCGATGATGCGCACGGCCTTGCCCTCGCTGCGCGTGATGCTCTTGGGCGCTACCAGCTTCACGACCGCATAGATGCCCAGCATCGCCTTCAGCGCGTCTACCAGCTCTTTCTCGCGGGCGGATACCTTGGAAAGGTTATCCGAGAACATCTCCGAAGTCATCTCTACCTGAACCTCCAGCCGGTCGCTGTTGTTCTCACGGCTGACAATGATCTGGTAGTTGGCCGGATAGCCCTTGTTCAGCAGAACCGTCTCGATCTGGGACGGGAATACGTTGACGCCCTTGACGATCAGCATATCGTCGCTGCGTCCCATCGGCTTGGACATCCGCACATGCGTGCGCCCGCAGGGGCATTTCTCGTAGTTCAGCACGCAGATGTCGCGCGTGCGGTAGCGCAGCAGCGGGAACGCATCCTTGGTAATGCAGGTAAAGACGAGTTCTCCCACGCTGCCCTCCGGCAGAACCTCTCCCGTCTTGGGATCGATGATCTCCGGAATAAAATGGTCCTCGTTGATGTGCATTCCGTGCTGGTCGCTGCACTCGAAGGAAACGCCGGGGCCGGAAATCTCCGTCAGGCCGTAAATATCATACGCCTTGATTCCCAGCTTGTTCTGGATATCCTGGCGCATCTCCTCGCTCCAGGCCTCCGCGCCGAAAATACCGGCCTTCAGCTTGATCTGATCCTGCAGGCCCCGCTCGATGATGCTCTCCGCCAGGTACGCGGCATAAGAGGGCGTACAGCAGAGGATGGTCGAGCCCAGATCGCACATAAACTGGATCTGCCGATCCGTATTGCCTGAGGACATGGGAAGCGTCAGCGAGCCTACCTTGTGGGAACCGCCGTTTAAGCCCGGGCCGCCCGTAAACAGGCCGTATCCATAGCAGACATGAACCACGTCGTCCTTCGTTCCGCCGGCCGCCATGATCGCGCGGGCACAGCATTCGTCCCACAGATCGATATCGTGCTGCGTATAGAACGCCACGACCCGCCGGCCGGTCGTTCCGCTGGTGGACTGGATGCGCACGCAGTCGCTCAGAGGAACCGCCAGAAGTCCAAACGGATAAGCCTTGCGCAGGTCTTCCTTGGTCAGAAACGGAAGCTTGTGCAGATCGTCGACCGAACGGATGTCGTCCGGCGTCACGCCCTTCTCTTCCATCAGATGGCGGTAATACGGCACGTTCTCATAAACTCTTTTTACCGTGGGAACCAGCCGTTCATTCTGCCAGGCACGGATCTGATCCCGGCTGGCGCATTCAATTTCGGGTTGATAATAACGTTCCATAAGTAAGCTCTTTCCTTTCCACGTAAAAGTATATGTATACAAATACTATAGCATTTTACAGCGGGAAAGTAAATATTTTTGCCGTCAGAATGAAAAAGCCTCGCACAATTTTTTCAGCCGTTCCAGCACGGCGCCGCCGTCCGCAGAAAAGCTTCTCTCATCGTCCCAGTCCAGGAACACGATCCAGATCCCGTCCCCGCCGAGCGCAAACATCGTCTTCTTATCCTCCGTCAGATAATACGCCGCGCGCGCATCCTCTTCCAGGAGCCGGCATGAAGCCGGATCCAGCTCCTTCTGGCGCAGATACAGCGGCAGAAACACCGGATTCTTAAGCTCTGCCCGCAGGGTGCCCACATACAGCAAATCATCCCAGCCGCGATCCGACAGCGGATCCGGAAGCTCTGCCTGGTAAAAAATTTCTTCCCGGCCGCAGGCCAGATTGGGCTGGCTTACCGCAAAACAGAAATCCGCTTCCTTCCCTCCCAGATCCTCCGGCCCCGGATAACCGGCCCGGCCCGAAAGCGCGTTGCCGGCCTCCGTCTGCACCGCCGTTCCCCCGACGGCGGAAATCTCCGTCCGCGCGCCGCGGACACGGTAACGGAACGTATCGCTGGCAAACGGCGTCCCGTACAGCGCGCCGGTCAGAACCAGCAGCGCGGCCGCGCCGCCGATCTGCAGATACAGGATCCCCCTCTGCCTTCTCTGGCTGTCCTCCCGGCGCAGAACCTGCCGGAACGCCCCGAGCAGAAGCGGATATATTACCGCGCACGCCAGACTGAGCCAGAAGGAGAGCGTCCCCAACAGGACGAGCTGGCACGCCAGAATGACCGGCGAGGCGATCGCGCCGCTTCGCAGAAAGAGCCGCAGCGAAACCGCATCTTCCACTGCCTGCCCCGCATCCGTCCCGGCCCGCAGGCAGTGAATGACCCGCCGCCGGCGCAGGAGCCGGGCGAGGAGATCGCTGTTGCCTGCCACGGCATAAAAAGAAAGGTATGCCGCCAGGATAACCGCCTCCGCCGGGCGAAGCCGCAAAAGCGCCCCGGCCTCCGCCGCCGGCTGCTGCGTCGCCCTCCAGGCAGACAGCACGACAAACGCAAATACGGCGACTCTTCCCAGGCTGAGCAAAAAACTCTCCCCGATCCGGTTTTGTTCCAGGCGCGACGCCGTCCGCAGCCGTTCTGTCCGCTCCCGATCCGCATCTTCTTCCCACGCCAGAGCCGCGCTTTCCTCCCGCCCGTGAACCGGCCAGAGCGGCCGTTCCTCCCCCTCGCCGGAAAAGACGGCCAGATTGGCCGCGCCGCAGACATACCGCCAGCCCGCCTCCTCAAACGGCCGGCAAAACGCGGCGAATTCCTCCGAGGCGGCGCATTTCTTCGTGATCCTTTTCCGGTAATACGCGGTGCAATACCAGACGCTCCGCCCGGCTTCTTTCTCCTCAAACTGCGCCCGCATCTCCACATCTGAAATTTTCTTAAGCACATACCCCTGCTCTGCTTTCTCTTCCAGATACGCCTCCAGGCGTTTCTGCTCCAGCAGGCTGTACGGAATCGAGGACACCCGCGCTCCCATCGTCCGCCTCCTCTCTTTCTGCCTTCCCCTGCCTTCTCCTGCTTTTTCTGTTTCTTTTCCCGTTTTCTTCCCTTTGTTTATTTTATTTTATCATACGCTCCCCGCTTTCTCTTTACACTTTTCTTTTCTTTTTTCGTCTTTTTTCTTACATGCCCCTGTCCTGATTGTATGACCGGACCGCCGGCACCCCCTGCGCCGCGGCCGCCCTCCCCCTGCGGAACCCGTCCCCTGTAAAAACCCCGCCCCCTGCGAAACCCACCCCTGCGGAACCCGTCCCCTTTTCCGGCATATAATAAAAGGAAACCGATCCCGGAGAGCAGTCCATGATTACCATCAGTCTCTGCGTGATTGTACGCAACGAAGAAGCGGTCCTGGCGCGCATGCTGGAGAGCGCCGCACCCTTTGCCGATGAGATTCTCATCGCCGACACCGGATCCACCGATCAGACGCGCCGGATTGCCGCCCGGTACGCCACACGCCTGTTTGATTTCCCCTGGCAGGACGACTTTGCCGCCGCCAGAAACTTTATCTGCTCAAAAGCCTCGATGGACTACTGGATGTGGCTGGACGCCGACGACGTTGTGCCGCCGGCCTCGGCACAGGAAATCCTGCGGCTGAAGGAAACGCTCGATCCCTCAATTGATCTCGTCATGATGAAATACGTCACGGCCCGCGATGAAAACGGCCGCCCCGCCTTCTCCTATGACCGGGAACGCCTGGTCAGAAACGGGCGCGGCTACCGGTGGGCCGGGCGCGTCCACGAGGCAGTCACGCCCAAAAACTCCGTTCTCCGCCTTCCCATCGTCATTGAACACCGCAAAGAACGGCCCGGCGATCCCAACCGCAATCTGCGCATCTACGAAGCGATGATCCGGGAAGGAGAGGCACTGAACCCGCGGCATCAATATTATTACGGCCGGGAGCTTGCCGCCCACGGCCGCTTTGAAGAAGCCGCCCGCGTCCTCAAGCATTTCCTGACCGAACCGGACGGCTGGATCGAAAACCGGATTGACGCCTGCCTGCAGCTTTCCTTCTGCCTGAAACAGAGCGGACAGAGGGACGCCGCGCTCGCCGCGCTTTTTTCCAGTTTCCGTTACGGCACGCCCCGCGCTCCGGTCTGCTGCGCCGCCGGCCTTCTCTTCCTGGAAGCGGGAAAGCCCCGTGAGGCGGCCTTCTGGTACCGGCAGGCGCTGGCGGACCGGCCCGGGCTTCATCCGGATGCCTTTACGCAGGCCGAATTCTACGATTTTGTCCCCCTCATCCAGCTCTGCGTCTGCTACGACCGCCTCGGCAACCTCCCCGCCGCACTTTACTGTCACAGAAAATGCCGGAAACTCAGGCCAAACCATCCCTCGGTCCTCTATAACGAGCGCTATTTCCGGCAGAAGGCAAACGCACAGAACTTGTTCGGCTCTCATATCATACATCAGGCCTGAAAACAGGCCGCGAAAGGAGAACTCGACATGTATTTCAACCATTATCATAACCGCCCCCGCGCCGGCGAACCTTCCGGCTGCGATCCTCTCTGCCCGACGCCCGGCTTCCCGTCCAAAGAAACAGAGGATGCGACAGGCTGCTGCTGCGGGTGCTGCGGCTGCTGCTTTGCGCAGGGCGCAACCGGGCCTACGGGACCGACCGGACCGACCGGGGCCACCGGGCCCATGGGACTGACCGGCCTGCCCGGAACCACCGGGGCGACCGGGCCGCAGGGACCCGCCGGCGCGACCGGGGCCACTGGGGCGTTTTATTTAGGAAAGGCGACTAGCTGTAAAAATGCGGCTTCTTTTCAAACCGCCTCGTTATGGGTATTGACCTCGATAAATTCTTGAATACGGCGGAGCTCGTCAGCAAAGCGGAATACAATGCTGATATAGCCGCCCTCGTGTATCTTG
>CALWLT010000035.1 GCA_944381615.1 uncultured Lachnospiraceae bacterium | reverse complement strand
CGCCGGGCCATGGAGTTTGCCATCAAATGGATGTATTCCGTGGATGGTTCGCTTGTCATGCCGTATCAGGATACGTTGGTCAGCTTGATGAGCACCGAAGAGTTCCGGGATATTGTAGATCCGGATCTCTGGAGAAGACTGGATTTTATCCGCAGAGTGGGAAATAATGCGGCTCATAATGGCAAAAAGATTACCCTGGATCAGGCAAAATTGTGTCTGGAAAATCTGTATATCTTTCTGGATTTTGTGGCGTATTGTTACGCCAAAGATTATACGGAAGGAGAGTTTCAGGCAGAACTGCTGGAAAAATCGAAGCAGCCTGTTTTAGAAAAGGAGCCGCTGATTTCTGAAATGGATTTGAAGGCTCTCATCGCAGAAAACCAGGCGTTGAAGGAGCAGCTGACGGCAAGACGTGAAGAGCAGCAGCAGACGTATGTTCCGAAACCGCTCGATCTGTCCGAGTATAAGACCAGAAAGATTTACATTGATACCATGCTGATGGATGCCGGATGGACGGAAGGGAAAAACTGGATCAGGGAAGTGGAAATTCCCGGGATGCCGAATCAATCTGAAATGGGCCGGGCTGATTATGTGCTCTATGATAATAGGCACAAACCGCTTGCGGTAATTGAGGCCAAACGTACCTGCGTGGATGTGGCAAAAGGACGCCAGCAGGCAAAGCTATATGCGGATCTGCTGGAAAAACAGTACGGCAGAAGACCGGTTATTTTCCTGACCAATGGATTTGATACGAGGATTGATGACGGGCAGTATCCGGAACGAAGAGTATCCACGATTTATTCCAAGCGGGATCTGGAAAAATGGTTTAATCTGCAGTCTATGAGGACAAGTCTCAGGCATATTGCGGTGGATAAGAAGATTGCGGGACGGTATTACCAGGAAGGTGCGGTAAAGGCAGTCTGCGACAGCTTCGGGAACAAGAATCGCAGGAAGGCATTGCTTGTTATGGCGACGGGTTCCGGGAAAACAAGAACGGTTATTTCCCTGTGCGACGTGCTGCTACAGCATGGCTGGGTAAAGAATATCCTGTTTTTGGCAGACCGAAATTCTCTGGTCACACAGGCAAAACGCAGTTTTGTGAATCTCCTTCCGGATTTATCTGTGACCAATCTGTGCGAGGAAAAGGATCATGATCAGGCGCACTGTGTCTTCTCTACGTATCAGACCATGATGAATTGCATTGATTCTGTGAAAGATGAGGAGGGAAAATTATTTACCTGCGGGCATTTTGATCTGGTCATCTGCGACGAGGCCCATCGGTCTATTTATAATAAATACAAAGATATTTTTACCTATTTTGATGCGCTGCTGGTTGGTTTGACGGCTACGCCAAAGGATGAAATTGATAAGAATACCTATCAGATTTTTGAGCTAGAAAATGGTGTGCCTACATATGGGTATGAACTGGCACAGGCCGTCAAAGACGGATATCTGGTGGATTTTCTTTCTGTAGAATCTTCTTTGAAATTTATTGAAGAGGGAATCGTGTATGATGAATTATCAGAAGAAGACAAGGAAGCCTATGAAGCCACGTTTGAAGACGAGAATGGAGAACTTCCTGAAAAAATCAGTTCTTCTGCACTGAATTCCTGGCTGTTTAATGAGGATACCATAAAGAAGGTTCTGCATATTCTTATGACCCAGGGAATTCGCATCAATTATGGAGAAACGCTGGGAAAGACGATTATCTTTGCCAGGAATCATGACCATGCGGAAAAGATTCTGGAGATTTTCGGAAAAGAATATCCGAATCTGCCGGGATATGCGAAAGTCATTGATAATTATATGACGTATGCCCAGAGTGCAATCGATGAATTCTCAGAACCCAATAAACTTCCGCAGATTGCAATTTCCGTAGACATGCTGGATACGGGAATCGACGTGCCGGAAGTATTGAATCTTGTCTTTTTCAAGAAGGTTATGAGCAAAGCAAAATTCTGGCAGATGATCGGCCGGGGAACCCGCTTGTGTCCCGGCTTGCTGGACGGAGAGGATAAGCAGAAATTTTATATTTTCGATTTTTGCGGCAATTTTGAGTTTTTCCGCATGAACAAAGGAAAGGCAACTGCTAATATGATGGCGCTGCAGGGAGCAATTTTTAATCTGGAATTTCAGATTGCTTACAAACTGCAGGATCTGGAATATCAGACAGAACGATTGATTGCTTACCGGAATGCATTGATACAGCATATGAGTGAAAAAGTGCGGGAACTGAACCGGGAAAATTTTGCAGTCCGTCAGCACTTAAAATATGTGGATCGGTATTCCGAACAGTCCAACTACCAGACTCTGAGTTATGAGGACACGCTGCTTGTAAGAGAAGAACTGGCGCCTCTGATCCTGCCGGATGGAGAGGAGGCAAGTGCAATTCGGTTTGACGCGCTGATGTACGGCATAGAGCTGGCATATTTAATCGGAAAGAAATATGGAAAAGCCCGGAGTGACTTGTTGAAAAAAGTCAGCGCGATTTCTGCGGTGGCCAATATACCGGAAATTATGGTACAGGCAGAGCTGATGAATCAGATTCTCCATACGGATTATCTGGAACGTGCCGGAATCGATGAGTTTGAACAGATTCGGGAAAGCCTGCGTGATCTGATGAAGTATCTTCCTAAAAAGAAGGTGCGTTACGACACGAATTTCGAGGATGATATTCTGTCTATTGAATGGAAAGAGTCAGAGCTGGAGAACGATGATCTGAAGAACTATAAGGCAAAAGCGGAATATTATGTCCGCCAGCACCAGGATGACCTTGTCATCGCGAAACTGAAAAAGAATCAGCCGATGACGCAGGATGATCTCAAAACATTGGAAAAAATTCTGTGGAGTGATCTGGGAACGAAGGATGAATATGAAGCAGAGTATGGGGACAAGCCTCTGGGAGAATTTGTCCGAGAGATCGTGGGCCTGGAGATGAACGCTGCAAAAGAAGCATTTTCTGAATACCTGAATGAGGCCAATCTGGACAGCAGACAGATTTACTTCGTGAATCAGATTGTGGAATACATTGTACATAATGGATTGCTGAAGGATTTATCTGTACTGCAGGAACCGCCGTTTACAGATCAGGGAAGTGTTGTGGATATTTTTACCGATTTGAATGTGTGGATGGGGATAAGAAAGGTAATTGAAGGGATTAATGATAATGCGAAGGTAGCGTAGAGAAGATATCTTTGCGTTTTTGTCAATTCGCTGATACAATGAAACACGGGAGAGGAAGCGGTTTTGGACAGGAGGCAGGATGATTAGAAGATTTCGGGAAACTGACGCGGAAGCGGTTATGCGAATCTGGCTGGCCGGAAACGAGGACGCGCATCCGTTTGTTCCGGCCGCATACTGGCGTTCTCATTTTTCCGCGGTGCGGGAACAGATTATGCAGGCGGAGCTTTGGGTCTGCGAGCAGGAAGGAGAAATACAGGGATTTATCGGGCTTGCGGGGGATTACATTGCCGGGATTTTTGTGGATGGGACCTGGCGTTCCCGCGGGATTGGCAGACAGCTTTTAGATTGTGCGAAGCGGGAACATCCGGCTCTGTCGCTGCACGTATATGAAAAGAACTGGCGGGCGGCGGCTTTTTATGCCAGAGAAGGGTTTTCCGTGTGTGGGAAAGAGCGCGGGGCGGATACAGGGGAATCGGAGTACCTCATGGAATGGAAGCAGAATTTTTCAAGTATTTTACTGAGATTTAACCGGAGTTAGATGGAAAACGAAATACATCAAATATATAATGAGAGCGTGGAGTGAATTGCCTATGATTTTGTTTTCTATGATTCCCCGTCATATTGTTAGTATAACATCAGCCGGTTTTGCCGGAGAAAGTGTGCTGCTTTACGCCGCTTTTTCTGCAGAACCGGCTTTTTGTTATCTCGGGGATCAGGTTCCTGAGATGTAAAATGCTTGAAAGGAGAAACCGTCATGCAAAAAACGTATATTCTGGATACCAATGTCCTGATTCAGGCGCCCTACGCTCTCCAATCTTTTGAGGACAACCATCTTGTCCTGCCGCTCGCCGTTCTGGAGGAGCTGGACGGATTGAAAAATGCGGAGGGCGAAAGGGGAGCCAACGCAAGGCAGACCATCCGATATCTGGAATCGCTGCGCACGGCGGGAAATCTGTTAGAGGGCGTTTCTCTGCCCGGTGGCGGCACGCTGCGTCTGGAGGTCAACTGCGTGGATATTAAGCTGCCGGAGGGCTTTCCGGAGCACAAAAATGACAATCGCATTTTAAAGGTCTGCCTTGGCCTGCAAAACGGGAAAGCGCCGGTTATTCTGGTAACAAAGGATATTGTGGTGCGTGTCAAGGCGCAGATGCTGGGAATTCAGGCGGAGGATTTTACCACCGAGCAGGCGCCTGTCAGCGAAGAACAGTATACAGGCCGGTGCGAAGTTTTCGTAGAGGAAAAGAAGTTTGAGGATTTTAAAAAGAAACGTATTGCGCCGGAGGATGTGTACCAGGTAAATGAATCCGGCATAAAACTTCCGGTTGCGCTCGTGCCTAATCAGTTTGTTATCCTCAAAGCGGATCAGTCTGCGAAAAAAACTCAGCTTGGCCGTTTTGACGGAAAGAAAATCGTGCCTCTCGCCTTTCAGAAGAAAAAGCCCTATGGTGTTTCCCCCAGGAATGTCGGTCAGAAATTTTTACAGGAGGCCCTGATGGCGGATTCGGAGGAAGCTCCGCTGGTAATCGTAAAGGGGATGGCCGGTACGGCCAAGACTTTCTATACCCTGGCTGTCGGTTTGCAGGCCATATTGGAACAGGAGGAGCCTGCCTACCGGCGCATTCTGATCAGCCGTCCCAATGCCCAGTTCGACGATGACATCGGCTTTCTTCCCGGAGATGAGTCGGAAAAGATCGCGCCGCTGCTCCGGCCGGTCGTCGATAATCTGGAGCTTTTGGTGGATCAGAATGAGAAAGAACGATTTGCTGACGAGCGCAGCCTTTCCGGAAAAGTGGAGGAGCTGTTTGACCGGGGAATTGTAGACGCCCAGGCCCTGAATTTCATCCGCGGCCGGTCAATTTCAAAAACCTATCTGGTTATTGACGAGGCGCAGAACCTGACGCCCAAACAGGCCAAGGGGATTATTACCCGTGCCGGGATGGGCACGAAAATCATCCTGCTGGGCGATCCGCAGCAGATTGACCATCCTCTTCTGGACGAACGCACCAATGGGCTGAGTTATGCGGCGGAAAAAATGAAAGGCAGTCCGCTGTGCTGGCAGGTTGCGATGTCTGCTGAGGAATGCGAGCGTTCCGCTCTGGCGCTGGATGCGGTAAAACGGATGTAAAGGAAAGCTGCGGCGGCGCGATGTACCAGGCGGCGGCATGCATTGATCGCTCCGGCCTATATTATTCAGATAGCATTCAGGAAAAACAGAAGGACGCCCCGGAAGCCGCAAACGGCTTGAGGGACGTCCTCCTTTTATGCAAAAGGGCCCGCACTCTGATTGAGCGGGGAGAGCGAAGGCCCGTTTTGCCGGCTGTTAAGCTGGAGGCATTTTGTTTTCAGCGAAGGCAGCTGTGCCTTCGCCGGAAGCGCCTGTGTCTTCAGCGGCCTTCGATAGAAACGGTCGCCCCTTCAGCGGCCTTCAGCAGGCGCGCGCCCCGTTTCCCCTCGTTTAAGAGCATTCCGATTTCGCTGTTCCAGCTCAAGAGAGAAAAACCTTCTTTTTTCCAGCGTTCCAGGAGCGGAAGGCTGGAGCTGATCAGGCCGCAGAGCTTCTGGCAGGAGGCCGCAGTCCTGGCCAGGAAACGAAAGATCCGGATGACGTCGGGATGATCGTACTGGCCGACGCAGCCCAGATCGAGCGTCAGATCGTTGGGGCCGATTATGATGCCGTCGATCCCGGGGACGCCGGCGATGGCTGCGGCGTTGGAAACGCCGGTCTGCGATTCAATCTGGGCGAAAAGGACGGTTTCCCGGTTGGCTTTTTCCAGATAGGCGCCGGTGGCTCCGGGGCAGTAATCCGAATGCGGGCGCTGCAGCGAGATGCCGCGTTTCCCCTGCGGCGGATATTTGGCGAGCGCGGCAAGCTGCTCCGCCTGCTCGCGCGTTTCGGTCATGGCCAGCAGAAGACCGGCGGCGCCCATGTCCAGGTATTTCTGAACGTTTTCCCGGCCGGCCAGCGGAATGCGGACGATGGGAAACAGGCCGCAGAGGCGGGAGACCGCTATAAGGTTTGCCGCGGAAGTGTAGTCAAAATATCCGTGTTCGCAGTCGAGGATCAGAAAGTCGAACCCGCAGGCGCGAAAGATCCGGGGGAGGTTGGGGGAATTCAGCTCGGAGAGCATGGTTCCCAGAACGCCGCCCTGTCTCGCTTTTTCTAAAAAATGATTCAAGAAATTCCCTCCTTATCGGGACTGATATCCGCCGTCCACGCAGAGCACATGCCCGGTAATGTAAGCGGAGGCCGGCGAGGAGAGGAAGATGACGGTTCCGATGAAATCCTCCGGCTTGCCCCAGCGGGCGCAGGGCAGGCGGTCCAGAACCTGGCGGTTCCGCTCCGGATCCTGGATCACGGCGGTGTTTAAGGCGGTATCGATGTATCCGGGGGCGATTGCATTGACGTTGATGTTGTACCGGGCCCACTCGTTGGCCAGCGCTTTGGTCAGCTGAGCGACGCCTCCTTTGCTGGCTGTGTAGCCGGGCACGAACATGCCGCCCTGAAAGGAAAGCGCGGACGCCATGTTGATGATGTGGCCGCCGCCCTGTTCTTTCATGTAGCGGGCGGCAATCTGCGAGAGCAGGAAAACGGCGGTCAGGTTGATGTTGAGGACGTTCTGAAACGCCTCCAGCGGATAGTCCATGGCGGGACTGCGGAAGGTAATTCCGCCGCAGTTGACCAGGATATCGATGGATCCGAACCGGCTGTGAATCGTGGAAAAAAGAGGTTCGGCCGTTTCGGCCGCCGCGGCCAGATCGCAGAAAAAGGATTCAGCGCTGCCGCCGTTTTCTTCAATCAGCTTCCGGGTCTGTCCGGTATCGGCGATATCGAGAAGCGCGCAGCGCGCGCCGGCGGCGGCAAGGCCGACGGCCATCATCTGTCCGATTCCGCTGGCCGCGCCGGTTATGACCGCGCAGGTTCCTTTAAGATTGAACAGGGCGGCCGGCGCCTCAACGGAGCAGGCGGCAGTCCCGGGTAAATTTTTGACAGAAATCATAGCGACCCTCCTTCTAATGTTAATAATTAAACGATAATGTTGACATAAAAATAAAAATGTTGACATTTATGTATGAGTATTATATAATCATCTCAGATAAAAGTCAACAAAATTTTAGACAACAGACAGAAACCTGAAAAAAGAACAGATTTTTTGAGAGCGGGGAAAAAGATGGATAAGGGAAAAGCCTGTAGAAGCAATTTGCTGGATTCGGTGTTGGATGATCTGCGGTTTCAGATTATTAACCGGGAGATTCTTGCGGGAACGTTTCTGGCGGAAGAGACATTGTCAGAGGAGTATGGCATCAGCAGAGGGTCCATCCGGACGGTTCTGTCGTTTCTGGAGCAGGAGGGGCTGATTGAAATTTTGCCGAACGGCCGCCGGCGGGTGCACGGTTTTTCAGAGGAGGACGCGCTGACCTGCTGGGAGCTCAGAACGTATCTGGAATGTACGGCGGTAAAACGGATTCTGGCGTCGCACGCCTCGTATATCGGGAAAGTCAGCGAGCTGATTTCCAAGATCGGGACGGATATTCCGACGGATCGGAAACTGGACGCCGCGACGAGCATCGCAGTGGATATGGAGATTCACCGGGCGCTGATGGCTTCGGTAGACAATAAGCTGCTTCTGAATACGTGGAACAACCTGTCGCATGTGCTGGAAGCGCTGATGAAGATCAACGCCAAGGACTGGTATCAGGAAGAATACGTTTCCACCCTGCGGGAAAGCCATATGCCGCTTTTCCTGGCGCTTTTGCAGGGAGATCCGGCGGCCGCGGATCTGATGGTCAGCCACATCGACCGTGCGAAAGAAATCTCGATTGCCGCCTTTCACTCGATGAAATAGAACCGTTGGATGCCGCCTTGCTGCAGGGCTGCGGATCCTTCCCGGCGGCGGGGAGAATGCACGATCCGGTAAGAAACAGGAAGAAAAAGCAGAATGATAAGGAGGGAACGGAATGAAAAGAAGATCGGAAGGGAAAAAGCGAATCGCCGTCGGGCTGGCGGTCATGCTGGCGCTGGCGGGAACAGGATGCGCCAGCCCGCAGACGGGCGGGCAGGAGAGCGCCGCTCCGGGGACGGAGGCGGCAGAAGAAAATGCGGCGCTGGAAGAGGTAATCCGGCTGTCCTTTGCGAATGTGGATTCGGAGGAACACCCGGTCAGCCAGTCTATCATGTATTTTGCCGATCAGGTTGCGGAGCTGTCCGGCGGTTCAATGGAGGTGGAATACTATCTCTCGGGCGTGCTGGGAGATGAGGAGGCGGAGACAGAGGGCGTGCTGTCCGGCGAGCTGGATTTCACGCGGGTAAACGGGGGAAATGTGGCTTCCTGGGTACCGGCCTGCGGTGTATTCTCGATCCCGTTCCTCTTTAACGATCTGGACTCGTTTAAGGCGAAAATGGCTTCCGAGGAGGTTTACGCCTACTTTGATCAGGAATTTCAGGATGCGGGGCTGAAGCTTCTGGCGTTCTGGTACGACGGCGTGCGCCATATGTACACGACGGATCATTTCATCGAGACGGTGGATGATCTGAAGGGCCTGAAAATGCGGACGATGACATCGCCGCTGATTGTTTCCGCGTTTGAGACCATCGGCGTAAATCCGACGCCGATCAACTATTCCGAGGTTTACACGGCGCTTCAGCAGGGCATTGTGACGGCGGCGGAAAATAATATGAACGCGCTCTATGATTCCCGGCATTACGAGGTGGCGCCTTATGTGACGGGGACGGGGCATCTGATGTTCCCGGCGGTCGTGATCATGAATCTGGATCGGTGGAATTCGCTTTCGCCGGAAAATCAGGAAATTCTCACGCAGGCGATGGCCAATACGTTTGATTACGAATACGATCTGGTGCATGAGCAGGAGGAGACGGCGCTGCAGAAAATTCTGGACGACGGCGGAATGTATCAGGAATTTCCGCAGGAGCAGAAGGAAGCGCTGCAGGATATGCTGGATCCGTTCTATGACGAGGTAGCCGGAGAACTGGGGCAGGAAGTCCTGGATCTGGTCATCGAATAATTTTTCGGATTGGGGGAATCGCATATGAAATGGATCCGCGCAGGAAAAGATGCGATTGATAAAGCGGTTTTATTCTGTATTTTTGTATTAATGCTCGTGATGTGCGCCGTGGTTCTCTGGCAGGTTGTCAGCCGTTTTATCCTCAATTCTCCCTCCGTATGGTCAGAGGAGGTGGCCCGCTACTGCATGATCTGGATTGCCATGCTGGGAGGCGGGGCGGCGATGAAACGTGCCGGCCACATGAATCTGGTGCTGCTGACGGATCGGATCCGGAATGCGGCGCTGAGGAAGGGCGTTCTGGTGCTGGACGGGCTGCTGTGCATCGTATTTGCCTGGATCCTGGTCTATTACGGAATCGATTTTACCAGACTGGGCTTTGCCAAAATGGCGGCTTCGATTGATATCAGCCTGGGCATCGTTTATCTGGCGATGCCGGCCGGCGGCCTGATCCTTCTGTTAAACTCCCTGGAGGCGTTGATTCTTTTGCTGGAACAGCCGCGGGAACAGCCGCAGCAGAACGAACAGCCGCGGGAACGGCCGCAGCAGAATGAACAGCCGCGGCAGCAGGATCAGCCGGCGCAGGAGAAGGAGCGGACCAAGGGAGGTGCGTCTTTATGATAGGAATTTTATTTGGCTCATTTTTCCTCCTGATTCTGATAGGGGTCCCGATTTCCTTTGCCATCGGCCTCTCGACGGTCGCCACGATCACGTTCGGGATCGACACGCTGTCGGCCGGAATTTTTATTCAGCGGATGTTCGCCGGGATCAACTCGTTTCCGCTGATGTGCATTGCCTTTTTTATCCTGTCCGGCGATTTGATGTCCAACGGCGATCTGACGAAAAATATTGTGAAATTTGCCAATGTGTTTGTAGGGCGGATTCCCGGCGGGCTGGCGCATGTGAATGTCCTTGGCAGCATGATGTTTGGCGGGGTTTCCGGCTCGGCCAATGCGGACGTGTCGTCCATGGGGCCGTTGGAAATCGGAATGATGCGGGCGGCGGGATATCATAAAGAATTTTCCGTCGCGGTCACGGTGGCCAGCGCGACGATCGGGATCATCATCCCGCCGAGCATTCCGATGGTCATCTATGCCAGCAGCGCGGGCGGCGTTTCGATCTCGAATCTGTTTATCGCCGGGATCATCCCGGGCGTCCTGATGGGCGTTTCCATGATGATAACCTGCTATATTATTGCGAAGAAGCGGAATTATCCGAAGGAGGCAAAACATACGTTTCAGGAAAATGTCCGGGCGATCCTGGAGGGAATCCCGACCTGCTTTCTGTTTGTCATTATCATGGGCGGGATCCTGGCGGGGATCTTTACGCCGACGGAAGCTTCGGTAGTGGCGGCGCTGTACTCCTTCATTCTGAGCGTCATCTGCTATCGGACCGTATCGATCCGGCAGGTGCCGGGAATCATGATCAACAGCGCGCTCAGCACGGCGGTGGTCCTGTTCCTGATCGGCGTTTCCACGGCGTTCAGCTTTATCCTGGCTTATGCGAAGGTGCCGCAGCTGGTAACGAACCTGATTTTGTCCATCACGGACGTGCCCTCGCTGATCTTTATCCTGATGTTTGTCGTGTTTCTGATTGTGGGGGCGATCATGGATACGTCCCCGGCGCTGATTATCCTGACGCCGATTTTTCTGCCGCTGGCAGAAAGCTGCGGGATGGATCCGGTGCAGTTTGGCCTGTTTATGATTGTGGCCCTCTCGATCGGCCTCTACACGCCGCCGGTGGGCGCGGTGCTGTTTATCGGCGCCAAGATCGGCGGAGTTTCGATCGAGCAGGCGTCCCTGGCCTGTATTCCTTTCTGGATTGCGGTTTCCATTGTCGTTCTGGCGATTATCTTTATCCCGGAACTGACTCTGTGGCTCCCGTCTGTATTTGGGTAAAAGGAGGAAACGGCGTATGGGGGAGAATAGCAAAAAGAAGGTGCTTCTGGCACAGGAGATAGAGAAAAGCGGGGTTGAATATCTGCAGCAGAGGGGGTACGAGGTAGTCCGGGCGCCGCGCGAGGAGCGCGGCTGCATCCGGGAGCTGATCCGGGACTGCGAGGGCGTGATTTCCAAGACCTTTTTCCTTGACCGGGAAACGCTGGCCTGCGCGCCTGCTCTCCGGGTAGTCGGGAAGCACGGGGTGGGAGTAGACAACGTCGTCGACGTGGCGGCCGCGAGCGCGCTGGGAATCTGCGTGGTCAATACGCCGCGGGCCAACGCAAATTCCGTGGCCGAGCACACGATCGGGATGATCCTGGCGCTGTCCAAAAATTTCCGGCAGATGGATCTGGCGGTGCGGGAGGGCGATTTCTTTGCGGCTGAGCGGATGCCGGCGCACGAGGTGCGCGAAAAAACGCTGGCGCTGATCGGGTATGGAAATATCGGGAAGCGCGTGGCGCAGATCGCGCATGACGGACTGGGAATGCAGGTTATCGCGTATGATCCGTATTTCATACGGGATGAGCAGGAGAGCAGCGTGCGCCGCGCGGCGGCGCTGGAAGAGGCGCTGCGGGAGGGCGATTACATCAGCCTCCATCTGCCCGGCGTAGAAAAAACGTATCATCTGATCGGAGAAGCGCAGATCCGGCAGATGAAGCCGGGAGCCTGCCTGATTAACTGTGCCCGCGGTTCGGTCGTCGACACGGACGCGCTGACCGCCGCGCTGAAATCGGGACGCATCCGCGCGGCGGCGCTGGACGTTTATGAAGAGGAGCCGCCAAAGGCGGGACAGGAGCTGTTTTCGCTCGGAAACGTCCTGCTGACGCCGCACAGCTCGGCTCTGAGCGAGGAAGCCCTGCGGCAGATGAGCAGGGACGTGGCGGCCGGAGTGGACGCCGTGCTCAGCGGAAAAACGCCGGAGTGGCCGGTCCGCCCGGTCGCCTGAGCGCGGACGGAATCGAATCAAGGCGGAATCGCATGAAAAATGGAATCAACTGAAAAAGAGGATCGAATGAAAAACGGAATCGAATGAAATAAAAAAGACAGGAAGCTGCAAAATGAAAGCATGTCCATGTATGGTTTCATCAGGCAGTGTCCTGTCTCTTTGTGATCCGATCAAAATCTTTCGCAGAATACCTTATTCTATGAAATTTTAGTCTATTATACTACGCCTATTTGCCGATTTCAATAGAAGTTTCCGGCAAAAACAGCTTAGGAATTTCTTAAAACATCTTAAATATTCTGAAAATCTTTCGCTTCGATCAGAAAACAGAATCCGAAATCTGACAAAAGTGCGCGTAAACTGGACCGTTTGCGTGTCTTTTTTTCGTGGAATAAGGTATTCTACGAAATTTTGCGTGGTATCACAGACTTTGCGTGGTATCGCGGATTTTGCATGATATCACGGACTTTGCATGGGATCGCGGATTTTGCATGATGTCACGGACAGGAACGGCACAGAAGGGCCGAAAGTTCTTCCAAAGGAGGGGCCGAATGAGGGATACAGAAGGAGGCTGGTACGTTCTAAAGACGCAGCCGGGCCGTGAGGAAAAGGCGGTAGAACTCCTGTCCCGTTTGGCGGCGTGCAATCCGGCGCTTTCTTTTGCAGTGCGGATTTTGCGCAAGCGGAAGGTGTTCCGTTCCGGCGGCGTGCTGCATGTGCTGGAGGATGTCATGTTTCCCGGTTACCTCTTTGTGCGCACGGCGCAGCCGGAGCCGCTCTGTCAGGCGCTCTGCGCTTCGAGGGAATTTCCGCAGTTTTTCTGCTGCGGGCCGCGGGCGGCGTTTGTCCCGGTAGCCGCGGCGGATCTGGCATTTTTGCAGCATGTCTGCGGGCCCGAGTTGGACCGGCCGATGGGTATCACGGAGATTTCCGTGGGCGAACATAAGGAGATTGTGCGGGCGCACGGCGTGCTGCGCCCTTATGTGAACCGGGTAATCTGCCTGAATCTGCACAAACGGTTTGCCGTGGCGGAGATTCCGCTTTTTAACCGCAGGCAGGAAATTCTGTTCGGGATCCGGCTGGAACAGGATCGGACGAAGCCGGATAAAGGAGCGCGGACGGCGGACGCGTGACGGACAAGATCGGGACGGCAAAAACGCGCGGGGAAAACGCGGCAGGCCGGGAAAAACATGGAAAAGCGGCCGAAACGGCCGGACGTGGAAATGAGTGAAAACGAAAAACACGGCAAAGTGCGGCTGTGGTAGACGCCATGGCAGAGATTCTGGCCGGATCAGACGGAAAACGGGGAACCCGGGCCTGGACGCGGGATGGCGAAGCCATGCCAAAAGACGGACAGGCAGGAAAAAACGGGCAGGAAGAAATAGAGTGTTCTGGCAAAAGCAGGCAGAAAGGGAGTCTTGCGATGTGGTATGTGATTCAGACGCTGACGGGGCGGGAACAGGAGCTGCTGCGGATGATGGAGCGGGTCATGGGGACGGCGTGGCAGGCGGACCGGCGCTGCTTCATCCTTTACCGGGAATGCATCTGGCGGGTGGAAGGCAGGCTGCGGCTGCATATAGAACCGCTGTTTCCGTCGTATGTATTTGTGGAGACTGCGGATCCGGAGCAGCTCTATTTCCGGCTGAAGCAGGTACCGCGGCTTTCCAAATTGCTGGGAGAGGGCGGGAATTTCTGGCCGCTTTATGAGGAAGAAGAGCGTTTCCTGTGGGATATGATGGAAGCCTGCGGGAAAGAAAAAGAAGAGATTTGCCGGTTGGATCGCCTGGCGGCGCCGGAGCGCTGGCTGGTGCGGCGCTCCCTGGTGGAGGTCGATGAGGAAGGAACGATTGTCCGCGCGCAGGGAGCGCTGGAAAAGTATCTGGACCGGATGGTCAAACAGAGGCTGAGGAAGAGAAGCGTAATCATCGAGGTGCCGTTTCTGGGAACGAAGCGGCGGATTCAGCTGGGGATCCGGCTGGAGGGGGATGAGGTGTGAGGGAAGAGGAGGCGGATCGGAAATGAACGGGAATCGCGGAAAAACAGAACAGAAATCAGAGCGAAAAACGGAGCAGGAAGCGCAGTGGGAAACCTGTGTCTGCTGTCATAGAAAGATTCGCGTTGTGCCGGATCAGCCAATCGAATTTCGCGCTTTTTATATCGAGGGAGCGGGACAGCTCTGTTATGACTGTTATCAGGAAATTTACGGAAACAGGAAGCGTTCGCAATGAGGAATTGCGAGGGCACGGGATTCCGTTTACGCAATATACGGAAACGAGATAAAGGGAAAGAGATGAATATAAGGAGTCGGAAACATGAATAATCAGGAACAGTATAAGCGGTTGATCCGCATGGGATTCGGCGCGGCGCTGCTGGCCCTTCATGCGGGACTGTTCTGGTTTGTCTGGAAAAATTATTACAGTCCTCTGATGGAAACACAGTACTGGCAGAAGGGGCACTGGGTTATCCTGATTTTTTACCTGTTCTGGGTGTTTTGGCTGCCGAGAGTCTACGGCGGCTGGAAGGTCGGGTATCTGAAAGTATTTAACCTGATCTATTCCCAGGCACTGGGAATCCTGATGGCCGATGCGCTGTTTTATGTGGTGGTTGCGCTTCTGACCAAGCATGCGGAAAATCCGGTTCCGCTGCTTCTCATGTTTTTGCTGCAGCTTTTGTATACCGTGCTTTGGGGTGTTGTCACAAACCGCCTGTATCTGACCGCCTATCCGCCGCGCCGCGTGCTGCTGGTATACGGCGACCGGCCGGCGCTGGGGCTGATGCGCAAGCTGCGCACGCGCACGGATCGATTTGAAATCCGGAGCATGATACATATTTCAGAGGGGCTGGATCGGATCCGGCAGGAGGCAGAGTCGTATCAGGGTGTGGTCATCTGCGACATTCCCAGCCATGAGCGCAACCGCCTTTTGAAATACTGTTACGGGAAAGGCATCCGCACCTACACGACGCCGAAAATCTCGGATCTGCTGATCCGCAGCGCGGAAAGCCAGCATATGTTTGACACGCCGCTTCTGATGGCGCGCAATACGGGGCTTAGCATCGAACAGCGCTTCTGCAAGCGGGCGGTGGATCTGATTGTTGCAGGGCTGGCGTTAATCCCGGCGCTGCCGCTGATGGCTGTCGTGGCACTGTTTATCAAAATCGAAGATCATGGCAGCATCATTTATAAGCAGAAACGGCTGACAGAAGGGGGCCGTTCTTTTTTTGTCTATAAATTCCGCAGTATGCGGGAGGACGCGGAAAAGGACGGGGTAGCCCGCCTGGCGGGCGAGCATGACGATCGGATCACAAAGACCGGGCATATCATCCGCGCGATCCGCTTCGACGAGCTGCCGCAGCTTTTCAATATTCTGAAGGGCGATATGAGCATCGTGGGGCCCCGGCCAGAGCGGCCGGAAATCGCCGCCGAATACGAAAAGGTAATTCCGGAGTTTGCCTACCGGCTGAAAGTGAAAGCCGGTCTGACCGGTTACGCGCAGGTCTACGGAAAATACAATACAACGGCCTACGACAAGCTGAAGCTGGATTTGATGTACATTCAGAATTACAGCCTGCGGCTGGATTTTGAGATCATGCTGAAAACCGTGCAGATCCTGTTTATGAAGGAGAGCACGGAAGGGATGGAAGCCGGGCAGGAGATCGCGATTACGAGGGAAGAGACGTATCAGAGGGAGGAAAGCCGCAGAGCGGAATAAAAAGTGTGGAAATGGAGAACAGATTATGACTGAAGTCAGTGTGATTATGCCGGCTTATAATGCAGAAAAACACATCAGAGAAGCAATTCAGTCAGTCGTAAATCAAACATACAAAGAATGGGAACTTCTTGTTATTGATGATTGTTCTATGGATGCGACAGCCAGTATTGTGAAAAAAGAGGCTGCCAGGGATTCGCGGATTCATTATTTTAAAAACCGGGTTAATCTTGGAGTATCCGAAAGTCGGAACAGAGGAGTTAGAAAGGCATCGGGGAGATGGATTGCTTTTCTGGATAGTGATGATATATGGAAAGTGGATAAACTGGAAAAACAGATGGCTCTTTCCGGAAGATACTTAAATGTCCGTTTCATTTATACGGGTAGTGGATTCATTAGTGAAAACGGAAAGGAAAGTACTTACATTTTGAGAGTTCCTGAGCAGATAAGTTACAGGATGCTTTTAAAACAAAATTTAATTTCCTGTTCTTCCGTATTGATAAGAAAAGAGCTGATTGAACAATATCCAATGCGAAACGATGCGATTCATGAGGATTATGCGGCATGGTTGCAGATCCTGCGAAGCGGAGAAATCGCATACGCAGTAGATGAGCCGCTTTTGATTTACCGTCTTTCGGCTCAATCCAAATCTTCGGATAAAAAAAGAGCGGCAAAAATGACGTGGGATGTATACCAGGCAGTGGGACTGAGTACGTTGGAGAAATGTTATTATTTTTGCTGGTATACAGTAAAAAATTTGCTGAAATATAGGGGAATAAAAGCCGGATTCGGTAATATAAAGGGAAAACTTTATTGAACAGATAAGAAATTTATCAGAGGGAAAAGGAAAAATGAAATTGTTTTTTATCAATCCGCCTTTTAAGGCGGAATACGGAAAATTTTCCAGAGAATCGAGAAGTCCTGCGATTACAAAGAGCGGAGCACTTTATTATCCGCTTTGGCTGATCTATGCAGCTGCATATGCAGAAAAAAAAGGGTTTGATATTGCATTTCTGGATGCTCCTGCGAAACAGTGGGACGAAAATCAAAGTTTTGCTTATATCAGGGAACATGCTGGAGAAACGGGGCTGTTCATTTTGGATACCAGTACTCCATCGATCGAGAGTGATGTCCGATTTGGCGAAAAACTGAAAAGACAGTATCCAGAAGCTTTCATTTTGCTGGTAGGAACGCATCCTTCGTCAACTGTTCTAGAAACTTTGGAGATGGGAAATCAGATCGATGGAGTGGCAAGAAAGGAGTATGATCAAACGGTTCTGGAGCTGGCGGGAGCATTGAAATCAGGAGACGACCTGTCGGGGATCAGAGGATTGACTTATCGGAAAGACGGAGAAATTTTTCAGAACGAAGATGTGGAATATATGACAGAGTTGGATGAGATTCCCTTTGCAGCAGAGTTCATTAAAAAATATCTGGATCCAAAAGATTACTTTTTTGCTGCAGCGCATTATCCATCTATTCAGATTTTTACCGGCAGAGGTTGCCCGAGCCGATGTACTTTTTGTGTATATCCGCAGACGATGCATGGACACCAGTATCGCCTGCGGAGTCCGGAAAATGTAGTTCGGGAGTTTCAATATATTGCGGAACATTTTCCGGATGTGAAAGAGGTTGTAATTGAAGATGATACATTTACAGTTAATAAAAAACGGGTGCTGGAGATCTGTAAATTGCTTTGTCAGGCAGAGATTCCCAAACGGCTGAAATGGCTTTGTAATGCCAGAGTCAACCTGGATTTGGAAACGATGAAAGCCATGAAACGGGCAGGATGCCGTCTGATTATACCTGGGATCGAAAGCGGTTCGCAGGAGATTTTAAATAATATAAAAAAGGGAACAACTCTGGAACAGATTGAACAGTATGTGGCAAATGCGAAGAAAGCAGGATTGCTGGTTCATGCCTGCTATATGGTAGGAAACCGTGGAGAAACAAAAGAAACTATGAAAAAAACGCTGGAGTTGGCACTTTGTCTGAATACAGATACGGCACAGTTTTTTCCATTGATTCCTTATCCAGGAACAGAAGCGTATCAGTGGGCTAGGGAAAACGGATTTATTAAAGAGGGATACAGTCATTATTGCAAAGAAGATGGAACGCATAACTGTGTTCTGGATTTGCCTGGATTAAGCGGAAAGGAAATGGTTGACTTTTGCGATTATGCCAGAAAGAAATATTATTTGAGAATAAGATATATTCTTCATCGGCTTGCAGTTGGTCTGCGGGATCCGGAAGATTTGAAGAGAAGTCTGAAGGCGTTTGGGAGATTGAGGAAGTATTTGTTTGGTTAAATGTTAAATCGTGAAAAGTGTTGGGTAAAAATGGAAAAAAGATTATCTGTTGCAATGGCAGTATATAACGGAGAAAAATATCTGAAGGAACAACTTGAATCAATTTTGAGACAAATTGATTTTGAAAAAGATGAGATAGTCATTTCATATAATTTATCTGTAGATTCAACATGGGATATGTTATTAAAATACAGTCAAATGTACGCATGCATTAGAGTGTTAAATTGTGAAGAAAAGGGGATACAAGCTAATTTTAATAATGCTTTGAACCATTCACAAGGAAAATATGTTTTTTTGAGCGATCAAGATGATGTGTGGCTCGATAATAAAATTGAAAGATGTTTAAAATGTTTTAAGAAAGAGCATGCAGATTTAATAATGCATGATGGGTATATTGTAGATCAAAATCTAAATAGTAATGCAAATCGGACAATTTTTCATGAAAAAAAAGTGTCAAGGGGTTTGTTAAAAAATGCAATACATTGTAGTTATCATGGTTGCTGTTTAGCGATGACAAATGAGTTCTGCAGGCAGGTTTTGCCATTGCCAAGAGGACCTTTTTTGCATGATATGTGGATTGGTGAAGTAGCCGAATTGTTCAGGAAAAGAGTCGTTTTTTTAAATGAAAAATGTATTTTGTATAGGAGGCATGGAGAAAACTGTAGCGGCAGCAAAGGAAGAACTATATATCAAAAAATAAGAGAGCGATATTATCTCTTTGTTTTTCTTATAAAAAAATATTATCAGGAAAAGGAATTCTAATGGGGATTTTATTACGTCTAAATGAAGGTTACAAGCAAATTAAACGCTTTTATGATATAAAAAAAATAGCTGAATTGATTCAAGAAGAGGATTTTTGTAAAGTCGATAATGTTTATCTGGAGAAGATAAGGAAAATTGCCTTTGTAGTAGAATCCATGTATCAATTTGCAGGAGGTTCTACATCCATTCTCCGGATTGCGGAATATTTATCACATAAATATGAAATTTTATTTGTGGTTTGTTCATCTCAAAATGAGTGTGATTTTAGAAAAAATGCAAAAACGAATTACGATGATTTTCCATACTCGGTGGTACAATTTAAATCCTTTTCCGAATCAGATATAATAATTGCAACAGCTTGGCAAACGGCTTATTATGCAAAAAGATTAGTGGGATATAAAATGTATTTTGTTCAGGATTACGAGCCATATTTTTACGAATACGGAGAAAAATACTTATTAGCACGAAATACATATAAAATGGGATTTCACATGATAAGCCTGGGGCAATGGAATAAAAATAAAATTATACAGGAATGCGGCAATGATGGGATTATTGATGTCATACCCTTTCCCTTTGAAAGAAAAGAGTATCATTATTTAGAAAGGAATTTTGAACAATACACAGAGAAAAAAGAAATTAAGCTTGCTGTTTATATAAAAGAAGATCCCAAACGGATTCCTGTTATTTTACAATATATGCTTACAGGGCTTGAAAAAGAATTTAAAAGAGATGGAAAAAAGTTATCTGTCTATTGGTATGGATGGGATAAAGCAAAAAAGGTCCTTTGTGGTACAAATATGGGAAGATTAAAAAGAAGCGAATTGGAAAAATTATATCATTCTGTCGATTTTGGTATGGTGGCGTCAATTACAAATATTTCTCTCGTGCCGCTTGAAATGATGGCTTGTGGATTACCAATAATTGAGTTCGAGGATGGCTCGTTCCGTAGCTTTTTTGGCGAAAAATCAGCTATCCTGACAAATTTTAATTATAAAGAACTTTACAAAAAAATAGATTATGTAATAAATCATCCAGATATTATGAAACAAACTGATAAGAAGAACCAAGAAATTCTTTTGAAATTTGATTGGACTAATTCATGCAGAAAATTTGAAAACATATTGAATGGACATCCAGGAGATTAGGATGAGTGTTTATTTTGGATTGTTGTTCTTTGCTATTTTTTGCTATTTTTTATGTGGAAAGCTAAAAGTAAAAAATAAAAAAATTGTATTTTGTTTTTTATCTATACTATCACTTGGTTTCGTTTCTGCAATAAGAAATGAAATAGGTGTGGATTTTCATAATTATAAAACGGCATATGAAAATTTGATTTTATTTAATAACGTTGGAGATTTTGAACCGGGATTTGTGTTTATTGAATCCTTTTGCGCTAAATATTTTGGTGGATTTAGAGGGATAATCGTTATTACATCTTTTTTAATTCAAGGGTTAACACTCTATTATTTTTACCGAGAGTCTCCAGATTCATGTATGTCCATATGTATTTATATAATGCTTGGGTATTACTACTCATCTTTAAATCAAATTAGATTGTATTGTGCGATATCTATTTTTTTGATTGCCATTCTTTTTTTAAAGAAGAAAAAATTTCTTCAATATGTGTTTTGCATTTTAATTGCAGCGTTATTTCATTACACCGTTTTGTGTATGATTCCACTGTACTATTTTTTGTCAGCGGATACAATATTGAGGGCACGTAATTTTTTGTTCGCTTTTTTGTGTGTAATAAGTTTGATTTTCCTGATAGATAAGATATTAGAATGGGGTATTATTGTATTTCCGAAATATAAATACTATTTAAATACTTTTTTTAATAAAGGATATGAAATTCAGAGTTTACATAGGGTTATCTTTATTATTCTGCCTTTTCTTTTACTGAATTTAAGTAGAAAAGAAAATGAAACGATATCTTTTTATTTTAATGTTGCGCTATATGCACTTATAGTATCGTTTTTTCAACTTCGGTTTCAATTATTTGAAAGGTTTGCATTATATTTGAGTTTACCCGCAGCATGTGTCGGATGGCCAATGTTGGTGGCAGGATTCCAAAATGCGAAGACTAGAATGTTATTGCGAATATTAATATATTTCTTTTTGATTGTGTATCATTTTTATTTGATATATCGCGGTTGGATGGGAGTATTTCCTTACATATCGATTTTTAATAAAGTATGATTGAGGAGAGATAATGAAAAAAGTATTGTATATTAGTAAATTACCAATAGGAGCGGAACTTCATAGAGGATTAGGAATCAGTGGTAGTATTCAATATAGGGCAGTCTCTGAATTATTGGGAAAGAATTGTATATTGTATTCGTTGGATGATTATAAAAGCTATAGATTTTTATCTAAAGAAGTGTTGATATATAAGCGCTATGAGGGAATGACGAGGGAAAAAGAAAAAGAAATCATAAGAATCATAAATAAAAATAAGATAGAAATTGTTTATATAGATAATTCTTTATGGGGATATCTGGTAAAAAACATAAAAATGCAATGTGATTGTAGAGTGTATATTTTTTGCCAGGATATAGAGGCTAGCCGTGTATCATCTATTGTTAATTATGAAAGAGAGAAAAAAAGATATGTCAGATATCTATGGCATCAGCTTTGGAAAAGAAGAGCTTTTTTAAATGAAAAAATGGCTATAAGTTATGCAGATAAAATAGTAACATTAAATAAAAGAGATAGTTTGTGTTTGGAAAAAATATATAAAAAAAGAGTAATATGGAAATACCAGTATGTTTACTAGAGGATTCTTCAAATGTAATGGAGGAAACTAATTTATATAAACATCCAGATAAATTAAATTTGTTGTTAGTAGGGGCAATGGATTATCCTCCAAATATAGAGGCTTTTGAGTTTATGCAAAAAAAAGTTATGCCATTTTTAGAGGATGTCTGCTTAAACGTAGTTGGAAAAAATTCAGAAATGTTAAAAAATAGATACGAAAATCTTTCCAATATAGAAATTGTGGGAGAAGTTAAATCTTTGGATCCGTATTATATTTATGCGGACGCGGTTATAATTCCGCTTTTTTCAGGCGGAGGAATGAAAGTTAAAACTGCGGAAGCACTTAAATTTGGAAAAAACATATTAGGCACTAAGGAAGCCTTTGAGGGATATGAGGTAGATTATAGTAAAGTCGGAGCATTATGTGAAACTGTAGAGGATTTTTTAATGGCGATTCGAACTTTGAAAAAAGGCAATTATTACAATCAATATTGTAGAAACTATTTCGAAGCAAATCATAGTTTTGAAGTAATGAAAAAGAAATTTTCAAGTTTATTTCAGGAAAGCTGAGAAAGAAGAAATGAAGATTGCATTTATTACTTTAAGTAGTGCATATAATTATGGAGCTGTCTTACAAACATATGCATTATGGAGATATTTAAATGATTCGGGAAATGAGGCTATTTTAATAGATTATATTAGCGAAAGATACAATTTAGATAGCCCAGAATATATATATTTATTTTCAGGAAAATGGAGAAAATACTGGTTAACGCGGTTCGTATGGAAAAAAACATATTATAAAATCTTAAAAAGGACTGCAAAACAATTTAGAATTTTTTTGCAGGAAAATGTTCCAATGACGAGAACGTATTTTTCTAATGACGA
Organism: uncultured Lachnospiraceae bacterium; assembly: GCA_944381615.1. Taxonomy (GTDB): domain Bacteria; phylum Bacillota; class Clostridia; order Lachnospirales; family Lachnospiraceae; genus Otoolea. The sequence goes on along the minus strand of CALWLT010000035.1, from coordinate 87,671 downwards.
ATTAAAAAAAGATCCTGTGTCAGCTGATTTATTTATTGCAGGAAGTGATCAGATTTGGAATTTGGATTTTTCGTTGGATAAAAAAGCAGATAAACCTTTTTTTTTGGATTTTGTTCCGGAAAATAAACCTAAAATTTCCTATGCTTCTAGTTTTGGAAAAATTGTATTTCAGGAAGAACAAAAGAAGGAAATCAAAGAGCTTCTAAAAAGATTTAACGCAATTAGCGTAAGAGAAGTAATGGGTCAGGATTTACTTCATCAAATGTGTCTTGGCGCGAAAACAGTTGTAGATCCAACACTTCTTTTAAAAGAAGCGGTATGGCTGAAAATGACAGAAAAGAGGATGATCAACGCCCCATATTTAATTGTTTTTCAAATTTATCCAGAACAAGAATTGCTTAAAGTGATAAAAAATATTGCAGAGGAAAAACAACTTTCTTTAGTGATAGTTTCATCTAATCCAATACAAAAGAAGCAGTTATATAAGTGGAGAGTTGTTTATTTGCCGAAAGTTGAAGAGTGGCTTTCTTATATCAGATATTCTGAATTTGTTATTACGGATTCTTTTCATGCAACTGTATTCTCTACGATATTTGAAAAAGAGTTTTTGGTAGATGGCAGTGTTAAATATAATTCCAGAATACAAAGCTATTTAGCACAAATAGGTTTGACAGATCGTGTAATTGAAAATAGAGATTGCGATACGATTAAAGAAAAAATGGAAAATGAAATCGAGTATAAAAACGTTAAAATGAAAATGGAGCAGTTTATAATGGATTCTAAAAATTGGTTGAATGAAAAAATATGTAAGTTTTCTACTTGGAACAATATATCGTGATAAAATCAGTGCTTTGTGTTGAGATATTAAAAATAGAAAATGTAAAATTGTGCATTTATAGAGATTAATGTTTCCTGAAATTGATTATCATAATATAGGGTAGGAAAAACAAGGTGAGTAGAGAGAAAGATTTGTTCAAAAACACGGTGGTAATTACATTTGGAAGAATATGTACACAGTTGATTGCTTTTTTATTATTACCGTTATATACCGCAATTTTGACAACTTCAGAGTACGGAACAGTTGATCTTATTATGACCTATTGCTCTCTCTGCTTACCTTTTATTACTCTGGCTTTAGAGCAGGCAGTATTTCGATTTTTGATTGACATACGTAACAGCGAGAGAAAAAGTGGAGAGTATATTACAACAACCGTTTTAATTTCCTTGTGTTTATCATCTTTTGTTTTTATTATTTCTTGCATTATCGCTTTTTTTTTCGGAAATATTCTTTTTTGCTTATTTGGTGCGGCCCTTTTTGCCTGTACAGTATCAACAGTTGCATTACAAATATGTAGGGGATTGGGCGATAATTTTGGTTATGCTTTAGGCAGTTCTATTACAGCAATTGGGCAGGTGTCGTGTAATGTGCTTTTTTTGGTGGTGCTGCGTTTAGGCGTTATAGGAATGATGTTCGCTGCAATAGCAGGGAATATATTGTGCGGCATAATCATATATTTTCGATGCGGTTTAAAAAAGTACTTAAAAATTAATTATTTTAGAAAAAATATTTTTAAAGAATTAAGCGCATATTCGCTACCTCTGATTCCAAACCAATTATCCTGGTGGGCTTTAAACGCATCAGATAAAATTATAGTGCAGTTTTTTATTGGTGTAGCAGGAAATGGTCTGATTGCTGTCGCAAACAAATTCTCGTCTTTTTTTATTCAATTTTCAAATATATTTAACATTTCCTGGACGGAATCAGTTGCATTACATATTTATGATAAAGATGCGGAGCAATTTATTTGTAAAACGATAAATTCAGTATTCAGAATTTTTCTGTGTACATGCTGTGGTGTTATTGTGTGTATGCCATTTGTGTTCCCTATAATGATTAACAGTCAGTATAGGGAAGCATATGGTCTGATTCCTATTTTTATGTTGGCATCGCTGTTTAATGTTGTAGTTAGTTTATATGGAGTTATATATGTAGCATATAAAAAGACGGTTGAAATTGCGAAGACAGCGGTTTATGCTGCGTTGTTGAATATTATTTCTCATTTAATATTGATTAATTTTGTGGGCATATATGCTGCCGCTTTATCTACAATGATTGGATATGGAGGAATGTCTATTTACAGGTATTTTCATAGTAGAAGATATATAGTTATTCAGTTTAATAATTCTACATTAATATCAAGCGTTATTATGATTCTATTATCATTTATTTCATACTTTTGCGCGAATAGAATCTTTCAAGTTATTGCTTTGATAATTGTTGCAATTTTCAGTCTTGTTTTAAATAAAGATACGATATGTACGATAAACGAAATTATTATAAAGAAGATGAGGAAAAACCGGCAATGAAAAATGTAAAAAATGTTTATGCCGCATATGCTAAAGATACGGAATTAAGATTAAACAGTTCATCAGGCGCGATGTTTTCTTTACTCGCAATGCATATACTTTCTTTGGGCGGAGTTGTATATGGAGTGAAAATGACAGACGATTGCTATGGTGCAGAATATGAAAGAGTAATTAATAATGAGGGCTTGAAAGCACTTCGTGGTTCTAAATATCTCCAGGCAAAAGTCGGAGACACATTTCATTTTGTAAAACAGGATTTAGATAATGGGAAAGTAGTACTTTTTAGTGGAACTGGTTGTTTTGTGAACGGATTAAAACTTTTTTTGCGAAAAGATTATGATAACCTATATTGTATGGATGTAGTATGTCATGGCACACCTTCGCCAGAACTTTGGAAGAGATATGTGAAATATCGGGAAGAACAAACCCATTCAAAAATGATTTATGCTAGTTTTAGAAATAAGGATAAGCATGATTGGAATGGATTTGAGATGAAAGAGATAGATGAAAATTATAATGAGGTATGGATTTCCAGACATAGCGATCCATATTTTAGAATGTTTGTGAAGAATATATGTTTGAGACCTTCTTGTTTTTCATGTACTGCAAAATTTTTAAAACTTTCTGATATTACTGTTGCGGATTTTTGGGGAATTGATAAGGTGGCTCCTGAAATGAATGATAATCTGGGGGTTTCACTTGTATTGATACGAACGGATAAAGGTCAGCAGATATTTGATGCAATTCAAAATGAAATTGAGAAAAAAGAGGTTAGCTATAAAGATGGGGTAAGTAATAATAAATCAGAATTTCAAGCCTATCCTAAGCCAAAAGAGAGAGATTCTTTTTTTAAAGATATGAATAAGATGTCCTTTGAACAATTATCACGTAAATATTTAGATATACCTGTTTGGAAAGCACTCGGAAGGAAAATTAAACATATATTTTTAGAAGTTGTATTATAATACTTTGCATTTTTATTTTGTGAGGTTATATCATAATACTTTATAGTTGAGAAAAAATCGTACTTTTCTGCTATCTAATTATGAATATGTATAAAAGTATATGGATGAAAAGCAGGACCAAATATATTTTAAGAGAAATAGAGGGGCGTTGATTGGATAGATGAAAGAAAGGCTAATACCTATTTTATATAATCATAAAGGAGAATGCTGTGGCTGTACAGCATGCTATGCAATTTGTCCTAATGGAGCAATTTCAATGATTGAAGATGAAGAAGGTTTCAATTATCCGACTATTGAGGTAGATAAATGTATTTGTTGTTATCAGTGTATTAAAGTTTGTTCGTTTAAAGTTAAGGATTTTATATAAATGGAACGAAAGATGATTCTGGGCGCTGGAAAGAGGCTACGAGGGGATCCTTACCATAGACGGAAATAATAAGGACAGTATAGAAGATGTGCCGCGTTTTATCGAAAAACTTCAGGAGGGGTATGACTTTGTTCAGGGTTCCCGGTTTCTGAAAGGGGGAAGAGCAATTCGAACTCCGCTTCTCCGGCTGCTTTCCGTGCGGCTGATTCATGCGCCGGTCATCTCGCTGACCGCACGGCATCGGTTCACAGATACAACCAATGCGTACCGCGCCTATTCCCGGCGCTATCTGACGGATCCGAGAGTTCAGCCGCTGCGGGATGTATTTATGACTTACGAACTGCTGGCTTATTTATCTGTCAGGGCAACGCAGCTTGGAATGAAAGCCTGTGAGATTCCGGTTACAAGAGCGTATCCGAAAGAGGGAAAAACGCCGACGAAGATCAGCTTTTTCAAGGGGAATTTGGAATTGATGAAAATATTATTCAAAAACGCGGCGGGATTGTATAATCCTAAATAGATGCCGCGCTTTTTGTTTCTCTCATCTGAAACCGCAATCCGCCATGCCTGAAAGATGGTTTTCCCCCGTTCACAAATTTTTCGCTTGACTTGGAGCCCACTCGAAGTAGTATGATAAGGAAGGAAGTGGAAAAGGCCGCTCTGCTTCGGCGGAGCGTAAGAAGGAATGCGAATCTGTTCCGGGAATGAGAGCCGGGCCCCAAAAAGAGAATCAGGCTCGAAAAAGAGAATCAGGCCCGGAAATGAGGAACGGCGCTGAGAAGTCTGAGAGGGGAGAACGTATGATTTACAGGGAATTTCAGGATTTGAAGCTTTCACAGCTGGGGATGGGCGCGATGCGTCTGCCGGTCGTGGACGGGAAGGATGACCAGATCGACGAGGCAGCGGCGGCGGCCATGGTCGAGGCGGCGATGAAAAACGGCGTGAATTATTACGACACGGCGTGGGGCTATCACGGCGGCCACTCGGAGGAAGTGATGGGCCGGGCGCTGGCCCGCTACCCGCGGGAGTCGTTTTATCTGGCGGATAAGTTTCCGGGCTATGATCTGGCCAATATGGACAAGGTAGAGCAGATTTTTGAGAAGCAGCTGGAGAAATGCGGCGTGTCGTATTTTGATTTTTACCTGTTTCACAATGTCTGCGAGCTGAATATCGACGCGTATCTGGATCCGAAGTACGGGATTTTCGATTATCTGTCCCGGCAGAAGGAAAACGGGCGCATCCGTCATCTGGGCTTTTCCGCGCATGGAAGCTGCGCGGTTATGCGCCGGTTCCTGGAGGCGTACGGCGATCAGATGGAGTTTTGCCAGATTCAGTTAAATTATCTGGACTGGACGTTCCAGGAAGCGAAGGAGAAAGCGGAGCTTCTGAAGGAGTACGGAATTCCGGTCTGGGTTATGGAGCCGCTGCGGGGCGGACGCCTGGCGAAGCTGACGGCAGAGCAGGAGGAGAAGCTTCGGGCGCTGCGCCCGGACGAGACGATCCCGGCGTGGGCGTTTCGTTTTCTGCAGACGATCCCGGAGGTTACGGTCATTCTGTCCGGCATGTCGGACGGACGGCAGATGGAGGAGAATCTGGCCACGTTTGAGACGGAGCGGCCGCTGAATCCGCAGGAGTGGGATGCGCTGCTGGAGATTGCGGACGGGATGCTCAGAGAGAAGATCCTTCCGTGCACGGGCTGCCATTACTGTGTGAGCCACTGCCCGCAGGGGCTGGATATTCCGCTTCTGCTGGAAAAATACAACGAGCATCATTTTACGGGCGGCGGGTTTCTGGCCCCGATGTTTCTGGGGACGCTTCCGGAGGAGAAACGGCCGTCGGCCTGCATCGGCTGCCGCAGCTGTGAGGCGGTCTGTCCGCAGCAGATTAAGATTTCGGAGGCGATGGCCGATTTTGCAGCGCAGCTGAAGAAGGCATAAAAGTAGTTCCCGGCGGCGGGATATAAGATACAGAAGAACAGGAAGATACAGCAGGGGGGAGGGGGCCTGGGAAGGCCGTTCTTTCCCCTGTTTTTTTATGCCGCTTTGGAACAGGGAATTTCTGAAAGGAAGGATCAACATGAGAAAAATCAGTTGGCTAGTTTTGCGCCGGTTCTGCCTGATGGGTCTGGCGGGAATGCTGGCCGTTTTGCCGGGAACGCTGCAAAATCCGGGCGATTCTGCTGTGGGGACGGGAACGGCCGCCTGGCTGGAACGGTTTGCGCAGGCGGCGGAATCGCGGGAATTCGAACATTTCGCGCAGGCGGCGGAATCGCGCGAATTCGAACATTTCGCGCAGGCGGAACCGCGGGAGTGGGAATGCTTTGCCCAGGCGTCAGGAACACAGGATTTGGAGCTTTCTGCGCGGACGCTGACGGCGGCGGATCTGCAGCCGGGAGCCTCTTATTTTGAGTACCAGTGGGCGCTGAGCAATGACGGCCGTTTGCGGCGGACGCCGCCTTCCCCGGGCGCGCCCGGTTCTCTGAGCTATGAGGCGGTCTTTTTCCCGGGCGGTTTTTATGCCGTGTGGGGCTCCGGGTACCGTTCGGTCAGCGCGCAGGCCGGGGTGGATATCGATGTGCAGACGGCCTGGCAGTTTTACAATTCGACGCCGGAGCGGCGGACGGTTACGGTGGCCCTGATCGATACGGGCGTGGACGTGACGCACCCGGAGCTGCAGAACGCCGTCTGGGTTAATGCAGATGAGATCCCCGGCGACGGGATTGATAATGACGGAAACGGATATATAGATGATATCAACGGCTGGAATTTCTGCGACGGAACCCCGGTTGTGACGGCGGGAGAGGGAGAGGATCATGCGACGCACGGGGCCGGGACCATCGCGGGCTCCTGGGATGGAACGGGCATCATGGGGATCGCGGACGGGGCGTACGTGAAGATTATGGTGCTGAAGACGATGGCGGGGACGGACGGTCTGGGAAATTCGGAGAATGTGAAGGCGGCGATCCGCTATGCGCAGGCGAACGGGGCGGACATTGTCAATCTCAGTCTGGGAACGGACACGTATGACCCGGAGCTGGAGAGCCTGATTCAGAATTCGCCGATGCTGTTTGTGGCCTCGGCCGGAAACGGAGATTCCCTCGGAGCCGGCTACAACGTGGATTTCAGCCCGGTCTTTCCGGCATCGTATCAGGCAGACAATCTGATCAGCGTGGCGAACCTGATGTTTGACGGGACGCTGGAGGAGAGCTCCAATTATGGAATGTTCTCTGTGGATCTGGCGGCGCCGGGGACGTACATCCTGAGCGCGGTGCCGGGCGGCTACGGATTCATGTCGGGAACCTCCATGTCGGCGCCGATGGTAACCGGGACGGCGGCGCTTATTTATTCCTGCCGCACGGATTTGAGCCTGATGGACGTAAAACAGGCGATTTTAAACACGGCCCGGCCGCTGGACGGCCTTTCGGGGCTGGTGGGGACCGGCGGAATGCTGGACGCCGGGGCGGCGATTCAGTACCAGAAAGCGCAGTAATGTGTCTCAGGCAGAGAAGGCGCTTTGCAGGGAAATGGAGGAGAGCATGACAATTCGGGAAATCAGTGAGAAGTACGGAATTTCGCAGGATACGCTGCGCTATTATGAGCGGGTGGGGATGATTCCGACGGTAACCAGGACGGCCGGAGGCCGGAGGGATTATACGAAGGAAGATGAACAGTGGGTGGAGCTGGCGCTCTGTATGCGCAGCGCCGGCCTGCCGGTGGAGGTCATGATCGAGTACGTGCGCCTGTTTCAGGAGGGCGATGCGACCATCCCGGACCGCCTGGCCCTGCTCAGGAGACAGAAAGCGGTGCTGGAAGAGCAGAAACGGCAGACCGAGGCGACGTTAAAACGGCTGGAGCAGAAGATCCGGCTGTATGAGGAGGCGCAGGAGGGCATACAGAGGAAAGAGGAAAGGACGGCGTCTGGCCGGCATTCGTGTGTCTGACGACGGCTGTTGGGAAGCGCGTGCAGATCGGCGTCCTGATCAGCGCCGTCCTCTCGCGCCCTGATCAGTGCCGTCCTCTCGCGCTGCTTGACGCTTTTGCCCGGAGTCTGATATAATAATTAGACTGTGCCGGCGCGCGGAGAAAGCGCCGGCAAGGCGGAGGAAGCAGGACGGGAGGTTCCCGGCGGCGGCTTCTGCGGCAGGGAGAACAGAAAGGAAGAAATCAGAGCCATGGAAAAGGAAATGAAAACGATGGAGGAGCTGGGACGGGATGCCATTTCCCGGACGCTGCGGGACGCGAAGGAGCTGTTCGTGCTGTTTTCCGCGTGTACGCGGCAGCCGTACGTCAACTGCGATCCGGAGACGTTTGACGACGAGATCTGGATGTACGAGAGCGAAGCTGCGGCCCGGGAGGCGGCAAAGGCGCTTCTGGAGGAAAAGATCCCGGTGGGCGTCGCCCGTGTGGATCAGGCCAGCCGCCTCCTGTTTTTTACCAGTCTTTATACGATGGGCGTGAACGCCATCACGCTGACGGCGGGCGAAAAGAAGGGACGGATTCAGCTTGCGGATTTTGTGAAGCGCAAAGAGCCGGCCGGCGAGGAGAAGAAGGCCTGGGTGGAGAACCCGCAGCTGCATCTGACGGCTCTTTATTATATGCAGGAGCTGCGCAAGAACGCGAAGCCGGAGATTACGCCGCGGCTGATGGAGCTGCAGGAGGAGATGAACGCCGATTTTGCCCGCGGACGTTTTATCGCGGCGCTTCCGCAGGAGGGAAAGGGTATTCCTCTGGTCAAGATGAAAAACGGGGACGTATTTCTGCCGCTGTTTACGGACGCGCTGGAATATCAGAAGTTTAACCGGGAGAAGAAGTTCCGCGCGGTAGCGGTGGAGACGGCGAAGCTGCCGCAGCTGCTTCCGCCGGAGGCGAAGGGCGTGGTAATCAATCCGCTGGGTGTGAATCTGGCGCTGACGCTCCACCGGGCGGCGCCGCAGCGCCAGCAGCAGAAGCCGCTGACGGTTGAGCAGCAGGTGGAGGCCGCAATGCGGGAGGCGGAGCTTGCCATGCAGCAGTCCCAGACGGAAGGCGGGGACGCGCCGCAGGCGCAGTAGCGGAGCGCCGGAAACCGGCATGACAAAGTGCTGGACAGAAGGAGACCGGAAGGAACGGAAGAAAGGCGCGCCGCCGCGGGCGGAGGAGACGCGCGGGATACAAAAGCAGAAGACGGGAAAGAAGGGTACAAAAATGTATACGGCAGCAGGAGATCGATACGGGACCATGCGTTATAACCGCTGCGGCCAGAGCGGGCTTATGCTTCCCGCCGTGTCGCTGGGATTCTGGCATAATTTCGGGGATACGGCGACCATGGAGACGATGCGGCGGCTCTGCTTTACCGCGTTTGACCACGGGATCACGCATTTTGACCTGGCGAATAATTACGGGCCGGAGCCGGGGAGTGCGGAACGCAACCTGGGGACGATTCTGCGGGAGGATCTGCGGGCTTACCGGGATGAGCTGATAATCAGCACCAAGGCGGGCTATGAGATGTGGGCCGGCCCCTATGGGAACTGGGGAAGCCGCAAGTCGCTCCTGGCCAGCCTGGATCAGAGCCTGCGCCGCCTGGGCCTGGACTATGTCGATATTTTTTACCACCACCGGATGGACCCGGAGACGCCGCTGGAGGAGACGATGGGGGCGCTGCAGCAGGCGGTTGCGGGCGGAAAGGCGCTCTACGCGGGCCTGTCCAATTACGACGGCCCCACGATGGAACGGGCGGCCCGCATTTTATCTGAGCTGCACTGCCCGTTTGTGATCAATCAGAACCGCTACAGCATCTTTGACCGCACGATTGAGAAGAACGGCCTGAAGGCCGGGGCGCAGGCGGCCGGAAAAGGGATCATCGCCTTCAGCCCGCTGGCGCAGGGGCTTCTGACCGGGCGGTATCTGAACGGGATCCCTGCGGACAGCCGGATTGCCACGGACGGACGTTTCCTGAAAAAAGAGAATCTGACCGGGGAGAAGCTTTCGCAGATCCGCGCGCTGCATGAGCTGGCAGTTTCGCGCGGGGAGAGCCTTTCCCAGCTGGCGCTGTCCTGGGTTATGAGAGACGGCGCGGTAACCAGCGTGCTGGTCGGCGCTTCGCGGCCGGAGCAGATCGTGGAAAACCTGCGTTTCCTGCAGTCGCCGCCGCTGGGGCGGGAGGAGTTGGAGCGCATCGACGCGATCTGCGGCCTGTGAGGCGGAGGCGAGGAGATGAACCGGGATCTGACGGTCGGAAAACCGGAAACGGTGCTCTGGCAGTTCTGCCTGCCTCTGTTTGGAAGCATTATTTTCCAGCAGCTTTATAATATCGCGGACAGCCTGGTGGCCGGAAAGTTTATCGGCGAGCATGCGCTGGCGGCGGTGGGCAACAGCTATGAGATTACGCTGATCTTTATCGCCTTTGCCTTCGGCTGTAACATGGGCTGCTCCGTGATCGTCGCGCAGCTCTTTGGAGCCGGCCGGTACGCGGAGATGAAGACGGCGGTACATACGGCGCTGATCGCGGGCGGCGTCCTGGTAGCCGTGCTGGCAGTGTCCGGCCTTCTGTGCGGCGAAGCGCTGCTGCGCCTGATCCAGACGCCGGAAGAGATTTTTGCCGATTCCAGGCTGTATCTGAATATTTACATTCTGGGCCTGCCATTTTTATTCTTTTATAATATTTCCACCGGGATTTTTTCTGCGCTGGGGGACTCCCGGACGCCGTTTCTGTTTCTGGCGGTCTCGTCCATTTCCAATATCCTGGTAGATATTTTCTTTGTCCGCTCGCTTCGCATGGGCGTGGCGGGCGTGGCCTGGGCGACCTTTCTGTGTCAGGGCGCCAGCTGCGTGCTGGCGCTGGCGGTCATTTTCCGGCGCCTCTCGCGGATCCGGGCGGAGAAAAAAAGTACTCTTTTTTCCGGGGCGCTTCTGGGGAAAATCTGCGCGATCGCGATCCCGGGCATTTTGCAGCAGAGCTCGATCTCGCTTGGCAACATTATTTTGCAGGGGATCATCAACGGGTTCGGTCCCGGCGTAATCGCCGGATATTCGGCTTCGGTCAAATTAAATAATATGGTCATTTCGGCCTTTACGACGCTGGGGACGGGGATTTCCAATTATGCGGCGCAGAATATCGGGGCCGGAAAATGGGATCGCATCCGGGCGGGCTGCCGGGCCGGCGTCAAGATTGTCTGGACGCTCTCTCTGCCGCTGTGTCTGCTGTATTTTTTCGCCGGCCGGCCGCTCATGTATTTTTTCATCGATGAGCCGTCCGCCGACGCGCTGAGCACCGGCGTGATTTTCCTGCGGATCCTGTCGCCGTTTTATTTCGTCGTCTCGGCGAAGCTGGTCTTTGACGGAATTCTCAGAGGGGCGGGGATGATGAACCGCTTTATGCTGGCCACGTTTACGGATCTGGCCGTGCGCGTTGTGTTTGCGATCCTGTTTTCCCGTTTCCTGGGCTCGGTCGGGCTGTGGTGCGCCTGGCCGATCGGCTGGTTTTCCAGCTTTACCATGATGGGACTGTTTTACCGGCACGGGCCCTGGTTTGAAAAAAGCCGGGATGCCGGCCCGGACGGGCTGCGTTTGCAGGCAGAGGCGGGTTCTGAGATGGAAAAGAGGGAACCGTAAATTTTATTTTTTTAAGAAAGCTTTTTAAGAACGGGATGGTACGATTGAAGAAGAAATGGTCAGCCGCGCTTCTGGCACTGTGCCTGTCTGGTGCTGCCGTTTGGCCGGTGCAGGCAGAGGAGGCGGCCGCGGGCGGCGAAAGCCGGGAGGTGGTCATCTATCACACGAACGATACGCACGGGTATCTGGAGGGAGACGGCGAGAGCGTGGTCGGCATCGCCCTGGCGGCGGCGCTGAAGGAGAGCACGCCGGATTCGATCCTGGTGGACGCCGGAGACGCGACGCAGGGCCTGCCGCTGGCGTCCCTGACGAAGGGCGCGGACGTCATCGGGCTGATGAATCTGGCCGGTTACGATCTGATGGCGGCCGGCAATCACGAATTTGATTTCGGGACGGAGACGTTTCTGGAGAATGTCCGGCAGGCGCAGTTCCCGGTGCTGGCGGCCAACATTTACCGGGATGGAAGCCCGCTTCTGACCGGCGTGCAGGAGGGAAGCGACGGCTGTCACACGATCATCGAACGAAACGGGGTAAAAGTCGGCTTTTTCGGCCTGATTACGGCGGACACGGCAAGTTCGGCCAATCCGGCGGGGATCGCCGATCTGGAATTTAAGGATGAGACAGAGACGGCGAAGCAGGAGATCCGTCATCTGGAAGAGGCGGGCGCGGATGTGATCGTCGCCGTGTGCCATATGGGAAATTCGGACGCCTCCTGCACGAGCACGGAGCTGGCGGAAGCGATGACCGGGGAATACCAGGATCAGATCGACGTGATCATCGACGGGCACAGTCATACGGTCGAAAATGAGGAGGTCAACGGGATTCAGATCGTGCAGACGGGATCCGGGATGGCCGGGATTGGAAGGCTGACGCTGGAGGTTAACGGCGGCGAGGTCACGGCGGCGGAAGAGCTTCTGGGGCCGGCGGATCTGGCGGAGCTGACGCCGGATGAGGAGGTCGCCGGGCGTCTGGCCGAGATTCAGTCCTCGCAGGGAGAACTTCTGGAGAAGGTGGAAGGCAGCACGGAGACGACGCTCTGGGCCGGCCAGATCGGCGTGGTCGCGGTGGCCCGCGTGGTGGAGACCAACTACGGCGATTTTACGGCGGACGCGTTTCGCAGCGCGGCCGAGGACTGGCTTGAAGCGCAGGGGACGGATGCCGGGATCCCGGTTATCGCGGTGGAAAACGGCGGCGGAATCCGCGCCATGGCGGCCAACGGTGCGATTACCACGGGCGATCTGATTTCGGCGTTCCCGTTTTCCAATACGATTTACCTGAAAAAGGTTACGCCGGCGGTCCTCTATGAGGCGATGGAGGTTTCCGCACTGCCGATGGACGGACAGGACAAGGAGACGGGAATGCTTCTGCAGCAGACCAATTCCGGCGGCTTTTTGCAGGTGTCCGGATTTACGGTCGTCTTCGATCCGGATCAGGAAGCGGGACAGAGAGTCGTTTCCATCACGCTGGACGGGCAGGAGGAACCGCTGGATCGGGCGGATACCGGGACAGAAATCCTGATGGCCGGCAATAATTTCATCATGAGCGGAGGAAATGACTACACCATGCTGGGAGAGCTTCCCAAGTACGGGGAGGCCGGCGGCGAGCTGGAGACGGTGCAGCAGTACCTGGCGGAGTGCCTGGAGGACGGAGTCCTGCAGGGATATGCGGGAACCGGAAACCGGATTCAGATGTGCAGCGAGGGATACGAGCCGAAGGATTATACCGTTTCGATTCAGATTACGGACGAGGCGGGCAGCCCGCTGGCCGGGCAGGAGCTGTCGTACCGCGTTGACGGGGGCGAGCGGCAAAACGGCGTGACGGATGAAGCGGGAATGCTTGCGATCACGCTTCCGGACGGACCGCACGGAGTCCGCCTGGCGGATGATCAGCCGGAGATTTATCTTGACAATTATTCGGGCTTCGGCATTGTGGTAGACGAGTACCGCGAGCAGCCGGTCCTGACCTTCCTGGCGGACGGAAGCTGCGATCCGGTAGAGGAAGCGTCGGAAGCAGAAGAGGACGCTTCTGCTCCCGCCGAAACGCAGGCCATGGAGACGGAGGCAGAAGGCGGGGAGGCTTCGGATGCCGCTTCTGATGAAGCGGCGTCCGGCGGCGTGCCGGTGCTGCCTGTCGCAGTCGTTGTGATTGTGATCGCGGCGGCCGGAGCGGTGGTCTGGAATAAGCGGAAGAATCAGAAGGAATAAGCGAAAAATTCAGAAATAGCGAAACCGGAAGGATTCGGAAGAGAAAAAGCGGGGCGCTGCAACGCCGGCCGGGAAAACCGGCGTTGCAGCGCCCCGCCTGCGTCAGCGGATGGTTACGATCAGCGAATGGTTACGATCACACGGTTGGGGAGGCAGACGATGGTCTGGCCCGTCTCAGAGGCCGCGCCCTGACGGACGCAGAGCTTGTCCGGGCAGGAAGCCTCGGTTATGCGGGCGCTTCCGTTTTCGATGACCAGATGGTTGGTGCCGCCGTCACTGCCTTCGATGATCAGATCGAGATCCTGATCAAGCGGGCATTCGCGGATGACGGTCCCGTCTACGCTGATCTCGGCCGTGGCGGCCGGGCGGCTGGCCGCCGCCAGCCGCCAGCCGCCGTAGCCCAGGGCCGCGAGGGCAAGGAGCGCGGCGGCCAGAAAAAGAGAATTGCGGCTTTTTCGATCCATTTCGTTACGGGGCCTCCTGTCTGTGGCCGGCGGCGTCTGCCTGGTTGTTTGCTGCCGTCTCTGTTCTGCCGGCGGCGTCCGCCTGGCTGTTTGCTGCCGTCTCTGTTCTGCCGGCCGCGTCTGCCCGGCTGCCGGCCGTCGTGTCTGTGCCTTCGCGGCCCGCGTCGGTTGTCTCGCTGTCAGTGCCGCTTGTCTCGCCGGCCGCGCCTGTGCTTTCGCCGCCCGTGCGGATGGCGTCGTCCTCATGGATCTGCAGGGACGCCTCATTGACGAACTGCTCGGCGCCTCTGGAGTAATAGAGCTCGTAGTCTTCCGTCACGAAATATCCGTAGATTCCGTCCAGGGAGTTGACAAGCGCAAGCCCCTCTTCCAGTCCCAGCGAAAAGCAGGCGGTGCTCAGCACATCTCCGTCCACGGAGCGCGGCGAGACGATGGTCACGGCGATGAGGCCGTTGTCGTAGGGATAGCCCGTTTTGGGATTCAGCAGATGGTGGTAATTGACGCCGTCCACTTCAAAATGCCGTTCGTATACGCCGGAGGTCACGACCGAGAGGTCCGTGATATCCAGGTTGGCGAAAATCGAGCTGTATGAAGCGAAGGGCATCTGCAGGCCGATGTGGAACGGCTCTTTGTCCGGCAGGCCGCCGACGCAGAGCACGTTGCCGCCGAGGTTGATGTTGGCGCTCCTAACGCCCTCGCTTAACAGGTAATCCTTGAGGCGGTCGGCGATATAGCCCTTGGCGATGGAGCCGAGGTCGAGCGTCGTGTCCGGGGTGAGAAAGGTAAGCTCATTACCCTCAAGCCGGATGTTTTCCCAGCCGACCCGCGAGACGGCTTCTTCGATTTCCGCTTCGGACGGGATGACGTGGGATCCGTCGGTAAAGTTCCACAGGGAGCTTAAGGGTTCGACGGTCAGATCATAGGCGCCGCCGGTAATGCGGCTGTACTCCAGCCCTTCTCCGATCATGGCGGCCAGGTCGTCGGAGATGGAAAACGTGGTCTCGCCGGGGTTCCGGTGGTTCAGGCGGTAGAGCTCGCTTCCCTCGATGGTCTTGCTGAAGCGGTTTTCGTACTCCTGGCAGAGCTCGACGCAGCGGTCGAGGATCCGGGTGTCCTCGGTGTCGTACAGCGTGATGCTGATAAATGTATTGAGCAGAAATGCGGACCGGCTGATGGGCTCCGTTTTCCGGGGCCGCAGAAGCAGGGCGGCCAGGCAGCCGAGAAGCAGGGCGGCCAGCAGGATGATCAGCGCGGCGGCTTCTTTATTTTTTGTCTTTTTCATGTGCGGAGAGATTCCTTTCCTGATGCTGAATGAAACATACCCATACTAGCAAAGGCGCGGGGCAAAGTCAAGGAAAGCGGCGAAAAAAGCGCGCGCCGCGGACGGGAGAAAAGGCGCGGGGACGGCGGCCGCTCTTTACAAATGCCGCCGTTTTTTATAAGATAAGAGAAACAGGAAAAACGGGAACGGATCTGTTTGGCAGAAGGGGACGAAAAGAGCGATGGGACACAGAAGCGGGGACGGCACAGGAAAGGCGGGCGCGGCGCGGCGCACAGCCCTTTACGGGATGATGACGGCGCTGGCGTTTCTGTTCAGTTATCTGGAGACGCTGATCCCGCTGAATCTGGGCGTGCCGGGCGTCAAGCTGGGCCTGGCCAACCTGGTGTCCATTGTGGCACTGTATCTTCTGGGGGCGCGCCCGGCGGCGGCGATTACGCTGGTGCGCGTGGTCCTGAGCGGGCTGACGTTTGGCAGCCTGTCGATGATGATGTACAGCCTGGGCGGCGCGGCCGTCAGTCTGACGCTGATGATCCTCTTAAAACGGCTGGATTGGTTCGGCGTGACGGGCGTCAGCATCGCCGGCGGCGCGGGGCATAACATCGGCCAGCTGGCGGTGGCGGCGGCCGTGGTGGAAAACGGGGCGCTGTTCTACTATCTGCCGGTGCTTCTGGCGGCCGGAACGGCCGCGGGAGCGGTCATCGGCCTGCTGGGCGGCCTGCTGATCCGCCGTCTGCCGCGCCGGTTCTGACGCCGCGGGCCCGTGCGGAAGGAAGAATGGCTGCGGCGCGGATCTGCCGGAAAGAAGAACGGTTGCGCCGCGGGCCCGCCGGGAGGAAAAACGGCCGCGGCCGGGCGGTTTCCTGCAAGAAGAAAATAAGGGAGGAACGGTATGGTATACGAGGCGATTAAAAAGCTGGTTCAGTACGGCCTGGATACGGGGCTGATTACAGAGGAGGATCGGATCTACGCGACGAATCAGATCCTGGATGCGCTGAAGCTGGAGGAATATGAGGAGCCGCAGGGAGAAACCGGCGCGGTCAGTCTGGAGGAGACGCTTAGAGAGCTTCTGGATTACGCCTGGGAGGCCGGCCTTCTTCCGGACAACAGCGTGGTGTACCGCGATCTGTTTGACACGCGGCTGATGAACTGCCTGATGCCGCGCCCCAGCGAGATCATCGCGAAATTCTGGGACATTTACCGCAGCGAATCGCCGCGGGCGGCGACGGACTATTATTATAAGCTGAGCCAGGATTCCGATTACATCCGGCGCTACCGGATCAGCCGCGATCTGAAGTGGAAGACGGCGACGAAGTACGGGGATCTGGACATTACGGTCAATCTCTCGAAGCCGGAGAAGGATCCGAAGGCAATCGCGGCCGCCAGGAAGGCGAAGCAGAGCGGGTATCCCAAGTGTCTGCTCTGCCGGGAAAATGAGGGCTATGCCGGGCGCGTGAATCATCCGGCCCGCAACAATCACCGGATTATCCCGATTACCGTCAACGGAAGCCAGTGGGGCTTCCAGTATTCGCCCTATGTGTATTACAATGAGCACTGCATCGTGTTTAACGGCGAGCATACGCCGATGAAGATTGAGCGGGCGGCTTTTGTGAAGCTGTTTGATTTTGTAAAGCTGTTCCCGCATTATTTCCTCGGATCCAATGCGGATCTGCCGATCGTGGGCGGCTCGATTTTAAGCCACGATCATTTCCAGGGCGGAAACTATACGTTTGCCATGGCCCGCGCGCCGTTCGAGCAGCGCTTTGCGGCGGACGGCTTTGAGGACGTGGAGGCCGGGATCGTGTACTGGCCGATGTCGGTGCTGCGCCTTCGCGCGAAGGATCCGGACCGCCTGATCGAGCTGGGCGACCGCGTGCTGGCGGCCTGGCGCGGCTATACGGACGAGACGGCGTTTATTTATGCGGAGACGGACGGCGAGCCGCACAATACCATCACGCCCATCGCCCGCAAAAGCGGCGATCACTACGAGCTGGATCTGGTGCTGCGCAACAACATCACGACAGAGGAGTATCCGCTGGGCGTCTACCATCCGCATCCGGAGCTTCATCATATCAAGAAGGAGAATATCGGCCTGATCGAGGTCATGGGACTGGCGGTCCTGCCGTCGCGCCTGAAACAGGAGCTGGCGGATCTGGGAAAGATGATTGTGGAAGGCGGAGATATCCGCAGCAATCCGGAGCTGGAAAAGCACGCGGACTGGGTAGAGGAATTCCTGCCCCGCTATGCGTCCGTGACGGCGGAAACGATAGACGGGATCCTGAAAAAGGAAGTGGGGCTCGTGTTTGAGCGCGTCCTGGAGGATGCCGGCGTCTACAAATGCACGCCGAAGGGACGGGAGGATTTCGCGCGGTTCCTGGCGGCGGCCGGATTTTGCCGGATCTGAGCGGCGCGTCAGTCATCGAAGCGAAAGCCGGTGTGCTGTCCACTGGCACAGGGACAGCGAGCCGGGAGTGAAACGCTCCCGGCTCGCTGTGTTTCTATCTGTTATCCGTTTGTTATCCGTTACAGATCCAGCTTCATATCTCCGTCGTGAATCCAGCCGGCCCGGCGGCAGAGCATGCCGAAGAGTGGGGTCAGGACGGCGGGAAGGAGAAAGCAGACCAGCAGGATGCCGGGCCACATGAGCGGGCTGCCGCTTTCCTGCATGGCCGTATAGATGCCGATGGGGCCCACGAGGCCGCAGGTTCCCATGCCGGAGCCGGCAGGGATATTTTCCAGGTGGAAAATCATGGTGGAGACGGGGCCGGTTACCATGGAGGCGAGGGTCGGCGGGATCCAGATGCGCGGGTTGCGCACGATGTTGCCCATCTGCAGCATGGAGGTGCCCAGACCCTGCGCCAGAAGGCCGCCCCAGCCGTTTTCCCGAAAGCTGAGGACGGCGAAGCCGATCATCTGCGCGCAGCAGCCGGCGGTCGCCGCGCCGCCGGCCAGGCCGTCCAGGCTCAGCATGATGCAGATGGCGGCGCTGCTGATGGGCAGCGTCAGCGCGATGCCGATGAGAGCCGAGACCAGCATCCCCATGAAAAACGGCTGCATGACGGTCGCGCTCTTGACGAGGTCGCCGAAAGCCGTCATGAAGGCGGAGACGCCGGGGCCGGCAAACTGGGCGGTCAGCACGCCGGAAATGATGGTTACGCCGGGGGTAACGAGGATATCGACCGGCGTTTCCTTGGAAACCAGCTTGCCCAGCTCCGTGGCGACGATGGAGGCGATGAGAGCGCCGACCGGGCCGCCCAGATCGTTGCCCGCAATTCCCACGGTGGCGGCCGAGAACAGAACGAGCTGCGGCGCTTTCAGCGCCCAGGCGATGGCGATGCCCAGCGCCGCGCCGGTCGCGTTTTTGGCGTAGGCGGAGATGGTAAGGAAAAGTTCTACGCCGGTTTTCTGTCCCAGCGTTTCAAAGATGGTTCCGATTAACAGCGAGGCGAACAGGCCGAACGCCATGGCGCCCATGGCGTCGATCAGGTACGTCTGAACGGAAATGTTGATCTGCTTGCGTTTTAAGAATGCTTTTACACGTTCTGCGTTCATTGGAAGGTTCCCCCTGTTTTTTCGTACGGCTAATCCGGCCGTTTGGTATAATGAATGTATTCTATCACACATCGGACAGAAATCAAGAAAAAGGCCGTGTTTTGCCCTGATATTGACAAAAAAATAACAATATTCAGACGCCGGGATGTGTGTTATACTTACAGGGAAGCTGAAAGGCCAGTCAGGAACGAAAAATGACCCGATGCGAAAGGAGGCGCCGGCAAAGTGAAACGGATCTGCCCGATCTGCGATCATGTGATGCAGCGCGCACATTACTGCCGCTTCTGCAAGACATGGATTGCGCATCCCAATTATGTGAATGCAACGTATTATCTGAATGAACGCCATCCGGATTTTCTGGACGGCGCGCGGGTAAATCCGCCCTCTGCGGCGCGTCCCGTTTCCGGGAAGGCGGCGCGCCCGGCGGCGGGAACGAATGCGCGCCCGGCGGCGGGCGCGCAGGGGAAACGAGCGGGCGGCGATTCGCCCTATCCTGCGCAGGGGCGGCCTGCGTTAAACCGGCCGGATCTGCGGCGTCCGTACGGAATGGGACGCACCTCGCCGGATGCGGTAAAGACGATGGTAATCGTCCTGTTTGTCATTGTGTTTGCGCTGATGTTTCTGAGCGGGTTTCTGCCCTTTTTGCTCTTCCTCTTCTGACCGGCGGGGCGTCCTGAGAGAAGCGGCGGGCGGGAGGAGACGGAAAAGGGAAGCGGAGCGCGGCGGACCAAAGCGGAGCGCGGCGGACCAAAGCGGAGCGCGGCGAATGAAAAAGGAGAGACGCGCAGGAAAGCCGGAAGGCGGTAAAGAAAGGCCGGAACATGGAGCAGGAAAGCCGGAATATGACACGGGAAAGCCGGCGGATGGAACCGGGAAAACCGGAACAGGACAGAAGAGGAGAACGGGAATGAAGATACGGGAGATTCTGGCCCAGGGGCGGCCGACGATTTCATTTGAGGTGTTTCCGCTCAAGAAGGAGGCGGATTATCAGTCGGTGGAGGAGGCGGCGTTAAAGATCGCCGGGCTGCGGCCGGATTTTATGAGCGTGACGTACGGGGCGGGCGGCGGAACCAGCCGCTATACGGTGGAGATCGCGGCCCGGATTCAGAAGGAGCGCGGCGTCAACGCGCTGGCGCACCTGACCTGCGTGACTTCCACCAGAGAGAAGGTTCACAGCGTCCTGCGCGAGATGCGGGAAAACGGCATTGAAAATGTGCTGGCTCTGCGCGGCGATATCCCGGCGGACGGCAGGGTGGAGACGGATTACCGCTATGCCTCGGAGCTGATCCGCGAGATCCGGCAGACGGATCCGGAGCTTTGCATCGGGGCCGCCTGCTATCCGGAGGGGCATGTGGAGTCGGTCAACAAGACGGCGGACATCGAGCATCTGAAGGAGAAGGTGGACGCCGGCTGCGATTTTGTGACGACGCAGATGTTTTTTGACAATAACATTCTCTATAATTATCTCTACCGCATCCGGGAGCGGGGCATTACCGTGCCGGTGCTGGCGGGGATCATGCCGGTTACGAACGCAAAACAGATCGCCCGCATCTGCTCGATGTCGGGAACGTATCTTCCGTCGCGGTTTAAGGCGATCGTGGACCGGTTCGGAGACCGGCCGGCGGCCATGCAGCAGGCCGGCATCGCCTATGCGACGGAGCAGATCATCGATCTCATCGCCAACGGCGTCAACGGGATCCACATTTATTCCATGAACCGGCCGGATGTGGCGGAGCGGATCCGCAACAGCCTGTCGGAGATTCTCTGAGAGGAGCGCCTGCCGTATGGAAACGCCGCAGAAGGAGATTTACCGCTATCTGGGGATGAAAGAAGAGGCGGCGGATGAGAAGACGCGCTTTCTGGTCGCAGACTGCCTGCGGGAGCTGCAGGAGGCGGCAAAGCCCCGGAGCTTTTACCGGGTTTATCCGCTGGAGATTTTGCCGGACGGCGTTCTGGATCTGACGTGTATGCGGATGAGAAGCCGCGATCTGGGAAAGAATCTGGCGGGCTGCGAGGCGGCCGTCCTGTTTGCGGCGACGCTGGGGGCGGGCGTGGACCGGCTTCTCCTCCGCTACGGGCGGCTTGCGGTAAGCCGGGCGGCCGTTTTGCAGGCGGCGTCCGCCGCCATGATTGAGGCTTACTGCGACGGGTGCAATGAACGGCTGCGGGAGGAAGCGCGGGCGAAGGGCTTTTTTCTGCGGCCGCGTTTTTCGCCTGGCTACGGGGATTTTGCGCTCGCCTGCCAGCGGGATCTCTGCCGCGCGCTGGAGGCGGAAAAGACGGTGGGGATTACGCTGACAGAGGGCGGCATGATGGCGCCTTCCAAATCGGTTACCGCGGTAATCGGCGCGGGGCGCGCGCCGGCGTCCGGCGAAGAGGAAGGCTGCGGGACATGTGAAAAAAGAGACAGCTGCGCGTTTGCCCGGCGGGAGAAGGCGTTTTTTGGCCGCGGCGCGGCAGACTCAGGTAAGAGCGCGGCAGATTCAGGTAAGAGCGGAGGAAATGATGGGAGTAAGGGATGTGTTAAAGGAGCGGATCCTTCTGTTTGACGGCGGGACGGGAACGCTTCTGCAGAAGGCGGGGCTGGCGCCGGGGGAGCTGCCGGAGGTGTGGAATGTAACGCATCCGGAGGTGCTTTATGGGATCCACCGGGCGTATCTGGAAGCGGGGTGCGACGTGATCCTGGCCAATACCTTCGGGGCAAACGGGCTGAAATACCATCCGGGGGCGGAGTACGGGCTGGAAACCGTCGTGTCCGCGGCGATGGAAAATGCGCGGCGGGCGGTGCGGGAGGCCGGCCGGGGCTATGTGGCCCTGGATATCGGGCCGACGGGCCGCCTGTTAAAACCGATGGGCGACCTGGAATTTGAGCGGGCCGTTTCGCTGTATCAGGAGGTGGTAAAGGCCGGCGTCCGGGGCGGGGCGGACCTGATCCTGATCGAGACGATGGGCGATCTGCACGAGCTCAAAGCGGCCGTGCTGGCGGCGAAGGAAAACTCGGATCTGCCGGTGTTCGCCACCGTGATTTTTGACGCCGGGGGAAAACTTCTGACCGGGGGCACGCCGGAGGCGGTTGTCGCCATGCTGGAGGGCCTCGGCGTGGACGCGCTGGGGATCAACTGCGGGCTGGGCCCGGAACAGATGCGCCCGCTGGCAGAGCGGCTTGTGCGCTGCGCCTCGGTGCCGGTCATCGTAACCCCCAACGCCGGCCTTCCCCGGAGCGAGGGAAAACGGACGGTCTACGACGTGGGGCCGGAAGAATTTGCCGCATCCATGCAGGAGATCCTGGATCTGGGCGTGTCCGCCGTCGGAGGCTGCTGCGGGACGACGCCGGAGCACATTCGCCTGCTGGCCAAACGCTGTGCCGGGAAGAAAGCGCCGCAGATTGCGCCCAAAGAGGAGACGGTGGTGTGTTCGTATGCGTCCGCGGTCACGATCGGGCGGGATCCGGTCATCATCGGCGAGCGGATCAATCCGACGGGCAAGGCGCGGGTCAAGCAGGCGCTTCGCAGCCGCGATATGGAATATATTCTGCGGGAGGGGATCACGCAGCAGGAAAACGGGGCGGCGATCCTGGATGTGAACGTGGGCCTGCCGGAGATCGACGAGCCGTCCGTGATGGAGGAGACGGTAAGGGAGCTGCAGGCGGTCACGGAGCTTCCGCTGCAGATTGATACGTCCGATTACAAAGCCATGGAGCGGGCGCTCCGGATTTACAACGGCAAGGCGCTGATTAACTCGGTCAACGGAAAGCAGGAGGTCATGGACGCCGTGTTTCCGCTGGTGCGGCATTACGGGGGCGTGGTGGTGGCGCTGACGCTGGATGAAAACGGGATTCCGCCGACGGCGGAGGGCCGTCTGGCGATCGCCCGGCGGATCTGCGCGGAGGCGGCGCGCTACGGAATCGGGAAAAAGGACATCCTGATTGATGCGCTCTGCATGACCGTCAGCTCGGAGCCGGAGGGCGCGCTGGTCACGCTGGAGACGGTGCGGCGCGTCAGAAAGGAGCTGGGCGTGAAAACGATCCTCGGCGTGTCCAATATTTCCTTTGGCCTGCCGGCCAGGGAGCAGATCAACGCCGCGTTCTTCGTGATGGCGCTGCAGAGCGGGCTGAACGCGGCGATCGTAAATCCCAATTCGGCGGCGATGATGCGCGCGTATTATTCCTACCGCGCGCTGGCGGCGCTGGACGGGCACTGCGCCGATTATATCCGCGCGCTTGGCGCCGGCGTAACCGGCGTGGGGGCCGGGGGAGCCGGAGCCGGAACCGGGAAAACGGCCGCCTTGCCGGCGGACGCAACCGGCGCGGCGGGAGAGGAAGCTTCCGTTTCCCAGCTTGCCGCCAGCGTGGAACACGGGCTTAAGGACCAGGCGCGCCGCGCCGCCTCGCAGCTTCTGGAAAAAGGGATGGAGGGCCTCGCGGTAATCAATGACTGCCTGGTTCCGGCGCTGAGCCGGGTCGGCGAGGGATTTGAGACGGGCCGGATCTTTCTCCCGCAGCTCCTGATGAGCGCGGACGCCGCCCGGGAAGCGTTTGAGGTCATCCGGGAGGCGATGGCCCGGACGGGCACGGCCGCCGGAAAAAAAGAGAAGATTGTGCTGGCGACGGTTCGGGGCGATATTCACGACATCGGGAAAAATATCGTCAGGGTCCTGCTGGAAAATTACGGCTATGAGGTAATCGA
Organism: uncultured Lachnospiraceae bacterium; assembly: GCA_944381615.1. Lineage (GTDB taxonomy): Bacteria > Bacillota > Clostridia > Lachnospirales > Lachnospiraceae > Otoolea. The sequence continues at coordinate 64,199 of CALWLT010000035.1, read as the reverse complement.
TCTGGGGAAGGATGTCGACCCGCAGCGGATCGTGAAGGAGACGGCGGACGGGCGGATCCGCCTGGTAGGGCTCTCGGCCCTGATGACGACGACGGTCCCCGCGATGGAGGAGACGATCCGCCTTCTGAGGAAAGAGGCCCCCTGGGCCCGGGTCATGGTGGGCGGCGCGGTGCTGACGCCGGAATATGCCGCGCAGATCGGGGCCGACGCCTACTGCCGCGACGCCATGGCTTCCGTGCGCTACGCGCAGGAAATCCTGGGCTGAGGACAAAAGGCGGCGCGGCCCTTCCGGGCCGCACCGGCCGCCCGGGGTTAGTTACCGTGCAAGCGCCGGGCGGGGCCAGTATACCGCGCAGGCCGGCCAGGGCCAGTGTACCGTGCAAGCGCCGGGCGGGGCCGTGTACCACGCAGGCCAGGCGGGGCCGGTGTACCACGCAGGCCGGGCGGGGCCGGAAACTTGACAGCCCGGAAAACTTATAATAAAATTTATTCTGTGAAGAAACAGCAGTAAGGAGGCAGCGTATGGTATCCAGAAAAGTTACGGTTATCAACCCTTCCGGCCTTCATTTAAGACCGGCGGGCGTGTTATCTCAGACGGCGATGAAATTTAAGAGCAACAGCATCATCGAGTGGAAGGAAAAGCGGATTGCCGCCAAGAGCGTGCTGAATGTGATGGCGGCCGGTATCAAGTGCGGGACGGAGGTCACGCTGATCTGCGACGGCCCCGACGAGGAGGAAGCGCTCGCGGCGATCGCGGAGGCGATCGAGAGCGGTCTGGGAGAGTAAAAGACGGGAATAAGACAGAACAGGCGGCGCCTTTCCTGGCCGCAGCTGCGGCCGCGGCGGGAGGACGGAAAGGAGAGAACGCGATGGGACGAAGAATTTACGAGCACAGGGCGCAGTATTATGAGACGGATCAGATGGGGATTATCCATCATGCCAATTATCTCCACTGGTTCGAGGAGGCCCGGATCGATCTGATGGATCAGATGGGGATGGGCTACGACGTGATGGAAAAGCAGGGGATCATCAGCCCGGTTCTTTCCGTACACTGCGAATATAAGAGCATGGTCCGGTTCGGGGAGACGGTGCAGATCCTGGTGCATCTGAAGGAATACAACGGGATCCGCATGACGATGGAATACACGGTGCTCGATAAGGAGAGCGGGCAGCTGCGCTGCGTGGGCGAGAGCCGTCACTGCTTCCTGACGCGGGACGGGAAACCGGTATCGCTGAAGCGCAATTATATCGAGATGGACCGGGCGTTCCGCGAGTATACGCAGCAGGAGGAGAGCGGGATCTGAAAGAGGCGCGGGCGGCGTTTCTGCCGCCCCGGATAAAAGGCGCCCCGGCACTTGCAAAGTGAAAATATTGTGCTATACTGGAGAAGCAAATAGAGAACGCAGAGTAGGGATACAGGCGTTAAGTGCCGGCTGAACAGGGAGTTGTCAGCCGGACGAAGGAGCAGTCCGCGGTCGGTATCCCGCATCCCGCTGCATCGTAGATAGCGATATCTCCTGATGTGGTTCGAGAGATCTGCAGAAAAGGAGGTATTTTTTATGCGAAAAATGGCTGAACTGTACCGTGAATCGTACCGGGAACTGAGACGGGTGCGGACGGTCACGACGGCCGCCATGCTGATGGCTGTCTCCGTAATTCTGGGATACTTTACGATCGAGGCAGGGCCCTATCTGAAGATCGGGTTCGGGAGCGTGGTCAACCAGTTTGTCTATTACCTGTTCGGGCCGGTAACCGGCGCCGTATACGGCGGCGTCCTCGATCTGGTGCGCTACGTCGTCAAGCCGACGGGCGGCTATTTCCCGGGCTTTACCCTGAACGCGATCCTGGCCGGCGTGATCTACGGGACGGTGCTCTACCGGCGGCCGCTCACATTCCGGCGGGCGCTCGCGGGCCATTTCCTGGTGGCGGTCATCTGCAACGTCTGCCTGGGCACGCTGTGGCTTTCGATGATGTCGGGGAAGGCGGTCCTGGTGCTGATTCCGGCGCGGCTTCTGAAAAACATCCTGATGTGGCCGGTAGAATCGGCGCTCTTTTACGTCATCGCGCGCAAGCTGGAGAGCGCCGGCCTGGTGCGGGCCATCCGCCGGTTCCAGCTGGGATAAAGAGAAAGGAAGAGAATGAGACTGAGGGAGAAGACGGCGGCGCAGAGCCGGGAGCTTTCCAGGGATCTGGCGGTGTGCGGCCTGTTTGCCGCGCTGATCACGGTGGGAGCGTTTATCCGGGTCGTGATCCCGGCGGGGGCGGACACGATGAATTTTACGCTGCAGTGGTTCTTTGTGCTGCTGGCGGGGCTTTTGCTGGGATCGCGGCGCGCGTTCCTGAGCGTGGCGGCGTATCTGCTGATCGGGCTTCTGGGCGTTCCCGTCTTTGCACGGGGCGGCGGCCCGGCCTACCTGCTGAAGCCGACGTTCGGTTTCCTGCTCGGCTTCGCCCTGGCCGCGTGGGCGATGGGGCGGCTGACGGAGATGCGCAGGCCGTGCCGGGCGGGAGCGCTTCTTCTGACGGCTACGGCCGGGTATTTTCTGTATTATGGGGCAGGCATGATCTGGTTTTTCCTGATCAGCCGCCTTTTCATGGCGCAGCCGGTCGGCTGGGGGACGCTTTTTGCCGTCTACTGCCTGCCGACCATGATTCCGGATTACGTCCTCTGCGTGCTGGCCGTTACGGCGGCGAGACGGCTGCGGCCGATGCTGGGATCGCTTTACGGGGGACTGCGCGGATAAGAAAACAAGAGAAAGAGGAGAAAAAACAATGAGCGAGAACTGTAATCATAACTGTGCGTCGTGCAGCGAGGACTGCGAGAGCCGCACGATGGAGAGCTTTCTGGAACCGTTAAATCCGCAGAGCACGGTGCGCCGGGTAATCGGCGTGGTAAGCGGCAAGGGCGGCGTGGGAAAATCCCTGGTAACTTCCCTGATGGCCTGCAAGCTGCAGGCGCGCAATTACCGCGTGGGAATTCTGGACGCCGATATCACGGGCCCGTCGATTCCGCGGGCGTTCGGCCTGCACGGTTCGGTCGGGGTTACGGCGGATCAGCTGATGGTTCCGCGCGTCAGCCGTACCGGGGTGGAGATCCTTTCCTCCAACCTGATCCTGGAGCATGAGACGGATCCGGTCATTTGGAGAGGCCCCATCGTGGGCGGCGTGATCAAGCAGTTCTGGGGAGAGGCGCTCTGGAAGGACATCGACTACATGTTTGTGGACATGCCTCCGGGAACCGGCGACGTGCCGCTGACGGTGTTCCAGTCGCTGCCGCTGGACGGGATTATCGTCGTTACCTCGCCGCAGGAGCTGGTTTCGATGATCGTCGCCAAGGCGGTCAATATGGCGAAAAAGATGGATATTCCGATCCTCGGCCTGGTAGAGAACATGAGCTACCTGGAATGCCCGGACTGCAAAAAGAAGATTCCGGTCTTCGGCGAGAGCCATATTGAGGAGACGGCGGCCGGATACGGGATTCCGGTGCTGGCCAGGATTCCGGTCAATCCGGAGATCGCGGCCTGCGTGGACCGGGGCGAGGTAGAGAAGGTGGAGAGCCCCTGGCTTGATCAGGCGGCGGATGCGATTGAGGCGCTGAAATAATCTGACAGATCGGGGTGTTGCAAATGAATGTCAGGGATAATGTGAATGAAAATCCCAACGGCGGGATCAGCCATTACGCGGTCAATTCGCCGCAGCCGTTCGAGGTCCCGGAGCAGCTTCTGAATACGGCGAAGCAGTTTCGGGAGAGCATGATGCAGTACAGCTGCGCGATCCGCGAGGTCAAGACCAAGCTGGAGGTGCTGAACGACGAGCTGTCGATCCGCAATTCCCGCAATCCCATCGAGATCATCAAGGTGCGGCTGAAAAAGCCGGCCAGCATCGTGGAAAAGCTGCAGCGGCGCGGGCTTCCCGTGTCGGTGGAGTCGATGCGGCAGAATCTGGACGACATCGCGGGAATCCGTGTGATCTGTTCGTTTGTGGACGACATTTATGAGATCAGCCGGATGCTGGCGAGGCAGGACGACGTGACGATTATCGCGGTCAAGGATTACATCCGCTCGCCCAAGGAGAACGGCTACCGCAGTTACCACATGATTCTGGAGGTGCCGGTCTATTTTTCCAACTGCAAACAGCAGATCCGCGTGGAGGTTCAGATCCGCACCATCGCCATGGATTTCTGGGCCAGCCTGGACCATCAGCTGAAGTACAAAAAGCAGCTCGATGCGGAGGACGCCGCGGAGATCGGCGAGGAGCTGAAAAAGTGCGCGGAGATCATCGCGGGGACGGACTGGAAGATGCTGGACATCCGCCGCCGGATCGAGGAAAAAGGCGGCGTGGTGCAGAGATAGCGGCCCGCCGCGCCCAAAGGGCAGAAGCCAGGGATGGCTTTCCCTTCTGGCCGGTCAGTAAAGGTAATACGACAGGGTTTCGGTAATCCGGAACCCTGTTTTTTGATAGAGGCCGAGCGCGGCCGTATTGTCTTTGCTCACATGGAGGAAGAGGGAGGCGAGGCCCCGGCCGCGCAGCGCTTTCAGGGTAAGAAGAAGCGTTTCTTCTCCGATTTTCTGGCCGCGCAGCGCCGGGGCGACCTGAAAGCCGTAAAAGCAGCCGCGCGCGCCGGGAAGATTGGCCCCGCCGCCGCGCGCGTCCGGGACGTCGATCCGGCAGACGGCGGCTTCCCGCCGGGGATCCGAGCGCAGGAAGGCGCGGCAGGAAAGAGTGAGGACGCCGGCCTTTGCAGTTTCCTCCCAGCCAAGGAAAAGCCGCGGCGCGCGTAAAAGGCGGGGAAGCGCGGCGTCAAGCGCCCGCTCCATGCGGTATTCGGTGCAGGCGATCTCCGCGCCGGCGGCCTCCAGGGCCAGGCGGCCGGCCTCGTCTTCGTGTGAAAAGGGAAAGAGCAGATCGCGTTCCCCGACAAGGGGAAGGCATTCCTGCAGAAGCGCTGAGAAAAATCCCTTCTGCCGCTGCGCGGGGCGGGTAAAGGCAAAGCATTCGACGGGCTCGTCCGGATCCAGCGATCCGGCGTCCTCAGACAGAAGCGCCAGGACCGCGGCCGGCTGGGGCCCGTCTTCGCTGTAGAGAAAAAAGAAGGGGGACGCTTCCTCGACAGGAAACGCCGGCGGCCGGGCGGGATCCGGCGCGCAGGCGGCGAGCAGGGAGAAGAGCTCTGTTTTCTGCCGGTCGTTTAAGACATCGGCGCGGACGATGGTTTTCATGGATCAACCTCCTCTGGAACGGAATGAAATACGGATCCGGCGTGCTTTTCAGAACAGTATAGCACCGCCGCGGGAGCGGGACAACCGCTTTTGCCGCGGCGGCCGGATTCTGCGGCGCGCCGTCCGCACGGACCGGGCAAAAATGAGAGGAAAAAGCGGGGAAAATCTGCTACTTTTTCATATTGTCCAAAAATAGGGGGAGTGTTAGAATAAAACGGAAAAGGAAAAGACGGGTAAAAAGGAGCAGGGCGGCATGCGGTATCTGAAGGGAACGGCGATTATTTTTGGCATTACGATGGCGGGCGATTTTCTTAGCCGCCTGCTGTCTCTTCCTGTGCCGGCCGGCGTGTACGGCCTGTTCCTTCTTCTTTTTCTGCTCTGCGCGGGCTGGGTCCGCGAGGCGGATGTGGCAGAGGTCGGGGATTTTTTCCTGGAGATCATGCCGCTATTATTTATTCCGGCCGGGGTGGGGCTGATCGAGAGCCTGGAGCAGATGCGGCAGGTCCTGATTCCGTTCGCGGCGATTAACGGATGCTCGACGCTGTTTGTGATGGCGGTTACGGGCCTGGTCGCGCAGGCGATCATCCGCCGCAGGGGAGCGGACGGGCCGGTAGAGGAAAGTTCTGACAGGGAGGAGAGGCGATGAGTGCGTTTGCGGGAAGCTCCCTGTATTTTGGAATGCTTTTGAGCGTCGGGGCCTACCTGTTCGGGATGTGGCTGAGGAAGAAGACGGGGCTTTCGCTCTGCAATCCGCTGCTGGTGGCGATCGTGGCCGTCATTCTGTTTCTGAGCGTGTTTCGGATTGAGTACGGGGCGTACAGCCGGGGCGCGGATTATCTCAGCTATCTTTTGACGCCGGCGACGGTCTGCCTGGCGATTCCGCTGTACCGGCAGCTGGAGCTTTTAAGGCGGCAGGCGGCGGCCGTGGCGGCCGCGATCCTGACCGGCGTGGCGGGCAGCGCCGCCAGCATCTATGTGATGTCGCTGTTATTTAAGCTGGAGCACGTTTATTATGTAACCTTGCTTCCCAAATCCATCACGACGGCGATCGGAATGGGCGTCAGCGAGGAAGCGGGCGGGATTGTGACACTGACGGTCGTCAGCATCATCGTGACCGGGATTTTCGGCAATGTGACTGCGGACTGGCTGTTTTTCATATGCAGGATCGAGGAGCCTGTGGCGAAGGGACTGGCGCTGGGGACAGCAGCCCACGCGATCGGGACGAGCCGGGCTCTGGAACTGGGAGAGGCGGAGGGCGCCATGAGCAGCCTGGCCATCGCAGTGGCGGGGCTTGTGACCGTGGCGGTGGTTCCGCTGGTATCCGGCCTGATCTGAGGCCGGTCTGAGAAAAGGGGAGAGGGAACATGAATCTGTACGAGGCAATCGGATGCCGGCAGTCCGTCCGGAAATATCTGCGCAGGGAAGTGCCGGAAAAACTGCGCAGCCAGATCCTTTCGTACTTTGCGAAGGCGTCGCGGTTAAATGACCGGATCGCCGTGGAGGCGGCGATCCTTGACAATACGAAGGGTCAGGCGCAGGTGCGCGGCCCGTGGAAGGTGGACGCGCCGTATTACCTGGCCATCTATTCGGAGCCGGAGGAGGGCGCGGCGCGGAATGCCGGCTACCTGATGGAGCAGATGATTCTCTATCTGACGGCGAAGGGGCTGGGGTCCTGCTATCTGGGCGGCTCCCATCCGGCGCAGAAAAAGAAGAACGGCCTGCAGCTGATCATGCTGGCCGCGTTCGGCTATCCGGAGGGCCGTCTCTGCCGGGAGAGCCCGCTGGCCAGGCGGCTGCCGTTAAATGAACTCTGCATTTTCCGGGAGGAAGCGGGAGAACAGATGAAGACGATCCTGCGGGCGGCGCGGCTCGCGCCGTCGGCCTTCAATTCGCAGCCCTGGCGCTTCATCGTCTACTCGGATCGCATTTACGTGTTTGCCCGCAAGAGCCGGCTGCCGGGCCGCGCCGCGCAGGCCATGCGGGAGTTCAGCATCGGCGTCATGCTGTCCCACATCATGCTGGCGGCCGAGGAGCTGTGGATGGAGCTGGAGACGGCGACGGAGGAGCAGTACGCATCCAAGACGTATAAAAACGGGGATTACGTCGCCACGCTGTACCTTCGGTAACAGGCGCGCCGGACGGGCGCGGGAAAGCGCGGCGCGAAACGGCCGCGCCGGCGCTGAATCGGTTGAAACGCCCGGCTACTTATGATAGAATAAATGCGATTATACGAGCGAAAGCGACGAGGAGGGTACGATGGTTAGCAAGCTGATTGAAAAGATTCAGAAGACGAAGGCTCCGATCTGCGTGGGCCTGGATCCGATGCTGGGATACATCCCGGACGCGGTAAAGGAGAAGGCCTTCGGGGAGTACGGGCAGACGCTGGAGGGGGCGGCGCAGGCCGTGTGGCAGTTTAACAGGGCAATCATAGACGCCACGGCGGATCTGATCCCGGCGGTAAAGCCTCAGATTGCCATGTACGAGCAGTTCGGCATCGAGGGCCTGAAGGTCTATGAGAAGACGGTTCGCTACTGTCAGGAAAAAGGGCTGATCGTGATCGGGGACGTGAAACGCGGCGACATCGGCTCGACCTCCGCCGCTTATGCGGCGGGCCATATCGGCACGGTACAGGTCGGGGACGCGGTCTGCGCCGGTTTCGGCACGGATTACATCACGGTCAATCCCTATCTGGGGACCGACGGCGTGAAGCCGTTCGTAGATGTGTGCAATCAGTGCGACCGGGGAATTTTTGTCCTGGTCAAGACGTCCAATCCCTCCAGCGGCGAGTTCCAGGACCGGGTAATTGACGGCCGTCCGCTCTACGAGCTGGTGGCGGAGAAGGTCGTGGAGTGGGGCGAGGCTTCCATGGACGGGGCGTACAGCAACGTGGGCGCCGTGGTGGGAGCGACGTATCCCGAGATGAGCCGGGTCCTGCGCCGCCTGATGCCGCGGACGTATTTCCTGGTGCCGGGCTACGGGGCCCAGGGCGGTACGGCCGAGGATCTGCGCTGGTGCTTTAACGAGGACGGGCTGGGCGCGATCGTCAATTCGTCGCGCGGCATCATCGCGGCCTACAAAAAGGAAGCGTACGCGAAATTCGGAGCGGAGCATTTTGCGGAGGCGTCCAGACAGGCGACGCTGGACATGATCGCCGACATCGGGCGCGTGCTGTAAAGGAGGAGCCATGGCACAGAAGAAAGAAACTGCGGTCGTCTACAGCCAGGAGGAGCTGGCTCCCGGGATTTTCAGCCTCTGGATTACCACCGGGATGGCGAAGGAGGCGCGGCCGGGTCAGTTTATCGCCGTCTACTGCCGCGACGGCTCCCGGCTGCTGCCGCGCCCGATCAGCATCTGTGAGATCGACCCGGAGGAGGAGCGGCTGCGCCTCGTTTACCGCATCGCGGGAGCGGGAACCGAAGAGTTTTCTTCCCTGGTGTCCGGGGATCCGGTGGAGATCATGGGCCCGCTGGGCAACGGGTTCCCCATGGAGGGCGAGAATGTGTTCCTGATCGGCGGCGGGATCGGGATTCCGCCGATGCTGGAGCTGGCCAAGCAGCTCAACAGCGAAAAGCAGATCATTCTCGGCTACCGGGATTCGCATCTGTTTTTGCGGGACGAGTTTGAATCCTGCGGGGAAGTGTTCGTGGCGACCGAGGACGGAAGCGCGGGCGTGAAGGGAAACGTCCTGGATGTGATCCGCGGGGAAGGGCTTACGGCGGACGTGATGTACGCCTGCGGCCCGGCGCCGATGCTGCGGGCGTTGAAGGAGTACGCCAGGGAGCAGGGGATCCGGCTTTACGTTTCGCTGGAGGAGCGGATGGCCTGCGGCGTGGGCGCCTGCCTGGCCTGCGTCTGCAGGACGCGGGAGAAGGACGCGCACAGCAATGTGAATAACCGGCGGATCTGCAAGGACGGGCCGGTATTTGCGGCCGAGGAGGTGGAGTTTTGAGAAGGACAGAAGTCAGCCTGGCCGGCGTTACCCTGAAAAATCCGGTCATGACGGCGTCCGGGACGTTCGGATCCGGGGCCGAGTACAGCGAGATGGTCGATCTGAACCGGCTGGGAGCGGTGGTAACCAAGGGCGTGGCCAATGTGCCGTGGCCCGGGAATCCCACGCCCCGCATCGCGGAGGTCTACGGCGGGATGCTCAACGCCATCGGCCTGCAGAACCCGGGATTCGAGGTGTTCGCCGCCCGGGACATCCCGTTTTTGCGGCAGTTTGACACGCGCATCGTCGTCAACGTCTGCGGAAAGACGACGGAAGATTACGTGGATGTGGTGGAAAAGCTCTCGGATCAGCCGGTGGATCTGCTGGAGATCAATATTTCCTGTCCCAATGTCAAGGAGGGCGGGATCGCCTTCGGGCAGAACCCGAAGGCGGTGGAAGCCATAACCAGGGAGGTAAAGCGCCATGCCGCGCAGCCGGTCATCATGAAGCTGAGCCCCAACGTGACGGACATTACGGAGATGGCCCGCGCGGCCGAGGCCGGCGGCGCCGACGCGCTGTCGCTGATCAACACGCTGACCGGCATGAAGATCGATATTCATAAGAGAACGTTCGCGCTGGCCAACCGCACGGGCGGGCTGTCCGGGCCTGCCGTGAAGCCGGTGGCGGTGCGCATGGTCTATCAGACCGCGCAGGCGGTAGCGCTTCCGATCGTCGGCATGGGCGGCATCATGACGGCGGACGACGCCATTGAATTTCTGCTGGCCGGAGCCACGGCGGTGGCGGTGGGGACGGCAAATTTCCACAATCCGCGCGCGACGCAGGAGATTGTGGAGGGCATCGAGGCGTATATGGACCGCTACGGCGTGGAAGATATCCGGGAGCTGATCGGCGCGGTCCGTCAGTAGCCCGCAGAGGGAGGTCAGAAGGATATGGAGAGTTATAAACAGGAATTTATCGATTTTATGGTGGAGAGCGAGGTCCTGAAATTCGGGGAGTTTACCCTGAAGAGCGGAAGAAAATCTCCGTTTTTCATGAATGCCGGCGCGTATGTGACGGGCGCGCAGCTCCGCCGCCTGGGCGAATATTACGCGAAGGCGATTCACGACAATTACGGCCTGGATTTTGACGTGCTGTTCGGGCCGGCCTACAAGGGGATTCCGCTGGCGGTGGCGACGGCCATGGCGATCAGCGAGCTTTACGGGAAAGAGGTCCGCTACTGCTCCAACCGCAAGGAGGTCAAGGATCACGGCGATACGGGAATCCTGCTGGGGAGCAAATTAAAGGACGGCGACCGCGTGGTTATCATCGAGGATGTGACGACGTCGGGCAAGTCGATCGAAGAGACCTTCCCCATTATTCAGGCGCAGGCGAAGGTGGAGATCCGGGGCCTGATCGTATCGTTAAACCGCATGGAGCGCGGAAAGGGAACAAAGAGCGCCCTGGAGGAAATCCGGGAGACGTACGGGTTTCCGACGGCTGCCATCGTCTCCATGGCCGATGTGGTGGAGTATCTTTACAACCGGGAGCGCCGCGGCCGGATCGTGATCGACGACGCGTTAAAGGCGGCGATCGACGCATATTATGAGCAGTATGGGGCAAAGTGAGAGAAAAGGAGTTGACGGCCGATGGAACGGATCTACAGAACCATGCGCGGAGCAGGCGTGATGAATATTGTGATTGGCAGCGTGATCATTGCGGCGGGCGTGACGACCGGCGTGATGGCGATCGTGAGCGGCGCCATTCTCTTAAAACGCAAATCGGAGATTACATTTTAAGATGCCGGGACAGGCAAGGATGCGTCAGATCGTGTGCCGGGTGCTGTTTGTCCTTTACCTGGCGTCCCTGATGTATTTCATGTTTTTTTCAGATGATTTCGGCCGCTCGGGCCATGAGGATTACGCCTACAATCTGGAGCTTTTCAAAGAGATCCGGCGGTTTTACCGTTACAGGGAGCTTCTGGGGATGAAGGCGTTTCTGCTGAATACGGTGGGGAACGTGGTCTGTTTTATGCCGTTCGGCTTTATTCTCCCCCTGATCAGCCGCCGCGGCGGCCGCTGGTACAACACGTTTCTGCTGAGCTTTCTGTTCAGTCTGCTGATTGAGACGATCCAGCTGGTATTCCGGGTGGGGAGCTTCGACGTGGACGATATGTTTTTAAATACGATGGGCGGGATCGCGGGCTTTCTCTGCGTGAGCGCCCTGCGGTGGATCAGGAGGTGGAACCATGGGAGGAAGAGAGACGGATAACCGGATTTCCTATATCCGCAAACCGTTTGCCAGGAACAGCTATCTGTGCCTTCTGCTGGCGGCGGCCGGGCTTTTCCTGGGAGCGGCCGGCATGGCGTTAAGCGTCGCTCATCAGGGAAACACGCCGCCGGGCGCCGTTTCCATGTGCTTTTCCAGCCTCCTGTTTTCCATCGCCGCGCTGGTATACGGGCGGCAGTCCTTTCAGGAGGAGGAGAAAAATTATCTTCTGGCGCGGATCGGGATCGGCGTGGGCGGCCTTCTGCTCATTCTGTGGCTGGTCATGATCCTGATCGGATTTCGGGGATAGGAAACGCAGGAGGGAAGAGGATTGGATTATCGGGAATTGTTTCGGGAGGAAAATGAAGCCGTGCGGGAGCGGCATGAGCTGGTGCTGGAGCGGATCCGGCAGATCGGGGAGGAGGAGACGGTAAGGGAACCGTACCGCCTCTTTTTTCGTTCTGCGGCCGCGTTTGCGCTGCTGGCGGAGGAGACGTATGAGCAGCAGGCGGCGGGCGTGCTGCAGCGCCTGAGCCTGCAGGAATTAAAACGCCATAATGAACGGCTCTATGCGGACGTGCAGGGCGCGAACTATGAAAAAAGCTACGCCAACCCGGCACAGGCGGTAAAGCTTCTGGGAGAGACGTACGGGCCGTTTCTCTGTTTTCTGTATACGGAGCTTCGCGGCCTGATTCCCTGCGCGTACGAGTGCCGGCTGGCGGAGATGACGATCTGGATGGAGCTTCTGATCGAGGTTTACAACCTGTTTGAGGGGGAGGATCCGGATCCGCGGCAGGTAAAAGAAGCGCTCTATTATTTTGAGAGCGACTACTGTGACGTAATGCTTACCTACCGCGTGCGGGAGACGCTGGATCCGTCCCTCGATTTTGCCAAGCAAATTATCATGGAAGAGGATCTGACGGATCTGCGCTACCTGTACCGCTTTGGGGAGTTTATTTCTCCGGCGGAGCTTGAGACGGCGGAATACCTCGGCTCGCTCCCGGAGGAGACGGTGCGAAAAATGGCCGATACCTTTACGGAGGGCTACCGGAAAGGCTTTGCGGCCAGCGGGAGAAGCTACGAGGGCAAGCGGACGGTGCAGATCCGTTACCATCTCGGGTTTGAGCGCATGATCCGCCTGGCGGTGGAGAATTTCCGCGCCATGGGGCTGGAGCCGGTCATCGCGCGGGCGGCCGTGGGGAGTATGAACCGGGCGGCCTCGCGGACCAACGGCTATTACGGGACGCCGGCCAGCCGTCCGTACGAGTATGATCACCGCTACGACAGCGCGCTGTATCTGGACAAGGCGTTTCGCGATCGGAAGCTGGCGGTGCTTCGGGCGGCTTATGAGACGTACCGGGATCTGGCGGCGGGCTACGCGGGGCCGGCCGTCGTGGAAACTTTCGGCGAAGAGGAATTTGCGCCGGTCAACTGCCCGCAGGCATTTTCGCTGAGCGGAAAGCAGGAGAAGCTTCTCCTGTCCTATTCCGGCGAGGCGGCCCGCATCGCGGACGAATATATTCCCGGCTCGGAGACGAGTTTTACCATCATCGCCTTCCCGCTGCCGGAGATCGGGCCGGCGTTTCGCGAGATTTTCCGGGAGACGATCCGCATTAACACGCTGGATTCAGAGCTCTACCGGGGGATCCAGCAGACGATCATCCGCGCGCTGGACGAGGGCCAGGCCGTGGAGATCCGGGGGCGGGGCGCCAACCGCACGAGGCTGCGGGTCTGCCTGCGCGAGATGGCGGATCCGCAGCGGGAGACGAATTTTGAGAACTGCGTCGCCGACGTCAACATTCCGGTCGGCGAGGTGTTTACCTCCCCGCGCCTGGCGGGGACGGAGGGGATCCTCCATGTGGGACGGGTCTACATCGGCGAATTTCAGTTCCGGGATCTGGAGCTGGTCTTCCGGGACGGGAAAACGGTTTCCTATACCTGCCGCAATTTTGAGTCGCCGCAGGAGTGCCGCGATCTGGTCAAGCAGGTCGTCCTGAAAAACCACGACAGCCTGCCGCTGGGGGAATTTGCCATCGGAACCAACACGACGGCCTATGAGGTGGCGCAGCGGTACGGGATTTTCAACCGGCTGCCGATCCTGATCGCGGAGAAAATGGGGCCGCATTTCGCCGTGGGCGATACGTGCTACAGCCGGATGGAGGACTGCCCGGTGTTTAACCCGGACGGGAAGGAGATGACGGCGCGGGACAACGAGATCTCGGCGCTTCGCCGGGAAAACCCGCAGGAGGCATATTTTAACTGCCATACGGATATCACGATCCCCTATTCGGAGCTGGATACCGTGGAGGTTATCAGGAAGGATCAGAGCCGGACGGCGATTCTGGCCGGGGGGCGCTTCGTGCTCCCGGGGACGGAGGCGCTCAACGGGCCGCTGGACGCGCTGGCGTCCGTATGAGCGTCCGGGCCGCTGGATGCGCTGGAGTCCGTATGACCACCCGGGCCGCCTGCCGCGTCATAGGGAGATGCCCCGCGTCATATAGTTTCAGGAGAGAATGGTTCCGGGAACCGGATGACGGGGGGCAGGAAATTGAAGAAACGGATGAAAGCAGCCGCCGCTCTGCTGGCGGGCCTTCTGCTGGCGCTTGCCGGCGGGCCCGCCGGCGGAGCGTTTTTTGGAGGCGGGATCGGGGAGGCAGGGGAAGCGCCGGACGGACAGGGGCCGCCGGCGCTTCCCCTGCACGCCGCCTCGGCGGTCCTGATGGACGCGGACACGGGGCGGATCCTGTATGAGAAGGACGGGCAGACGGCGCGGCCGATGGCCAGCACGACGAAGATCCTGACCTGTATCCTGGCGCTGGAGCAGGGAAACCCGGAGGATCTGGTTACCGTGTCGGCGCGGGCCGCGTCCATGCCGGATGTGCAGCTGAATATCCGGGAGGGAGAGCAGTACTGGCTGGGCGATCTGCTCTATTCGCTGATGCTGGAATCGCACAACGATACGGCGGTGGCGGTGGCGGAGCACATCGGCGGCTCGCAGGAGGGCTTTGCGCTGATGATGAATCAGAAGGCGAGAGACATCGGCTGTGAAAACGCCTGCTTTATCACGCCGAACGGGCTGGACGCCGGGGAAGAGGACGGCGGGATCCACTCGGCTTCGGCGGCGGATCTGGCCCTTATCATGCGCTACTGCGTCTGCATTTCCCCGAAGCGGGAGGAGTTCCTCGCGATCACGCGCGCGCCCTCCCGCACGATCGCGGATGCGTCGGGGAAACGAAGCTTTTCGCTGACCAATCACAACGCGCTGCTTACGACTCTGCCGGAGGCGCTGTCGGGGAAGACGGGGTTTACCGCCGGCGCCGGATACTGCTACGTGGCGGCGTTCGGGGACGGGGAGCGGACCTTTACCGCCGCGCTGCTGGGCTGCGGCTGGCCCCCGCACAAGACGTACAAATGGGAGGATATGAAGACGCTCTCGGAGTACGCGCTTAACTCGTACTCGATCCGGGATGTGTTTGACCGCGGGATCCGCCTGCCCCGGCTGCCGGTAAGCGGCGGCAGAGAGGAGACGGCGGCGCTTTCGCTGCGCCTGAGCGAAGAGGAGCAGACGCTGCCAGTGCTGATGGCGGACTGGGAGGAGGCGGAATTTCGCTGCGAATACCCGCCGTCGCTGACGGCTCCCGTGACGCCTGAGCGGGCGGTCGGGAGCGTCTCCTGTTACGTCGGCGGCCGGCAGATTGCCGTCTGGCCCATTTATCCGGCCAAAGAGATCGGGCGGGCGGATCTGGCCTGGTATCTGTCCCTGTGCCTGGAGGCGTTCGCGCTGTAGCGCGCCTCCGGTTGCATTTGACTTTAAAAACGGATTTTGCTATAACTATACATATCGAAGATTGCTTTTACGAAAGGAAACGGAAACATGAAGACAGCACTGAGCAGAGAAAAGGCGCTGGAGCTTCTGCGCACCTACAATCAGGAGTCCTTTCACGTCCTGCACGGGATTACCGTGGGGCGCGTGATGGAATGGTATGCCACAGAGCTGGGATACGGGGACGAGAAGGATTTCTGGGGCATCGTGGGACTTCTGCACGACATCGATTTTGAGAAGTATCCGGAGGAGCACTGTAAGAAAGTGCCGGAGCTTCTGGAAGCCGCGGGGGCGGAGCCGGAGCTGATCCACGCGGTCGTCTGCCATGCCTGGGGGAGCTGTACGGACGTGGCGCCGGAGCATGAGATGGAGAAGGTCCTGTTTGCGGCCGACGAGCTGACGGGCCTCATCTGGGCGGCGGCGAAGATGCGCCCCTCCAAAAGCACGCAGGACATGGAGCTTTCCAGCCTGAAGAAGAAATTCAAGGATAAACGGTTTGCGGCCGGCTGTTCGCGCGACGTGATCCGCCGCGGGGCGGAGATCCTGAACTGGGATCTGGATCGCCTGCTGGGACAGACGCTTTCTGCCATGCAGGTCAGCGAGGAAACGGTCAACCGGGAAATGGAGGAACTGAACCTTTGAAGCTGCTGACGATTGCCATCCCCTGCTATAATTCGGCCGCATATATGCGAAACTGCATTGAGTCGCTGCTTCCGGGCGGGAATGATGTGGAGATCCTGATCGTGGATGACGGCTCCTTTAAGGATGATACGGCGGAGATCGCGGATGAGTACGAGAGAGAATATCCGGGCATCTGCCGGGCGATCCACCAGGAGAACGGCGGACACGGCGAAGCGGTCAACACAGGCCTGAAAAATGCGTCCGGCCTGTATTTCAAGGTCGTGGACAGCGACGACTGGGTCGACCTGGAGGCCTATGTGCAGGTCCTGCGCACGCTGCGCCGCTTTTCGGGCGAAGAATCGCAGATCGATCTGCTGATTACCAATTTTGTCTATGAAAAGCAGGGGGCCAAACGAAAGAAGGTTATGAATTACCGGACGGCGCTTCCCGCCGGGGAGATCATCGACTGGAGCGGCGCGAAGGGCTTCCGCCTGGGCCAGTACATCCTGATGCACTCGGTCATCTACCGCACGCAGATGCTGCGGGAATGCGGCCTGGAGCTGCCGTCCCACACGTTCTATGTGGATAATATTTTCGTGTACCAGCCGCTCCCGCACGTAAAATCCATGTATTATCTGGACGTGAATTTCTACCGCTATTATATCGGCAGGGAGGATCAGTCCGTCAATGAATCCGTCATGATCGGCCGCCTGGATCAGCAGATCCGGGTCACGAAGCTGATGCTGGGCTACTATGACGTGACGCGGATTCAGAACCGGAAGCTGCGCGGCTATATGCTCCGCTATCTGGAGATTATGATGACGGTGTCCTCGATCCTGGCGATCCGCTCGGAGACGGAGGAAAATCTGGCCAAGAAAAAGGAACTGTGGCAGTATCTGCGCCAGAAGAATTTTGCGCTGTATCTGCGCCTGCGCTGGGGCTTTTTAGGCCAGGGCGTCAACCTGCCGGGAAAGGGCGGGCGCAAGATCTCGAGCGCCTGCTATAAGATCGCACAGAAATTTTACGGGTTTAACTAGACGAAGGAAAAGGAGGGAGGCAGCGTGCGGGAAGCGGGACGTCCGAACTGGAAATGGCTTCTGATCCTGCTGGCCGTGTGCTGGCCTCTCTCTCTGATCCGTTATGCAGGCATCAGCCGCGCGATGAAACGGCGCGGGATAGAAAACTGGGGCGGCTCCGGCCGCTGCTGGTATCTGGGGATGGCGGTCGTCCTGATCCCCTTTTTTACATTTCTGTGGGCGGCTGCCCTGATTCTGTGGTTTGGATAGCGGGACCGCATGGCCGGACATTTTGTTCACTATAAAAACTAATTGAACTGCGGTTTGTCCTGTTTGCACAAATGCCGGGTTTGAATTTTGGTAATGTTTTTTTGAAATATCGCTTGATTTGATGGAAAGTGCTGTTATAATATAAAAACAAGAAGAGATTTAAAAGCAGTATTTCTCGCCGAGGAAAAAGGAAAAGGCGAGTTTTTTAAAAAACAATTAGTAAGTGCACTGAACTAATTAAATGGGAGACGATGGTATGAAGAAAAATGGAAACATTGGTCATCTGGAACTGATACGCAGAATTAACCGGACGCTTGTGATGAATACGGTTAAGGAAAAACAGCCGATCAGCCGGGCGCAGGTAGCGAAGATTCTGAATCTGAGTAAAACGACGGTCAGCGCGATTGTAGATGAACTGATTAAAAAGAAGCTGCTTGTAGAGTTTGGAGACTGCGCGTCGCTTTCGCGTGTGGGACGGCCGTCTATGATGCTGGGGTTTAATCCGAAATCTGCTTACTGCATCGGAATGGATATCGGGGGGACCAAGATATATCTGCTGATTGCAGATTTGGACGGGGAGATTGTATATGAAGAAAAAATCCCGTCAACGAATCAGATTCAGGAGCTGGCGGATCTGGTAAAAACGGCGCTTGCAAAGAACGGGATTCGCGAAGACAACATTTTCGGAATGGGGATCGGCGTTCCGGGAATCGTGATGGATAACGGGACCGTAGTAAGGGCCAAAGCGCTTGGATGGAATCAGTTTCCTCTCCAGGAGATGATGGGCAGGGAGTTTTCATTTCCCGTTTATGTGGGAAATGATGTAAATCTGGCGGCGCTTGGAGAACGCTGGCTGGGATCCGGGGAACAGACGGATGATATGCTTTTTATCGCGCTTGGAACCGGGATCGGAAGTGCGATTGTGTGCGACGGGCAGCTGATAAATGGCTGTCAGGGGCGGGCCGGAGAAATCGGATACTATCTTGAAAGCCGGGATGTAGAAAACGGGATTATCAATCATCTGGGGAAACAGGGGGTTTTAGAAAGCAAGTGTTCCGGGACGGCGCTGGATCAGTTTGGCGGTTCTGCCGAGGAACTGTTCCTGGAATACAGTAAAGGGAGTCAGGGAGCAGTGGAGATTATGGAACGGTTTGTCCGTGATTTTTCAGTAGCGATTGCTAATTCCATCAGCCTTTTGAATCCCGCCAGGGTTGTGATTGGCGGGGGCGTATCAGAATCGATGGGCGTCGTAATCTACCGGATTCGCGAAGAGGTAGGAAGGCTGACTCCGATTCACGCGGAAATCTGTCTGGCTACGCTGGGGGCGAAAGCCGGAGCGCTGGGAGCGATTAATTTTGCTTCGACGCTGATTGAACAGCAGGATATTCAGATTCGGAAATGAGGAAACGATTATGGCGAGACAGACAATGAAACAGTGTATGCTGGAGCAGCCGGAGACGATCCGGAAGGTTTTAAAAGATGCGCCGGGGCAGATTGAGCGGGTGCGAAAAGCGCTTGGAGATTCTGCGTTTAATAAAATTTATCTGGTCGGATCCGGAACTTCCCTTCATGCGGCGATAGCCGCAAAGTACGCGCTGATGCGATGGATGGATGCGGAGGTACAGGTATTCACGCCGTTTGAATTTTTATATTATTTTCCGGAAAAAAAGCTGGATGAGAGGGCGCTGGTGCTTGGAATTTCACAGACCGCGCGGAGCATTGGAACCATTCACTGCATGGAAAAAAGCCGGGCGCGGGGGGCGAGAACGGTTTTTGTGACGGCGGAACCGGAAAACCCGGGAGCGGCGTGCGCAGATGCGGTTCTGGATACCTGTACCGGGCAGGAACTTGTAGGAGCGAAGACGAAAGGATTTACCTCTACGATGGCCGTGCTGTTTTTGTTTGCGGCAGCCATGGCGGGAAAAACCATTGATTTGTCTTTCGTGCCGGAATGGATGGAGGAAACCCTCCGGGAGACGGAAAAGCAGATAGAGGACCTGGCGCAGGAGTATAAAAACGCGCCGTCGGTTACGCTGATCGGAGGAGGCGTTTTATCGGCGGCAGCGAAAGAAGGCGGACTTAAGATGCTGGAAACCGTGCGGATTCCAGTAGAAGTGTACGATGTGGAAGAGTATATGCACGGGCCGTACCATTGTCTGGAAAAGGACTCGCATCTGATTTTTCTGGTCAATGGAGGGCCGGGAACCGATCGGGCAAAAAAAATGATCGCTTTTGCTCAGGAGCGTTCCGGACATGTGCTGGTAATCGGATATAAAAGCCTGTCAGAGGAAATGGAGCTTACCGGCCGCTTTATTCCGCTTCCGGAGGGAATGGATGAACTCCTGACCGTTTTGTTTTATCCGCTTCCGCTGCAATGGCTGGCCAACGATACCACGGAAAAGAAAGGACGTCATCCGGAACAGTCGAGATACCCGGAATTTCATAAGGTGCTGGGAAGCAAATTTATGCCAAAAGTAAATTATTATAAATGACAGTAAAACAAGAGTAGGAGGGGAAATGTTATGTTCAGGATGAAATTAGGCGTTGACGTGGGAGGAACATTTACGGATGTAGTGGGGATCAGTGAAGAGGGAAAGGTTTATTTTGCCAAAACGCCGTCTACGCCGCAGGATCAGAGCGTCGGGGTTATGAACGGAATCCGCATGCTTTTGGATGAACTGGGCGTGCAGGCCGGATGCGTATCCGCTGTGGCGCACGGGACAACCGTAGCGACCAACACGCTGTTGGAGCGCAACGGGGCGGTAACTGCGCTGATTACAACGGAAGGCTTCCGGGATGTTCTTCAGATTGGCAGGCAGAGCAGGCCAGAGCTTTATGATCTCCATGCGCGCAAACCGGATCCGCTGATTCCGCGTTATCTGCGCAGAGAGGCGTCAGAGCGGACGGACCATACCGGAATGATTCTGGTCAATCTGGATACAGAGGCGCTGAAGACGACGGTAAGAGAGCTGATGGAAGAAGGGGCGCAGTCGATTGCCATCTGTTTTCTTCATTCTTATGCAAATAAAGAGAATGAAATTGCAGCTTTAAACATTGTAAAAGAACT
Organism: uncultured Lachnospiraceae bacterium; assembly: GCA_944381615.1. Lineage (GTDB taxonomy): Bacteria > Bacillota > Clostridia > Lachnospirales > Lachnospiraceae > Otoolea. Next base: position 43,990 of record CALWLT010000035.1, on the reverse strand, counting down.
GGATCCGGATTTCCCTGTTTCTGTATCCAGCGAAATTCTTCCCGAGTTCCGGGAGTTTGAGCGGATGAATACGACGGTGCTGAATGCCTACGTTCAGCCAAGAATGCGAAAATATATTTCTCAGCTGAGAGGACGTCTGGATGAGAACGGGATTGATGCGCCGCTCACGATTATGCAGTCTTCCGGCGGCATGATGACGGATCAGGTTGCCGCGTCCCGAAGCGTCAACACATTGCTTTCCGGTCCGGCCGGGGGCGTTCTGGCGGCAGAGTTTCTGACAAAAATTACGCCGTATCAGAATATTATTACAGGAGATTTGGGGGGAACCTCTTTTGACGTCGGAGTCGTACAGGATGGGCGGATTGGCATTACAGGGGAAGGAGTCATTGAAGGATTTCCGGTAAAATTCCCGCACATTGATATCACAACGATCGGCGCGGGCGGCGGTTCGATCGCCTGGCTTGATGCGGGCGGCGCGCTGCGTGTCGGGCCGAGAAGCGCGGGGGCAGTTCCGGGTCCGGTCTGCTATATGAAGGGCGGTACGGAACCGGCGGTAACGGATGCGCACGCAGTACTTGGACGTGTGGGCGGGCAGCTTCTGGGGGGAAAAATGAGGCTTGATGTGGAAGCAGCCCGGAAAGCAATGAAAGAGAAGCTTGCAGATCGCCTGGGAATGAAGGTGGAAGAAGTGGCGGAAGGCATCCTGCGGGTGGCAAATGCCAATATGGTCCGGGCGATTCGGGTTATGACAGTGGAAAAGGGAATTGATCCGAGAAAATTTGTTCTTCTGCCCTACGGAGGAGCCGGAGCGCTTCACGCCGCGGATCTGGCGCGCTCTCTGAATATCCATACAGTGGTCATTCCGATCGCACCGGGAAACTTTTCCGCATTTGGCCTTCTGGTTGCGCCGATTCGATATGACGAGGTCTGCACGTATCATAAACATGAGAGGGACGTCAGCTTTGAGAAAATGGAAGAGCTGTTTGAGGAACTCGAGGAAGCGGCGAGAAAGGAGATGCACAGAGACGGAGTATCAGAGGAAGAAGTCGGATTTGAGAGGAAGGTCGACATTCGCTATTTTGGACAGGCCTATGAGCTTACGATTGAGATGCAGGGGAACCGAGTTGATCAGGCAGCGTGGGATCGGCTGGCGGCAGATTTCAGCGCGGCGCATGAGCAGTCGTACGGCTTCAGCAAAAATGATCCGCTGGAACTGGTAAATCTGCGGGTTTCGGTAGTGGGAAAAACGGATCAGACGAATCTTTATGCAAAAGGCGAGAGAGGAGATCGGAACGTAGAACCGGATGAGGTGCGGAAAGTCTATTTTTCGGGAAAATGGATGGACACGGGCGTTTACAAAAGAGACGGGCTCAGAGCGGGAGACTGGTTTATGGGGCCGGCGATTATTGAGGAAACCGGAGCGACTTCTGTAGCCGGGCCTGGAGATCGCGTAACGGTTGATGACCGTTTAAATCTGATTATTGAAGTGGCGGCTTACGCGGCTGATAAAGCTGCACAGGAAAAACAGTAAAGAGGGGGCGGAAAACATGGATGCAATTACACTGGAGGTTATGAGAAACCGTTTCTTTGCGATTACGGAAGAAATGGGAGCGGCGCTGATTCGTACGGCGTATTCAACGAATATCAAAGACAGGAGAGACTGTTCCTGCGCATTGTTTAATGTGGATGGAGATACGATTGCACAGGCGGAGCACATTCCGGTTCACTCCGGCGTTCTTCCGTGGGGAGTAAAGGGGGCGCTGGAGCACATTGATAAGGAAGCGCTTCGGCCCGGCGATGCGATTATGCACAATGATCCGTTTATTGGCGGAACTCATCTGCCGGATATTATTATTTTTTCTCCGATTTTTTACAGGGGAAAGCTGGTCGCTTTTGTGGGGAATCTGGCGCATCATGTCGACGTGGGCGGAAAAGTGCCCGGTTCTCTGACTCCCGATGCAACGGAAATCTTTCATGAAGGAATTTGCTTCCCGCCGGTTAAAATTAAAAAAGAAGGAAAAATTGATCCGGAGATTTTTGGGATGTTTCATGCCAATATCCGCACGAAGTATGAGAGCGGCGGAGATCTGATGGCGCAGATTGCGGCGAACAATGTGGGAGAAAAGCGGTTTGAAGAGCTCTGCGATGAGATGGGTGTGGATACCGTCCTGGAAGCGGTAAAGGAGCTGGAAGAGTATTGCGATCGCCGGATGACGGCGGAGCTGGAGAAGCTTCCGTCCGGTGTCTGGGAATTTGAAGATTTCCTGGAGGGGGATGGAATTACAACGGAGGAACCGCTGGCTGTCCGGGTAAAAATTACAACCGGAGGCCCCCGGATCAAAATTGATTTTACAGGAACCTGTCCGCAGGTGCGGGGGCCGCTTAACTGCGTGCGGCCGATGGCTCTGGCCTGCATTTATTATGTGATCCGCGCAATGACAGATCCGACAATCCCGCCGAACTCGGGAACCTACCGCCGGTTTGAGGTTGTTACGCCGGAAGGTTCTCTGGTTAATGCAGTTTATCCGGCTGCGACCGGATCCGGCAATTCGATTACCTGCCAGAGGCTGGTTGACGTATTGATTGGAGCGCTTGCGCAGGCGGTTCCGGATAAGGCGTGCGCAGCTGCCTGCGGATCGATGAACGGAATACAGCTGGGCGGATACAATCCCTTAACGCATTCATTCTTTGCAAATGGAGAGACCGTTGGCGGCGGTTATGGAGGAATGTGCGATCAGGACGGAACGAGCGGCGTGAATACACATATGACCAATACACGAAATACGCCGGTAGAAGTGTTGGAAACGATTATGCCGGTTAAAGTAATTCGCTATGGACTGATGCACGACTCGGAAGGCCCCGGCTTTCACAGAGGCGGATTCGGCATCGAGAGGGTACTGGAATTCCAGACAGATGAAGTGGATTGTTTTATTGCGTCTGATCGCGTAAAAACGCAGCCGTGGGGCCTGGCAGGAGGAAAACCGGCAAGAGGAGCCAGATTCACGGTAATACGGGCAGATGGGACGAGAGAAGATCTTCCTTCTAAAGCGAGAGTTCGTTTTTATAACAAAGATCGGCTGTACATCCAGACCAGCGGCGGAGGCGGATGGGGGGATCCGGTCCGGCGCAGCAGAACGGAACTGGAACGGGATGTAAAAGACGGACTGATCAGTGAAGAGCGCGCGCAGACACAGTACGGGGGATTTTAAGAGGAAGCGCAGAAACAAGCTATTTATATGTTAAGGAGGAGAACAGATGAAAAAATGGGTGTCACTGATTGTAACTGGAATGATGACGGCGTCATTAACCGCGTGCGGCGCAAATGATACGGTTACGCTTCCGCAGACCGGTGCTTCGGGAGCGGCCGAGGCGGAGAAAAGCGAAGAAGAGAATCCGGATGCTACGCATCTCATTCTTACAACATCCGCACTGGATCCGGAAGTGCGGCCGGAATTTAATCCGTGGGCAGACGGGCTTTTGAAATTCAAGGAAGAGGTAGAAAAAAACAGCGATGGCCGGTATGTAGTGGATATTTACTGGTATTCCAGCTATGCGACGGATGCGGAGTCGTTTCAGATGATTCAGGATGGAGAGACGGATTTTAATTTTGGCGCCGGTATGTCCAATGTGGACGGCCGTTTTGCCTGGCAGAGGATCCCGTTCCTGCTTCCGGATCTGGAAACGGTAAAAGAAAAACTGGCCAGTCCGGACAGCGAAGGCTTTGAGATTAACAGCAAACTTTATGAGGAAAACGGCCTGAAGCTTCTGGCGCAGAACTGTGGCCTGCAGAGACATATTTTTTCGACGGACAAGCTGATAAAAGTGCCTTCTGATCTGGCGGACGAGACGTTCCGGACGTACGAGGATGCGATTGTTAATACCTTTTTCGGCGGATTGGGAAATATTGCGATTATGCCCTATGGAGAGCTCTATACTTCTCTGCAGAACGGGCTGATTACGGCGACGGATCAGCAGATTCCTTCCTACATTATTGAGAATTATTATGAGGTGGCGCCGTATTATTCTTACGTCGGAGCTCAGTGGACTTCCTATAGTCTGATGATGAATCTGGAAAAGTTTAATTCCTACAGCCCGGAAGATCAGCAGATGTTTATTGACGCGGCATGGGCCTGCTCTCAGGCGGAATATGATTCCTACAAAAATATGAAGGAGGATGCGGAAGCGTTCTTCGATGAGAATGGAATTACGTATTATCAGCCTACGGAGGAAGAGCTGTCTCAGTGGAAGGACTATGCAATTTCTTTGAAAAATGAGTGGAGCGAGCTGATTGGAGAAGAGCTGTATACGCAGGTTTCAGAATTGTTTGAATACTGATTCGCTGCGGAAGGCGAAGACCTGGTTCTGTTTTGGTGCCGGAGCAATGAAAATGGCTCCGGCACTGTGAACGGAGCGGAGAGGAGAAGAAAATAATTATGAAATTTCTGAAAAAGCTGGATCAAGTAATTAGTTTCATAATAGGAAATATTGCGGGCCTTCTGCTGATTCTGATGATGATCATGGTTAACCTGACGATATTCAGCCGTTGGATTTTTAATATTAATATGCATGGTTATGAGGAACTGCCGACGATTTTATTCATTGTTTTTGTCTGGCTTGGCGTTATTCTTGTGGTGCGGGATGATAATATGCTGAAAGTGGATTTTTTCACAAATCTGTGCCGGACAGAGAAGGCAAAAGAGATTCTGCATCTTATCAGCCTGATTGTTTCAACGGTTATCTGCGGGATGTTTACGCCGCTGACGTTTGAACTGATGATGACACATATTGAAAGAGGAACGGTTTCTCCGGCGGTTGGTTTTAGCATGTGGTGGGTATATGGTTCTGTCTTTCTGAGTGCGTTCGGTATGACCATTTATTATGCGGTCCATGTGGTTCAGTCTGTAAGGAGGATCGGGAAATTATGATTTTTGGCATTGCAGCTATTTTGATTCTGGTCATGATTTTTATTGGCGTTGCGGTTCCTCTGTCTTTTCTGGGCGGATCATTTTTTGTGGCTTTTATGGGACTGGGAAGTACGGGGACATTTGCCACAAACGCGTTTTATGTGTTAAATTCAATTTCCATGCTGGCGATTCCTCTGTTTATTGTCGGCGGTTCCCTGATTGAGAGAAGTGGAATTGCCAATGTCCTGATCAGAGTGGCCGATAAAATGCTGCACAATGTGAAAGGCGGGTTGTCGGCAACGATTCCGGTGGTTTCCTGCTTTTTTGGAGCGTTGTGCGGTTCGGCGCTGGCAACGGCGAATACGCTGTCGACGGCCATGGTGCCGGAGCTGGAGAAAAAAGGATACGACAAGGCATATCTGGCTGCACTGATTGCAGCGTCCAGCCCGTTCGGCTTTATGATTCCGCCAAATGTAAATGCGATTGTTTTTGCTTCTGTGTCATCTGCTTCTGTTGGCGCTCTCTTTATGGCGACTATCGTGCCGGGAATTATCTGGGCCGGGATTTATCTGATTATTAATCGCCTGATGTATCGCCGCTATTACCATCCGGAAAGGATTTCTTCGGAGCCGTCCCCAGAGCTTCCTGCATCTGCGGGGAAAGTGGAGCCGGATACGCAGATAAGTGCAAAGCGTTTTGCCCTGGAGCTGACCGTAGCGGTCCTGATGCCGGTCATCGTCCTGGGAGGAATTTATGGAGGCATTTTTACTGCGACGGAGGCGGGCGCGATTACTTGTCTGTATGGTGCGGTAATGGGAATGTTTATTTATAAGAGGTTTTCTTTGATCCAGCTGATTAGTATTTTTACAAAGGGCGTAAAGGATGTTTCGGCGCTGGCGATTATGTTTCCGATGACGCTGATCTTCAGCCGCCTGATGACGCTGAATCATATTCCGGAGTTGGTTGCCCAGGTTATGCTGAGCATTACAGACAGCCGGATCGGCCTGATTCTGCTGATCGATATTCTGCTCTTCCTGATAGGGTTTTTCCTGGACGGGAATGTGATTATCCTGACGCTGGTTCCGCTGTTGACGCCGATTGCCAGCGCCTGCGGAATTGATACGATTCAGCTGGCGGTAATTGTGTTTGTCGCGATTGGGATTGGATCGATTACGCCGCCCATGGCAACCTGTCTGATGGCGTGCTCCCGTGTGTGTGATGTTCCGATTCATTATCTGATTAAACCGATTATGCCGTTCCTTTTGTTTGGCGCGCTGCCGATTTTGGTTGCGGTCTCATTCATTCCGGCGCTGTCAACCTGGCTTCCGGGACTGTTTTACAGTTTTTAGAGAAGCAAGATCCCGGGCGCCTGCGATAAGATGGCGCAGAAATTTTACGGGTTTAACCAGATGAAGGAAAAGGAGAGAGGCCGTGTGCTGGCCTCTCTCTGCCTTTTTTACATTTCTGTGGGCGGCTGCCCTGATTCTGCTGTGTTGCATGTCCGGATGAAATCAGTCGGACATGACGTCGGCCACAATCATCATGTAATATTTAATGGAAATAAAAAACTCGGAACCCTGATACAATCCAGGGTTCCGAGAACTTTTGGAAGTAGCGGAAGGGAGATTCGAACTCTCGACACTACGGGTATGAACCGTATGCTCTAGCCAACTGAGCTATTCCGCCATATTCTGTTTGGAATGGGGCCTATAGGGCTCGAACCTATGACCCTCTGCTTGTAAGGCAGATGCTCTCCCAGCTGAGCTAAGACCCCGTCCACAGCGCTCAATCGCGACTGCCAGATTAGTATAATATTTATTGTTCTAATTGTCAATGCTTTTTTGAAAATAATTTTATAGAAATTTTCTTTTCTTTTATTATCCTTTTCGTATCATATATGATATACTTTTTGAAGAACAGAGAATTGTCTTTCTGGCGGGAACAGAGGCAGACGGACAAGGGATGGAGGCCGTGATGTATTATTTTATTGTGAATCCAGCCTCGCGCAGCGGATACGGATACAGGATATGGAAAAAAATTGAGCGGAGACTGGAATCGGAGCGCCTGGATTACCGGGCGTTTCTGACGGAGCGCCCGGGACAGGCGTCGGAGTTTGCGAGAGAGCTGACGGGCCACTGCCGGGAGCCGCGCACGATCGTGGTGGTCGGCGGCGACGGGACGATGAATGAGGTGGTGGACGGGATTGACGGCTGCGATTTCGTGACGCTCGGCTTTATCCCGGCCGGCACGGGCAGCGATCTGGCCCGGAGCCTGAAGCTGCCCCGTTCGCCGCTCAGGTGCCTGCGGCGGATCCTCTGTCCCAGGCAGTACCGGCAGATGGATTACGGGGTTATGACGTACGGGGACGATGTGCTGCGGCACCGCCGGTTCGTGGTCAGCGCCGGGATTGGGCTGGACGCGGCCGTGTGCCATCAGATGCTCTATTCGCATATCCGCACGTTTTTTAACCGGTTTCATATGCGGCGTCTTCCGTACGTGCTGGTCGGCCTGGCGGAATTCTGGATGACAAAGCCGGTCCGGGGGTATATTCTGCTGGACGGGATCAAGCGGGTCGAATTTAATTCGATCTATTTCATCAGCGCGCAGATTCATCCCAGCGAGGGGGGCGGCTTCCGTTTCGCGCCCCGGGCGGACTGCAGCGACGGGAATCTCGAGGTCTGTATTCTGAGCCATGCGTCCAGGCGGCAGGCGCTTTCCATCCTGACGGGCGCGTATTTCGGGCGTTCCCGGCTGCGCGGGATGCGGGTGTACAGCTGCCGGGAGGTGCAGATCCACACGGAACGGCCGCTGGCGGTTCACGCGGACGGCGAGAGCTGCCAGTATCAGAGCGATATCGAGCTGCGCTGCATTGAGCGCAAGCTGCGGATTATGACCTGACAGAAAATCCGCGGACGCCGCAAAAGGAAAACGGACAGGCGTCCGCAGAGAAATGAGGAGTTAAGAGATGAGAATCGGACAGGGATACGACGTACACCGGCTGGAAGAGGGATACCGGCTGGTTCTCGGGGGCGTTTCGATCCCCTGGGAAAAAGGGCTTAAGGGCCACTCGGACGCCGATGTGCTGGTGCACGCGGTTATGGACGCGCTGCTGGGCGCGGCGGCGCTGGGCGATATCGGCCAGCATTTTCCCGATACGGATCCGGCGTATAAGGGAATCTCCAGCATCGAGCTGTTAAAGCAGGTGGGCCGGCTTCTGGACGAAGCCGGGTATGTGATTGAGAACATCGACGCTACGATTATCGCCCAGCGGCCGAAGCTTCTGCCTTACCGGCCGCAGATGGTAAAAAACATTGCCGCCGCTCTGGGGATCGGGGAGGGCCGGGTCAGCGTGAAGGCCACGACGGAGGAAGGGCTCGGCTTTACCGGGGCCGGCGAGGGAATCAGCGCGCAGGCGATTACGCTGTTGACGGCAGTAGAGAATTACTGCTATGATAGAGAAATGATGGCTTCTGCGAACTGCGGCTGCGGCGCGTGCCCGGCTGCGGGAGAGCTGCCGCGGAAGACGGAGGAATCGCTGTAGCGGGCAAAATGCCTGGCAGAGAACAGAGAAGGAGACAGGGATCATGAAAATTTTTAATACGCTTTCCCGCAGGAAAGAGGAGTTTGTTCCTCTGGAGGAAGGAAAAGTAAAGATGTATGTCTGCGGCCCCACGGTTTACAATTTTATTCATATTGGAAACGCGAGGCCGATGATCGTGTTTGACACGGTGCGCCGGTATTTTGAATACAGGGGATACGAGGTCAATTACGTGTCGAATTTCACGGACGTGGACGACAAGATTATCAAGAAAGCCAATGAGGAGGGCGTGGACGCGGAGACGATCTCCCGGCGCTATATCGCCGAGTGCAAGAAGGATATGGAGATGATGAACGTGCGCCCGGCGACGACGCATCCGCAGGCGACGCAGGAGATCGGCGGCATGCTGGAGATGATTGAGACGCTGATCGAGAGCGGCCATGCCTACCGGGCGGAGGACGGGACGGTGTATTTCAGGACCAGCTCCTTCCCTGACTACGGCAAGCTTTCCCATAAGAATCTGGAGGATCTGCAGTCGGGCTTTCGCGAGATCAAGGTCACGGGCGAGGAGGGCAAGGAGGATCCGTCGGATTTTGTGCTCTGGAAGCCGAAGAAAGAGGGCGAGCCCTACTGGGAGTCTCCGTGGTGCGAGGGACGGCCGGGCTGGCACATCGAGTGCTCGGTTATGTCTAAAAAGTATCTGGGCGATTCCATCGATATCCATGCCGGCGGAGAGGATCTGATCTTCCCGCATCATGAGAACGAGATCGCGCAGAGCGAGTCGGCGAACGGAAAACCGTTTGCCACCTACTGGATGCACAATGCGTTCCTGAACATTGATAATAAGAAGATGTCCAAGTCCCTGGGGAACTTCTTTACGGTGCGCGAGATCAGCGAGAAATATGATCTGCAGGTGCTGCGCTTCTTCATGCTGAGCGCGCATTACCGGAGTCCGCTGAATTTCAGCGCGGAGCTGATGGAGGCGTCGAAAAACGGCCTGGAGCGGATCCTGACGGCCGTGGAGCGGCTGGACGACAGCCTGGCGGCGGCGCCGGATCGGGCGGAGAACGAAGAGGAGAAGAAGTGCCGCGCGCAGGCGGAGGAATTCGTGAAGAAATTTGAGGACGCGATGGACGACGATTTCAACACGGCCGACGCGATTGCCGCAGTCTTTGAACTGGCCCGTTTAAGCAATACGGCGGTTTCCGGCGAATCGGCCCGCTCGCTTGCGGCGTATCTGCGCGAGACGATGGAGAAGCTCTGCAACGTGCTGGGAATCCTCACGGAGCGGAAGAAAGAGACGCTGGACAGCGAGATCGAGGAGCTGATTGCGAAGCGGCAGCAGGCGCGCAAGGAGAAAAATTTTGCGCTGGCCGACGAGATCCGCGGGAAGCTCTCCGAGATGGGAATCGTGCTCGAGGATACGAGAGAAGGCGTGAAATGGAAACGGGTTTAGACTGCTTTAAGAAGGCGCTGAGGCTTGGCCCGGCGGATGCCGGACAATATTCGCCGCTGGCGCTGGCTTATATCGGCGACGCGGTCTATGAGCTGATCATCCGCACGATGATCATGAACCGGGGAAACGTTCAGGTAAATAAGATGCACCGGCGGACGGCCGCGCTGGTCATGGCCGGCGCGCAGGCGGATCTTTACCGGCGTCTGGAGCCGGATCTGACGGAGGCGGAGCGGGCCGTGTACCGCCGGGGGCGCAACGCCAAGTCGGCGACCATGCCCCGCCATGCGACGATGAAGGATTACCGCACGGCGACGGGGCTGGAGGCGCTGGTCGGCTACCTGTATCTGACGGAGCAGTTTGAGCGCCTGGCGCAGCTGATGGGCCTGGGGCTGGAGCGCCTGGGAGCCATCTCCCCGGCCGGCGAAGAGGTGGAAGCCCCGGTGCGGGAAGAAGGCCGGGAGGCGGAAGCGAACGCCCCGGCGCGGGAAGAAGGCCGGGAGACGGAAGCGAAAGCCCCGGCGCAGGAAGAAGGCCGGGAGGCGGAAGCGAACGCCCCGGCGCAGGAAGAAGAGCGGGAGCCGGAAGCGGCAAAGGCAGAAGGGGCCGGGAGCGGCGGCCCGGGAGAAGATACATGAGATCGGAAGAGACGACGGTAGAGGGGCGGAACGCGGTGCTGGAGGCGTTCCGCTCCGGGAAGACCATAGAGAAGCTTTTTGTGCTGGACGGGTGCAAGGACGGGCCGGTGCAGACGATTCTGCGCGAGGCGCGCAGGCAGGATACGATCGTGACGTTTGTCAGCCGCGAGCGGCTGGATCAGCTGTCGCAGACGGGAAAGCACCAGGGCGTGATCGCGCATGCGGCCGCCTGGCATTACACGGAGGTCGCGGACATGCTGCGCCGGGCGCGGGAAAAGGGAGAAGATCCGTTTCTGTTTTTGCTGGACGGGATTGAAGATCCCTACAATCTGGGAGCGATCATCCGCACGGCCAATCAGGCCGGCGCGCATGGAGTCATCATTCCCAAGCGGCGGGCGGCCGGCCTCACGGCCACGGTGGCGCGCACCTCGGCGGGGGCGCTGAATTATACGCCGGTTGCGCGGGTTACGAACCTCACGGCGACGATCGAGGAGCTGAAGAAAGAGGGGCTCTGGTTCGTCTGTGCGGACATGGACGGCGAGAGCATGTACCGGCTGAACCTGCAGGGGCCGGTCGGCCTGGTCATCGGCTCAGAGGGCGAGGGAGTAAGCCGCCTGGTTAAGGAGCAGTGTGATTTTACGGCGGCCATTCCCATGCGCGGCGATATCGATTCGCTGAACGCCTCGGTGGCGGCTGGCGTGCTGGCGTACGAGATTGTGCGGCAGCGGCTTGCGGCGGGGAAATAGGCGCGCAGGATCCCGGGAGCGCGGCGCATCGGCGCGAAACCGTGCGCCGCGTAAGGAAAATCACGAATTGTATTGAAAAAAATACAGGAAAAAGAAAATGAAATTCAAATTACGGCTTGCAAATTTTCCATTCTGTGGTATAATTGAAAAGTCGTGACGGGGACATAGCTCAGCTGGGAGAGCGTTGCGTTCGCAACGCAAAGGTCGCGGGTTCGAATCCCGTTGTCTCCATGACTGCCGGACAGGAATTGCGGTGGAAGGATCGCAGGTTCTGTCCGGTTTTTGTATTTTCGGCCGTTCTGTGGCAGCCGGCTTGCGCAAAAAAGGGATTTAAAAATTTCAGAAAAGAGTGGTTGACAAAACCGCATTCAGATGGTAAACTAACAAAGGCTCAGAGATGAGCAGATGCTGCTGTAGCACAGTCGGTAGTGCGTCGCATTGGTAGTGCGGAGGTCACGGGTCCGATTCCCGTCAGCAGCTCGCAGATGGATACCTGAATTTCTCTTCGGAGATTCAGGTGTTTTATCTGGATCGTATGACAGGTGCGGGGCATTAGCGCAGTTGGGAGCGCGTTTGAATGGCATTCAAAAGGTCACGGGTTCGAATCCCGTATGCTCCATTTCAGAAGGGTGTTGCGGCCGCCGGGGTTCCGGATCAGGCAGCAGCGCCCTGTTTCGTTATCAGACGGCGGACATGGCGGAATTGGCAGACGCGCAGGATTTAGGTTCCTGTGGAGCGATCCGTGTGGGTTCGAGCCCCACTGTCCGCACTCTGCATTTTACTCTGCAGATTTTTCCAAAAAGTGCTTGACTTTTTCGGAAAAATGATTAAAATAGTATTGTGCGTCGGTGCTGAAGACAGCGCCGGAGGCGGGCAGAAGTGGCGGAATTGGCAGACGCGCACGGTTCAGGTCCGTGTGAGAGCAATCTCATGAGGGTTCAAGTCCCTTCTTCTGCAGTCAGGCGAGTCCGGGTTATTTTCCGAGAAGGAAGATAATCCGGTTTTTTTGTATCACAGGAACGCGCCGCCTTCTGTCCCGGAGACGGCGCGGGTAAAGCAGAACAGGAAGCGGGAGAGCGAAAGGAGGATGCCGCGATGGTATATGAGCTGGGGGATGTGCTGACGGAGACGGATCTGGAGACGGCGGTAACCGAAGGAAAATCCTGTGCGGTGCTGGTTTCCGGGCGGGAATATCAGGATGTGCTGAACCGGATTGGGATTCTGTTCGAGGGGGAGCTGAACCTCTCCCGGATCAGCTTCTGCAAGATGGAGACGCAGCAGGAATATCTCTACGGCACGCTGGCTATCCCGCGCTTCTTGGACATCTCAGGCAGCCGCTACCGCATGTGCCTGTTTATCACGGATCAGTTTGTGATCATTGTGGACGATTCCGGCTTCGCCTCGCGCGTCGTCGAGAACATCCGCATGCGCAAGATCCATCAGGGCGTGAACAAAGGGCGGTTTCTGTTTAATTTTATTTCGGAGTTTCTGGAGCGCGATTACGAGATCCTGGACGGGATGGAGCGGACGCTGATGAACATGGAGGAAGAAGCCAGCCGCAGGGATACGGAAAATTATCATGAGAAGCTGATGCCGCTGCGCCGCGAGCTTCTGATCCTGCGCAGCTACTATAATGAAATGGTGGACTTTTCCAAGAATCTGGAGGATAATGAGAACGGATATTTTACAAAGAAGCAGATTCCGTATTTTGCCACGATTGAGGATCGGGCGGAGCGGCTGATGAACCGGACGGCGCAGCTTCTGGAATACGCGGGGCAGGTCCGGGATGCGTATCAGTCGCGCCTGGACGCCAGGCAGAACCGCAGCATGCAGTTTCTGACGATTATCTCCACGATCTTTCTGCCGCTGACGCTGATTACCAGCTGGTACGGCATGAATTTTAAAGATATGCCGGAGCTGGAGAACGGGTATCCGGGCGTGATCGTGCTCTGCATTCTGGTAATCGTGATCTGTATCTGGATTTTCAAGATTAAAAAGATGCTCTGAGAAAAGAGGACGCCTGGCAAGGGAGAAAAAGCCGCCGGGACGCCAGAGGGCGCGGCCGGGCGAAAGGCCCGGACGCGCCCTCTGGCGCCCCGGAAGGCAGGTTCAGAACTTCTGGAAGTTTTCCACATTGAGGACGAAGATCGTCGCTCCGCCGACTTTCATGTTCATGGGGACCGTCATGTTGACGGTCGGGCAGCAGTTCCCCGCCATGGTGGGCGGCGTGTAGACCAGCTGCTCTCTGGCTCCGGACATCCGGCGGATGATGGAGATGGCCTCCTCGACCCGCTCGTCGTCGACGCCCAGCATCAGGGTCGTGCTTTTCTTCTTGAGAAAGCCGCCCATGGTGGCAAGCTTGGTAACAAAGAAGGAATTCTGATTCAGTTCATAGACTAAATCGTCAGCATCTTCGCTGCCGATGATGGCCATAATCATTTTCATAAGCAAAACCTCCTGATATTAAGAGTATATTTGCTACTATTTTACCATTAAATGAGAAAAAAGAAAATAAAAATGCGGCAGTTTTTCCGGGTTTTTTCCAGACGGGAGGATCAGGCGGTGGGGAAGGCCGGGAAGAGGAGAGGAGACGGCATTGATCAGAAATATTGTGTTTGATATGGGAAAGGTTCTGCTGGACTACGACGCGGTCGCGGTGTGCCGGCAGTATACACAGGACGCGGGCGAGATCGGGCTGATCCGGCGAGAGCTGTTTGAGGGGCCGGAGTGGAAGCTTCTGGATCAAGGCCTGATTACCGAGGCGGAGGCGATAAAGCGGATTGGGGGACGGCTGGCGGACGGGCGGCTTGTGCGGCTGGCAGAGGAGTGTCTGGTTCACTGGCATGAGTATAATTTAAGCCCCGTGCCGGGGATGGACGGGCTGGTCCGGGATCTGAAGCAGGCGGGGTACGGGATTTATCTGTGCTCCAACGTCTCGCTGCGCTTTCGCGTGTTTGAGAAGGAAATGCCGGGGGCGGAGTATTTTGACGGGATGCTGATCTCGGCGGAGGAAAAGCTGGTAAAGCCGGATCCGGCGATCTATGAAAGGCTGTTTGCCCGGTTCCATCTGCGCCCGGAGGAGTGTTTTTTCATCGACGATCTGCCGGCGAACATCGAGGCGGCCCGCCGGTGCGGGATGGACGGGTACTGTTTTACAGACGGAGATGAGACGGCGCTCAGGGAAGTCCTGCGCCGCCGCCTTCCGGTCCGTTTTCCCGCATAGGCGAAGCCGGAAGCGGCTCGGGGACGGCGCGGGGAAGGCGGACGATATGGCCGCCCAGGAGCGCCGCGTCCTCTTCACTGTGCGTGGCCAGCAAAATGAGGCGTCCGTCTGCCCGGGCAAGAAGGCAGCGGATGGCCTCTTTTTTTGTCTCCGGATCGAGGCCGGTAAAGGGCTCGTCGAGAATGAGGAAGCGGGCGGGCGAGAGCAGGGCGCGCATCAGGCAGCAGCGGCGGCGCATGCCGCCGCTGAGCGTGTGCACAGGGCGGGTCAGGGATTCGCCCGGCAGGATGCGGGAGCATTCGGCAAAGAGGGAGGCCGGATCGCTGCGCCCGGGAAGGGCCAGAGCGGCGTTTTCTAACGGCGTCAGGAATTCGATCAGCCGGTCCTCCTGAAAGACGGCGGCCATGCGGATTTCGCGGCGGGACAGGCCGGTGGCGGCCGGATCGGGTTTTCCCGCGCCCTGTCCGGCGTCCAGAGCGGGTTTTCCTGCGCCCTGCCCGGCGTCCAGGAAACGGATGCGGCCGCCGTCTGCGGATTCCAGCCCCATCAGGATGCGGAACAGCGTGGTTTTGCCCGCGCCGGAGGGGGCCATGACGCAGTAGATCCCGGGGCCGGGAAAGGCAAGGCTCAGATCCGAGAGGACGGGCCGTGCGCCGAAGGATTTGGAGAGCCCCTCAATCTGAAGAGAGGGAAGCGGGCCGCGCAGAAGGGGCGCGCGGTAAGGCTTCTTTTTTTCAGAGATCGGGTTGGGGACGGGAGAAACGGTGGAATGGGCCCGGGGCGCGGCCGGATCAAGGCGCGCGAGGAGAAGGCGCAGGGCCCGCTCCAAAAGCCAGGCACAGAGGATGATGGTAAGCGTCCAGGCGAACAGATCCGCCGTGTTCAGGTAAATTTTCGCCAGATAGAGCTCGCCGCCGATGGAATGGTCCGGGACGCCGATGACTTCCGCGGCGACGCCGGATTTGACGGCCAGGCCCAGAGCGGAATCGGCACTGCTTGACAGGTGGGGCGCCAGAGCCGGAAGATAGACGGTGTGGATGCGCCGGGGCAGGGAGAAGCGGAAAACGCCCGCGAGCTCCAGAAGCTTCGGATCGGCCGAGGAAAGGCCGGTCAGCGTGGCGGTGTAGAGGAGCGGGAGAACCACCAGAAAAGAGATAAAGATCGACAGGTTGGCGGATCCCATCCAGATCAGGGCCAGGATGACGAAGGAAGCGACCGGAATGGATTTGCACAGGAGCATGACGGGGGCGAGCAGCTCGCGCAGCAGCGAAAAACGGCAGGCTGCCGCGCCGAGGAGGATGCCGCAGGCCGCCGCGCCGGAAAATCCGGCGCAGATGCGAAGAAGGGAGGAGCAAACCGTCAGCCAGAAGCCGGCGTTTTTGGCGCAGGCAAAAAGCGCCGCCAGGACGTCGGCCGGGCCGGCAAAGAGAATCGGATTATCGACGGCCAGATCGGCCGCCTGCCAGATCAGGAGCCATAAAAGCAGGATGGCAGGAACTTTCCAGGTTTTCTTCATGCAAACCTCCCTGTGAAAATCAGGCCGGCGTTACCGGAAATAGTAGAAATCATCGCCGGGCAGCGCGCCGCCGACGGAAGCGGGGTCCTGTTCAGAGAGGACGTTCAGATAGCCGGAAAGCGCGGCCTTCATTTCTTCGCCCTCGAGAAACGTGATGTTACAGTAGGGAAGCGCCTGCTCGGCGATTGCCTCCTGCTCGATGATCCCGAGCTTCACGATCTGCCCGGCCGCCTGTCCGGGATCGGAGAGCACCGCCTCCACGGACGCCTGATGGTCGTCAAGGAATGTGTTTACGGCTTCGGGCCGGCTTTCCAGGAATTCATCGCGGACGATGGTCACGCCCGTTACGAGGCGGCTTCCGCCCTCGCCCTGCACCCGGTCCCATTCAGCCGTCAGATCGAGCGCGATATGCAGCGCCTCGTTCTGGGCGCAGGCCACGGTCACGAAGGGCTGCGGGAGAAGGCCGATGGCGTCCGGCTGTTCTTTCAGGATTGCGGCGACTTCGGTGGCTTCGGATTTATACTCCAGCGTGACGTCCCCGTCCGCCAGCCCGTTTTCCCGCAGCAGGTACTGCGCGACGTAATCCGGCGTCGTGCCCTTGCCGGTCAGGTAGACGGTGCGTCCCTTCAGATCGGCGACGGACTGGACGGAGGAGTCGGCGGTCACGAGATAGAGGACGCCCAGCGTGTTGATATCGATGGCGGAAACGCCCCCCTCTGTGCGGTTATAGAGAACGCTGGCCACGTTGGCGGGAACCAGGGCGATATCGACCTTGCCGGAGGCCACGCCGGCGACCAGTTCGTCGGCCGCGGTAACCATGGTAAAGGCGTAGCGGCCCTCGTCCTCATCTTCTTCCATGAGAGAGACGAGGCCCATGGAGGTCGGTCCTTTGAGGGAGCCGACGCGGACGGGCGCTTCGTCTGCGGACGCGCTGTCCCCGGCGGCCGGTTCTTCTGAAGCGGCGCTCTGGCCGGACGCGGCGGTTTCCGAAGCGGCAGTTTCCGAAGCGGCGGTTTCCTGTGCGGCGGCCGTGGTTTCCGCGGCGGTTTCCGCCGCAGAACTGCCGGAGGAGCAGCCCGTCATCAGGGCGGCCAGCGCCAGGGCGGCAAACAGCGATGGGAGCGATTTTTTTATCATGTGTTTCGTACCTCTCTTTCTGAATTTTGTTCTACGGATTCATTATAGCGGATTGAGAGGAAAATACAAGCGGCGCGCGGTCCGCGTGCGGATCCGGCCCGCCGTCTGCGCGGGCTGTGCGGATCCGGTATGCGGTCTGCGCGGGCTGTACGGATCCGGTGGATGGCTCCAAAAAAATACAAAAAAATGTGCAGGATTTAATTGATAATAATATCACAATATGAGATAATGAGACGAGATGAAATTCTGATAGTCTGAGAATATACGGGAGGTTTGAAACATGAGAGTATCCATCTGTATCGGAAGTGCCTGTCATCTGAAGGGCTCGCGGGAGGTCATTCAGAAGCTGCAGAAGCTGGTTACAGAGCACGGACTGGACGGAACGGTTGATTTAAATGGAGATTTCTGCAGCGGGAACTGCCGCCGCGGCGTGTGTGTGACGGTGGACGGGACGCTGTTTTCCGTGAAGCCGGAGACGACGGAGGAGTTTTTTGAGAAAGAGATCCTGGGCCCTCTGAAAGAGCAGGGGCTCGCCTAAAAGGAGTTGCATATGCCGATTATCGACTTTAAGGCCGCGATGTGCAAGCACTGCTACAAGTGCGTCCGAGGCTGCGAGGTAAAATCGATCATGATCCGGGACGGCCATGCCTACATTATGCCGAACCGCTGCATCCTCTGCGGACAGTGCCTGCTGATCTGCCCGCAGTCGGCCAAGCGGGTGCCCAGCGAGCTGGATCGGGTAAGGGAATTTATCCGGAGCGGCGTGCCGGTGGTGGCGTCCCTCTCTTCTTCCTATATCGGCGTTCTTCCGTACCGGCAGCGGGGGCAGGTCAAGGCGGCTTTAAAGAAGCTGGGCTTTACCTCGGTCTGCGACGCGGCGGAGGGCGCGGCCCTGGCGACCAGGGAGTACGTAAAGCTTCTGGAGCAGGGAACGATGCGAAATATCATCACGACGGCCTGCCCCAGCATTGTGAATCTGATCGAGATCCATTACCCGGAGCTGATCGATTATCTGGCCCCCGTCCTGATCCCTTCCGGCATCCATATCCGGATGCTGCGGGCGGAATTTGGCGCGGAGGCGAAGGTCGTCGTCATCGGCCCCTGCGTTGCGGAGAAGGAGCCGACCCGGCCGGTCCGTCCGGATGCGGTGCTGACATTTGAGGATCTGAAGAACTGGCTTGCGCAGGAGGAGATCTGCATCGAGGACTGCGAGGAGGACCCGTTCGAGGACAGGCGTCCGGGCGCCAATCTGCGCTACCCGGTCAGCGGCGGGCTGCTGACCGCCGTGCGCGCGACGAGAAGCCGCCCGGATCGCTACCGCAAGTTTTATGTCAGCGGCGTGAAAGACTGCCTGGACGTCTGCGAGGCGCTCCGCACCGGCGAGGTCGAGGGCTGTTTCATCGAGATGAACGCCTGTCACGGCGGCTGTATCAACGGTCCCGCCACGGCGACGACGGTCTCCAGCTTTAAGGTCAAGCTTGACCTGGAGGCGATGCTGCCGACGGAGGCGGCGGATTTAAGCCTTCTGAGCGAGGCGGCGCGCAGCGTGGATGTGAAGCGGTCGTTTCACAACCGGGCGCAGAAGGAAGCGATTCCCACGGAGGAGGAGATCCGCGGGATCTTAAAGCAGACGGGAAAGCTCAGGCCGGATCAGGAGCTCAACTGCGGCGCCTGCGGGTATCCGACCTGCCGGGACAAGGCCATCGCCGTCTACCAGAAGAAGGCGGAGGTCAATATGTGCATCCCCTATCTGCACGAGCGGGCGCAGTCGCTTTCACATCTGGTCCTGGATATCTCGCCCAATATCATTATGATCATCGGCGAGGATCTGAAGATTCAGGACTGCTCGGCGTCGGTGGAGCGGTATTTCCACGTCCGCCCGGCCGATCTGAAGGGGAAGCCGTTAGCGGATCTCATCAGCACCGAGGACGTGGAGGAAGTGTTCCGGACGCACACGAGCATTCACAGCCGCAAAGTGATTTATCCGGATAGGAACCTGGTTACCTTCCAGAACATCGCCTATATCGAGGACGGCAATTTCGTGATTGCCACCCTGATCGATATGACGAAGGAGGAGAAGCAGGCGGAGAAGGAATACGAAAAGAAGAAAGCGACCATCGATCTGGCGCAGAAGGTCATTTACAAGCAGATGATGGTGGCGCAGGAAATTGCCGGGCTTCTGGGGGAGACGACCGCGGAGACGAAGACAACGCTGACGAAGCTCTGTTCTCTGATTGACGACGGGATGGAAAGTGAGGTCCGATAAATGGGAATTACCGTAGATGTCACGTTTAAGAGCATGAACAAGTACACGGAGATCCTCTGCGGCGATACGGTAGAATGCCTGAAAACGGAAGATTCGGACGTCATTATCCTGACGGACGGGATGGGAAGCGGCGTGAAGGCCAACATCCTCTCGACGCTGACGGCGAAGATTCTGGGAACCATGTTTTTAAACGGGGCGTCTCTGGAGGAGTGCGTGGAGACGGTCGTCCAGACGCTGCCGATCTGCCAGGTGCGCAAGGTGGCCTACGCGACGTTCTCGATCCTCCAGATTTTTAACAACGGAGAGGTCTATCTGGTAGAATATGACAATCCGAGCTGCATTTTTCTGCGCTGCGGCCATGTGACCAGACTGCCGCGCAACACGCGGATGGTCAAGGACAAGGAGATCAGCGAGTGCCGCTTCCAGGTGCAGAAGGGGGACGCACTGGTGCTGGTCAGCGACGGCGTGACGCACGCCGGCGTGGGAAAGAGCGGGGCGTACAAATTTGGCTGGCCCTGGGAGGACGTGGCGGAGTTTGCCTCCGCCCAGTGTTTGACGACGCTGTCGGCCGTGCGCATGGCCGGTGCGATCTGCGAGGAGTGCAGCAAGATCTATGAGGGAAAGCCGGGGGACGACACGACGGTGGTCGTGGCGCGCATCATCGACCGCAAGCCGGTCAACCTGATGACGGGACCGCCTCTGGACCGCAACGACGACGAGACGATTACCAGAGAGTTTATGGCTGATGAGACGGCGAAGCACGTCGTTTCCGGCGGGACGAGCGCCACGATCCTGTCCCGTGAGCTGGGGCGCAGGCTGCGGGTCTCTCTGGATTACACCGATCCGGATATTCCGCCCATCGCCTTCATGGACGGGATCGATCTGGTTACGGAGGGCGTGCTGACGCTGCGGCGCGCCATCGAACTTCTGCACCGCTATCTGGAGCAGTGCGATCTGAGCCAGGATTTCTTTGAGGAGCTGGACAAAAAGAACGGCGCCTCCATGCTGGCAAAACTGTTAATAGAAGACTGTACGGAGCTGCACCTGTTCGTGGGCACCGCCGTCAACAGCGCGTATCAGAACCCGGGCCTTCCCTTCGATCTGGGGATCCGGCAGAATCTGGTCCGGCAGCTGGCGGAGACGGTCGAGCGGATGGGCAAAAAGGTCACGGTAACGTACTATTAAAGGAGGATAAATCGATTATGGTAACGAACGACGCAACAATCCTGCGCATCAAGCATGAGATTCTGTATGAGGTGGCCAAGCTGGCCTGGGAGGGAAACCTGGAAGACGGGCGTGATGAGATTCCCTACGTCATCAGCCCCGGGCCGCAGGCTCAGTACCGCTGCTGTGTCTATAAGGAGCGGGAGATTGTGCGCCAGAGGATCCGCCTGGCAGAGGGAAAATGCCCGACGGACCGCAATACGAATAATGTGGTGCAGGTCATCAACGCGGCCTGCGAGGAGTGCCCCATCGCCTCCTACACGGTAACGGATAACTGCCGGAAATGTATGGGCAAGGCCTGCCAGAATTCCTGCCCGTTCGGCGCGATCAGCATCGGCAACACCAAGGCCCACATCGATCCGGACAAGTGCAAGGAGTGCGGCAAGTGCGCGCAGGCCTGCCCCTATAACGCCATCGCGCATCTGGAGCGCCCCTGCAAGAAGGTGTGCCCGGTGGACGCCATCACGTACGACGAGTACGGTATCTGCGTGATCGACGAGAAGAAGTGCATTCAGTGCGGCGCCTGCATTCACAGCTGCCCGTTCGGCGCGATCGGCTCCAAGACCTTCATGGTCGATGTCATCCGCCTGATCAATGCGGGCAAGAAGGTGGTCGCCATGCTGGCCCCGGCGACCGAGGGACAGTTCGGGCCGGACATTACCTTTGCCAGCTGGCGGACGGCCCTGAAAAAGCTGGGCTTTGCCGACATGATCGAAGTGGGCCTGGGCGGCGATATGACGGCGGCCGCGGAGGCGCAGGAGTGGGCGGAGGCCTACAAGGAAGGAAAAAAGATGACGACCTCCTGCTGCCCGGCGTTTGTCAACATGATTAAGCAGCATTTCCCGGAGCTTCTGGGCAATATGTCCACGACGGTTTCTCCGATGTGCGCGGTGTCCCGTATGCTGAAGGCGAAGGATCCGGAGGTCATCACGGTCTTCATCGGCCCCTGCATCGCCAAGAAGAGCGAGACGCTGGATTTGAACATCCAGGGCAATGCGGATTACGCGATGACCTACGGCGAGATCCGCGCCATGATGCGGGCGAAAAACGTCATCTTGGAGCCGGAGGAAAATACCAGCCAGGAAGCCAGTGTGTTCGGCAAGCGGTTCGGCAACGGCGGCGGCGTGACGGCGGCGGTGCTGGAGTGCTTAAAGGAGACGGGAGAAAATACGGAGATCAAGGTGGCGCGCTGCAACGGTGCGGCGGAGTGCAAGAAGGCGCTGCTGCTCATGAAGGTAGGACGCCTGCCGGAGGATTTCATCGAGGGAATGGCCTGCGTCGGCGGCTGCGTCGGCGGGCCCAGCAAGCACAAGGCGGAGCTGGAGGCCAAGAAGTCCAGAGACAAGCTGATTGCCGAGGCGGATCAGAGAGAGGTTCACGAGAATCTGAAACATTACGATATGGAGTCGTTTTCCATGCACCGCCACTAAAGCCGGCGCGGGAAAACGGGCGGGATCGCAACGGGGCGCCGCGGGCACATCTTCTGTTTGGGAAGACATGTCCGCGGCGCCCCGTTTGAATGGCCGGCTGCGGATTCATGAGCCGTCAGCGGATCAGCTGCGGCTGATTCTTGCGCTCGCCCTGGGCGTTCGTGCCGAAGGCCAGCGGGGTCACGGCGGCCGCCAGCAGAATCGCGCCCAGCACATCGATGACGGAGTGCTGCTTCAAAAATACGGTAGAGAGGCAGATGGCCGTCATCAGGCAGGCGGAAAGGGCCGTAATCCGTCTGTTCCCCCGGAAGCGCTCGCTGCGGCAGACAGCCAGGTGGACGCCGATGGAGTTGTAGACGTGGATGCTGGGGAAAATATTGGTGTTGGTGTCCGCCCGGTGGATCAGGGAGACCAGCCAGCAGAATACATTTTTATCCGGGTCGACGCTCACGCGCAGATCGGTTCCGTTGGGGAAGATCGTGCAGATGAGCAGGCAGAGCGTCATCCCCGTAAAGAGGAAGGTGCACAGCCGGTAATAGTCCTCCCGGTTCGTAAAAAAGAACCAGATAATCGCCGCGCCGACGTATACGAACCACAGAAGGTACGGGATGATAAAATACTCGCTGAACGGGATCAGGTCGTCCAGCTCCGTGTGAATGACATGGTAATGCGAAGTCACGCTCTCCTCCAGGTGGAAAAACCACGGGAGGTATAAAAAGCCGTAGCTGAGAATCCAGGCATGGCCGTATTTTTGGATGAATGTTTTCATAGTTTGACTCCCCGTCCGCCGCGGACTGATCTGCTTCTGAAAACAGGGCCTGAGGGCGCGCGCCGAAAGCCGGACGCCGCCGGAAAATGTGAAACAGGCCTTAACACAAATTTAACATTTATGTAATTTTGTCTGATTATAGCACACTCATATAGAGACTGCAAGGGGGTTCAGAAAACGTTAATGAATTTGCAAAAAAAAGTTCCGGGGAGGGATTTTCCGGAACCGGAGCAGAGATTCTTTTGAAATTTGGACAGAGATTTTTTGAAATTCTGCTTGACTTTAGCGGAAGGCGGATGATATACTCCAGGCATGAAAAATGAAACGGGCTTCATTACTGACGGATCATGTGGAGAAACCACAGGGGAGTGAAGAACCCGCGACAGCCGACCGTCTGGGCAGCATCCTGGTTTTCCGGTGCTGCCTTTTTTTGTTGTCAGAGCGGCGCGCGGGAAGCGGGATGCCATTTACAAAGCTTAAGGAGGATGAAGCGATGTTTCAGGCACAGGGAAACGAGTGGGAAGGATTTGCGGGAGGAAACTGGCAGGAGGAGATCGACGTTAGGGATTTTATCCAGAGAAATTATACGCCGTACGAGGGGGACGGAAGCTTTCTGGCCCCGGCGACTGCACGGACGCAGAAGCTTCTGAAGAAGCTGGAGAATCTGCTGGCGCTGGAGCGGGAATTCGGCGGCGTGCTGGATATCGACACGCAGACGGTTACCTCTCTTCTGAATTACAAGCCCGGATACCTGGATAAGGAGAACGAGATCATCGTGGGCCTGCAGACGGACCGGCCCTTAAAGCGCGGCGTCAACCCGTTCGGCGGCCTGCGCATGACGCAGGAGGCTTGCCGGGCCTACGGCTACGAGCTGTCCCAGAAGGTGCTGGATGAATTTCAGTACCGCACGACCCACAACGACGGCGTATTCCGCGTCTATAATGAAGAGACGAAGGCGGCCCGCCACTGCGGGCTGATTACCGGCCTTCCGGACGCCTACGGGAGAGGGCGCATCATCGGCGATTACCGCCGGGTGGCTCTCTACGGGGTGGACACGCTGATTGCGGAGAAGAAGAAGGATAAGGAGCGGATCGGCAGGGAGGACATGGATGTGGATCACATCCGCCAGCTGGAGGAGCTCTACCAGCAGATCAATTTCCTCGGCAAGCTGCGCGAGATGGGCGCGATGTACGGCTTCGACATCAGCCGTCCGGCCGCCAATGCCAGAGAGGCCGTGCAGTGGCTGTACTTCGGCTATCTGGCGTCCATCAAGGAGCAGAACGGCGCGGCCATGAGCCTGGGCCGGACGTCCACCTTCCTGGATATTTATTTCGAGCGCGACCTGCAGCGCGGAATTCTCACGGAGGAGGGCGCGCAGGAGATCATGGACGATTTCGTCATGAAGCTGCGCATGGCGCGCCATCTGCGCACGCCGGAGTACAACGAGCTGTTCGGCGGCGATCCGATGTGGATCACGGAATCGGTCGGCGGCATGGGCGAGGACGGGCGGACGCTGGTCACGAAAAACTCGTTCCGCATCCTGCACACGCTTTATAATCTGAAACCGTCGGCGGAGCCCAACCTGACGGTGCTCTGGTCGGAGCAGCTGCCGGAGGCGTTTAAGACCTTCTGCGCGAAGGTGTCCTGCGACACGGACGCGCTTCAGTACGAAAACGACGATCTGATGCGCCCCGGATACGGCGACGATTACGGCATCGCCTGCTGTGTGTCCGCCATGAAGATCGGAAAACAGATGCAGTTTTTCGGCGCGCGGGCGAACCTGGCGAAGCTTCTTCTCATGTCCTTAAACGGGGGGATGGATGAAAAGAAACAGATTCAGGTGGGGCCGGTGCACGAGCGCTATCAGGGCGAGTATCTGGAGT
Organism: uncultured Lachnospiraceae bacterium; assembly: GCA_944381615.1. Taxonomy (GTDB): domain Bacteria; phylum Bacillota; class Clostridia; order Lachnospirales; family Lachnospiraceae; genus Otoolea. The sequence continues at coordinate 19,263 of CALWLT010000035.1, read as the reverse complement.
ACGATAAGGTCATGGAGCTTCTGGACATTTACCGCCCGTGGCTGGCCCGCATGTATGCGAACACCATGAACCAGATTCATTATATGCATGATAAATACGCCTACGAGAAAACGCAGATGGCGCTGCACGACACGAAGGTACACCGCTTCATGGCGTTCGGCGTGGCGGGCATGAGCGTGCTGGCGGATTCGCTCTCCGCCATCCGTTACGCGAAGGTGCGCCCGATCCGCGACCCGCAGACGGGCCTGATCACGGACTTCGAGACAGAGGGCGAGTTCCCGGCGTTCGGCAACGACGACGATCGGGTGGATTCCATCGCCTGCGAGCAGATGGAGAAATTCTATCAGGAGCTGAAGAAGCAGAAGCTTTACCGGGATGCGGAGGCGACGCTCTCGATCCTGACGATTACCTCCAATGTGGTGTACGGGAAGAAGACCGGCACCACGCCGGACGGCAGAAAGGCGGGCGAGCCGTTTGCGCCGGGCGCCAACCCCATGCACGGACGGGAGAAAAACGGGGCGCTGGCGTCGCTCAATTCGGTGGCCAAGCTCTCGTATTCGTACTGCAAGGACGGGATTTCCAACACCTTTTCTATCGTGCCGCAGGCGCTGGGAAAGAGCGAGGAGGAACGGCTTGCCAATCTGGTGGCGATCCTGGACGGTTATTTCGGGCAGAAGGCGCATCATCTGAATGTGAACGTGATGAACCGGGAGACGCTTCTGGACGCCTATGAGAACCCGGAGAAATATCCGAACCTCACGATCCGCGTCTCCGGTTACGCCGTAAACTTTTACAAGCTGTCGCGCGAGCAGCAGCGGGAGGTCATCGCGCGGACGTTCCACGAGAGAATGTAGGCGCACGCCGGAAGGGAGACGCGGGGATGGGACAGACAGCAGAACAGACAGTGGGACAGGCGGCAGGCCGGACAGTAGGCCAGACGGCAGGCCGGACAGTGGGCCGCGTCCATTCGTTTCAGTCGATGGGGGCGGTGGACGGGCCGGGGCTGCGCTGCGTGGTTTTTCTGCAGGGCTGCCCGCTGCGCTGCGTCTACTGCCACAATCCGGATACCTGGGAATTCGGGGTGGGGCAGAGCGTCACGCCGCAGGAGATGGTAGAGAAGATCCTCCGTTTCCGGCCGTATCTGAAGCGGGGCGGCGTGACGGTAACCGGCGGCGAACCGCTCTCGCAGCCGGAATTTGTGCGGGAGCTGTTTGCGCTGCTTCGGGAAAACGGGATTCACACGGCGCTGGATACCAGCGGGGCCGGCGGCCGGAAGCGGGCGCGCGCGGTGCTGGAGGTTACGGATCTCGTGCTGGCGGACGTGAAATTTCTGACGGATGAGGAATACCGGCGTTACTGCGGCGCGGATTTTTCGCAGATCCGGGAATTCCTTTCCCTGACGCGGGAGATGGAAAAGCCGCTCTGGATCCGCCAGGTCATCGTGCCGGGGCTGAACGACGATCCGCGGCGGATGAAGCGGCTGGCGGATTTGCTGCGGGAATACCCGAACGTGGAGCGCATCGAGCTTTTGCCGTTTCGCCGGCTGTGCCTGGAAAAATACGAGGCGCTCGGCATCCCCTTCGCGCTGGCGGATACGCCGGAGATGGACGGGGAAACGCTCGCCGTTCTGGCAGAGGAGCTGCGGGCGCATACGGCCGCGGCGGTGTGCTGCTGAAAATAAAAAACGGAAAAATCGCGAAAAGCGGAAAACAAAAAAAGGAAGAAAAGCGAAAAAAGCGGGAGCCCGTGAAGAGTTTTCCCGCTTTTTGGCGTTATGCAGAGAAAGAAAGGCGAGGCGTGCAGAAAAAGAAAGGCGGGACGTGCAGAAAAAAAGCGGGACGTTCTGGCCCGTTATCTCCGCAACTGTTTCTTTTTTTTACAAATTTATGAAAATTATGTGAGCCCCTCGCCATTTCCATGAAGATATGATATAATAATACGAGCACCCGGCGGGGCGTTTTTAAGTCTGGTGCGGGTGATACCGGACCGCGCGGCGAATCGGAGCCGGAGGCGGACGGGAGAGCTGCGGGCGCGGTACCGCGGCGGGATCGTACAGGGAAAGGCAGCGGGCGCTGCGGGAAAGGGAGAGCGGCTTACTTATGCTCAATGAAGAGAAGATCAGGCTGATGACGGAGCTTGCCATATTTGAGAAGCACCATGGCGCTCAGATGAAGACGGCCGCGACATATTTTAAGAGCGATTACGTCAGCCGGAGCCTGATTCGCGGCTTTCTGGGCTACACGGTCTGCAGTGCGGTAGCGGCCTGCGTGTGGAGCCTTTTTAATGTGGACACGATCCTGAGTTCGATCGGGATGGAGCAGATTGAGGGCCTGGCCATGCGGGGCGGCGCGCTGTATCTGGGCGGCCTCGCCGTTTACGAGGCGCTGATTGCCATGGTGTATGGCAGAAGATATGATTATGAGGGTAAGATGAACCGGATCTACATTATAAAGCTGAAGCATCTGGATAAGCGGTATGAATTCCACAGCCGTTCGCGCGAGCTGGCCAGGGAGGGAAGGCGCGTATGAGGGGGCTTCTGGTATTCAGAGAAGGGCTGAGAGCCTTTTATGCGAAGAACAGCGCGTTTGTCACGGCGGCCTGCCGGTTTGCCGTGGCGTTTGCCGCCGTTTTTCTGATCGGGCAGAACGCCGGCTATATGCCGCAGGTAAGCGGGCCGTTTGTGCCGGTTCTGGCCGGGGTAATCGGGGCGGTCATTCCCTACGGGGTCACGGCGTTCCTGGTCGGCTGCCTTCTGCTGGCGCAGCTTTACGCCGCTTCCCTGGAGGTGGCGATTGTGACGTTTCTGTTTCTTCTGATGATCGTCCTTTTGTACTATGGATTCCAGCCGGGCGACAGCGTCCTGCTGCTGGTTACGCCGGTTCTGTGTTTTTTGAAGATGCCGTTTGCCGTGCCGCTTCTGATAGGGCTGGCCGGAAGCCTGATTTCTGTGATTCCCATGAGCTGCGGAATCTTTGTCTATTACGTGATTCAGTTTGTCAGACAGAGCAGCGGCTTTCTGGCGGGAAGCGAACAGACGGAGATTACGCAGGTGTTTGCGCAGGTGTTAAAAAGCCTGCTGGCCAATCCGGCGATGCTGGTCATGATAGCGGCCTGCTGCCTGGGCGCGCTGGCCGTCTATGTGATTAAAAATCTGTCCGTCAATTATTCCTGGAGCATCGCCATTGCGGCCGGCGTGATCGTGCAGATGGCCGCCGCGCTGGTGGGCGATTTTAGGTTCGGCGTATCCGTTTCCGTGCCGGAGCTCATCGCGGCGCTTCTTCTCTCGGCCCTGGCGGCGGCGGTGTACCAGTTTTTTGTTTTTACCGTCGACTACAGCCGCACGGAGTACGTGCAGTTTGAGGACGACGATTACTGCTATTATGTGAAGGCCGTCCCCAAGGTGGCCATCACGAAGACGGATGTGAGAGTCAAAAAGATTAACAAGGTAAACAAGAGCAAAAAAACCGGGCGCGAGCCGTAAGCGCTGAGGCTGCGCCGCCGGATTTTTGTCGGAGGGAGGTAAGAGTATGGCGGCTTTTCTGGCGGAAATCTATTCCTGGATTTCGTTTGTGCCGAATATTACCTTCAAAAATCTTCTGGAGATCGCGATCATCACGGTTGTCGTGTATGAGATGCTGATCTGGATTAAAAATACGAGAGCCTGGATTCTGTTAAAGGGAATCCTGTTTATCCTGGCGTTCTTTCTGATGGCCGCCGTGCTGGAGCTGGATACGATCCTCTGGCTTCTGGAGCGGATTTCCTATATCGCGGTTACGGCGATCCTCGTGATTTTTCAGCCGGAGCTGCGCAAGGCGCTGGAACAGCTGGGAAGCCGGAACGTGCTGGTGTCCCTGTTTTCCGCGGAGGACACAAAAAAGGACGAGGCGTTTACCGAGAAGACCATCAATGAGCTGGCACGGGCCTGCTTCGAGATGGGCAAGGTAAAGACCGGCGCGCTGATGGTCATCGAGCGGAGCACGCCGCTGGGCGAGATCGAGCGCACCGGCATCGAGGTGGACGGCATTGTGACCAGCCAGCTCCTGATCAATATTTTTGAGCACAATACGCCGCTTCACGACGGCGCCGTTGTGATCCGGGGAAACCGCGTGACGGCGGCGACGTGTTATCTGCCGCTCTCTGACAATATGGCAATCAGCAAGGATCTGGGAACCCGGCACCGCGCGGCGGTGGGCGTCAGCGAGACGACGGACAGCGTGACGCTGGTCGTCTCGGAGGAGACGGGCCGCGTTTCCGTGGCGGTGGGCGGCAGGCTGAGACGCGTGTCGGACGCCGATGAACTGAAAACCCTTCTGTCCGCGATGATCAGGCGGGAAACCGGAAATACGGGCAGGTTCAGGATATGGAAGGGACGACGCAGGAATGAAAGAAAAGCTGACTAAAAATCTGGGAATTAAGCTGATCTCGCTCTTTTGTGCATTCTTTCTCTGGCTGGCGATCGTCAACGTCGCCAACCCCATTAAGGTTTCGACCCGGGAGGTCCCGGTTACCATTCTGAATGAGAGCGTGCTGGAGCGCGCGAACCTGACGTATGAGATTGAGGGAAAGGAGACGGCGACGGTCAGCTTCCGGGTGCGCACCCGCGACGATTACCGCATCAAGGCGACGGATTTCTACGCCTATGCGGATCTGACGGAGATGTACGACGTGACGGGAGCCATCCCCATCCGCGTGGAGGTCGTCAATAACAATCAGCTTCTGGAGTCCGTTCCGACGGTCCGCTCGCCGGAGGTCATCCGCATTAAGACAGAGGAGCTGCAGACAAAAGAATTTGAGGTAAAGGCGTTTACCGCCGGCACGCTGGCGGACGGCTACGAGCGGGGCACGGTTACGGTCGTTCCCTCGACGGTATCGGTCAAGGGGCCGACGTCCCTCATCGGGCAGATCAGCGCGGTGGGCATCCAGTTTAACATCGAGGGGGCCGAATCGGATGTGAGCGGCACGGCGACGCCGATCTATTTTGACGCCAACGGCAATGAACTCACGGATCTGGGTGCTTCCGTGCAGACGCTGGGAGGAGACGTCTCCTATACGATGTCGATTCTCAAGGTCAAGGAGGTGCCGCTCGATTTTGTGGTAACGGGCGAGGTCGCGCAGGGGTACCGCTATACGGGGCCGCAGACGGAGGCGTCGGCGATCCAGGTGGCCGGGCTCAAGTCCGATCTGGCGTCTGTCAGCACGATTACCGTGCAGGATCCGTCCCTGAGCATCAACGGGGCGACGGAGGATCGGGTCTGCCAGATTGATCTGCGTGATTTTGTGGATTCCAGCCTGACGATCGTGAGTCCGGAGGATCCGGTCATCGACGTCACGCTGCAGGTAGAGCCGCTGACGGAGCGCACGTTTACGGCGGATACGTCGGCGATCGTGCTGGAGGGCACGAATGAAAACTATGAGTATACGCCGGAGGAAGAAGAGATTGAGATCCGGATTCGGGGACTCAAGGAGGACCTGGACAGCCTCTCGGTGGATAAGATGAATCTCCGCGCCAGCGTATCCGGCCTGCAGCCGGGAGAGCATACGGTGACGGCACAGCTTCAGCTGGACGACGCGTTTGAGCTGATGGAGGTTCCCTCCTTTACGGTAACCGTAACGGAAGGGGCGGACCGGAGCCAGGAGGCATCGGCGACGGAGAGCGCGGATACGGCGGAGGAGACGGCGGCCGGCGCAGCCCGGGGGACGGATGCGGCGCAGGCCGGCGCAGGCGACTAGAAAGAAGTGAGAATATGGTTAAGGCGAAGATCCGAATCAAGAATCCGACCGGCCTCCATCTGAGGCCGGCGGGGATTCTCTGCAATGAGGCGGTTAAGTATGACTGCTCCGTGAACTTTCAGTTCCGGGACACGATCTCCAACGCCAAGAGCGTGCTGAGCGTCCTGGGCGCCTGCATCAAATGCGGGGACGAGATTGAATTTATCTGCGACGGGAAGGACGAGGAAGAGGCGCTGTCGGCCATGCTGCGCGTGGTAGGCGGCGGGCTGGGCGAATAGCGCAGGAGAAAGGAAGAAATGCCGCATAAGCCGAAATGGCAGGGCCATTTGGATTATGCGGCATTTTCAGAGGAACCGGGATGGCAGTATATATCCTTTGCTATGCCGCCGCGTTTTTCTTTTCCCGAAGCGGGCATGATGTGCTCTCCGGGCTGAGCCTTCTGGGGGCGGCGGCGTTTCTTTACAGGAGCGATTATCGGAAAACGGGAGATCCCCTGCATCTGCGGGGGCTGTTTGCGCTGTCCTTTGTGGGGGGAGAGGGGCTCGCCTGCCTGAAGCTAAGCTGGCTGTCCTCTTCCTGGAGCGGTATGACCTGGCTCAGTTTCCTGGCGAGCTTTGCGGCGTTTTATCTGACGTTCGGATGGCTGGAGAAACGGGACGGGGGCTTTGGCCTGTCTTCGCTCACGCCGGAGTCGGTGCGCCGCCACAGCTTTGCGGCCTGCGCGCCGTCCCTCTTTTTCTGCGCGTGCGCCATCACGGCCGTGTCCGTGGGCTGTTTCGCCGTGGAGGCGGCGGCGCTGGGCTATATTCCGCTGTTTCTGCAGGGCGTCCCCCACGCGTATTCGTATTTCCACCTGACGGGGATCCATTACCTGACGGTTTCCTGCTGTCTCGTCCCGGCGCTCTCGGTCATTTATTTCCAGATTGACCGGGGAAAAAGCAGGAGGAAACTGTTTTTTTTCCTGGTTTTGGACGCGGTGTCGCTGCTGATTCCCGTTCTCTGCGTTTCGCGCTATCAGGTACTGTTTTCCGTGCTGCTGGCGGTGCTCGTCTACATCCAGATGGAGGAACGGCGCCTGCACTGGGGATACGCGCTGGGGGCGGTGGCGGCGCTGGTTCCGGTCTACGTGCTGCTGACGGTGGCCAGAAGCCATGACGCGGAATATCTGAGCGCCATTTTTGATATGAAATGGGAGAACATGCCGGTGTTTCTGGCGCAGCCCTATATGTATGTAGCCAATAATTACGATAATTTTGACTGCCTGGTAAAGGAGCTTTCCGGCCATTCGTTCGGCCTCAAGATGCTGGCGCCCCTGTGGACGCTGACCGGGCTTAAATTCCTGTTTCCGGCGCTCACGTCGTTTCCCATTTTTGTGACGCGGGAGGAGATGACGACGCTGACGTATCTGTACGACGCGTATTACGATTTCGGGCTGGCCGGCGCGGCGCTGCTCTCCTGCCTTCTGGGGGCGGCGGCGTACGCGCTGATGCGGCTGATGCGGCGGGTGCAGAATCCCGTGGCGTACCTGCTCTACGGCCAGTTTGCATTTTACATGCTGCTTTCATTTTTTACGACCTGGTTCAGCAACCCGTCCACCTGGTTTTATCTGGCGGTAACGGCGGCTGCGGCGTTTGCCGTTTCCAGACGGTGGGGCGCATAGAAGGTAGAAAATTCAGAAAAGAAAGAGAGGAGATCTGTTATGGTATCAAAAAAAATGGAACCGCTTTTACAGAACAATTCGGCGATCCGCATGATGTTTGAAGAGGGAAACCGCCTGGCGGCAAAATACGGCCGGGAGAATGTGTTTGATTTCAGCCTCGGCAATCCCAGCGTCCCGTCGCCGGCGTGCGTCAATCAGGCGATCCGCGACGTGCTGGACGAGGAGGATTCGCTGTTTGTCCACGGCTACATGTCCAACGCGGGCTATGAGGACGTGCGGGAGGCGGTGGCGGAGTCGCTGAACCGCCGCTACGGGACGAATTTTGGCGTGGGCAACGTGCTGATGACGGTCGGGGCGGCCAGCGGCCTCAATGTGATCCTGAAGACGATCCTGGATCCGGAGGACGAGGTAATCGTGTTCGCTCCCTATTTTGTGGAGTACGGCTCTTACGTGAGAAATTACGACGGGAAGCTGGTCGTCATCGCGCCGGACACGGAGACGTTCCAGCCGAATCTGGAGGAATTTGAGAAAGCGATTACGCCGCGGACCAAGGCGGTTATCATCAATACGCCCAACAACCCGACCGGCGTGATCTATTCGGCGGACACGCTGCGCGCGCTGGCTGCGATCCTGGAGAAAAAGCAGCAGGAATACGGCGGATCGATCGTGCTGATTTCGGACGAGCCGTACCGTGAGCTCTGCTACGACGGCGCGGTGGTTCCGTTCGTGACGAAATTTTACCGCAACACGGTTATCTGCTATTCCTACAGCAAATCGCTCTCGCTTCCCGGCGAGCGGATCGGGTATCTGGTCATTCCGGACGAGATGGACGATTCCCGGCAGGTATTCCAGGCGGCGACGATCTCCAACCGCGTCCTGGGCTGCGTCAACGCGCCGTCGCTGATGCAGCGGGTCATCAAGCGCTGTGTGGACGCGGAGGTCGACGTAGCGGCCTATGACCGGAACCGCAACCTGCTCTACAACGGACTGCTGGAGTGCGGTTTTTCCTGCATCAAGCCGGAAGGCGCGTTCTACCTGTTTGTCAAATCGCCGGCAGAGGACGAGAAGGAGTTCTGCGAGGTGTGCAAGCAGTATAACGTATTAGTGGTTCCCGGCAGCTCGTTCGCCTGCCCGGGCTATGTCCGCATCGCCTACTGCGTCTCCTACGAGCAGATCGAGCGCTCGCTGCCGGCCTTCCGCAAGATTGCCGCGCACTACCATCTGGGATAAAAAGACGCAGAACCGGGGATTTCGGATGCCGGGAGAGGGCAGAAAGAAGGGAAACGTATGAGACGGTATGTGAGGATCCTTTTGAATATCGCGATTCCGCTTTTGTGGCTGTTTCTTCTCTGCGTCCTGGGGCCGCGGCTGCTCGGGTTTTTCATGCCCTTCGTGATCGGCTGGATCCTGGCGATGATCGCCAATCCGCCGGTCCGTTTCCTGGAGCGCCGCCTGCGGCTCGTAAGAAAGCACGGCTCCATGGTTATCGTCGTGGGCGTGCTGGCGGCCATCCTCGGCCTGATCTATGTTTTGTTTCTCGGCCTTTACCGGGAGCTCAGCAGTTTTATGAAGGATGCGCCGGCCCTCTATGAGAGCGCGCGGTTAGAGATTGCGGGCGCGCTGGAAAACGGGAGGCGGCTGGCGCAGCTTCTGCCGGACAGCCTGGAGGAGCCGGTGCTCGCTTTTTCGGATAATCTGGGAAATGTGGTAAGCTCGCTGCTGTCGCAGGCGGCCATGCCGACGGTGGAGATTGCGGGAAACGTGGCCCGCGGGATTCCTGGCGTGCTGGTCAACACGGTTGTGATCATCCTCTCCTCGTACCTGTTTCTGGCGGACCGCGAGCGGATCCTTACCTGGATGCGAAGCCATCTGCCGGCCCCGGTATTTTGCTACATTTCTTATCTGAAGCGGGACGCGAGGGGCCTGATCGGAGGCTATTTCCTGGCGCAGTTCCGGATCATGTTTGTGGTGGCGGCCATTCTGGCGGCCGGCTTTGTCGTGCTCGGCGTCCGCTACAGCCTGCTGCTGGCAGTCCTGGTCGCCATCCTCGATTTCCTGCCGGTCTTCGGCACGGGGACGGTGCTGCTTCCCTGGGCGGTGGTCAAGCTTTTTACCGCGGAATACGCTTATGCGGCGGGCCTTCTGCTGCTCTATGTCCTGACGCAGGTCGTCCGGCAGCTGATTCAGCCCAAGATCGTGGGCGATTCCATGGGGTTAAATCCGCTCCTGACGCTGTTTCTGCTCTATCTGGGCTTTAAGGTCAGAGGGCTCGCCGGGATGATCCTGGCGGTCCCGGCGGGGCTGATCGTGATTAACTTTTATAAATACGGCGCGTTCGACTCTCTGCTCCGTAATGTGCGTCTTCTGTGGGAAGAGATAGAGCGTCTTCGCCGGGAGGACTGAGGGACGCAAGGCTGCGGGGCGGCGCGCCGTATTTTTTCTTATACGCGCGCAGGAAGGCGGCGTAATTGCGAAAGCCGCTCTGCAGGCAGGCGTCGGCGACGGAAGAACCCTGCTGTAAAAGCTCGGCGGCGGATAAGAGCCGTTTTTCCGTGATGTAGCCGTGGACGGTGTAGCCCGTTTCCTGGCGGAAAAGCCGCATCATGTGGTATTTGCTGATGTAAAAACGGGCCGCCAGCTCGTCGATGGTAAAGTCCTCGGCCAGATGGTCCGCGAGATAGCGCAGGACGGCGGAGATGACGCCGGAACCGGCGCTGGAGTTTAAACTGTCGCTTCCGGCGGGCTGTTCGAGGGCGGCGCGGTTTAAGCCGACCATGAATTCCAGGAACAGAAGGCGGCAGTAAAGCTCTCTGGCAAAGCCATCCTCCCGCCCGGCGCTTTCCAGACGGGAAAGGAGCGAAAGCAGCTTCTGCATGCGCGCCGGGTCCGGGCGCAACACGTCGCTGTGGCGCGCCCGGGCGTCCAGAAAGCAGCGGTTTAAATCACAGCCGCCCGGCGTCCGGATATCGAGAAAGGACGGGGAGACGTAGAGGATCGTCCGCTCATAGTCGGTCCGGTGGGCGTTCTCAGGGCGGTGCACCGTGTGGCGGCCGACGAGCACGATGTCGTGAGGATGCAGATGGTAGGAGCGCCCCTCGATCAGGTAATCGAGCCGCCCCTTTTGCAGGATGAGGATCTTGTGGAAATCATGATAGTGGTAGCCGACCGGTTCTTCGGTCGGGCCCTTTAAGCGAAACAGCCGGAAATCCCGGTCCAGATAGCCGCGTTTTTCATACGAGTTCATAGAGAGAGTCCTCCTGTTTCCTTTATTATATAGCAGAAAATGTAAGATTTACAGCAGAAATTTTATAGATATTTTTTCAAATTCCAGTATAATAAAAGCATAAGAAAAAAACGGGGCTGGCGGAACGGATCCGGGAGGCCCCCTGGAGGAGGGAATACGGATGAAGCAGATAACGCTGGAAAAATATCACTGCATGGGAAATGATTACCTGGTGTACGATCCCAACAAAAACGAACTGAATCCCGGGAAGGAGAGCATCCGCCGGATCTGCGACCGCCATTTCGGGGCCGGGGCCGACGGAGTCCTCGCAGGGCCGTATCTGGATCAGGATAAGATGTACGTGCGCATTTTTAATGCCGACGGCAGCGAGGCAGAGAAGAGCGGAAACGGGATGGGAATTTTCGCCAAATACCTGAGGGACGCCGGATACGTGCAGAAGACAAGCGTTTCCTGGATGACGCTAAGCGGCGAGGAAAACATTTTTTATCTCAACGAGGAGGGGAGCCGCGTCAAGATTTCCATGGGACGGCCCACGTTTTGGAGCGATGAGATTCCGGTGACGGGCGAGCGGCGGGAGATGGTCAATCAGACGATGGTATTTGGCAAGATTCCCTATGTGACGACCTGCCTGTCCATCGGCAATCCGCACTGCGTGATCTGGATGAACGATATTTCCAGGGAGCTGGTCTGCCGCATCGGCGAGCATTCGGAGGAGGCGGAATGTTTTCCGGAGAAGGTAAACACGCAGCTTCTGAATGTGCTGGACCGCACGAACATCCAGATCGAGATTTATGAGAGAGGCGTCGGCTATACGCTGGCTTCCGGAAGCTGCGCCTGCGCCGCGGCCTGCGCCGCCTTTAAGCTGGGCCTGGCGGACAATAAGATGTACGTACATATGCCCGGCGGCGTCCTGGAGGTGGAGATCCGCGACGACGGGCAGGTTTACATGGTCGGCGAGGTCGGCTACGTGGGAAAAATCGTCCTGGGCAATGATCTGTGCGAATCGCTGCGCGCGGGCGAGGCGGCCCGGCAGGAGAAGGCGGATTAAAAGCGCTCCGGGGAAGCCGCGCGAAGGGTCAGGAGAAGGCGGATTAGAAGCGCTCCGGGGAAGCCGCGCGAAGAGTCAGGAGAAGGCGGATTAAAAACGCTCCGGGGAAGCCCGCACGAAGGGTCAGGAGAAGAATGAGGAGAGAAGACATGGATAAGGAGAGAAGCCAGGAGCTTTGCTTCGACGAAGGAGTGGAGCTGATCCGGGCGCAGTTTACGGATCTGTTCGGCCAGAGCAAGGCGGTGGAGATGGCGCCGGGGCAGGCGGCGAAGCTTCTGCGGGACGGATATGCCGTCAACCGGTTCGCGCTGGGAGGCCTTCTGCAGGCCGGCGGGCAGGAAGCCGGGGAGCCGGGATTTCTGACGGATCCGGACGGGGGCGCAGAGCTCTATCTGAAGGCGGATATGGATACGTATCAGATTCTGCCCTGGGATTCGCTGCAGGGCAACGTGGCCCGGGTTATCTGCCACGTCTGCAATCCGGACGGGACGGTTTCGTGGATGGATTCGCGCGGCATCCTGAAGAAGGCGATGGCGCGGGCGGAAGCGATGGGGCTTCAGGTTTCGTTTGATTTTCAGTGTGAGTTCTATCTGTTTCACACGGATGAAGAGGCCCGCGCGACGACGATCACGCACGAGCCGGCCGGTTACTACGACGGAGGCCCGGTCGATTTTGCGGAGAGCGTGCGGCGCGATATCTTCTTTGCCCTGCGGGAAGCGGGGATAGAGGTGGAGAGCGCGCATCACGGGCTCACGCCGGGGCAGCACAGCTTTCTGCTCCCCGAGCGTTACGGGGCGCAGGCCGGCGATTTTCTGCAGACCTTTAAATCGGCGGTCAAGCGGATTGCCAAACGGAACGGCCTGCACGCGACGTTTATGCCCAAACCGAATATGAGCGGAGACGGATCGGGCCTTCACGTCGGCGTGTTTATCCGGGAGACGGACGGGGCGATGAAGGAGGAGACGGCAAAGCAGTTCCGGGCCGGGGTGCTCTGCCATCTGCGGGAGATGCTGCTCTTTACGAATCCGCTGGTCAATTCCTACAAGAGGCTGGCGGCGGAGCGCAGCAGCGTGCTGCAGCCGGAATTTCCGGCGGCTTCCTGGGAGCGGGGCAGCGATAAGGCGGTGCGCGTGGTAAAGGACCGGCAGGGGGGCTGCGCCGTGCAGGTGCTGTTCCCGGATCCGTCCGCCAATCCCTATCTGGCGCTGACGGCAATCCTGGCGGCCGGCCTGGACGGGATCGAGCGCGGGCTCAGAGCGCAGGAGAGCGCGCCCGGGCCGCTGTTTCCGGAGACGCTGGGCGTGCTGATCGGGGAACTGGATCAGAATCATTTTGCAAAGGAGATTTTCGGGGAGAAGCTCTGCCGGCTGTACAGAGAAGGCAAGCGCGAGGAATGGGAGCGCTTCTGCGCGTATGTGACAGACTGGGAGATCAGGGAATATCTGTACCGATACTGACGCGGCGGATACGGCGAGGTGAGACCGGGTGGAAAATATCGTAGTGGCATTCAGAAAGCCGGAGGACGGGCAAAACATCAGAAAGATCCTTGTCCGGAACGGAATCCCGGTAACGGTCCTCTGCACCTGCGGCGCTCAGGTGCTTTCTCACGCCGGCGATCTGGGAAGCGGGATTGTGGTCTGCGGGTTTTCCTTCGGGGATATGGACTGCCGGCAGCTGAAGCGGCAGCTTCCGGCCGGCTTTGATCTCCTGACGGTCGCCTCTCCCGGCCGCTGGAGCGGGGAGGAGATGGGGGAGATCGTCTGCCTGCCCGCGCCGTTTAAGGCCTGCGACCTGGTATCTACGGTCAGAATGTTAGAGGCCGCGCAGACCGCCCGCAGAAAGCAGGCAAGAAGGCAGAAGCCGGTCCGCAGTGAGGAAGAAAAGAAGATCATCGGGGAGGCCAAGGAGCTCCTGATCCGGCGCAACCACATGACGGAGCCGGAGGCGCACCGCTATCTGCAGACCTGCAGCATGAACAGCCAGACGGGGCTTCTGGAGGCGGCGCAGATGATCCTGAGCCTGTACCGGTAAAGCAGAGGACTCCCGGGCGGGCAGGAGACGGGCGGTCCGGGCGGCGGACGGGAAAAGACAGACAGAAGACGGAGGAATAACAGGATGAAATTTACGAAGATGCAGGGGCTGGGCAATGATTACGTGTATGTCAACTGCTTTGAAGAGACGGTATCGGATCCGGAACGGCTGGCGGTGGCCGTCAGCGACCGCCATTTCGGGATCGGATCGGACGGCCTGATTCTGATCTGCCCGTCCGAAACGGCGGACTGCCGCATGGACATGTACAATCTGGACGGCTCCCGGGGCGCCATGTGCGGAAACGGGATCCGCTGCGTCGGCAAATACGCGTACGATCATCACATCGTGGACCGGACGCGGATCCGCGTGGAGACGCCGGCGGGGATCAAGGATCTGGATTTGCAGGTAGAAAACGGAAAAGTAACGGCGGTAACGGTCGATATGGGAGAGCCGGTGCAGACGTCGGAATTTCTGGAGCCGATTACCGTGGCGGGAAATGCGTACGCGTTTATCGGGATCTCGATGGGAAATCCGCACGCGGTGCTTTTCTGGGAGGGCATTGACGGGCTTGAGCTGGAGGAGATCGGGCCGCTGTTCGAGCATCATGCGCGCTTCCCGGACCGGACGAATACGGAATTTGTGGAGATCCGGGATCGCGGGCATATCCGCATGCGCGTGTGGGAGCGGGGGTCCGGGGAGACGATGGCCTGCGGGACGGGGGCCTGCGCGGCGGCCGTGGCGTCGATCCTGGCCGGATATGCGGACCGCACCGTGGAGGTAGAGCTCCTGGGGGGCACGCTCACGATTACGTGGGACGAAAAGAGCAACCACGTCTTTATGAAAGGGCCGGCCGAGGAGGTTTACCGCGGCGAGTATCCGGCCGGGTAAGAGACAGGGCCGGAAACGGCGGGACGGCCGCCGCGATTTGACGGCAACTTTCACGCTCCTTTCACATACTGTATTAGTACAACGGTATGTGAGAGGAGTTTTTCTTTTGGATGCAAAAAAGAAAATTGTCATAGATGCCGGGCACGGCGGCGACCGCGACCCCGGCGCCGTATTTGAAGAACGGAAGGAGAAGGACGACAACCTCCGCCTGGCTCTGGCGGTCGGGAAGATCCTGGAGGAAAACGGCGTTGATGTGTTTTATACGCGGATCGACGACGTTTACGACACGCCGTATGAGAAGGCGGCCATGGGAAACGAGGCGCAGGCGGATTATTTCGTCTCGATCCACCGCAACGCGGCCCGCGAGCCGGGGCGCGGCTCGGGGACGATGACGCTGATCTATGGCGGGACGAAGGAATCCCCGGAGGGGGAAGAGACGGAAGACCGCGCCCGCGGGCTGGCCGCGCAGATCAACCGGGAGCTTTCGCGGGCCGGATTCACGGATCTGGGCATATTTGAGCGCCCGGATCTGGTCGTGCTCAGGAAGACCCGGATGCCCGCCGTGCTGGTGGAAGCCGGGTTTATCGACAATCCGGAGGACAACCGGCGCTTTGAAGAGCAGTTTGACGAGCTGGCGGCGGCGATCGCGACGGGGATCCTGGATACGCTTTCCGGAGAGACGAATCAGGCGGCGCAGGACGGCATGTATTATATGATCCAGACGGGCGCGTACCGCGTGCGTTCTCTGGCGGAGCAGCAGCTGGCCGAGCTGGAGAGCCAGGGCTTTCCGGGCTTTCTCGTCTGCGACGGCACGTACTGCCGGGTGCGGGTCGGGGCATTCAAAAATCTGGACAACGCGGTGCGCATGGAGCGGGAGCTGCGCAGGAAAGGCTTCCCGACTGTGATGATTTATGAGCGGGAGAGCCGGTAGGCCGTCCGGGAAAAGCGGGAGAAGAGAAATTCCGCTGCCGCGATAAAAACAGAAAAAGGTATTTTGCGGACAAAATTAATAGAAAATACGGCGCTTTCATGCTATAATTACTGTAAGAAACAGCGTTGACGGGAAAACGGAAAAAAGGAGGCGTGGAAGATGGCAGAGAAGCGGGTAATTATTACGATCGGCCGGCAGTACGGGAGCGGCGGCGCCGAGACGGGCAGACGGCTGGCAAAAGAGCTGGGGATTGGATTTTACGACAAAAATATCCTGCGGATGAATTCGGACGAGAGCGGGATCAAGGAGAGCTATTTCCACCTGGCGGACGAGAAGGCGGGGAACCGGCTGCTCTATAAGATTATCAGCAGCCTGACGCCGGAGAACGGGGCCCCCTCGTTCGGCTCGGACATGGTTTCCGCCGACAACCTGTTCCGTTTTCAGTCGGAGGTCATCCGCAAGCTGGCGGCGGCGCAGTCCTGCGTGATCATCGGCCGATGCGCCGACTATGTCCTGCAGGGGACGGAGGGCCTGGTGCGCGTGCACCTCTTTGCGGATCTGAAAGCGAGAGAGGAGCGGATCCGGGCCAAGGAGCTGTATCAGGAGAAGGATATTCTGCGCAACATCCGGCGCATCGACCGGGAGCGGCGCGATTACTACCGCTATTATACGGGGCGCGACTGGGAGGATCCGGGCAATTATGATCTGCTGATCAATACCGCCCGCACCGGCGTGGACGGCGCCGTGCAGGTTATCATCCACTATCTGCAGGTGCTGGGCTATGACCCGGCGTCGCTGGCAAAGACGTAACGCCGGCGCGCTTTTGCAGGGTCATTTTTGTGGGAAATCTCTATTGCAATCCGGCGGTGTTCCCGGTACAATGGCACAGGGAATCATCCCTGTGGAGGCGCAAGATGAGATATCAGAATGACATAAAGAAGATGAACACCAACCGGAACCTGTTTTTAATGTCGCTGCCGATTTTTGTGGAGCTGCTGCTCCAGCTTCTGGTCGGCAATGTGGACCAGATGATGGTCAGCCGCGTATCCCAGCAATCGGTGGCGGCAATCGTCAATGCCAACCAGATCATGAATCTGGTCATCATCGTGCTGAGCATGGCGTCGACGGCCGTGACGGTTATCCTGTCGCAGTATCTGGGGGCGGAGGACGAGGAGAATGTCTCCCGCACCTGTATGGTTTCGGTAACGCTGATCGGAGGCGTGGGGCTCGCCGCCACCGCGCTGGTTTTCGCAGGCTACGGGCCGCTTTACCGGGCCCTGCATGTGACGGACGATGTATTTGAGGAGGCCCGCGCCTATCTGCTGATCGTGGCCTCCTTTATTGTGGTGCAGGGGCTCTACCTGGTTTTTTCCGCCATGATCCGGGCGTTTGCCATGATGAAAGAAGTCATGTTTGTATCGATTGTCATGAATGTCATGAATATTCTGGGCAATGCGGTCCTGATCAACGGCTGGTTTGGCCTGCCCAGGCTAGGCGCCGTGGGCGCGGCCATCTCGACGGATTTCAGCAAGCTGGCGGGGCTGGCGCTGATCCTCTGGCTCTTTGCGAAGCGGACCGGCGTGCGGATGGGGATCCACTATCTGCGCCCGTTTCCCGTGCGGATTCTGAAGAATCTCTGCATGCTGGCCGTTCCCACCGGCCTGGAAAGCTTTTCCTACAATCTGTCCCAGATGGTTATTCTGGGCATTGTCAACTGCTTCGGGACGTATGCGACCGTCACGAAGGGATACTGCAGCATATTTGCAAACATCGATTACGTGTATGCCATGGCGATCGCCACGGCGACGCAGATCGTGCTCGGCTATCTGATCGGGGCCGGGCGGACGGATCTGATCCGGAAGCGGGTCAGCGCGACGACCCGGGTGGCGCTGGCAGCCTGCGTGGGAATCGCGATCCTTCTCTACGCCGGCGGGGATGTTGTGTTCCGGATTTTCACGGATGATCCGGCGATCATCGCGCTGGGACGCCGGATCCTGCTGATTGAGATATTCCTGGAGATCGGACGTGCGGTCAATATCGTGATGACCAAGTGCCTGATTGCGGTGGGCGACGCGGTCACGCCGACCGCCGTCGGCGTGACGTTTCAGTGGGGCGTGGCCGCCGCCGGGGCCTGGCTGTTCGGCCTGGTGTTTGGCTGGGGGCTGGAGGGCGTCTGGATCGCGATGGCGATCGACGAGTGCCTGCGGGGCCTCATTTTTGCCGTGCACTTTAAACGGGAGGGTTGGAAAAAGAGATGCATAAGCGTCTGCGGCAGTCCGGATGCGGCAAAGAGAGCGCGCGCCGGTCTGGCGTAAATCGGAATGAAAGACGGTAGAAAAAGCGGCGGAAACCGTGCCGGGAACGAAGAGAAGAAAGCGGAGAAAGAAGGAAATCAGAATGGAGACGAGACGACGGGAAAGCGGAAAGGCGGCAGCAGGCAGGGCGCTCTGTCCGGTCTATAAAAAGTGCGGCGGCTGCCAGCTTCTGCACCTTCCCTATCAGGCGCAGCTGGCCCGCAAGCAGAAGCGGATGAAGGAGCTTCTGGGCGGTTTCTGCCCGGTGCGGCCGATCACGGGCATGAAGGATCCGTTTCATTACCGGAACAAGGTGCACGCCGTTTTCGGGCATGACCGGAAGGGAAATCCGGTTTCCGGCGTTTACCGCGAGGGAACGCACGATCTGATTCCGGTAGAATTCTGCCTGATCGAGGACCGGCAGGCGGACGCGATCATCGGGACCATCCGGGGGATGCTGAAATCCTTTAAGATCCGCACGTACGACGAAGATACGGGATACGGGCTTCTCAGACACGTCCTGGTAAGAAAGGGTTTTGCGAGCGGAGAGATCATGGTCGTCCTGGTTACCGCTTCGCCGCTGTTCCCATCGAAGAATCATTTTATCCGGGCTTTGCGGGAACGCCATCCGGAGATCACGACGATCGTGCAGAATATCAACGATCGCGATACGAGCCTGGTTCTCGGCGATCGGGAAAAGGTGCTGTTTGGGAAGGGGTATATTGAGGACGAGCTGTGCGGGCTCCGGTTTCGCATCTCTTCCCGGTCGTTTTATCAGGTCAACCCGGTGCAGACGGAATTTCTGTACCGGAAGGCGATGGAGCTGGCAAACCTGACGGGGAAGGAGACGGCGCTGGACGCTTACTGCGGGATCGGGACCATCGGGCTGATTGCCGCCCGGCAGGCGGGCCGGGTAATCGGCGTGGAACTGAACCGCGACGCGGTGCGGGACGCCGTGCAGAACGCGCGCGCGGCCGGTATCAAAAACGCCCGCTTCTTCTGCGGCGACGCCGGCGATTTTATGCAGAAAATGGCGCAGAGCGGCGAGCGGGCCGACGTCCTGTTCCTGGACCCGCCGCGGGCCGGCACGACGGAGACCTTCATCCGCGCGGCGGCGCAGCTGGGGCCGGAGCGGATCGTCTACATTTCCTGCGGACCGGAGTCGCTGGCCCGGGATCTGGAGCGCTTTGCCAGGGCCGGCTACCGGGCGAAGGAGGCCTGGCCGGTAGACATGTTCCCGGAGACGGACGAGATTGAGACGATAGTACTTTTGTCCAAACTTAATGCCAAGCAGCACATAGAAGTGGAACTGAATCTGGACGAGCTGGATTTGACAGCGGCGGAGAGCAAGGCGACCTATGGCGAGATTAAGGCGTATGTGCTGGAGAAGTACGGTTTGAAGGTATCCAGCCTGTATATCTCCCAGGTCAAACGGAA
>CALWLT010000034.1 GCA_944381615.1 uncultured Lachnospiraceae bacterium | reverse complement strand
TTTCGTTTTTATTTTAATACATTTAATAGAAAAATGCAAGAGAAGTATACTATTAAAATGAGGTGATTTCCTTTTGACGTCGCCCCCACCGGTGCGACTGGCGTGACTGGACCTAGCGGACCGACCGGGCCGACGGGACCGCAGGGCCCCGCGGGAAGCGCGACCGCGACCGGAGCCACGGGACCGACCGGAGCCACCGGGCCGACCGGACCGGAGGGCGCACAGGGACCGCAGGGGCCCGCCGGCGCACAGGGGCCGCAGGGACCCGCCGGCGCGCAGGGCCTGCAGGGGCCGGAGGGCGCGCAGGGACCGCGGGGACTGGCAGGGCCCACGGGAGCGACCGCCGCCTGTCAGTCTGCACAACCGGCGCCGGCCTCCCCGTCTGAAAAAACAATTTATTCTTGCGTCCCATTTTCTCTCCTGATATAATTAGTCCTATAAAAGATTGATTCCGGCCGCTTTTTTCGTCATATTTCACAATCAGAGCGCACCGGAACCACAGGAGGTCCTGCTCATGAAAGAAAAAGAGGAACAAGGCAGGGAGGCCGCCGCTTCTGAAACCGAACAGAGAAAACAGAAAACCATTGAACTGAGCCGTTATCTTTTTCATAAGCATTACTGCGAAAACGACGTCGAAGCGATCGTCTCGCTGTTCGACGACGAGTTCAGCTGGCTCGGCACCGGCGAACAGGAATATGCGACCGGCACCGAAAAGGTTACCGCCATTTTCCGCCAGTTTGCCGGCATGGTTCCCCACTGTCATATTTCCGGCGAAGAATACGATGTGATCGGACTCTCCCCGGACATCTATCTGTGCACCGGACGGCTGTGGATTTCCACGGATCCTTCCGACTGCTACCTGCGCGTCCATCAGCGGTTTTCCCTGATTTTCCGCTGGACAAAGGACACGGCCCGCTGCTGCCATATTCACATCTCCAATCCCTATATCGAGATGGCGGACGACGATGTGGGCTTTCCTACCCGGATGGCCCGTCAGACCTACGACTACATGCAGGAATATATCGCGGCGCAGAAAAAGCAGATCGCGCCCCAGACGGCGGAGCTCGACAGCATTTACAACACGATTCCCTGCGCCATTCTGCGCATGAGCCGCCAGAACGGCGTGTACCGGCTCATCACTTTTAATCACGCCATGACCGAGCTCATCGGGCACACCCAGGAGGAAGCCGAAGCGCTGGACTGGTCGCGCGGATTCTGCGAATGCGTCATCCCGGAGGATCTCCCGCGTCTTCAGGCGTCGCTGGACGTCCTGAAAAAGCCGGGCGATTCCTCCAGCATCGATTACCAGATCCGGAAACCGTCCGGAGAGCTCATCTATGCCAGCGGCATCAACTCCCTGATCAGCGAGGACGACAACGGGCAGGTCATTCAGCGGATCTCCTTCGATATCTCCCGCCGGATTGAGCTGGAAGGCATCCTGAAGCGCATGAGCTTTGAAGATTCCCTGACCGGGCTCTACAACCGCAACAAGTTTAACCAGGACATGGAGCTGTTCCAGAATCAGCCTCCGGCCCGGGCGGGCATCGTCTGTATGGACGTCAACGGCCTCAAGGAGATCAACGATCGGCAGGGACACCGCGCCGGGGACGCCCTGCTGCAGCGGACCGCCACGCACATCCGTCGGATTTTCGGCAAGAAGGCCTACCGGATCGGCGGCGACGAATTTGTGGTAATCGATACGGAATCCGGCCGCGAGGCATTTCTGACCTCGATCGAGGTCGCCCGCGCAAGCCTGCGCCAGGATCAGATCAGCATTTCCTTCGGCCTGTCCTTCTGCTGCGACGGAAAATGCGACATTACCCGCCAGATTCATGAAGCGGATCGCGACATGTACGCGGAGAAGAAAAAATATTATCAGCAGACTGGAAAACGCCGCTGAGAAAGCCTCCCGAGCGCGGCTTCCTCAGCGGTTCTTCAGCGGTTTCTCAGCAGTCTTTCAGCAGTTTTTCTCCGCCGGAATCACGCTCGTTTGTCCTGCATATGCTTTTGACAAAACAGCAGCGGCGGCTCATTGATGAAACAGACCTCTTTTCTCAGAACCCGTCTTTCTGACAGTCAGCCGGAGCCATGGCGGGTTGCGCTCTACATCCGCCTTTCCCGGGAAGACCGGAATGCGGAAAGTCTCAGCATTCTCAATCAGAAAAAAATTCTTTTTGAATATCTCGACCATTCGTTCGACGGCGCTTTTACGCTGGCCGGCGTGTACATCGACGACGGGAAAAGCGGGACCGACTCCGATCGCCCCGCTTTTTGCCGCATGATCCGCGATGCCGAGCAGGGGCTTGTGACCTGCGTCGTCTGCAAAAACCTTTCCCGCGCCTTCCGCAACTACTCCGATCAGGGGTATTTCCTGGAAGATTTTTTCCCGCGCCGCGGCGTCCGCTTCATCGCCCTGGACAGCCCGCAGGTCGACACCTTCCTGAATCCCGAGGCCCTGAGCGGGCTCGAGGTTCCCATCAACGGCCTTTTAAACGACCGCTACGCCTGCAAAACCTCCGCCGACGTGCGCCGGACTTTTGACACCAAGCGCAGGAAGGGAGAATTTATCGGCGCCTTCGCCCCCTACGGATACCAAAAGGATCCGGATAACCGGAACCATCTGCTCATCGATCCGCCGGCGGCCCGGATCGTCAGAGCCATTTTTCTCTGGTATGTCTATGGCGACACCCCGACTGCGAACGCCGCGCTTCTTCTCCCGGAACCGCTCTTTTTGCCAAAGCCTGCAGAACCGGCCGGCGCTCTCAGCAAGACCGGCATCGCCCGCAGGCTGAACCGGCTTCGCATTCCCAATCCGACCGCCTATAAGCAGATGCAGGGCTTTCGCTATCAGAATCCGCAGAGCGGGCAAAACGACGGCCTCTGGAGCGCGCGCACCGTCTCCGCCATTCTCTCCTCCGAGGTCTACGCCGGATGTATGGTCCAGGGAAAACAGCGCGTCATCAGCTATAAGGTGCACGACCGCCTTTCCCTCCCCGCCGGCGCCTGGTTCCGGGTTCCGGATACGCATGAACCGATTATCGAACCGGAACTCTTTGCACGGGCCGCCGAACGGCAGAAACAGCGCGTCCGCCGGCAGCCGTCCTCTCCCCGCAGCCATCTTTTTGCCGGCCTTCTGAAGTGCGCGGACTGCCGCAGGGCCATGACGCGAAAACAGGCGAAAGGCCGCGTCTACTTCCACTGTTCTACCTACGCCCGGAAATCCAAGAGCGCGTGCACCATTCATTCCATCCGTCTCGACGTCCTGGAACAAAACGTCCTGAACGCCGTCCGCGACCGGCTCGAACAGCCGGATCTTCCCGCCCTCTCGCAGGAACTCCTGGCAAGTGTGATCCGGGAGATCCTGGTTCACGAAGACGGAACCCTTTCCATTCTATTCTGGGAGCAGGAATCCGCCGTTTCGCACCCTGTCACGCAGCGACCGGTGCGACGGGCGCAACCGGGCCAGCCGGCGCAACCGGACCCGAGGGGCCGCAGGGACCGGCCGGCGCTGCCGGACCGGAAGGGCCGCAGGGACCAGCCGGCGCCGCCGGCGCAACCGGGGCAACCGGACCTGCCGGACCGGAAGGCCCGCAGGGAATACAGGGGCCTGCCGGCGCCGCTGGCGCAACCGGCGCAACTGGACCCACTGGGCCTGAAGGACCGCAGGGACCCGAGGGAGCGCAGGGACCAGCCGGACCGGCAGGAGCCACCGGCGCAACCGGACCCACCGGACCGACCGGACCCGAAGGACCGCAGGGACCTGAAGGGCCGCAGGGGCCGCCCGGCATAACCACAGCCGCTGATTATGTCTCCGCCTACTCGACGCCGTCTGCTCCGGTAACCAACAATTCGCCTCTGGTTTTCGATCAGAACGGCGCGTCCTACGGTTCCTCGCTTCCTCACACGGCGGGCAGCGCCAGCTTTTCCATTCAGGAGCCGGGCACCTATTCCGTGACCTTCCACGGCAGCTTTGCCCCGGTCTCCACTTCCACCTTCCCGCAGAGTCTCCTGCTGACGCTGGAAGCCGATGGAAATTCCATTCCCGGAGCCGCCACGGAACACATCTTCTACGGCTCCAACGAAATGGCGACGCTGTCGCTCATCGCTCCTGTCGTCGTTACCTCCACGCCGACCGTTCTGCAGGTGGTCTCCTCCGGCGGGACGTTCCTTTACTCGTCCACAATGATGACCATCTATAAGATCGACTGACGTTAAACGACCGGCACTGAAATCCGGACCGTCAAGTACAAAAAGGGTATCCCCCGGCCTTCTTATGGCCCTGGGGATACCCCTCTCCTGCGGTTTTCGCGCGCCGCATGATGCGGCGCGCATGAACTGCTGTTATTTCAGATAAAATTATTCGATGATGGAAACAACTCTTCCGGATCCTACCGTACGGCCGCCCTCACGGATAGCGAAACGAAGACCCTGCTCCATAGCTACCGGATGAATCAGCTCAACGGTCATCTCTACGTTGTCGCCGGGCATGCACATCTCGGTGCCTGCCGGAAGCTCGCAAACGCCCGTTACGTCGGTGGTTCTGAAGTAGAACTGCGGACGATAGTTGTTGAAGAACGGAGTATGACGGCCGCCCTCATCCTTGGTCAGTACGTAAACCTGCGCCGTAAATTTCTTGTGGCACTTTACGGAGCCGGGCTTGCAGAGGCACTGTCCTCTCTGGATCTCGGTTCTCTGAACGCCACGAAGCAGAGCGCCGATGTTGTCGCCGGCCTGAGCCTCGTCAAGCAGCTTACGGAACATCTCGATACCGGTTACAACAACCTTGCGGACATCCTCGTGGATACCAACGATCTCAACCTCGTCGGATACGTGAAGCGTACCACGCTCAACACGGCCGGTCGCAACCGTACCACGGCCCGTGATGGAGAATACGTCCTCAACCGGCATCAGGAACGGCTTATCCGTATCGCGGATCGGATCCGGGATATACTCGTCAACCGCTTCCATCAGCTCGATGATCTTGTCGCCCCACTCGCTGGACGGATCCTCAAGAGCCTTCAGAGCGGAACCCTGGATGATCGGCGTATCGTCGCCCGGGAACTCATACTCGTTCAGCAGCTCACGGATCTCCATCTCAACCAGCTCAAGCAGCTCGGGATCGTCTACCATATCGCACTTGTTCATGAATACTACGATATAGGGAACGCCTACCTGACGGGAAAGCAGGATGTGCTCTCTCGTCTGAGCCATAACACCGTCGGTAGCGGCAACAACCAGGATCGCGCCGTCCATCTGAGCAGCACCGGTAATCATGTTCTTTACGTAGTCAGCATGGCCGGGGCAGTCAACGTGCGCATAGTGTCTCTTGGGAGTCTCATACTCTACGTGAGCCGTGGAGATCGTGATTCCACGCTCTCTCTCTTCGGGAGCTTTATCGATCATGTCGAATGCAACCGCTTCGCCAGTGCCGTATCTCTCATGAAGGGTCTTCGTGATAGCTGCGGTTAAAGTCGTCTTACCATGGTCAACGTGGCCGATGGTACCAATGTTACAATGCGGTTTCGTTCTCTCAAACTTTGCTTTTGCCATTTTATAACGTCCTCCTTAAACTTTACCCGTACTCAGGGATTTTAAATTTATGTTAGGCTGTCTCTAATTATATTCGATCAGAGTTTGTTTTTCAAGCCTAATCTTGCTTTTCCGGGCAGTTTTCCCGGCCCGGAAAAGCCTGTTTTTACTGTTTTTGCCCCGCCGGCGTCTTTTCGCCGCTCTTATTTCTCAGCCTTGCCGGCCAGAACCTTCTCCTGTACGCTCTTGGGCACCTGCTCGTATTTCTCGAAGAACATGGAGTAGTTGCCGCGTCCCTGCGTTCTGGAACGGAGATCGGTCGAATAGCCGAACATCTCGGCCAGCGGAACGTACGCGCGTACCAGCTTTCCGCCTCCGATATCGTCCATCCCCTCAATCCGGCCGCGGCGGGAATTCAGGTCGCCGATGATGTCGCCCATATACTCTTCCGGCATGGTTACTTCCACCTTCATGATCGGCTCCAGCAGGATCGGGTTCGCTTTGCGCATCGCATCCTTAAACGCCATGGAACCGGCAATGTGGAAGGCCATCTCCGAGGAGTCGACCTCGTGGTAAGATCCGTCGAATACCGTCGCGTGAACGCCCAGCACCGGATATCCGCCGAGAATACCGGCCTTGGCCGCTTCCTCGATACCCTCGCCGACCGCCGGGATATACTCCTTCGGGATCGCGCCGCCGACTACCGTGGACTCGAACTTGAAGGTCTCCTCGCCGTTGGGATCCATCGGCGCGAAGTGTACCTTACAGTGTCCGTACTGTCCGCGTCCGCCGGACTGCTTCGCGTACTTGCTGTCCACATCGACTTCCTTGGTAAAGGTCTCCTTGTAGGCAACCTGCGGAGCGCCGACATTGGCCTCTACGTGGAACTCACGCAGCAGACGGTCTACGATAATCTCCAGATGAAGCTCGCCCATACCGGCGATGATCGTCTGGCCTGTCTCCTTGTTGGTGTAAGCGCGGAACGTGGGATCCTCCTCTGCCAGCTTGGCGAGAGCCTCTCCCATCTTGTCCTGGCCGGCCTTGGTCTTGGGCTCGATCGCGATGTCGATAACCGGCTCCGGGAACTCCATGGACTCCAGGATAACCGGATGCTGCTCGTCGCAGATGGTATCGCCGGTCGTGGAGAACTTAAAGCCGATTGCCGCCGCGATATCGCCGGAGTAAACCTTATCCAGCTCATGGCGCTTGTTGGCATGCATCTGTAAAATACGGCCCACGCGCTCCTTCTTGCCCTTCGTTGCGTTCAGCACGTAGGAACCGGAATTCATGGTACCAGAATAAACGCGGAAGTACGCCAGCTTTCCGACAAAGGGATCCGTCATGATCTTGAAGACCAGAGCGGAGAACGGCTCGTCGTCCGAGGAGTGTCTCTCGATCTCATTGCCTTCCATATCGACGCCCTTGATAGCCGGGATGTCCGTGGGAGCAGGCATATACTCCACGATCGCATCCAGCAGCTTCTGTACGCCCTTGTTGCGGTATGCGGAACCGCAGCAGACCGGAATCGCCTGGCACTCGCAGGTCGCTTTTCTCAAAGCTGCCTTGAGCTCCTCGACCGTCGGCTCCTCGCCCTCCAGATACTGCATCATCAGATCGTCGTCCAGCTCGCAGATCTTCTCGATCAGCTCGGTGTGATACAGCTCCGCGTCGTCTTTCATCTCTTCGGGAATCTCCGTGATGGAGATGTCCTCGCCCTTGTCGTCGTTGTAGATATAGGCCTGCATCTCGAACAGGTCGATGATTCCCTTAAACTCGTCTTCCTTGCCGATAGGAAGCTGCAGGCAGATCGCGTTCTTGCCCAGACGGGTCCGGATCTGATCTACCGCACCGTAGAAATTGGCTCCCAGGATATCCATCTTGTTGATGAAGGCCATACGCGGTACGTTGTAGGTATCAGCCTGACGCCATACGTTCTCGGACTGCGGCTCTACGCCTCCCTTGGCGCAGAATACGCCGACCGCGCCGTCCAGCACGCGCAGGGAACGCTCTACCTCAACCGTGAAGTCCACGTGACCTGGCGTATCGATGATGTTGATACGGTTCTCCAGGGCGCCGGGCTTCGGTTTGTTGTTCTCCTGCAGAGTCCAGTGGCAGGTCGTGGCGGCAGAAGTGATGGTAATACCCCTCTCCTGCTCCTGGGCCATCCAGTCCATGGTTGCAGTACCTTCATGAGTATCGCCGATTTTATAGTTTACACCAGTATAATAGAGGATACGCTCGGTCAGTGTCGTCTTGCCGGCATCGATGTGAGCCATAATCCCGATATTCCTGGTTCTCTCTAACGGATATTCTCTTCCAGCCAAAGCTCGTTCCTCCTATTAGAATCTGTAATGAGCAAATGCCTTGTTGGCTTCTGCCATCTTATGCATATCTTCTTTCTTCTTTACCGATGCGCCGGTGTTGTTGGCGGCATCCAGAATCTCCTTGGCCAGTCTCTCTTCCTGGGTCTTCTCGCCTCTCTTGCGGGAGTAGAGCGTGATCCAGCGAAGCGCCAGAGCCTGTCTTCTTTCCGGCTTTACCTCGATCGGCACCTGATAGGTCGCGCCGCCGATACGTTTTGCCTTAACCTCGAGTACGGGCATGATGTTGTTCATGGCCTCCTCGAATACCTCCACGGCGTCCTTTCCGGACTCCGCCGCTACGCGCTCAAATGCGCCGTAAACGATCTTCTGGGCAACGCCCTTCTTGCCGTCCAGCATGATGTTGTTGATCAGCTTGGTTACCACCTTATTGTTGTACAGCGGATCCGCTAATACGTCTCTCTTCTGAGTATGTCCTTTACGTGGCACGTTACTTCCCTCCTTAATATCCGCCCCGCCCTGCGGCCGGGCTTTTCATTAGATCTCAGGTACTCGCATGCATATGCGTCTCGTGCGCGGTTCTATGATTCTCCTGCAACCCACAGTCAATATCAAAGTCCGGCACTGAAATCCCGGTTCTCTCTTCTCCCGGAATCCAAACCTGGATGCATTACTTCTTGTCTTTCGGTCTCTTGGCGCCGTACTTGGAGCGGGCCTGCTTTCTGTTGGCAACGCCGGCGGTATCCAGAGTACCTCTGATGATGTGGTATCTCGTACCGGGAAGGTCTTTCACACGGCCGCCGCGGATCAGGACAACGCTGTGCTCCTGCAGGTTGTGTCCCTCGCCCGGGATGTAGCTCGTTACTTCGATTCCGTTGGAAAGACGGACTCTGGCAATCTTTCTCAGAGCAGAGTTCGGCTTCTTCGGCGTAGCAGTCTTAACCGCCGTGCAGACGCCTCTCTTCTGCGGTGCAGAAACAT
The DNA here is from genome assembly GCA_944381615.1 of uncultured Lachnospiraceae bacterium. Lineage (GTDB taxonomy): Bacteria > Bacillota > Clostridia > Lachnospirales > Lachnospiraceae > Otoolea. The sequence continues at coordinate 111,274 of CALWLT010000034.1, read as the reverse complement.
TGATGGCTCTCTTCTGTAAAGAGTTGTATCCTCTCTGCAGAGCCGGAGCTGTCGATTTCTTTTCAGATGTCTGTCTTCCCTTTCTCACTAACTGGTTAAATGTAGGCATCCTTCTTCACCTCCTGTGATATTGTCTGTGGTTGCTGAAAAGCTCTGAATTTTACGCGCAAAAACCCCTTGATTTTTACACGCTTTCTTATTATATCCAGTTTGCCGGACAGTGTCAAGGCATAAAATGTAAAATTTCGGGACGCCAAAGACGGCCCCGTAAAAAAACGCCGCAGAGCCGGCTCCCCTCTCGGGATTCCTGCTCTGCGGCATGTTCCGCTTTCTTCATATTATAATACCCGGGCTCTGCGGCCGCCGGAGGCGGCAGAAGCGCCTACCAGATCAGGCTCCAGACCCGCTCCCGCTGCGCCGGGTCGATATAGTGTACCTCCAAGTAATCATTCAAATTATGCCTTACTATTTCTCCGGTTATTACCGGAGCGTTTTTCTCTTCTGTGGCCGGCCTCTTGAACCAGTCTCCGCCGGTGCCGTCCACCGTATACCACACGCCGTCCACTTTGACGAAATTAAACGCGTGATTGGGTTCCCAGTCCACCGCATAGAGAACCTCCATCCCCATCATGCGGCAGAGCACGGCATAGGCATTCGCATACCCCTCGCAGACACACAGTTTGTCGCGCACGCAGCCCACAATGCTGTGCGAGCGCCCGAACGGATTGTCAAACGGCATGATATGCCCCGGATCGGTCACACTGTTCTTTCCGATAAAGGTATCCCAGTCGTACTGCGCCTGCCTGCAGAAATCCAGCGCTTTCTTCGCCCGCTCCATCTCAGAGGCATTCTTCCAGTCGAAGCTGTTTAAAAAGCCCCGGAGGGCATCCGCCGTCTGCTCCATCGTATCCGCCGCAAACTGGCTCTTGGTATCCACAAACACGCCGCCCGTCGGCACCTCGCCGGACAGCATATAGAGCAGCGCCCGGTTCTCCGGCACCTCCAGGAAGCAGGCGTTATACAGATCCCATTTGTCATAATTCGCACTGAACATCGTCCGGTTCACATCAAACAGTTCCGCCGCATTGTTGATGTCGGCCTCGCCCAGATGCAGCTGATCGCGCAGCCCCGCCAGCGGGGTCCTGGACGGATCCGCCGCCGAACCGGTGTCGATCACAATCTCGTTGCCATACGTGTTGCCGTCAATCAGACGGCCCTGCTCATCCAGATAGTATCCGGCCGGCAGCGGCACATCCGTATTCAGCAGCTTTCCCCCGGCATCCAGATAGTAGCGGTATCCGTCCGCCACCAGCACCTCGTCCGCGATATCCTCATATCCGGCCGCGTAGGATGTCAGCGCCCCCCACAAAACTCAGCGAAACCGTCAGCGCCAGCGCGGCGCCTGCCATTCTCTTTCTCATATCCTTCTCCTTTCATTTCCGGCCGTTTTTCCGGCCTGCCCCGACTCTTCTTTCTCTGTCAAAAGCAGCCATGTGCCGCCGGTTTCCCGGCCGGCTCTGTCTCCTTCTGCTTTCCTACTGCGGCCCCTGGTACTGCGAGCTTCCCAGTCCCAGAATCAGCATGAAAATCGGACTCAGGAAGAAAAGCCCGATGGCAAAGCCGACGCCGTGGCCGTAAGCCAGCGACAGCTTATAAAAGGCAACCACATTGATAAACCAGATGGCAAGTCCGCCCAGAAGCGGCACAAACGGAAGCCCCATCGCGCTCAGGATTCCGGTTACCACTGCAATCAGCGCCAGGATCCAGAAAAACTTTGCATCCCAGCTGATGCGGTGTACTGGACATACGTGTTGTAGATCGGAATCAGCGATTTCCAGCCCGCCTCCCCGGCCTTGGTAAAGATCCGCCAGTAGGCGATTACCTGCAGGACATACCACAAAATTACCACTATCGCCCAGGTGGCAAGCAGTCCCAGGATAATCGCCGCGGCGCCGTCGCCAAAACCAAATTCATAGTGAAACGTATTCATCTCTGTTCTCCTTCTCTTTTTGTATCCTGCACGGCAGGGCGAATCTCTCTTCCCATTCCCGCTGCACCTGCTGCACCGCTTCCATTATAGCGCAGCCGCCGCCAAAAGCAACCTGTTTTCACTGTTCTGCTTTTACCGCTCCGGTCTTGCCGCTTAGTCAGCTTTCGGAAAAGAACGCGTTCACGCCCGCCAGCAGGCCGTCCGCCAGCACGGACAGCGTCGCCTGCGAATGATCGGAAGCCTTGTCTCCCAGCTCGATGTCGACGCTGGGAACGGTCGAGTAGGAGGTCTGCGTCAGATCCATCTCCATGCTCCCGCCGGAGAAAATCTTCACGCCGGCCCCGCGCAGCCCCGACACAAGCGCTTCGCCCAGCCGGTGGTGCTCCTGCCAGTGCGAGGCCACCGGCTCCATGGCGCGGTACGACGCCACATTGGGCACGCTCATGTAAAAGGCCCCCTTGTTGCTGGTGGTCGAATCCCAGTGCAGGGCAATATGGCAGTCCGCGCGGTTGTTGGCGATCACGGTGCGGGCAATGTTGTCCAGCTGCACGTCATCGCTCTCGCGGATCATCAGCACGTCGTATCCGGCCGCCAGCAGCTTCTCCTTCAGAATCTTTGCCATCTGCAGCGTGACCTTGCTCTCCGCCGTTCCGTCGGAAAACGTCATCCCCGAGGAGACCGCCACCGCGCTGGTGGCTCCGGCCCCCGTCGTGCCGCCCGTTACCTTGGGCGAGCCGTCCGGATGGCAGAGCGTCTTCACGCTGCCGCCGCCGCTGGTGCCATGCCCGGCGTTGACGCAGACCGTCCTGTTTTTCCTGGCCGAAGCCGTCGTCCGGTAAAGCGTCGCCGTCCCGCTGTTAATCTTGGAAAATTCCGCATATTTCCAGTCCGCTGAAAGCCCTACCGCCTCGCCGGATGCATTCTGCTGAGAGGACGTGCCGGACGGCTTCTGTGAAGAAGCCGCAGACGATTTGCCGGACGACCCCTGCGCGGCCGCGCCGCCTGCGGAAGGCTTTTTCTCCGAGAGATAGGCGCTCGACACATAGCGGGTCTTCCCGTCCCGCCGGATGACCGTCCACTCGCCCTGCGTGCCGGTGCGCTCCAGCGCCTCGCCCTGATACAGATTTTCCGAAATGTTATCGTCGCGGATCTCCGCCGACGTGCGGCAGCGCAGCACATCACAGTCTACATAAACGGTGTCCGCCAGGGCCGGCTGCGCCGAAGCGGCCAGCAAAAGCGCCGCCAGAAGCGCCGTTCCCGTCATCTTCTTTATTGTCATGATCTCTCATCCTTTCCCTTTTTCATTTTTTTTCCAGTATAATGGATACGGGAAGCGGATTCAAGATCCGCTTCCCGCGCAAACCCTTACAATTTTCTGACAGCCGGCCCGGCCGCAGCCGCGAATCTTCCGGCGCTGCCCGCACGCCGCCCGGCCGGCCCCGCATCTGCTCTCACGAAAGCCCCCGGCCTGCGTTCGCTCTCACAAAAGCCCCGCCGGCGCCGCACCCGCTCTCACGAAAGCCCCGCCGGCGCCGCCGCCAGCAGAAGGTTCAGGCAGGCGCACACGTTGACGCCGACCAGAAGCGCCCGATCCGGCAGATCCGGATTGGCAGGAGATCCGGGCAAGGCGGCTGCCCCGGCCTCCGGCCGCGGGCAGAGCGCCAGATAAAGCGGCAGCAAAAGCGGCAGGAAATACCTTCCCTGGATTCCGCTGATATAGGAGGCGTAGGGTGCCGTCCACTGCAGATACAGGCTGGTGCAGGTCAGAATCAGGACAAAAAATACCGCCAGCCCCGCAACCAGGGGCGCCGCGTCTCTTTCGCGGGCCCTCTCCTGTCCCGCCTCTTCCCGTTCCGCCGCAGCAGCCTTTACCGCCTCCCGCTCCCGCGCCAGGAGGAAAAGCAGGCGCGCCAGTAAAAGCAGGATCAGAATGCCCGGCACGCTCACATCCTGCCAGGCCAGCTCCCGCCCCGCCATGGAACACAGCCAGTCGCCGCCGTAATACAGGACCGTCTGCGCCAGGATCAGCGCATAGGAAAGCGGATGACGCAAAAGCCAGGAAAGCTGCAGGCCGCTGTCCGCGCCTTTTTTAACCAGAAAATCGCCGCACAGAGAAAGCCATCCCAGCGAAAGCGCCAGAAGAAGCGCCGCCATCCATACCGCATGCAACCCCTTCTTTTTCCGGTCCCCGAACGCCGCATCCGGGATCAGCAAGTACAGAAGGCAGAGCGGAAGATAGACGATCTTGGTCATGGCCAGCAGAACGGCCAGCGCATAGAGCAGCGCCAGCCGCGCCGTTCCCATCTTCTTTTGCTGCCGTTCCCGCAGGTTCATGACCAGCGCCGCCGCCAGGACCGCCGCCGCCGTGACCAGCCCGTCGGGCGCCAGAGAAAACGATTCCTGCAGGTTCATCGGGAGCAGCAGGAAAAAGGCGGTAAATGCTCTGCCCCGCGGCAGAATGCGAAGCGCCGCCGCCAGCATCCCCGTGATGCAGAGCCAGTTGACAAGCCGCCCGGCATAGGCGATCAGGACCAGCCGGTCCGTAAACAGGCGCGCGAGGGCAATCCCCGCCGCCTGCGGCAGATAGCTGACCGGCGAGTACAACGCCGTATTGAAAAAGCTGCAGAAATACAGCTCTTCGCTCTCGCGCATCCCCGCATGTTCCCAGAAAGACGGCCAGCTCTCCCGCAGCGGCATCAGGCTGTCCCGGATCGGCAGCGCCCGCCCCACCTCAAACGTATCCTGCCTGAATTCGGACAGGAAATGTCCCGAGGCCACTTCAAACGCGCGAAAGAAATGCGCGCTCTCGTCCGGCACGTTAAAAAGCGGGCTGGAAACGGCAAAGAGAAGCGAGAGCGCCGTCCACAGGAACAGAACATTTCCGCCGCGCCAGAAGAGGAACGCCGCCGCAGGAAGATAACAGAGCGCCTGCAGCGTATACAGATTCCACCCGTCTCCCCGGTATCCCAGGCGGTAACAGAGCGACGCGCCGCTGTCCGAAACCCCGTCTACGGACAGGCCCCCGGCCTGCCCGCTCCGGTTCACGTACGCCGTAATGCCGTTTCCGGGCGCGGCGTCCGTCTCAAATTCCAGGACATACGTATTTCCCGCTTCGATCCGTTTTCCTTTCTCCAGCCGCAGTTCGTAATAGGCGCTGTCCTCCAGCCGGCGGCAGTCCGCCTGCCAGCACTGAAGTTCTGTCCCGTTTTCCAGAAGGCGGATCGAAAGCGTGCTCTGGTTGACGCGCCAGAACGTCGACAAATAAACGGATACGGACTCCAGCAGGCCGCCTTCGCTGACGGCAAGGCGCTGTTCATAGCGGTGTCCCGCCGTCCATTCCGGCATTCCCTCTTCCGCCGCCGGCCCGTCCGTCCACACGATCGAGCGTTCCCGCAGGGCGGCGGCCAGAAATATGGCCAGAAACAGCACCAGGAACGCCGCCACGCGCCGCTTTGTTCCTTTTTCCTTCATGTCCCTCCCCCCCTTTCTCTGCACCGGGCGATCCCGTCCTCTCATTCTTCCATCGAATTTTCACATTCTTTCATCGAATTCTCACATTCTTCCATGCAAAAAGGCTGCCGCCGGATCCGGAGGTTTTCCGATTTTGCATCATCTTCCCTCCGTCCTTTGCAGCAGCCGTTTCTGCTATAAGCCGTTTTGATTATCGAGCCGTTATTCCGGTCTGTCCTCCGTCTCCAGCTCGTCTTCGTTGAGCACAATCTTGCCCGCTTCGCCGAGGTCGACCGCGTCCATATCGGCGTCGTCCGTCAGCTCGATCTCTTCCTCATCCTCGATGTCCGTGTTAAGCCGGATGGAGCGATAGCGCTTCATGCCGGTTCCGGCCGGGATCAGTTTTCCGATCAGGACGTTCTCCTTCAGGCCAATCAGATGATCGACCTTTCCGTTGATGGCCGCCTCGGTCAGCACCTTCGTCGTCTCCTGGAAGGATGCGGCCGAGAGGAACGAATCCGTCGCCAGAGACGCCTTGGTAATTCCCAGCATAACCTGACGCCCCGTCGCCGGCTCTTTTCCCTCGGCGATCAGGCGCTCGTTCATATCGTTGAACTCCAGCACATCCATGGAGGTACCCGGGATGATATCGGAGTCTCCGCTCTCCTCCACCTTGATCTTCTTCAGCATCTGGCGCACGATCATCTCGATGTGCGTGTCGTTGATCTCCACGCCCTGCAGGCTGTACACGCGCTGTACTTCCTGGATCATGTAATCCTGCACGGCGCGCACGCCCTTGATCTTGAGAATGTCATGCGGATTGACGCTTCCTTCGGTCAGCTCGTCGCCGGCTTCCAGATGCGCGCCGTCCTCTACCTTGATCCGAGATCCGTACGGGATCAGATACGTCTTGGAATTGCCCGTCTCGTTATCGGTAACGACAATCTCTCTCTTCTTCTTGGTATCCTTCAGCGTCGCAATGCCGCCGAACTCCGCGATAATCGCCAGTCCCTTGGGCTTGCGCGCCTCAAACAGCTCCTCGACACGGGGAAGACCCTGTGTGATATCGCCGCCGGCCACGCCGCCGGTGTGGAACGTACGCATCGTCAGCTGCGTACCCGGCTCGCCGATGGACTGCGCCGCAATAATGCCGACCGCCTCGCCGACCTGAACCGGCTGGCCCGTCGCCATGTTGGCGCCGTAGCACTTGGCGCAGACGCCGATGTGGGACTTGCAGGTCAGCACCGTGCGGATCTTCACGGAATTTCTGCCCAGCTTCTTTAACACTTCCATGACGGCCGCCGCACGCTTGCGCGTACACATGTGATTGGCCTCGATGACCACCTCTCCCGTATCCGGGTCGGTAATCGTCTCCGCAATGAAGCGGCCCGTGATGCGCTCCTCCAGCGTCTCGATCGTCTCTTTGCCGTCCGTGAAGGCCTTGATCTCCATGTAGGGGATCTCCGCCTTGCCCGCGCAGCAGTCATCCTCGCGCACGATCAGATCCTGGGACACGTCGACCAGACGTCTCGTCAGGTATCCCGAGTCGGCGGTACGCAGCGCCGTATCCGAAAGTCCCTTGCGGGCGCCGTGCGCAGAAATGAAGTATTCCAGTACGTCCAGACCCTCGCGGAAATTCGACTTGATGGGCAGCTCGATGGTATGGCCCGTCGTATCCGCCATCAGTCCGCGCATTCCGGCCAGCTGCTTGATTTGTTTGTCAGAACCGCGGGCGCCGGAATCCGCCATCATATAAATGTTATTGTATTTGTCAAGCCCGGTCAGCAGATCGTGCGTCAGCTGATTGTCCGTCTCTTTCCAGGTCTTGATTACCTCTTCGTAGCGCTCCTTCTCCGTGATCAGGCCGCGGCGGAAGTTCTTGGCAATCCGGTCGACCGTCGCCTGCGCGTCGGCGATCAGCTTCGGCTTGCTTGCCGGCACGGTCATATCGGAGATCGACACCGTCATGGCCGCTCTCGTCGAATACTTGTAGCCGATGGCCTTGATGTCGTCCAGCGTGACCGCCGTCTGGGTCGCGCCGTGAATATTGATGACCTTCTCCAGAATCTGCTTTAACTGCTTCTTGCCGACGTGGAAATCAACCTCCAGCTTCAGCTCGTTGCCCTCCTGGCTCCGATCCACGAAGCCCAGATCCTGCGGGATAATCTCGTTGAAAATGAAGCGGCCGACCGTCGATTCAATGATCGCGCTTTTTACCGTTCCGTCCGCCATCTTCCGGCTTACCCGGACTCTGACGCGAGAATGCAGCGTTACCACGCCGTTCTCATAGGCCAGGATCGCCTCGTTGACGCTCTTGAAGGCCATGCCCTCGCCCTTCGCGCCGGGCCGCTCCTGCGTCAGATAATAGATGCCGAGGACCATATCCTGAGACGGGACGGCCACCGGCCCGCCGTCGGACGGCTTTAACAGGTTGTTGGGCGATAACAGCAGGAACCGGCACTCCGCCTGCGCCTCCACAGAGAGCGGAAGATGCACGGCCATCTGGTCGCCGTCGAAGTCCGCATTGAACGCCGTACACACCAGCGGATGCAGCTTGATCGCCTTGCCCTCTACCAGAATCGGCTCAAATGCCTGGATTCCCAGACGGTGCAGCGTAGGCGCGCGGTTCAGCATCACGGGGTGCTCCTTGATTACATCCTCGAGCACGTCCCAGACCTCCGGCTGCAGACGCTCTACCATCTTCTTCGCATTCTTGATGTTGTGAGCGGTGCCGTTGGAGACCAGCTCCTTCATGACGAAGGGCTTAAACAGCTCGATCGCCATCTCCTTGGGCAGGCCGCACTGATAAATCTTTAATTCCGGGCCGACTACGATAACGGAACGGCCGGAATAGTCCACGCGCTTTCCGAGCAGGTTCTGGCGGAAACGGCCCTGTTTTCCCTTCAGCATATCGGAGAGGGACTTTAAGGCGCGGTTTCCGGGGCCCGTGACGGGACGGCCGCGGCGGCCGTTGTCGATCAGGGCGTCCACCGCCTCCTGCAGCATACGCTTTTCATTGCGCACGATGATATCCGGCGCGCCCAGCTCCAGAAGGCGGGCCAGACGGTTGTTGCGGTTGATGATTCTCCGGTACAGATCATTCAGATCCGAGGTGGCGAAACGGCCGCCGTCCAGCTGTACCATCGGGCGGATATCCGGCGGGATGACCGGGATGACCGTCATGATCATCCACTCCGGCCGGTTGCCGGAGCTGCGGAACGCCTCCACGACCTCCAGGCGCTTGATGATGCGGGCCCGCTTCTGTCCGGTCGCGTCCTTTAACTGCGCCTTCAGCTCCTCGGAATCTTTCTCCAGATCGATCGCCTTTAACAGCTCCTGAATCGCCTCGGCGCCCATTCCCACGCGGAACGCGCCGTAGCCGTATTTCTCCAGCTCGTCGCGGTACTCCTTCTCAGACAGCACCTGCTTCATCTGCAGGCTGGTCTGGCCGGGATCCAGTACAATATAAGAAGCAAAGTACAGAACCTTCTCCAGCGTCCGGGGAGAGATATCCAGAATCAGTCCCATCCGGCTGGGGATTCCCTTAAAATACCAGATATGGGACACCGGGGCCGCCAGGGCGATATGCCCCATGCGCTCGCGGCGGACGCTGGACTTCGTTACCTCGACGCCGCAGCGATCGCAGATTACGCCTTTATATCTGATTTTCTTGTATTTCCCGCAGTGGCACTCCCAGTCCTTGCTGGGTCCGAAAATCCGCTCGCAGAACAGGCCGTCCTTCTCCGGCTTGAGAGTCCGGTAGTTAATGGTTTCCGGCTTTTTTACCTCGCCGTGAGACCACTCCAGAATTTTTTCGGGCGATGCCAGGCCAATCCGGATCGCGTCGAATGTCAGCGGCTGATAAGTTTCATTTGTTTCTGGCATGTGCGGTACTCCCTTCTATCTATTATTCTTCGTCATCAGAAAATCCGTCGTCCGGCTCGGCCGTATAGCCTTCAAAGCCCTCCGCCGAGAATTCGCCGTCATCCAGAAAATCGTCCGGATCGTCTGTATAATCGTCGCCTTCCGGTTCCACGGAAGAGAGCTCTCCGTCCTTAAATTCCTGCTCCTGGTAGCCATAGCTTCCGAAGGATTCATTCTGGGAGTAACGCTTGCTGTCGCTTTCCAGGAACGAACGGATATCGGTGTCGCCGTAATCGATATTCTCCGCCAGCTCTACTTCCGTCCCGTCCTCTCTGAGAACTCTCACGTCCAGTCCCAGGGACTGAAGCTCTTTTAAGAGCACCTTGAAGGACTCCGGAATGCCCGGCTCGGGAATATTCTCGCCCTTGATGATCGCCTCGTAGGTCTTCACGCGGCCCACCACATCGTCGGATTTGACGGTCAGGATCTCCTGCAGCGTGTAGGACGCGCCGTAAGCCTCCAGCGCCCACACCTCCATCTCGCCGAAACGCTGGCCGCCGAACTGCGCCTTGCCGCCCAGCGGCTGCTGGGTAACCAGGGAGTAGGGGCCCGTGGAACGGGCATGGATCTTGTCGTCTACCAGATGATGCAGCTTCAGGTAGTGCATGTGGCCGATGGTAACCGGGCTGTCGAAGAACTCGCCGGTGCGGCCGTCTCTTAAACGGACCTTTCCGTCGCGGCTGATGGGCACGCCCTTCCAGACCTTGCGGTTCTCCAGGTGGGTTCCCAGATACTCCATCACGGCGGGGTCTACCTTGTCTTTGTATTTCTCCTCAAACTCCTCCCAGGAGGTGTTGACGTAATCGTTGGCCATCTCCAGGGTATCCTGAATGTCAATCTCGTTCGCGCCGTCGAAAATCGGTGTGGACACGTTAAAGCCCAGCGCCTTGGCGGCAAGGCTTAAATGGATCTCCAGCACCTGCCCGATATTCATACGCGACGGCACGCCCAGCGGGTTCAGAACAATATCCAGCGGACGCCCGTTGGGTAAAAACGGCATATCTTCTACCGGAAGCACACGCGAAACGACACCCTTGTTTCCGTGGCGGCCGGCCATCTTGTCGCCCACGGAAATCTTTCTCTTCTGGGCAATGTAGATGCGCACCGTCTCGTTGACGCCGGGAGAAAGCTCGTCGCCGTTTTCCCGCGTAAAGACCTTGGCGTCCACGATGATGCCGTAGGCGCCGTGCGGCACCTTGAGCGAGGTATCACGCACCTCTCTGGCCTTCTCTCCGAAGATCGCCCGCAGCAGCCGCTCCTCCGCCGTCAGCTCCGTCTCGCCCTTGGGCGTGACCTTGCCGACCAGGATATCGCCGGCGCGCACCTCGGCGCCGATGCGGATGATGCCGCGCTCGTCCAGATCCTTTAAGGCATCCTCGCCGACGCCGGGCACATCTCTCGTGATCTCCTCCGGCCCCAGCTTGGTGTCACGGGCTTCCGCCTCATACTCCTCGATGTGGACGGACGTGTAGACATCCTCCTGCACCAGGCGCTCGGAAAGCAGAACCGCATCCTCGTAGTTGTAGCCCTCCCAGGTCATGAATCCGATCAGTGGGTTCTTGCCCAGGGCGATCTCCCCGTTCGAGGTGGACGGGCCGTCGGCAATGACCTCGCCGGCTTCCACGTGATCGTTCTTAAAGACGATCGGCTTCTGGTTATAGCAGTTGGACTGGTTGCTTCTCTTAAATTTCGTCAGATGGTACACGTCGCGGTTCCCGTCTGAATCGCGGCGGATCACAATCTCATTGGACGCGGAGCGCTCCACCACGCCGGCGTTCTTCGCCAGGACGCAGACGCCGGAGTCCACCGCCGCCTTGCCCTCGATACCGGTTCCTACTACCGCCGTCTCCGTCGTCAGAAGCGGCACGGCCTGACGCTGCATGTTGGAACCCATCAGCGCGCGGTTGGCGTCGTCATTTTCCAGGAACGGGATCATGGAGGTCGCCACGGAGAATACCATCTTCGGGGATACGTCCATCAGATCGATCCGCTTTCTCTGGAACTCCGACGTCTCCTCGCGGAAACGTCCGGATACGTTGGTATGGATGAAGTGGCCCTCCTCGTCCAGCGGCTCGTTTGCCTGAGCCACGACATAGTTGTCCTCCTCGTCGGCGGTCAGGTACACCACCTCGTCGGTTACCACCGGGTTCTGCGGATCCGTCTTGTCAACCACGCGGTAGGGCGCTTCCACAAACCCGTAGGGATTGACGCGCGCATAGGTCGCCAGCGAGTTGATCAGGCCGATGTTGGGACCTTCCGGCGTCTCGATGGGGCACATGCGCCCGTAATGCGTATAATGCACGTCGCGGACCTCGAATCCGGCGCGGTCCCGGGAAAGGCCGCCCGGACCCAGAGCCGACAGACGCCGCTTGTGCGTCAGCTCCGCCAGCGGGTTGTTCTGGTCCATGAACTGCGACAGCTGGGAGCTGCCGAAGAACTCCTTGACCGCCGCCGTAACCGGCTTGATGTTGATCAGCGACTGCGCGGAAATCCCTTCCATATCCTGCGTCGTCATGCGCTCGCGCACCACGCGCTCCATCCTCGAAAGGCCGATGCGGTACTGATTCTGCAGCAGCTCGCCAACCGCGCGGATGCGGCGGTTGCCCAGATGATCGATGTCGTCCGAGGTGCCGATTCCGCCCTCCAGGTGCATATTATAGTTAATGGAAGCAAGGATATCTTCCTTCGTAATATGCTTGGGGATCAGATCGTGGATGTCACGCTTAATCGCCGCCTTCAGTTCCTCCGGGTCATTCCCGTGCTCTTCCAGGATCCCCTGCAGGACCGGATAGAACACCAGCTCGTTCACGCCGGCTTCCTCCGGATCAAAATCCACATAGCAGGACAGATCCACCATCATATTGGAAAGAACCTTGTGGTTCTTCTTCTCTCCCTGAATCCAGACAAACGGAATCGCCGCGTTCTGGATATCCGTAGCCAGCTTCTTGTCGACGACCGTGCCTTTCTCTGCCAGGATCTCGCCCGTTGTCACGTCGACCACATCCTCCGCCAGCGTATGGCCGGCGATGCGGTTCTTGAAGTGAAGCTTCTTATTAAATTTATACCGGCCCACGCGCGCCAGGTCATAGCGTCTCGGGTCAAAGAACATGCTGTGCAGCAGGCTCTCGGCGCTGTCGACCGACAGCGGCTCGCCGGGGCGGATCTTCTTGTATAATTCCAGAAGGCCGTCCTGATAATTGGTGGACGGATCCTTCTCAAAGCTCTTCTCCAGCTTCAGCTCGTCGCCGAAGAGATCGATGATCTCGGCGTTGGTGCCGTAGCCCAGGGCGCGGATCAGAACCGTTACCGGAACCTTTCTCGTCCGGTCCACACGGACATAGAAAATATCGTTGGAGTCCGTCTCGTACTCCAGCCAGGCGCCGCGGTTGGGGATGACCGTGCAGCTGTATAATTCCGTACCGATTTTGTCATGCGCAATTCCGTAATAAATACCAGGGGAACGTACTAACTGGCTGACGATTACTCGTTCAGCTCCGTTGATCACGAAGGAGCCGGTGTCGGTCATAAGCGGAAGGTCGCCCATGAAGATCTCGTGTTCATTGATCTCGTCTTTATCTTTATTGCAGAGCCTGACCTTTACCTTCAAAGGTGCAGCGTAAGTCGCGTCGCGCTCCTTACACTCCTCGATCGTATATTTGATGTCATTGGTGCACAGTGCAAAATCTACAAACTCCAGACTCAGATGTCCCGCGAAATCCGCGATGGGAGAGATATCGGAAAAAACCTCCCTGAGTCCCTCGTCCAGGAACCACTGGTAGGAATTCTTCTGAATCTCGATCAGGTTGGGCATTTCCAGAACTTCTTTTTGTCTCGAGAAGGACATCCTGACATCTTTTCCGGCTTTTACCGGACGCATCCTGCTTTTCTCCATTCGACGTTTCACCCCTGTTTTCTTTCTATCTATGGTCTGCTTTTCCCTCTGCCGGCAGGGCAAACCGACCCCCGTGCCGGACCGCACGATTTTTGGGCATACTGGTACCCTGAAAGCCCAGTTCTCCACAATGGTGCATTTTTCATCTTATCATGCGCAGAATTGGATGTCAAGGAAAATTTTAGGGAAATTGCGATTGGAATGTTAGAAAAAATACGATTGAAATGGTTCCGGGCATGGACTTCCAAAAAATACGGGCCGGAAACCCGCAAAACGGGTTTCCGACCCGCGGCCATCCCGAATCTTAAAGTGCAGGATCCGCCCGCTTCTCTTATTTCCCGCTGTGGCGGGCAAAGTAGTTGGCGAGGATCGCGCCCGACACGTTATGCCATACGCTGAAGACCGCGCCGGGGATCGTCGCCAGCGGGTACTGCGCGAAATGCGTCGTCGCCAGAGAAGTCGCCAGGCCGGAATTCTGCATTCCGACTTCAATCGAAATCGCACGGCACTTGGTCTCATCCAGCTTCAGAACCTTGCCGATCACATAGCCCAGCGCATAGCCCAGCACGTTGTGCAGGATGACGACCGCCACGATCAGCAGGCCGGAGGTCATCAGATTGGCCGAGTTGGCGGCGACCACGGCCGCCACGATCGCCACGATCGCCAGCGTCGATACCAGCGGAAGCACTTCCACCGCCGCCTCTGTAAACTTCTGGAAGAAATGATTAATCACAAAGCCGGCCGCGATCGGCACGATAACGACCTGGATAATGGAGAGGAACATGCTGACCATATCCACATCGACTCTGGCGCCGGCATATACATAGGTAAGGAACGGCGTCAGGAACGGGGCCAGGATCGTCGAGACGGACGTCATGCCCACGGACAGGGCGACGTCTCCCTTGGAGAGATACGTCATAACGTTGGAGGAGGTGCCGCCGGGGCAGGTTCCCACCAGGATGACGCCGATTGCCAGCTCCGTCGGAAGCCCGAAAACTTTCGTCAGGCCAAATGCCAGCAGCGGCATAACCGTAAACTGGGAAATACAGCCGATGATGACGTCCTTCGGCCGGCTGAACACAACCTTAAAATCTCCCGGTTTTAACGTCAGTCCCATTCCGAACATCACGACGCCCAGCAGCGGATTGACGTAGCTCGTCTTTAAAAAGCCGACCGTCTCCGGCGAAAACAGCGCGATGGCCGCCACAATGATTACGATGATTGCCATGTTTCCGCTGACAAAATTAGTGATTTTCTTCAGTGTTTCCATACTCATTTTCTCCTTTCCCGCCATTCTCAGGCTGTTTCATAACCGCGCCTTTGAAGGAACAGAGTTCCCGTTTTGCCGCTTCATGAAAAAAAGCCTCTGTCTCACAAAGAGACAAAGGCTTTAACCTCTGCGGTACCACTCTTCCTGCCGTAAAACGGCCCCTCGGTTCTGTCTGTCAACAGACGGCCGGGTAACGGCGGCCACGCCGTCCGGGCTTACTGAAACGGGTTCAGCCCGAAAGCTCCGAGGCGATTTTCTCCGGATCCTCCGTGCTGCCTCGCATCTGCCGGCAGCTCTCTGAAACTTCCGATCCGCGTACTCTTCCTCATCATCGCAAATTATGAACTGGGGTTATCATACCGCCGTTTTCCTGTGATGTCAATGCTTTTTCTGAAGAATTTCCCCGTGCCGCAAATCCTCCGACCGCCGCGGCCTGTTCCGCCGGTTTTCCGCTTAATACGGCTTGCTGTAATCCACGAACAGCCAGCAGGGAAGTCCTTCTTCGCCCAGGTGCGTCGGATAATCCGTCTGATAATTGGCCGGAACACGGATCCAGCATTCGCGGTCAATCTTCAGCTTCCCGTCTACCTTCTTTACCCGGAGATCTACGGCATTGATATAAGCGCGGACGATCTCTCCCGTCTCGATGTGCGTGCACTCCTGGCGCACCTGGCTGCACACGATTCCATTTCTCACGTCGATAATCATAAAACCGTCCGGCTCTTTATAATAGTACTTTCTCAGATACCGCGGCGCGGAATTAACCCAGTATCCCAGCCACGCTTTTTCCCTCTGTTGTGAGGCCAGTCGTTTTCTCTCGACATAAAATCCTCCGAATAAAACGGCTCCAGCCTCGCCTTGCTCCCCTCTTTGTCGCGCGGATCGATCTGGTTCAGCGCCTCAAAATAGCTGGAAACAAACTGCTTTACTTCTTCTCTGTCATAAATATCCTCAAAAAACTGCAGCATAACAATCCTCCTTCTTTTTTCCATTTTCTGCTCTCTCAGGCAAACCGTCCTCCGTCAGACGGACACGCTCGCCTCCAACTCCGTCGAATAATCCATGCACATCCTCGCGCATCTGGATGCAGCACAGCCCGCTTTCCGGATCGATGCACACATAGCCGTAGGGTTTATCGATATTAATATCATAGCGGTGGTTCGGGTAGTTATCGACCAGAACCGCCATCCACTCGTCCAGATTCGTCAGAGATGGCCAGCAGCGCCGCCGCGTGATCAGATCTTTGCTGAAATATTTTGCCACACTGGCTTTTCCGTCCTCCAGACCGGCGTCCGGAACACCCTCAAAATTCTGAAAGTAATCGCTGACCAGTTTGTACATGTTCTCATACGTTAACTTTGTCTCCATTCCATTATCCTCCTTTATTATTGTTTTATAAGCTATACGGCAGCCAGGTGGCAATTCCCGGGAATGCCAGAAGCAGGGCCGCCAGAATAACCATGCAGATCAGATAAGGCCAGATTCCTTTAAAAATAACCGGAAGCGGAATATCCGGGCACTGATTTCCTATAATATAGACGTTCAGCCCTACCGGAGGCGTAATCAGTCCCATGGAAGCCACAATCACAATAATCACGCCAAACCAGATCGGGTCGTAGCCAAGCTCCAGCACGACCGGATAAAAGACCGGAACCGTCAGCATAATCAGCGCCAGGCTGTCCATAAAACATCCGCCCAGCAGATAAACGCCCATAATCAGAAGCATAACCACGAACGCCGGCATATTTAATTCCGCAACCGCCTGCGCCAGCGTGCTGGGAATCCGGCTGATTGCCATAAAATGCCCGAAGACCGTCGCTCCGGCCACAATCGCCATGACCATGCAGCTCATTTCAACCGTTTCCCGGATTGCCAGCCAGGTATCCTTAAGACTCAGCGTCCCCCGAATCCGCCCCAGGACAAACGCTCCGAATGCTCCGATGGCTCCGCCCTACGTCGGGGTAAACCATCCGACCATCATTCCGCCGATAACCAGAATAAACAGAATCGCCATATCAAAAATTCCGGACAGGGATTTAATCTTTTCTGTGATCGACGTCTTTTCTCCCGGCGGGCCATAATCCGGATGCCTGGAACAAATCAACTCCACCGCAATACACATCAGAATCGTCAGAATGATTCCCGGAACCAGACCCGCCGCGAACAGCTGGGAAATATTCTGTTCCGTCATGACTCCGTAAATAATCATAATCCCGCTGGGCGGAATCAGAATTCCCAGACAGCCGGCCGACGCCACCGACGCCGTCGCCAGACTGTCATTGTACCGGTACCGCTTCATCTCCGGCAGCGTAACCTTTCCCATGGTGGCCGCCGCCGCGTTGGATGAACCGCTGATTGCCCCGAATAAGGCGCAGGCGGCTACGGTCGCGATTGCCAGTCCGCCGCGGATTGCTCCAAAAATTTTATAGGCGCAGTCATATAGCTTCGTGCTGACTTTTGAATAAAACACAGCGTTCCCATCAGCGTAAACAGAGGCATTGTCGTAAAAGAATACGAAGTAAACGACTCATAAAAGTCAGCTACCAGAAGGTTCAGCGCCGCCGTCGGCGAATTCAGGATCGCAAACCCTACCGCGCCGACCGCCACCATGGATACGGCAACCGGAACGCTTACTGCAAACAGCGCGACCATGACAAGGCAGCCCAGAATGCCAATTTGTATCGGTGTCAATGTTTTTCCTCCCTTCTACTCTCCGCTTCCGATCCGTTGTTTTACAGACGCCCTGCACAATCCGTCTGTCTGGATGGTAAGCCTGGCTATGTTCTGTTTCTGCTTCTCCTGTTTCGGCTTCGTCAACTGGGCAGCCGCCTGCTGGAACGCTGATTTTGGAATTTCGCTGGAAACGGCCAACCGCTATGTCAGTCTCTTTGCCGTCATCTCCCTCCCGGTCGTCGTTCTTGCAGGTTTTATCCTGGATCATGTCGACCGCAAACGGTTCTGCATCCTGTGATCTCTGCCGGCTA
This sequence comes from uncultured Lachnospiraceae bacterium, assembly GCA_944381615.1. Taxonomy (GTDB): domain Bacteria; phylum Bacillota; class Clostridia; order Lachnospirales; family Lachnospiraceae; genus Otoolea. The sequence continues at coordinate 93,764 of CALWLT010000034.1, read as the reverse complement.
TGTTTTTGCCGTGGCCGCGGCGTTTCTGCTGCCCGGCCCCGGATGGATCCTGCCGTTTGTAATCGTATATCCCTTCTTTGAAGGAAGCGTCTCCGCCTGCCTGTGGACCCTTATCCCTCTGACTGTAAAAGATCCCCGGCACGCCGTACCCGCCATTGCACTTTTTACGCTGACCAGCAACGCCGGAACCCTGGTCGGCCCGCCGGCCGTCGGATCCCTGGTTGAAACGTTCGGCTCCTGGCAGATCGGCGCCGCTCCCGTCGCCATTTCCATGATCCTGGCTACGCTGCTCCTTATCCGCGTCCGCACAGAGTCTTAAAAAGATTAAGGCGCAAAAAACGCTGTCTGTCAAAACCGGCAGAGCTTTTTCAAAGGAAAAGGCCTCTGCCTCCTGCAGAGGCAAAGGCCCAGACCTTCAAAACATCGTTTTTCTTATCTTATCCGACCAGATTCGGCAAAAAGGTAACCGTCTGCGGAATGTAGGTAACAATCATCAGGACGACGAGCAGCACGCCCAGCATCGGAAGCAGGTCTCTCATCTGGTCGCGCAGACTCACCCTGGCAATCGAACCCGCCACAAAGAGGCAGACGCCCAGCGGCGGCGTGCACATGCCAATAGTCAGGTTGACGGCCATTACAAGGCCAAAATGAATCAGATCGATCCCCATTGCCTGAACCAGCGGAAGAAACAGCGGCGTAAAAATTACCAGCGCGCTGGTCGTATCGATGAAGGTTCCGGCAATCAGAAGAATTACGTTAATAACCAGAAGCAGGACAAAGCGGCTGTGAATCGAATCCGAAAGCAGCGCGCTGACCGTCTGCGGCACCTGCGCAACCGTAATGACCCAGGTAAAGAGGCTGGCGCAGGCCACGACCACCAGGACCTGCCCCGTTGACTTGGCGCAGTCCACAAACAGAGAAAACATATTCTGCCATTTGAGTTCCCGGTAGACGAATGCGCCGATGAGAATCGCATACACACAGGCGATGGCGCCGGATTCTGTCGCCGTGAAAATTCCGGACAGAATTCCGCCGATGATGATAAAGGGCATGATCAGCGCCAGGAGGGCGTCTTTTCCCGTGCGCAGGATTTCCTCCCGGCCCGCTTTCGTCTCCCGGCCCACATAATGGCGCTTTTTCCCCACGAAATAGCTGTAAATCATCAGGCCAATTCCCATGATAATACCGGGGATGAAACCGCCGATAAAAAGTTTTCCCACGCTGACGTTCGCCATGGTCCCGTAAAGCAGCAGCGGGATGCTGGGCGGAATGATCGGCCCGATGGAACCTCCGCAGGCAATCAGCGGCGCGGAAAACGTATCTTCATAATTTTTTTCCCGCATGATCGGGATCATAATCCCGCCGATCGCCGCTGTGGCCGCAATCGCAGAACCGGTAATCGCGGCAAAAAACATGCAGGCCAGGATGCTGACCAGCGCCAGGCCGCTCGGAAAATGGCCAATCAGCGCATCCGCAAAGCTGACGATGCGGTTGGAAATCCCTCCCTGAACCATCAGGCCGCCGGCCAGAATAAACAGCGGAATCGCAATCAGCGCCGTACTGTCCGCGCCTGTAAACATGCGCTGGATCACGACGATCATCGGCGTCGCGCCCTGGATCATTCCGGCTACCGAAACGAGCCCCAGGGAAAAACAGATCGGGATGCCCGCCAGAAATAAAATGAACAGTAAGACAATATAAATCATGCCTGATCCTCCTTTTTCGGGCCGCGAAGCTGTCCGCAGATAATCTGAATCATGTAATAGAGCATAATCGCGCCCGCGCTGGGTATGCTCGCATAATAGACGGACATCGGAAGCGGCAGGTAAGACGTTGTCTGTGTCCAGCCAAATATGCAGAACTGAATCCCAAAAAACACCAGGAACGCAAAGAAACAGCAGAGGATCAGGTTGATCCCGATCTCAAACGCCCGGCGCACCCCCGGAGGAAGCATCGTCAGCACCACATCCACATTCAGATGCTCTTTTTCTTTTACGCACCAGGCTCCGCCCCAGAAAACAAGATAGGTAAAGGCCAGGCGCAGCACATCCGTACTCCAGGGAAGAGGAGATTTAAAAACAAAGCGGCACAAAACCTGTAAAAAGGTAATAACCAGAACCAGAAGAGAGCTGGCTCCCATCACAGCCCGGATTATCAGGCCAATCGCCCGATCAATCGATTTCATCTCATTTCCTCCTTATTGCAGAGCGCCGTCTGCGGGCGCCTGTTTTTCTGCTTCATATTCCGCGATCGCCTCCATCACTCCCTCGGTCAGCTCAGGCGAAACCAACTGCACCACGGCCGGATCCTGGTATAAATCTGCCGTTGCATCGCGAAACGACTGCAGATCCGGTTCCTCGCACACCACGACGCCTTTAGCCTTGATCGATTCCAGCATATCGGCCTCCATATCTGTTACCATCTGCCGCTGCGTATCGCGGGCATAAACCGTCGCCGCGTCAATCCAGGCCCGTTCTTCCTCCGTCAGCCGGTTGTAAAAATCCAGATTCATAATCACGCTTTCCGGCGCATAGGTATGTCCATCCAGACACATGTATTTCTGCACTTCGTCGAATGCGGAAGAGGAGATCGAAGCGATGGGATTTTCCTGGCCGTCTACCGTCCCCTGCTGCAGCGCCGTGTAGAGCTCATTGAAGGAAATCGGCGTGGCTATGAATCCCAGATAATCCGCCAGTGAAAACCAGATCGGCGATTCCTGCACGCGAATCGAGAGTCCTTTCATATCCGCCGCCTTCGTTATCTCTCTCACATTATTGGTAAAATGACGGAATCCCAGCTCACAGAAAGCCAGATGCTTAAACCCCTGCTCCTCAAACGCCGGCGCCAGGGTTTCCTGCAGATACCCGTCCAGGATGTAATACGCCTCCTCCTTGTCCGAAAACAGATACGGAATCGCCAGGACCTGTGTCTCCGGCACAAAGCTCGGGAGCGCGCCGTCCGTCGTCACGACCGCCATCTCAATCGATCCGATCTTGACCCCCTCCGCCATCTCGCGTTCGCCTCCCAGCTGCCCGTTGGGATAAATCGTAATTTCAAACCGATCGCCCGCCAGCTCCTCCAGCTTCTCCTTAAACGCCGTCGCGGCAATCGTGGACTGATGCTGTTCGTTCCCGACCGTAGCGATTTTCAGCTTTACAGCCTGGCCCGCCCCCGCCGCGCCGCTGCATCCGCACAGAACTGCGGCGGCAAAAGCGGCCGTCAGTATCCCTGCTAACCCCTTTCTCATCATCTCTCCTCCTCGCTGATTACCTCAACCCGATACTCCGTTTCCAGCTTTCTTCCCAGCACGCAGTCCTCCATCTCACAGCGGAAATGGCTGCCGAAGCAAAAGCCGTTTAACAGCGGCACCGTCCCCGAATAAATCACGCATGAATCCATTTCGCCGACCCGTTCCTGCAGCTCCTTTAAAATAACTTCCGGCGGCAGGATATCAGCCAGGCTGCCGTCCTGATAAAGGCGCTCTTTTCCGTCCACCGTCTGCCAGGAGCGAAGGCGGATCCCATCCCAGTGATCCCGGATTTCTTCATAGACCCAGAGAACCCGGCCGATCGGTTTGGCACAGATCTGCTTGGCTTTCGGCACGCTGGACGCCTCCAGATCGCGATCCGTATGATCGCTCCCCAGGCCGATGTACATGGTTCCGTGATCCAGCACAATCACGTACTCGACTTCCCCGCAGGTTTTTTCGCCTACAAAGGCAAGCTCTGTCTCCTGTGTCAGCACATAATTGCCGCACTGGAAAATGGTCGGAATTTTTTTCGGCGCGGGCACGCCCAGCTCGCGTTCCAGTTCGCGGATGTGCTCCCTCGTTTTCTCCATATCGCGGCCTGCGTATCCGATGGCAAACACGCTCTCATACTCCAGCGCAAGCGTCCGCTCGCCCGTCCTCTCCTTTACCGTAAACTCCATTCTGCTCATTTTCCCGCTCCTCACTTTCTTTTCTGTTCTCTTTTTCCGGCTTTACAGACGATACGCCTCCGGCCGGCGATCCCGGTACACGTTAATCGCGGCGCGCACTGCCTCAACCGCCGTCAGATCCAGATCCGCCTCCAGAATCTGCTCCCGTTCTCCGCCCAGTACCAGGCACTCTCCCATCGGCCCGTAGACCGCCGAATGCCCGCCGCACGTAACGTTCCCCGCCGTCCCCACCGAATTGGTGCATACCAGGTAACTCTGGCTCTCAATCGCCCGCGCGCGGTTCAGCGTATCCCAGTGAAGCGTGCGCGTATCCGGCCACTGAGCCGCCACAAACTGCAGCCGGGAACCGGCCAGCATTTCCGAACGGATCAGCTCCGGGAAACGGATATCGTAGCAGATCGCCAGGCTGCAGGGAACGCCGTCCAGTTCAAAATTGCAGGGCTTTGTTCCATGGCAAAAATATTCATGCTCTCCCGACGGGCTAAACAGATGTACCTTATCATACTCCGCAACCAGCCCGCCCTTCCGGTCAAAAACACAGGCCGTATTGTAGATCCCTCCGTCGTCCCGCAGATTGACAACCGAACCCGCAACCAGATTGATCCCGAGCTCTTCCGCCAGCGCGGAAAATCTCTCTTTCAGCCGGGCGCATTCCCGATCCGCCAGCTCCTTTAGTCCCTCGCGGGGGAAAAAACCGAGATCCCAGGTTTCCGGAAGCGTAATCACATCCGGCTTAAGCCCCGCCGCCTGCCGGATCAGAGAAATGGCACGGGATTCATTTTCCTCCCGCTTCCCCAGCTCCATATCCATCTGAATCAACGCAACTTTCATGACATCGTTCCTCTCCTTCTTTCGACATGTGATATTTGGTATGTCGTATTTGGTATTTGGTATACCATCCATTCATAAAAATAACACGTCGTTGTTTTTTTGTCAATCTGCATCCATCACAAAACAACGCGGTCTCTTTTATACATTTTCTATAAAAATCCGTCCCGGAAGCGCAGAATTTTGCCAAAAAAGATGGTGTATCCATCCGGAGTGTGCTAAGATAAGAAAATAAGAAAAAAGGAGTTGTACGAAATACCATGCTGGAAAAACAGCTTTCCTATAAAGAACGGGTATATAAGGAAATCAAAAACGGGATCCTGACCGGACAGTACCCGCCCGGCAGTGTCATGAACGAGCGGAAACTCTCCGCAGAGCTGGGAATCAGCCGGACCCCCATCCGCGAGGCCCTGCAGATGCTCGCGCGGGACGGATGGCTTCAGATGGAAATTTACAAGGGCGCCGTCGTCCGCGAATTTGATCCGCATTCCATGTGGGAGCTGACGCGCGTCCGCTGCGCGCTGGAGCTCTCCGCCATCGAGGATGCCGTGCGCAATCTTACCGACGCGGATCTGCTGAAGCTGCGCCAGATTCAGGAGAAACAGCAGGCTCTCTTAAGTCATTACAATCCGGATGAGTTTATTTCCCTGGACCGGGCGTTTCACTCCTATATTTATCAGCTGAGCCACAACAAAGAGCTGATCAAGCTGGTCAGCAATTACTATGATATGTTCCGCTTTCTGGGCATGCAGGCGCTGGGCAAAACCGAACAGCGGCGCGCCACGACCATCGCCGAGCACCGGGCAATCCTGGAAGCCATGGAACGGCGTGATCCGGAAGGCGCAATCCAGGCCATGAAAGCGCATATGGACGAGACCGCCAACAACATCCGCAGCAACATCGGGCTGGAGCCATAGCGCCTTACAAAGACCGCCGTCCGCTCAGAATAATTTCTTGCCATTTTTTCCTACCAATGCTATAATATCTTGTGTATGCGGTTTTTCCGGAACGGATTTCCTGCCCCGGCAGCGTCTGCCCGGCCGCCATTATTTACGGAGGTATGAAAAATGACAACGGTTTTAAATGTAATTCTGATTATTCTGATCGTTGCCGTTGCGGTACTGGCCGTTCTCTATTTTCTCGGTTCGCGGATGCAGAGACGCCAGGCAGAACAGCAGACCATGCTGGACGCCGCCAAACAGACGGTTTCGATTCTGGTTATTGATAAGAAGAAGCTGAGAGTAAAACAGTCCGGCCTTCCCAAAATGGTCATCGACCAGACGCCCTGGTACGCGAGATGGGCCAAGCTCCCGATTGTGAAGGCAAAGGTCGGCCCCAAGGTCGTCATCCTCATCGCAGACGAGAAAGCGTTTCTTCAGCTTCCCGTCAAGACGGAAGCCAGAGTTTCCCTGAGCGGCCTTTACATCACGGAAGTAAAGAGCGTACGCGGAGGAATCCCGCCGCTCCCCAAAAAGAAGGGCTTCTTCTCCCGCTTCCGGAAGAAAGACAAATAAGAAACATACAGAGATCTGTCCTGAAAAGCGGGGCAGATCTTTTTTCTTCCCTTCTTTAAATCCCGATCTTGCGTTCCCCTCCCGCCCCGTGATATACTGATTCAAAGCATATATTTCTCAGCACCGGCCGGCGTCAGAAGCTGGCTGCCGATTCTAATTATCATTTCAGAAAATCTATGCTTTTCCCAAAAACATGAAAAAGCAGGAGATTTTCTGTTCTCCTGCAAAGGAGGTCAAATGAATCTGATTTTTGTAGAGCGGGTCCGGAATTACGCAAATATGACAGAATTAAACGAAGCAGTAGAAAAGGCCGTGGACGAATGTATCCAGGAAGGCGTTCTGGCAGATTTTCTTCTAAAAAACCGAACGGAGGCAATCGAGATGTGTATTTTGGAATACGACGAGGAGCGGGAAATAAAGCTCATCCGAAAAGCAGAGTATGAAGACGGCCGTGAAGCCGGGCTTCTGGAAGGGACGAAAAAACTCCTGAACTCTCAGATCCGCAAAAAAATAGCAAAAGGGAAAACGGCGGTTCAGATCGCTCAGGAGCTGGAAATGGATCTTTCTGTCATTGAAGATGCCATCAGAGATCTGCCTGCAGATCCAGACGGGCCGACGAGCGGGAGCTTACCTCGATAGAAATCCGGCAGCGGGTCGCCCTCTCGTAGTTGATCTCCAGTGTGTAGTCAATCCGGATGCGCAGGACGTCCTGCTCTTCCTGTACCTGGACGCAATCGGTTATGACCCCGATCATCATCTGCCCGTAGGGCGTCACATAACAGCTCACATCCGGGCGGCCCGGCCTGAATTCCATGCGGGCGCGGGCCGCTCCGCTCTTGATGACGACGGCCTCATCCTTTGCCGCCCGGATCGTATTGCGGACCGGCTCGGTCTCGCCGTCCAGCATCTCCTCATAAAGAATATAATGCCGGCCGTTTTTGAAGTAGTAGCTGCCGGCCGTGATGACCTCCACATCTTCGGTCTCGCCATCCAGCACATGCGCGCCGCTGACCTTTACCAGCACATCCTTCGTCATGTCTTGCACTCCTCAGTCTCAGTACTCTTCAATGTTAATCTGCACCGTATCCTTTACCTCCCGCGGGAGAATTGCCTTCGCAAAGCGGGTCATGCTCTCCGCCCGATCGCTGACGAAAAACCGGTACTTTTCCACACCATCCCCGTCTTCTGTCTCCGGGCGCAGCAGATTCAGCTCCTGCAAAAGCCCCTTAAGCTCCAGCGCCGTCTCGTACGCCGGATTGACCAGCGTGACATCCTCCCCCATCACGCGCCGCAGCGTAGAGCGGATCAGCGGATAATGCGTGCAGCCCATGACCAGGGTATCGATGTATTTTTTCTTCAGATCCGCAAGATAACGAGAAGCGATCTCATCGGTCACAGAATCGTGAAACAGCCCTTCTTCCACCAGCGGCACAAACAGGGGGCAGGGTTTTCCGATTACCTCCACATCCGGACGGATGCGGCAGATCTCCTCGGCATACACGCCGCTGCGAATCGTCGCCTCCGTGGCAATCACGCCGACCTTGCCGTTGTGCGTCGCTTCCGCCGCGACCCTCGCTCCCGCGTAAATCACGCCGATGATCGGGATGTCCAGCTCTCTGCGGACCTCGTTTAACGCGCAGGCGGAGGCCGTATTGCAGGCGATCACAATCGCCTTTACCTTCTGCGTCCGCAGAAAGCGGATAATCTGCCGGGAATAGCGGAGCACCGTATCCTTTGTCTTGGTTCCGTATGGGAGACGGGCCGTGTCTCCAAAATAAATCAGGCGTTCTCCCGGAATCTGCCGGATGATTTCCCGCGCTACCGTCAGCCCGCCGATCCCGGAATCAAATACGCCGATCGGCGCGTCGGGATCCAGACCCGCGGCCGTTTTCCATCTTTCCTCCATGCCGCCTCCTACGCTTCCCAGCGCTTCATTCCATGTTCAATCAGCCGCGTAATGAGCTCCTGCTTTCCCATCCCGGCCGCCTCAAAGAGCATCGGATACATGCTGATCGCCGTAAAACCGGGCATCGTGTTAATCTCATTGAAGACGACGCCCCCATCCTCTGTCACAAAGAAATCCACCCGCGCCAGACCGTACCCGTCTACCGCCGCAAAAATCTCCCGCGCTTTCTTCCGGATCTCTTCCGCCGCATTCCCCGGAAGGACGGGGCCGACAACCGTCTTCGACTCCGCATTATAATATTTGGCCTCAAAATCATAAAATTCGGCCGCCGCCAGAATCTCGCCCACGCCGGAGGCGATGACCGGTTCCGCTCCGCCGCCGAACACGGCGCACTCTACCTCCCGGCCCACGATCTGCTCTTCCACCAGGATCCGCCGGTCGTGCTCCGCCGCCAGAAGAAGCGCCTTCTCAAGCTGTTCCCGATCCGCCGCCCGGGACACGCCGCGGGAGGACCCCGCATTCGACGGCTTCACAAAAACGGGATACCCGAACGCCGCCTCAATCCGCCGGACGACCGCATCCATTTCCTTTAACTCCCCGCGCAGAACCGGCACGTACGCCGCCTGCCGCACGCCGGTGCGGGCCGCCAGGATCTTCGTGCTCAGCTTATCCATCGACACGGCCGAAGCCAGCACGCCGCAGCCCACATAGGGGATGCGCGCCAGCTCGAAAAGTCCCTGTACGGTCCCGTCCTCGCCGTAAAGGCCGTGCAGGACAGGGAACGCCGCGTCAACCGGGATCTCCCGCACGCCGGTTTTATCCTGAACCAGGACGCACTGCCTGCGCGCATCCGGCAGAAGGAGCGCCGAAACCGTCCCCTCTCTCCAGCTTCCGTCCTCGATCGCCTCCACAGAGTCCGTCAGAAGCCAGCGTCCGTCCTCCGTGATCCCGATCAGCACCGTCTCATAACGCGACGCATCGATATTTTTTATTACGTTCACGGCAGACATGCAGGAAACCACATGCTCCGAAGACTGCCCGCCGAATAGTACCAGAATTTTTTTCTTCATTTTCCTCCGCCTTTCCCCGGCGTTTCGCCGGCCAGGAACTAAAACTGTTTAGATTATAGCATACCTGTCAATACTTGGGGCAAAAAGCGGCTGATTTTTTAAGGAGGTTTCCCATGCGACAAGATCTGCTCTCTATCCGGCCCCGGCTGTTTGCGGCCGCCGCGGCCCTGCTCTGCCTCGTATTTCTCGCTTCTCTTCCGGCGCGCCCGGACGCGGATACCGCCGATCCGAAAAGCGTCCTGCGCTTGCACGTGCTGGCCAACAGCGACAGCGCCGCCGATCAGGAGCTAAAGCTTACCGTGCGCGACCGCCTGCTTGCCTCTCTGGAAGACGGGATTTCCCGCGCCTTCCCCGATCCGCTCTCCGTCTCCAGAGAACAGCTCATGGCCTACGTCCTCGCCCACCGGGAAGATCTGGAGCGGGAAGCCGAAGCCTGCATGGCCGCCCATGGCGTTTCCTACGGCGCGGCCGTCGAGATCGGCCGCGCCTGGTTCCCGGACCGGCGTCTTAACGGCACGCTCTATCCCGGCGGCGAATACGACGCGATCCGCGTCCTCCTCGGAAAGGCGGAAGGCCACAACTGGTGGTGCGTGCTCTATCCGCCTCTTACCCTGCCCGGCGCCATCGAAGAGGCGCCGGAAGCGCACGCGCCCGCCGGGCATGAAAAAGACGCGGACAGCGCCGGCGATTCTGTCGCCGGGCCGCCGCGTCCGCTGCTCCTGCCCGCCGGCGACGAAAGCGGGAAACCGGACATCCGCATCCGCCTGCGGCTTCTTGACTGGATCCGCTGACGGGCGCGCCGCCCTCAGCTTTCCTCTTCCTGCTCTCTGAGCCGGATATGCCCGGCCGCTACATGCGGTTCAATAAAATGTTTGCGGGAGTACTCCCACAGCGCGCGGGAGCCGTCCCCCGTATTCTGGTTGCGCTTTAAGATCTGATCCAGGAAAACGCCCTTTTCCTGCCAGGATCTGCCGCCGGACGCATCGTTTAGCATCGCGGGCTGAATGTTGTCCATCGTGCGGGCAAAGCGCGCCTCCGGCGTCTTTCCCTCCTCGAATTCTTCCCACAGCCTCCGCAGCTGTCTCTGCTGATCGTCCGGAAGCAGGCCGAAAATCCGGTCGGCCCCCGCCGTCTCCCTGGCATGCTGCGTTTTCTTGCCCTCCTCGTCGTAGGCAAACGTATCCCCGGCGTCGATCTCCACCAGATCGTGAATCAGCAGCATCGTGACCGTTTTCAGCACGTCGATGGGTTCGTTGGCGTACTCCGCCAGCAGCACCGCCATGATCGCCATATGCCAGGCGTGTTCCGCGTCGTTTTCCTTGCGCGACGCGTCCGCCAGATACGTCTGCCGTCCGATCTCCTTTTCCTTATCGATCTCTCTGAAAAAACCGAACTGCCGATCCAGTCTCCCGGCATCCATCCCCAGTCCCCCTCTTTCTACAGCGGTTTCCCCGCCAGAACCTCTTTGTAATCGCGGTAATTCTCCTCCAGAAGCCGCGGCGTATCCAGGCCGTAGGGACATCTTGAGCTGCAGGTGCCGCAGTGCAGGCATTCTTCGATCTTCTTCATCTTCGCCTGCCCCTCGGCGTTCAGCTGCACCTCGGAAGGAGAACGGCGCAAAAGCAGCGACATTCTCGCGCAGTTGTTAATCTCGATCCCCACCGGACAGGGCATGCAGTAACCGCAGCCGCGGCAGAATTCTCCCGCCAGCTCCTTCTGATCCCGCGCGATCACGGCCCGTCTCTCTTCGTCCAGCTGCGGCGGATTCTCGATATAACGGAGGAATTCGTCCAGCTCCGACTCGCGCTGCACGCCCCAGATGGGAAGCACATTTTCATACTGCGCCATCCAGGCGTAAACCGCGGCCGAATCTGTGAGCAGTCCGCCGGAGAGCGCTTTCATGGCGATAAATCCCATATTCTGTTCCCGGCAGGCCCCGGCGAGCGCGATCTCGCGCTCCGTGGAAAGGTAATTAAACGGGAACTGCAGCGTGTCATAAAGCCCCGAGGCAACCGCCTCCTCGGCGACCGCCATGCGGTGGTTCGTGATCCCGATAAACCGGATCTTCCCCTGTTTTTTCGCCTCCAGCATGGCCTCATAGAGCCCGCTCCCGTCCCCGGGCTTCGGGCAGAACTCCGGATTGTGGAACTGATAGAGATCCACATAATCCGTCTTCAGATTCTTCAGGCTCGTCTCCAGATCCTTCCAGAATTCCTCCGCATTCGCGGCCGCCGTCTTGGTCGCCAGATAGAGATGGTTTCGCACATCGCTCAGCGCGCGGCCGATTTTCTCCTCGCTGTCGCTGTAGACGCGCGCCGTGTCAAAAAACCGGATCCCGGCGTCATAGGCTTTTCGCAGTAAAGCCCCCGCGTCCTCAAAAGAAATCCGCTGGATCGGCAGCGCGCCGAACCCGTTTTTATTGACAATGATGTCCGTCCTTCCCAGGGTAACCGGCGTCCCGGGAACTTTCTCCCTGCGATCCAGCATCTCCTTTAAATCCTCGTCGCTCCCGTCAATCCAGGCGTCCTCCTCGTCCGCGTTAAGCCCCAGAAAATGCGCCAGCGTCTGCTCGTCGTCCGAGCGGTTCCAGATCTCGATGTAGCGGTCAATCTCCTCAAACGCAATCTGCCCCGACAGATACTTCTCTTTAAATGTCATTCCTCTTCCCTCTCCTTAATCGTTTTCAGCACGGTAATTTCCTGATTGTCAATGTGCTCCCGCACCGCCGCCCGCGCTTCCGCCACGCGGCGCCCCTGCAGCGCCAAGAGAATTTTTTCATGCTCCAGAAGAAGAATCTGGCGCTTGTCCTCCTCCTTGATGTATTCCAGGCGGAAACGGTACATTTGCTCCCGCAGGTTATTGAGGATCTGAACCAGGCGCGCGTTTCTGGTGCAGTTATAGATCACATCGTGATACGCCTCATCCAGCTCGGCGATCTTCATCGCATCGCCCTCTCCGATCGCGTCCCGGAACGCCGCCTGCGCCCGCTCGAGCTGCGCAAGCTCCGCCTCTGTCATCCGCTGGCAGGCCAGCTCGATGGCCAGCTCCTCCAGCGAACGGCGCACCTCCAGCACATCCTTGAGGCTCTTTTCTGAGATCTTGGCGACCTCCGCCCCCCGGCGCGGAATCATCAGCACCAGTCCTTCCAGCTCCAGCTTGCGGATCGCCTCCCGGATGGGCGTCCGGCTGACCCCCAGCTTCTGCGCCAGCTGAATCTCCATCAGGCGCTCGCCCGGGGCCAGCTCCCCTTTCAGGATCGCCTGCCGCAGCGTATTAAACACCACATCCCGCAGCGGAAGGTACTCGTTCATGCTTACCTCAAACTGATTCCCCATTGTCTAATTCCCCCTCCTGTTGTAAAAGCCCGTCAGATACACCTGTCTGGCAAGCCCCGAACCGCTGCCGAAACGCAGTTCCCCGTAAGCCTTCCTGGCCGCGGCGGGATTGGCGAAAAGCCCGAATACCGTCGGCCCGCTGCCGCTCATCAGGGAGCAGAGCGCCCCGCACTCCTTCATTTTCTCTTTGATGACCCCGATTTCCGGATGCGCCGGGATCGTGACCGTCTCCAGGATATTTCCCACGCGGGACGATACGCCGCGCAGATCGCCTTTCTCGATCGCTTCGCGGATCCCGTCAATATCCGGATGCGCCTCCGGCCCCAGAGAAGGCAGATCAAGCCCCTCATAAACCCAGCGCGTGGAAACGCTGACCGGCGGCTTGGCGATCAGGACCCGGCACTGCGGCATGGGAGGGAGCGGCGTAAGCTTTTCTCCAATCCCTTCCGAGAGCGCCGTTCCCCGCATCAGGCAGTACGGCACATCCGCGCCCAGAGAAACGCCCCGCTCCATCAGCTGCCCGAGCGAAAGACCCAGCCCGAACATCCGGTTGACGCCGTAGAGGACGGCGGCCGCATCGCTGCTTCCTCCCGCCATCCCGGCCGCCACCGGAATACATTTGTGAATTTTAATGGAAAGCCCCTCCTGAACGCCGAATTCCTCCATCAAAAGGCGGGCCGCCCGGTATCCCAGATTATTCTCATTATCCGGAAGGTAATAAAGATTCGTGCTCAAACGAATCCCCGGCGCTCCGCCGCGCGTCATCTCGATCTGATCATACAGCCGCACCGTCTGCATGATCATTTTTACCTCGTGATAGCCGTCCGGCCTCCTGCGAATCACGTCCAGGCCCAGGTTAATCTTGCCGTAGGCCTTCAGTCTCAGGTGCTTTATCATCCGAATTCCTCCATCCGTGCACTGTCGCCTGCAGATTGTACTTTGTTATTTTTTTGTATACAATATATTATATACTCTGTACACGAAAAATACAATAGGAACCCTGATTTTCCCGCCTATATTTCTTCTCCGTCCGCCGCCGGTCCGCCCGGCCGCCGAATCCGCCAGTAGGCGCGGCCTGTGTCCGCCCGATCGTTCCCGCGCGCTCCGTCCGGATTGGCAAACCGTATGCCCGGACAGCCGGCCGGTTTCCCTTCTCTTAGCGTCCCGCCCGGACAGCCGTCCGGCGAAAAGCCCAGCGCCCGCGCCAGAGCCTGCGAAGGGATATTTTCCGAGTCCACCCACAGCCCGATCTCCGGACAGTTAAGCTCTTCCCAGGCGTATTGAAGGATCGCCCGGCAGGCCTCCCAGGCGTAGCCCTGCCGCCTGAACGGCGGATAGATGTGATACCCCAGCTCGCCGCCCGTAATTCCCGCCTTCCCGATCAGCCGCCCGCTCTCTGTGTGCACCAGCGCCCACAGGCCGCACTCAAAAAAGCGGTACTGATTCCTGCGGTAGGCCTCTCTCTTTTCCCGATGGGAAAACACGCCGTCCCCGTCCCAGGCAGATTCCGGCTCCAGCGGATCCGCCGCGGCAAACTCGCGGATGGTAAGCCGCGCGGTTCTGGCGATTTCAAGCGGAAGATCCAGATGACGGCGCGCGGCGCGCTCCAGAAGCGCCGGGGTCACATCGCGGATCGACGGAACCAGATAAAGACAGCCGGGGGGAAACGCCTCCTCCCGGCCGCTCTCCGGATCCCAGATTCCAATAATGGCTCCCCCGGCCGCCTGCGCGGCCAGAAGAGTCTCTCTCTCATCCGACACGGTAACGGTACAGGAAATCCCGTCCGTCTCCGTCTTCCATTCCTGTTTCATCGTTTCCCGCTGCGCCGGCGCATCAGCATTTCTCCGGCTCCGGATACGTCTCGCCAAACGTTTCCGCCGTGATCTTGCGGATCCGCTGCTCTTTTAACGGCCGGTCGCCCCAGTCCGTGCGCACCGACGCGATCTTGTCTACCACGTCCAGCCCCTCCGTGACCATGCCGAACGCCGCGTACGAGCCGTCCAGATGCGGGGAATCCTCGTGCATGATAAAGAACTGCGAGCCGGCCGAGTCCGGATCCATCGCCCGCGCCATGGAGAGCACGCCCTTCGTGTGCTTCAGATCATTCTGGAAGCCGTTCTGCGTAAATTCGCCGCGGATGCTGTAGCCAGGGCCGCCCATGCCGGTTCCCTGCGGGCAGCCGCCCTGAATCATAAAGCCCTTGATCACACGGTGGAAGATCAGGCCGTCATAAAAGCCCTTCCCCACCAGGCTCAGAAAATTGTTGACCGTGTTGGGCGCCACCTCCGGATAAAGCTCCGCCTTGATGAGGTCGCCGTTTTCCATCTCGATTGTAATAACCGGGTTCTGCATACTGTATTCTCCTCCTGCATTCCTGTTCATTTTACCGCCATTATACGCGGTTGGTGCCCAGGCTGTCAATAATTGTGATAACCAGGCCGCGGATGCTGTTTTCCATCGTCCGGTAGGGCGCAATTCGCAGCGTATAGAAGCGGCCGTTCATCGCGGTTACCTCGCGGTCGATGGGGATCAGATCCCGCAGCACCGTCTCGGCGTCCTTCACGATATCCTCGTCCGGGAAGCTGTGGGCAAAAATCTGAATGGAACGGCCCACGTCGTGATCCATCAGCTGGAACTCGCGGCCCACGTATTCCGTAAATTTCCGGATATTCAGGTTGCTGTCCACAAACAGGATCCCGATCATCGTCGAGGAAAGGAAGTTGGAAAGGTCGTTGGTCATCATCGTCAGCTCGTCCAGCTTCTGCTGGTACTCCGTGTTGACCGTATAGAGTTCCTCGTTGACGGACTGCAGCTCCTCATTCGAGCTCTGCAGCTCCTCGTTGGCCGTCAGAAGCTCCTCGTTGGCCGCCTGAAGCTCTTCATTGACCGTCTCCAGCTCGCCGATCGTCGTGCGCAGATCGTTCTGCGACTCCTGCAGCTCCTGCTCCAGATCCGTGATCCGGCGCGCCGCCGTGGTATCCACGTCGTATTTCTCCGTCGTGCCGCCCACCGGCATCGCCGTCCCCTTCTCGTTAAACAGCACCGCCACCAGGCCGGTATCGCTGCCGTTATTTCCCTGGATCGGGCTGACGACCAAATCGATCGTCCGGCTTCCGCTCTCGCAGTCCACGGAAATCCCCGTGTACGTGACCGCGCCGCCCTCCGTCCGGCAGCGGTTGATGGCCGTGGAAGCGACCAGGCTCAGATCCTTGCGCAGGATGCTGAAGAAGTTTAAGGTCGCTTTTCCCAACGCCAGCGACAGGTAATCCTGATAATTGCCAAAGAAATGGACTACGTCGTTTTTCTCATTAATAACCACCGATGCCGGCAGGAAATTCTCCAGAAACTGCGTATACAAATTCTCCATCACATACTCATTCTGTTCCCTGGCTTCCAGCCCGTTCGTCCTGGGCGGCAGCGCCTGGATATTCGGTATCTGAAAGGTTGGCGGCGTCAGATCGTTCATTTTTCCTTCCCCCCGGTGAATATAGATTTTTTCGGCGGCGCAGACCGGTTTAAACACCGTCGCGTACTCGCTGGCCGTCTCGCTCTTCCCGAGAAAGAGATAGCCGTTGTTTTTCAGCGCCGAATGGAAAATAGCAAACAGGCCTCTCTGCAGCACAGGCTGGAAATAAATCATCACGTTCCGGCAGCAGATCAGATCAAGCTTCCCGAACGGGGGATCCGACAGCATATTGTGGGGCGCGAAAATAATCATCCGGCGAATCTCTTTCGCAATATAGTACTGATCGTTTTTCTTCAGGAAAAAGCGGGCCAGGCGCTCCATGCTCACATCATCGGCGATATTCTCGGAAAACACGCCCTTGCCGGCCTGCTCGATGGCACGGGAATCCACGTCGGTGGCAAAAATCTTCACGTCTCTCTGCACCTTGAGCTCATCCATGACCTCTTTGAACAGAATCGCGATCGAATACGCCTCCTCGCCGGTGGAACAGCCGGCGCTCCAGACCCGGATCGGCTCTTTGGCCTCCGTCCGGCGCACAATCCCGTAGATCACATTGTTTTTCAGTTTTTCAAAAAATTCCGGATCGCGGAAGAAATTCGTCACGCCGATCAGGATCTCCTTGACCAGGACCGACGCCTCCTCCGGATTCTCCTCCAGCAGATGGGCAAAGCGGTTCATGCTGGAGCTGTGCGTGATGACCATCCGCCGTTCAATGCGGCGCATAACCGTCGTGCGCTTATAATATGTAAAATCAATCCCGCTGACCTTTTTCAGGATGGAATAGATCCGGCTTAACGTCTCCTCGTCGGTAAAAAATTCCTCGTCCTCCTGCGGCGGGATGATCGTGGGATAGTGAGAAAAATTCAGGATCTCCTCCGCGATCTCCTTGGGCGAGAGCACGAAATCCACCAGCCCCGTGTTGATCGCGCTGCGCGGCATCCCGTCGAACTTGGCGCTGCCCGGATCCTGGACCAGCACCAGGCCGCCGTGCTCCTTGACGGACTTGATGCCGTTGGTCCCGTCGGATCCCGTTCCGGAAAAAATCACGGCGATGGCCCGCTCCTTTTTTTCCTCCGCCAGAGAGGTAAAAAAGACGTCGATGGGATGATTTAACATTCCCTGGACAAATTCCGTTAAAAGCAGGCGTCCGTCGCGGATCGTCATGTTGTTCTTCGGCGGGATCAGATACACCGTATCCGGTTCGATCTCCATCCCGTTCTCCGCCTGCAGCACCATCATCTCCGTATCCTTGCCCAGGATATCCGCCATCAGGCTTTTATAATCCGGCGAGAGGTGCTGGATAATCACAAAACTCAGCCCGCTGTTGGGCGGCATGCAGAGCAGAAACTGCTGCAGCGCCTCCAGTCCGCCCGCCGAGGCGCCGATACCGACGATCAGCGGCGCGGCCTGCGCCTGAATCGCCGCGGCCTTCTGCACGGAAAGCGCCATTTCCTTCTGCGCCGGAAGCGCCGCCGTCTTTTCTCTGGTATCTTTCTCAGTCACAGCTCATTCCTCCTGTCTCCTGCTCCCCGTCCCGGGGGTCCAGGTATTTTGACTCAAACATCGCGGCCGGCATCGGCCGGTCGTAGTAATAGCCCTGCGCGCAGCGACAGCCCGCTTCTATCAGGATCTGCCGCTGTTTCTCCGTCTCAACGCCTTCTGCGACGCAGCGCATCCCTTCGTCGCGGCAGATCCGGGCGATATCCTGCACCAGCGTGCGGCTGATGGGATTTCCCGGCAGGTCGCGGATCAGGCTCCGGTCGAGTTTGATCTCATTAAATTTCACATTGCTGAAAATCGAGAGGTTGGCGTAGCGCGATCCGAAATCGTCCAGCGCAAAGCGGAACCCGAACTGGCGGAAGCGGTTCATGGCGTCCGAGAGCGTCTCCTCCCCCACGTCGCCGGCCGTCTCCGTGATCTCGATCATCAGAAGCTCCTCCGACAGCTGCGGATAATGACTCTTTAACGCCAGCGCCGCCGCGGGGGACGTCGGGTTTAAGAGCGTCGTCCGCGAAAAATTGATCGAGACCGGCACCAGCTCGTGGCCCTCCTCCCGCCAGCGCTCCAGATACGAAAGCGCCCGCTCCATCACAAACAGATCCAGCTCCCGGATCTCCCCGCTCTTTTCCATTCCCTCGATAAACTGCGCGGGCGGGATCACGCCGCCCTGCGCGTCCAGGCCGCGCACCAGCGCCTCCGCGCCGACCAGCCCGCCGCTCTCCATCTCGATCTTGGGCTGGAAATAGACGGTAAAGCGTCCCTGCATCTTCTTTTTCTCTTCTCCGTCCTGATAGCGGTCCAGAAGCGACTGCCGCTCTTCCTCCGGATGCAGCTCGCCGCCCCGCATGAGGGAGGACGCCTCCCGCACCAGCGCGCGCCCGGTAAAAATCTTGTTCGACCAGGTACTTCCGAAGCGCAGCTTGTTGGGATAACGCCGCTGCAGCACGACCTGAAGCCGCGTGCACTGCCCCGAGAAAACCTCCCGCGTCACATTCGTGCAGAGCACCACGAACTCCGCGTCCCAGGTCCGGAACGTAAGCGCCCGGCGGAAAATCTTGCTGATCGTCTCCGCCGTGTATATCAGCATCTCCCGCCCGTAATCATAGCCCAGCGTGCTGTTGACGTAGGAGAGATGCGGAATGTCCACCGTCAGGACGCCCAGGCTGCTGTAATAGTCCGAATCGATGGTGTTGAGCACATCCAGATACGTCCTTAAATTCGCCATTCCCGTCAGCCCGTCGCGCCCGGCCGCGTCCACCCGGCCGGCCACCACCTGGAACCGCTTGCGCTCCTGCAGCAGGTACGGAATCAGCGTGCCCAGAAGCGCCGCGTCCGCCGGATGCTCCCGGGAATTCTCAATGCAGAGAAAGCCTTCCATTCCCGCTTCCCCGATCAGCGGGCAGACCGTATAGTGCCACTCATCCTCGTTCCCGCTGCGGCCCGGAATCGTCAGGATAACCGGTGCTTTTTCATTCAGGCAGCGCACAAACATCGGATACTGCTTGATCGGCACATCCGTCATAACCTTCTGAATGCTGGGATGTCCCGCGCTGACCCACTCGTGCAGCATCGTGATCGTCTGTCCGCTCTCGGAAAGCGCGAGAATATACACCCGCGACGCGCGGTAATATATCCCAATCTGGCGCAGGACGCTTCCCATGGAGTCATCCAGGCTGTTTGAAGTCAGCATGGCCGCCATACAGTTAAACGCCACGCTCTTCTCCTCGCCGGAGAGATCCCGGGACATCTCCTGGCTTCCCACCGTCATGCCGCTGTTCTTTTCCGCCTGCTGAAACGCATCCCACTCCCACGTCTCGTCGCCGGCCGTAAACACCGTATCCAGCGCCGCGCTGTGTCCCGACTCGCACAGGTAACGGGCGGCCGCCTCCAAGAGCGGCAGATCCGCCCTCTCCGGCCGCCGGCAGGCCACCCCGGCCACAAAGCGCAGCGACTCGATCGCCGGAATCTCCTGCATCAGCACGCGGATATAGTAAAACGCTTCCTCCAGCCGCTTCTTCACGTTCTGCTCCGATTCCGCATCCGGGAAGAAGGCGATCAGCGTGTCCTCCTCCTCATAAAGGCCCAGGAGTACGTCCGATCCAAGCGTCAGGGAGAGCGCCACGCCCACGTAGCGGCGGTTCCGCTGCCGGTTCTCCGGCTTCCCCGCCCATACGCTCTCGCCGAGCCCTCCGATCCAGATGACGGCGACTGCGCAGAATCCCCTCCTTCGATCGGCAATCAGATGCTCCGCCAGCGCAAAAAGCGTCGCGCGGTCATAGAGTCCCGTGATCCGATCCCGCACCACAGGCCGGCCCAGATCCAGCTCCCAACCGTGCTTGTGGTTGATATCGCGCAGGAATACGAGCATCACAATATCCCGCGTCTCCGGATCCTGTCCCAGCGCCACGACCGCCGACGACCAGCGGATCTCGCCGCTCCGGTCCACGCGGCGGAATTCTATGGTAGACCAGCGGTTTTCCTTCTCAAATTCCGCCAGAAGCCGATCCCTGGCAAATTCCTCCAGCACCTCCTCGCCGGAGTCCTCCGGAAACTGCAGAAGCCGCCCGCTCTTTAACAGCTGGGAATACGTCTGGCCTCCCGTCGTGCCGGTCAGCTCATTGCCTTCCGTCCATACCTCCTCAACCGAATCCTTCGTCAGATCCACGCGCAGGCGGCCCGCCAGCGAATAGCGCAGGATATCCGGCAGAAACCGCTGTTCCATCCGCTGCATCTGCCCGGCCGACAGATTGCTGTTGCCCTCGCTGATGCCCAGCGCCCGCAGCGGATTCCCTTCCTCATCATAAATCATCCGGTACGACACGGAATGCCAGCCGTAGCTCCCGCTCGTCCGGTTGCGCATGATAAAATTTCCTCCCCCCTGCGCCGCCCCCGAGAGAAGCGCGCGCGCAAAGCGGGAAAAATTAGCCGCCGAATCCGGCGCGACCACCGCGCTCTGAAGCATCTCGTCCGGGAATTTAGCCCAGGCGCGATCCTGTTCCCTCCAGGATTTGCGGCAGTCAAAGAGGCGGTACGTCTCCGTCGTCACGTCGACCTCCCAGAGCACGCAGGGCGCTTTCTCCACCGCCATCTGCAAAAACTGCCCCATCTCTTCCAGCCACAGGTTCGAGCGGCGCATCTCCGTCACATCCAGAGAAAGCTCCAGAAACACCGGCTGCTTGCGTCTGGCCCAGGCGATCCGGCTGACCCGCCCCTCGATCCAGCGCCAGCCGCCGCTGCCGCGGATCCGGTAGGTATGGGAAAGATTTTTCCCGCTTTCCACATGCTCCCGCAGAAGCTGCGCATAGCAGAGCGCATCGTCCGGATGCAGGCCTACCCCCATCAGATCGGCCGGCAGCGGCGCGCTTTCTCCCTTTTCCCGCATTCTCCAGAACGAACGGCTCGCATAGATTATCCGGATCTCGCCGTCCTCAGCCACCTCCAGGAGGCTGACTCCCTCCTCCATCCGTTCCAGAATCGGGACGATCCCCAAAGAATCGAGCGGCGTGCTCTCATGCAAAGCTGTATTGCCCTCCGGCGCGCCGCCTCCCAGATTCTCGATGCAGGCCCGATCCTTGCCTGCCTCTTTGGCGCGTTTTAACGCTTTCCTGGCCTTTGCGCACAGCTCGTCGTACGTGACCGCGACGGCCGCCACGCACACGCCGATGCTCGCCGTAAGCCGGAATCCCCCGTTTTCCTCCGAAGAGGCGCGCAGCCGATTCCGGACAGACTGCGCCTTCTCCTCGAGCGTCTCCTCCGTGACGGCGCCCGATATAAAAATCACAAATTCATCCGCTCCCGTCCGTCCGATGATATCGTTGGCCCGGAACGAATGCGACAGAAGCTTCCCGATCCGGCAAAGCTCCTGATCGCCCGCCCTGCGGCCGCGCGAGGCGTTTACCTCGCTGAAATCATCGATGTTGACAAGCAGAAGCGCGCAGGGAAGCTGCGGATCCATGTGTTCCAGATAACGGTTCACATGGCTCCTGACCCCGTTTTCATTCATTAATCCGGTCAGTTTATCGTCGAATCCCGACGTCCCTTTCCGGATAGCTTCCTCTTTCATAAGCGGTTCTTCTTTCTCCGGGCTATACCCCCTCCGGTTTCCAAAAACGTGTTATCCGGTTTATGAAACTACATCGTTCTCCCCTTCCTCTTGCGTCTTCCGTTCTCCGCCGCCCGGGCGGCGTCCGGCTCTGAAACGGGCAGGCCGCTGTGATAGGAATAATCTCCCAGCTCTCCGAGAATCGCGTCCAGATCCTGCCGGTCCAGCGGGACCGGGCTGGTAATGCACGCGTTCAGCAGATAATACACGCTGCTGCATTTGGCCAGCGTCTGATGGAACAAATCCACAAAAGAAGCCGTGGAAGCCATGGAACGGTTCCAGGGATTGCACCAGACCTCGTGTTCCAGGTTGCAGCTTTTGCGGTAATCGCTGACCGTATCGGTAACCAGCTTGGCCGAAGCCACCGGATGCTTTAAAAACAGTGACTCCACCTTGCCGATGCTGTATTTTTTCTTGCCTGTCTTGTCCGAGAGCGTGCGGCAGCCGAAGCGCAGCGCCCAGATGGAGCGATGCACCATGGCCGGCGTGACCTGGAAATTGTTGCGGTACGTGATCGGATAGTACGTCTCGTTGATGCACGCCGACAGAAAATGCGAGATAAACTGCATCTCCTGCCCGTTCAGGCAGATACTGGCCGTCTGGTTAAACTCCGACGGCTTTTTCTTCTTGTATTTCCACAGAAGAATCGCGTCCAGCTCGTTTTCCAGGGACGCATGCATCCCGTGATGCTTCGCCGTCGGATCGGAAACGTCGTATCCGATCCGCCCGTAGATAAACGGATGGCAGATCGAATCGGCGACGTAATGATTGATAAAACCGGCCAGATACGCGATCGCCTCCTCCTGCTGCTGGCGGGACTGGATGCGCCCGATGCGGCGCAGGCAGCACTCAAAAAACGGGCTGACCAGATGCTCGTGCATGTAGGAACCGACATTCCGGTAATCCCGGTGCCGCAGGATCGGAATATTATAAAAAAACATGTCCGGCCCCTGCAGCCCCAGCTGATAGAGCCAGCGGTATTTGGCCACAATATGCTTGAGAGAGGAAGGCGGCATATCGTTGTACGCCTTCATCCCGAATATATAATGCGTCGTAAAGCCAGGCATTCAAAAACCTCTTTCCTGATCGGAATCCTCTGAATTCACATTTTCTGAAACAGACACTGTCTCATGTTTCATTGTATCATATTTTTCGCCTCTGTGCATATTTTTTCACGGTTTTCGCGGATACAGCACAGAAAAAAAGAATAAAATGCAGAGAATGGAAAAAACGGCGGCAAATGAATCATGATCGATCTGATGACACTCCGGGAATTCGTCTGGGGCCCCTGGCTTTTATGCCTGTTTCTGGCGGCGGGCGTTCGCATGGCCGCGCGCCTTGCCGGCGATCTGACGCGCGCCCGCGCCAGAGGACGCTGCGGCGCTCTTCTCACAGAAAAATGCGCAGATAACCGGCGCGCCGGCGGCTCCCGCGCCGGAGGAAAGCAGTTTCTTACCTCCTGTACGGCGCTGGCGGCGACTCTCGGCACGGGAAATATCGCCGGCGTGGCGACGGCGCTGACGGCCGGCGGCCCCGGTGCGGTGTTCTGGATGTGGATCTGCGCCCTGCTGGGAATGGCGACGGCCTACGGGGAAACGTACCTCGGCATCCGCTACCGCAAAAAAGGCGCGGACCAAAACTGGCTGAGCGGCCCGTTCCTCTATCTGAGCGACGGCCTGAACAAGCCCGCGGCGGGGTGCTGCTACGCCGTCTTCTGTATGCTCGCCGCCCTGGGGATGGGAAGCATGGTCCAGGCCAACTCTATCGCCGAAAGCGTATCCCTCCTGGCTCCGATCGATCCGGCCGCAGCCGCCGTCGTTGTGACCGCGCTGGCAGCCTCCGTTTTTCTGGGCGGCATCCGGCGAATCTCCGAAGCAGCGTCCGTCCTGGTTCCCGTCTCCGCCGCGCTCTATCTCGTCTTCGGCGGGATCCTCCTGCTTTCCTGCGCCAGGGAGCTTTCCGGCGCGTTTTCCCAGATTTTTGCCGGCGCGCTCCGCCCCGAAAGCGCGGCCGGCGGAGCGGCCGGATACGGGATCCGGGCGGCCCTCATAAACGGCTGCTCCCGCGGCGTGTTCTCCAACGAAGCCGGCCTAGGGAGCCTCGCCATCCTTCACGGCTGCGCCCCGGAACACGCCAGTCCCGGGCAGCAGGGCCTGTGGGCCATGTTCGAGGTTTTCTTTGACACCATCGTAAACTGCACGCTGACCGCCCTGATCCTTCTCTGCGCCGGGGCCCCTCTGCAGGGCCCCGAGACGGGCAGCCGGCTGGTCGCCTCCTGCTTTTGCGCCTTCTACGGCCCCGCCGGGGGCCGGCTCGTCGCCGCCTGCCTGATCCTCTTTGCCTTCGCCACCATCATCGCCTGGTATTATCTCGGCCGGCAGGCCGCCCTCTGGCTAGCCGGTAAAAGCCGCGCCCGGGCCGCCGTCCTCGTAAATCTCTACACGGCCGGCTGCCTTCTGTCTCTCTTTACCGGCTGCGTCGGACGCCTGGAAACCGTCTGGGCAATCTCGGATATTTTTAACGGGCTTATGGCCGTCCCCAACCTTCTCGCCCTGTTCGCCCTCTCGGGTCAGATCCGCGCGCCGGGATGCGCCGAGCCGGAAAACTTCAGACAGGAGCGAAAAAGGAATGAAACGAAGAAATAAAAAAAGACACTCAAAAAGCCTCTCCAGCAGTGAGAGGCTTTTTGATTATTTGAAAAAGGGAGGAGAGCTGATATTCATCAGCTCAGTATTATGAAAAAAATCTTGTAAGCACTGTTGATTGCTATGGTTACAGTATACGGGGGAATCATGAAGAAACCATGATGATACTGTAAAAGGTTTTTTAATGAATTGTAAACGAAATATGAACAATGGGCCGGGCGCTGCGCGCCCGGCCCGGATGATTCGTTTTCTATGTTTTTCTGTTTGTCCGTCCGGCAGAACCCTGCCTGTCCGCCGGTCTGAAAAAACCGCGTCCGGTTACTGCGCGCCGGCCGCTGTCTCCGCCTGCGTCTCTGCCGCAGCTTCTGCAGCCGTCTCCGTTCCCGCCTCTGTCTGCGCGGCCTGCGTCTCTTCCACGGCCTCCGTCGCAGTTTCCGTCTCTTCCGCAGCCTGCGTCTCTCCCGTCAGCTGCCCCGCGCTGTCAATCGCGCTCTGGCTCGGAAGCGCAAACTCCGTGCCGGCCGGATACGTGCCGCTGACAAACCATGTGTTCTCGTCGTCCTGCGTGTTCTCCGGCACAATGCTGAAGGAAAGGCTGTACTGATTCCAGAGCCCGCCGTAGGAATTGACATCCGACTTCGCAATCGAGAAATCCTGATTCGACACCACGTCGTTAAAGATCTTGATCATATCTTCCGCATAGCTGAGCGTCAGGCTGGTCGGGAAATCGTCCGCCACCACCCACATCAGCATGATCTCTTTCTGGTTCGGCTCCAGATAGAAATGGAAATCGCGGGAATACTCGTAATTTCCCTCATCCTCAAAGATATCCTCGGCATCCGTGCTGACCTGCTGCCAGTCGATCTCAATTCCCTCCTGCGTGGAAAAATCCGGATCCGCGTACTTTGTCTCCGCCGTAGGCTGCACGATGTTGCTCTGTGTACATCCGCAGAGAAGCGCCGCACAGGCCGCCAGAATTAAAAATTTCTTCATCCAAAATCCCTCCGTTTTGATCTGCACACATTATATAATATCAATTTATTTTTTTGTAGTCATTTTTGAAAAATTCAAAAAATCTTCATACTTTCCAACGTTTTCCGGGCGGAGAGATTCTGTTTATTACGTATTTATTAAGCCGTTTTGCAGGCCGTTCTTCTGTCTGAGCCAGTACCTTACCGCTCTTTCTTCTGTCCGGTCCGCGCTCTCAGAAGGCGCTCAAATTCTTCTTCGCTGCAGCCGATCTCCTCCAGGCGCTGCCGCCGTTTCCTGCGCCGCTCCTCCAGGCGCCGGCGCTCTTCCTCCTGTTTCTTTTTCAAAAAAATCACGCCCACAGCCGCCAGCGCGACGGCCGCCACGGCCGCGCCCGCCAACACGGCGCTCTTTGCGGAGAGCGAAACGCCCGTTACCTGATCAGAACCGGCCTCCGGCAAAAATTCATCGTCCGCCGCCGGATCCGAACCGGCCGCGCCGGGATCCGCCGCGCCGCCCTCCGGCGCGCTCTCCCCGGCGGTCTCGCCTGCGGTCGGCGGTAAAGAGCCGGCTGCTTCCGCCGCCGCCCGTGAAGCGCTGATCAGATAGACCTGACCGATCTTCCGTTCATTGTATGTATAGGCCAGAAGCGCCACGGCCCCGGCCGGCCGATCCGTTCCCAGATCCGTCTCAACCGTCTTCTCGGCGTCCGAAAATGCGGCGTCCGCCGGAAGCGTGATGACCGCCTCTTCATCCATCGAGAGATCCGACGGCGAAAAGGTCTCCGTCCCCAGCGTGACCGGCTCCTCCCCGGCCGTATACTCCGTCTCATTTTCCGCTATCCTGACATTTTTAAAGCGGAGAAAGCCGAAATCGAGCAGCGCGATCGCGTCCTGATAATGCGTGGCCTCCGTGCTGCGCATCGTCACGGAGATCAGCCTCCGGCCGTCCCGCTCGGCATACGTAACCAGCGTCTGCCCGGCGATGGACGTGTAGCCCGTTTTGCCCGCCACCGCGTCGGGATAGTAATTCTCGCTCGACTCGTCCTCCGTGATCAGAAGCTTGTGCTCCGCGGAGATCGTCACGCCGTCCGGATTGTTGATCGTGGCCGGCAGGCGGTAGCTGGTCGATGAACTGATCTCCAGAAGCGTCGGGTTCCGGTACGCCGCCCGGCTGATCAGCGCCATATCGTAGACGGAAGTCAGCTGCGTGTCGTCGTTCAGGCCCGAGGGGTTGGCAAAGTGGCTTTCCATGCAGCCGAGCTCGTCCGCCTTCGCATTCATCATCTCCACAAAGCCGCCCCGGCTTCCCCCCACATGCTCCGCCAGGGCGTTGGCCGCCTGGTTGGAGGAGCGCAGCAGCATCAGGTAGAGGCAGTCGCGCACGGAAAGCCGGTCGCCCTCCTCGATCGCGTTTTTGTTGCCGCTCCCGTCCTCCACGTTATAGACCGCGTCATGGGAAAAGGTTACCGTCCCGTCCAGATCCGCGTTTTCGATGACCACCAGCGCCGTCAGGATCTTGACGATGCTGGCGGGCGCTTTCTGCTCATGAATGTTCTGGCCGAACAGCACCGTCCCGGAATCCACGTCCATCACGATCCCGGCCTCCGACTGGACGCCCGTGTCCGACGGCCAGTCGGGCCTGGCAAAGGCCGGCACCGTCAGCCAGAGCGCCAGCGCAAGGCTCAGGACAAGGCCCGCGGCCGTTTTTCTCATTCCTCTCATAGGCTCCCTCACTTCCTGGCAGCTTCCCCGGCCGTCTGATCCGTCTGTTCCGTCTCCTCCATGTTCTGCGTGTCATGGATGATATAGATCGGCCGATCCTTTAACTCCGCGAACAAGATCGCGATGTACTCGCCGATGATCCCCACGATCACGAACAGCATCGCGAACATAAAACAGAGCAGCACCACGATGGTCGCATACCCGTTCGGCGTCCCGTGGACCGCCCACTCATAGATCGTGTTGACCATGACGAGCAGCCCCAGAAAGCCCACGATCATCCCGGAGTAAATCCCCAGCTTCAGCGGCAGATCCGAAAAGCAGAGGATCGTATTAATAGAAAATTTAAACAGCTTGCGGATGCTGTATTTGCTCTCCCCCGCCACACGCGGGCGCGCCTCATACGTCAGATTGGTCCGCGCAAAGCCGATGTTCTGCACATAGCCGCGCAGGAACCTTACCTTTTCCCGGTAATTGCGGCGCAGGACCTGCGCCGCATTGGCCTTCACGGCAAAAAAATCCGAGGCGTTAGGCTCCAGCCTGACGTCGGAGATCCCGTTTAACACCCGGTAAAACGCCGCGGAGGTCACATTTTTCAGCCAGCCGGCCGAGCGGTTCCTGGTCCGCACCATATTGACGACCTCGAACCCCTCCTCGAATTTTTCGATGATATCGGCCACGCATTCCGGCGGATGCTGCAGATCCGCGTCCATGCAGACGACCCCGTCCCCCGACGCGTGATCGAGCCCCGCCAGCATCGCCGCCTCGTGCCCGAAATTCCGCGAAAAATGAATGACCCGGATCCGCCGGTCCTTCGCGGCCAGCTCCTCCAGGATGCGGCGCGAGCCGTCCGTGCTCCCGTCGTTGACAAACAAAAGCTCGTATTCCCAGGCAAGCGCGTCGAATACCGGCCGCGCCTCCCGGTAAAATTCTGCGAGCGCCTTTTCCTCATTGTAAACGGATATCACAATGGATATCTTTTTTCTGTCTTTCTGCTCCATGTTCAGTCCTCTGCCGTCTCCGCGCCGCCGCAGTCTTCTTCCTCCACCTCAATCGCGATCGTCGAGTGGGACGGCTTTCTCTTCTCCGGCGGCGGCAGCGTCCGGAAATCGCCGTAAATCTGCTCCAGCACGCGCTCATAGCCGGCCGGGGCCATGAAAACGGCGCCCTCAAAGGGCAGATCCACCGTTTTCTCACACCACGTCCCATCCAGCGTCACATACAGGTAATCCGGCTGGTAATTGCTGTAATACCAGCGCTTCGTCCGCCGTTTCCCGTAACGGGCGGCCGCCGCGCGCTGCATTCGGTAAAGCGTCTGCATCGGGATCCGGCGTCCCACGGCGGTAAGCGCCGCGACCCGCAGCCGGTCGGCCAGAGAATATTTCCCGTAATCCAGCCGCGGCCGGTGCCCCATGGAGAGGCCATAGATGACCTTCTGCAGAAATTTGGCCGCGAACGCCCCCGCGCGTCCGTCCGGCAGGCGGTCGAGGACAAAGAGATCCACCCACAGATGGTTCAGCTTTCCCTCGTAAAAACGCATTTCGCTGTTTTCCTCATGCACGCGGCTCTTCTCGTAGATCACGCGGGCCGTAAAATCATAGAACGCCCGCCCGCCCCGCAGATCCTCCGGCTTTAAAAGCGACATGCCCTCCGGTAGCTCCCGCGGCGCCACTTTCAGAAACATCTCATAATTGGGACGGGTAAACGCCACGTCCACGTCGTCGTCCCAGGGGATAAAGCCCTGATGGCGGACGGCGCCCAGAAGCGTGCCCGAATCCATCATATATGAAATTTTGTATTTGCGGCAGATGCGGTCAATCTCCTGAAGCATCCGGAAATTGGCCCGGTGTACCCGCGCAAGGGCCGCCTCTGCGGCCTTTCTGCTCTCTCCCATCCGACGCGCCTCCTTACTCTGCGGCCGCCTCCCGCAGGATGCGTGCCATGTAATCCGTCATCTCGTCCGTCATGCCCGGATAAACGCCGATCCAGAAAGAATCGCGCATGATGCGGTCCGTATTTTCCAGAGAACCGGCGACCCGGTATCCCGCCTGTTCCCGGCGCATTTCGTCGAAGCAGGGATGTTTCAGGAGGTTGCCCGCAAAGAGCATCCGCGTCTGGATCCCCGCCTCCTCGACCCGGCGCACGATCCGGCTGCGGTCCGCCCCCTCCCGGCAGGTCACAAGGAATCCGAACCAGCTGGGATCCGAGCCCGGGCAGGCCTCGGGAAGAATGTACGTTTCCTGCGCCTCCAAAAGCCCGTTTCGCAGGCGGGCAAAATTGCGCCTGCGGCGCTCTGCAAAGGATGGCAGCTTCTCCAGCTGCGCGCAGCCGACGGCCGCCTGCAGATCGGTCGCTTTCAGATTGTAGCCGAAATGCGAATATACGTATTTGTGATCATAGCCCAACGGCAGCTCGCCGTACTGGTGGTCAAAGCGGTGGCCGCACAGGTTGTCATGGCCCGGCGGGCAGACGCAGTCCCGCCCCCAGTCGCGCATCGAGCGGATGATCCGGTTTAACAGCGGGTTCGAGGTGTAGACGGCGCCGCCCTCGCCCATCGTCATGTGGTGGGGCGGGTAAAAACTGGACGTTCCGATGTCGCCCACACTTCCCGTAAAGACCAGCTTCCCGTCCACCTCGGCCCGGCTTCCCAACGCGTCGCAGTTGTCCTCCACCAGCCACAGGCCGTAGCGGTCGCAGAACGCCCGAACGGCTTGCAAATCAAAGGGATTGCCCAGCGTGTGGGCGATCATGACGGCCCGCGTGCGCTCCGAACGCGCCGCCTCCAGAGCGGAAACATCGATGTTGTACTGCGGGATCGTCACGTCCACGAACACCGGCACCGCCCCGTACTGAATCACGGGCGTAACCGTCGTGGGAAATCCGGCCGCCACCGTGATGACCTCGTCGCCCCGCCGGATCCGCCGGTCTCCCAGAAGCGGCGACGTCAGGGCCATAAACGCCAGAAGGTTGGCCGAGGAACCGGAATTCACCAGCGAACAATACGAAACGCCCAGGTACTGCGCAAATTTTTCCTCAAATTCTTCTGTATAGCGCCCGGAGGTCAGCCAGAACTCCAGCGCGCTGTCCACCAGATTTACCATCTCCCGGCTGTCATAGACGCGGGACGCGTACGGGATCCGCTGTCCCGGCTGAAACGGTTCCCTCGAACCGTGATACGTATCGCAGTATTCCTTTACCAGCTCCAGAATCTGCCGGCGCGCCTTCTCCTGCTCCGGCTGCATATATTTCTCAGACATCGTTCTCTCCTTCGCTTTCGCCGGGCCCTGCCTGGCTGGCCGGCGGATGAATCTCTTCTCTATTCTGCAAAAAACTCCCGGATCTGGCGATCCGTGACCGCCCGCGCCGCCGCGCAGGCCGCCTCCCGCAGCGCGGCCGGATCGCCGCTCCCGGAAAGGAACCCGTCCGGCAGCGCCCGAAACCACTCTGCGGTCATTTCCACCGCTTCCTTCACATGACGGCGCGGCCGCCAGCCAAACACGGATTTGACCCGCGAGCAGTCCAGGCGCAGGAAATTCGCCTCATGCGGGCCGCCGTCGCTTTTGCCTACCCAGGACGCGCCGCCGCCCCAGGCCCTGCAGAAGAGCTCTGCCAGCTCTCCCGTCGTGACGCAGTCGCAGTCGTCCGGCCCCACATTATAATTTCCGCAGAAACGCCGATCCCCGTACTGCGCCGCCGCCACCTTCAGATACAGGGAGAGCGGCTCCAGCACATGCTGATACGGGCGCACCGAGCCGGGATTCCTAAGCTTTACCGGCCGGCCGGCCGACGCCGCGCGGATGCAGTCCGGAAGGATCCGATCGACGGCAAAATCCCCGCCGCCGATGACATTGCCGGCCCGGCAGGTGGAGACGGCGCAGCCGTCCTCCCCGAAAAAGGACTGCCGGTAGCTGTGCGTTACCAGCTCAGAGCAGGACTTGCTGTTGGAATAAGGATCGTAGCCGTCCAGCCGGTCCGTCTCCCGGTACCCGTATTCCCATTCCCGGGTTTCGTAGACCTTGTCCGTCGTCACGTTGACGAGCGAGCGGACGGAGGGCGTGTGCCTTACGCATTCCAGCACATGGACCGTCCCCATCACGTTGACCGCATACGTTCCCACCGGATCGCGGTACGATTCGCGCACGATGGGCTGGGCCGCCAGATGAAACACGACCTCCGGCTCCGTCTCGGCAAACACGCGCCGCAGCCGCTCTAGGTCGCGCACGTCGCCGCGCACATCCGTCATCTCCCGCCCCAGATCAAGCAGGGAAAACAGGGCCGGATCCGTCGGCGGGTCCAGGGAATACCCCGTTACCTGCGCGCCGGCCAGAATCAGGATCCGCGAAAGCCACGAACCCTTAAACCCGGTGTGCCCCGTGATCAGGACGCGGCGCCCCCGGTAAAAACTGCGCTTCTCCTCAGCCATTTTTTTCCTCCTGATCCCACGTCTTCCAGGGCGCGTTGCCCTGCTGCCACATCGCCTCCAGCTGCATCCGGTCCCGCTGGGTATCCATACATTTCCAGAAACCGTCGTGGCGGTACACCATCAGCTGGCCGTCCTTCGCCAGCTGCTCCAGTGGTCCCCGCTCAAACACGGTCCCGTCCCCCTCGATATAATCGAACACGCCCGGCTCCATTACCATGAACCCGCCGTTCACGATCTTGCCGTCGTCGTCGTTTTTCTCGCGGAATTCCCGGATGCGCCCGTCGCTGTCCACATCCATGACGCCGAAGCGCTGTCCGACGTTGACGCCTGTGATGGTGGCAATCTTTCCGTGCTGCCGGTGGAAAGCGAGCAGCGCCGCGAGATCCACGTCCGAAACCCCGTCCCCGTAGGTCAGCATGAACGGTTCTTCTCCCAGGTAAGGGCGCACCCGGCGGATGCGGCCGCCCGTCATCGTGTGCAGCCCCGTGTCCACCAGCGTCACGCGCCACGGCTCCGCGTAATTGTTGTGCACTTCCATGGTATTGTTCGCCAGGTCAAAGGTTACGTCGGAGGTGTGCAGGAAATAATCGGCAAAGTATTCCTTGACCACATACTGCTTGTAGCCCAGGCAGATCACAAAATCATTGAACCCGTAGCGGGAATAATGCTTCATGATGTGCCAGAGGATGGGCTGCTCCCCGATCTCCACCATCGGCTTGGGTTTTAAATGGCTCTCCTCGCTGATGCGGGTCCCGAACCCGCCGGCCAGTATCACGGTCTTCATCCGTACCGCCTCCTTTTATTTTTCTCTGAATATGTTCAGCCTATTTTCTTCCAGAATCTCCATGGCGCTCCGAATCTCGTCCGCGCCGCTGTGCAGATACAGCTCCAGATCCTCGTCCGAAGCCGTCCGGTAGTTCAGCCCCAGATCCCGGGAAATCGCCAGATACGCCTTGCGAAACGGCGCCGTCTGAATCTCCGCGCCCGTCGTCCAGAGGTTGCCCGCCAGGATGCAAAGCGAACAGAAAAGCGCGAGCCAGCGCGCGCAAGCGCCGGGCTGCCGGGCCTCCTTTTCCTGCGCATTCTCCTTCTTTCCCGCCCATATCAGGGCGAAGGTCATGAGGATCCCGAGAATCCCCAGCTGATACTGAATCTCATAGCGGGAGGACATCCCGTACTCGTCGCTTAAAAAAATCCAGCGCGACAGCAGGATCAGCAGATGGTTAAAGCCTCCGTTGACGATCAGCAGAAGCGGCAGGATGCTCTTCTGATACAGACGGCAGCGCACATTCAGATAAAGCGCCCACAGATACATCGCAATCACGGCCGCCCCCAGCAGATATACCGCGGCCCGGCCGGCCGGTCCGGCCGCCTGCTCCAGCTGCTGCAGCTGCGAAAGGCCCACCGCCGCCGAGGCAAAGGCCTTCAGGAGAAAGCGGACAAAGAACGCCGGATCGCGGAACAGCTCGGCCAAGAGATTTCCGTTCTCCACCGCGCCCCGGTGGACGTAGACGGCGTAGGAATTGCTCCACAAATAGAGTCCCAGCGAAATCCCCACCGCCAGGGCGCAGCCCGCCCACGCGCGCACGCAGAGCCGGTCGCGGCGCTGCGCCGCCAGAAGGATAAGGATGGCGAGCGCCGCCAGCATGACGGCCGAATAGGCCCCGCAGTAGGGCCCGGCCACCAGAAGCGTCAGCGCCGGGGGCAGCATGAGCAGGATCCCGCGCTGCGCGCGGCTCTGGCAGCCCGTCTGATACGCCCGATCCAGCGTCACATAGGTCGCAAGAAAGCCGGAGACGGACAGGATGCAGACCCAGCCCGTGCCGTTTAATATCATCTCCCACTTGTTAAGGCTGAAATACACAAACTGGATCAGGACAAACCACCCGAAGCCGGGGCGCCAGTCTTTCGCCCGCCACGCGCAGAGCGCCGCCGCTCCCGCGCCCAGGCTTAAGACGCCCAGGATCAGGTCAAAAAAGGTATTGTAGCCAAAGCATTTCACATTGATCAGGCGGCCCAGGTACGTGACGGGCACCCGCGTCAGGATATCCGGGACAAAAAATTTGGCCGGGTTATCCACATCCGGCAGATAGGAATTGATCAGCCGGATATAATCCGAATACGCCACGTTATCGGACGCCTGGAATACATACCAGAGGGAAAACAGGACCCCCAGGCAGACCACCGCCGCGCGCGCCGCTTTTTGTCTCATTCCTTCCTCCTTTTGAGAATGCTCAGCTGATTCAGGTAAAGCTCAAACAGCTGGCGGTGCTTCTTTGTAATGACGTCCAGGATCAGGCCGCTGATCCAGAGAAGGATCGCCACCACGTAAAGGCCCGAGCAGACAATCAGCGTCGGGAATTTGGGCACCAGCCCCGTCGCCAGATAATCCGCCAGCACCGGGCCGAAGAAGGCGCTCGCGATCAGGAAACAGAAAAAGCCCAGCCAGCCGAAGAAGGAGAACGGCCGGTAGTCGCGGAACAGCCTGGCAATCGTGCGCAGCACGCGCATTCCATCCCGATAGGTATTCAGCTTGGAAACGCTGCCCGCCGGCCGGTCGCGGTATGTGACCGGAACCTCCACCAGGCGGAAATTTTTGTCCAGCGCATGAATACTCATCTCCGTCTCGATCTCAAAGCCCTTGGACAGGATGGGGAAGCTCTTGACGAACTCGTAGCTGAAGGCCCGGTATCCCGTCATGATATCCTTGATCTCGCTCTTGAAAATCGTATTGATCAGCCCCCGCACCAGACGGTTCCCCATGTTGTGAAACGGGCGCTTGTTTTCCGTAAAATACGTGGAGGACAGCCGATCGCCGATGACCATATCCGCCTTTCTCTCCAGGATCAGATCCGTCATGGTCCGGGCGTTCTCCGCCGGGTACGTATCGTCCCCGTCGATCATCAGATAGCACTCCGCGTCAATCTCGCGAAACATCGTGCGCATGACGTTTCCCTTGCCCTGCTTGTACTCATAGCGCACGACCGCCCCCGCCCCGCGGGCGATCTCGTCGGTGTGATCGGTCGAATTATTGTCGTAGACATAGATTACCGCTTCCGGCAGCGCCTCCCGGTAATCCTTTACGACTTTGGCAATGGTCTGGCTCTCATTATAACATGGAATCAGCACCGCGATCTTATCCATTATCTCTCCTCCTCTGTCTCCGCCAGAAGCTCGCGCCGGCGGCCTGTTTTATTTCCATTCCGGATTCAGCACGATGGCCCGCTTGAGGCCGTCCCGGCTGCGAAACGTAAGCGTAATCTCGCCGGAAAGCCCTGTCAGATCCAGCGTTACCTCTTTTCTCTCATATTCCCGCTCTCCCAGCGCCGCCACGGCGGCAAGCTTCTCGCTTTGCCCGTCCGAGGCGAGTATCTCGATCTCAAAGGGATACGGAACCAGCCAGTAGTCCGGATCGCCCCACAGCGCCGTAAACGTCTGGAGATCCGCTTCCTTTTCAAAGGAAAAGCCGTCCCCCGTCCCGGAGTCCGCAATATACCACGTATTCGTCCGCCCGCCGGCCGACGTGAGCCCCGCCGCCGTGTAGGACTGCGCTCCCTCCATGATCGTGTCCAGATGCCAGAGATCGGTCACATACCAGCCGGCCTCATTGACCCATTCCAGATACGCGAGCAGCGTCTCCCAGCCCTGCGAAAACATGTCATAGACGCCCTCGCCCCGCTCCATGGCCGCCTCCAGCTCCTCCATGTAGCGATCGAAAAACTGCTCCAGCTCGCCCATGATCGCGTAGCGGTTCCAGACCGGAATGTCTTCCCCCGCCATGCGGGCGTAGCTTCCGCAGTCCATCCAGGTTAAAAACAGCCGGTCGATCCGCTCCAGAAGCTCCGGCGGAAACAGCTCGTGATCGCGAAGGACAAATCTCCAGTTCCTCTCATAGATCTCCCGGTTCCCGTCCCGAAAGGACCACTCTCTCCCGTTCCAGACGGCCCGGTACGCATACTCCGCGCGCCCCGCCATCACAAGAAGCAGAACTCCCGCCGCCAGAAGCGCCGCCGCCCGGATCCCGCCCCGGAAAACGGGCCGCCCGGGACCCGTCCCGCCGTTTCCGGCAACCCGGACTCCCCCCGCTAGGGCCGCCGCACAAAGCCGCAGGATCAGAAAAGAAAGCAGGATCCCGCCCAGCAGCAGCCCGCTCATAAAATAGCGGACATGGCCCGTCGTCGCCGCCCAGGCGTAAATGGACACAACATACGCCGCGGCCAGGACGCCCTCCGGCTGAAAAAGGAAGCGTTTCCCCCGAAGCGCCCGCCAGACAGACCAGAGAAGAACCGGCACCGCCGCCGCGTAGAGCGCCGCCAGATCCAGGTTAAATTCGGCCGGCAGCTCGCTGAGCCGATCCTGCGGCCGCAGGATCATATGAAGCGGCCAGAAAAGGATCCCCGCCGCGTCCTGCGGCCCCCAGCGCCCGTCCTTAAAGACGGCGTCGTAATAATACGGCGAACCGAACACCGTATTGTAATACGGATAGATCGGGTTGCCCGTACAGACCATATTATAAATCAGATAGACCGCCGACACCGAAAGGCCGGCCGCAAACCCGGCCGCGAACAGGGCCGGCGTTACCTGCCTGCGGATCTTCCACAGATACAGAAGGATCAGCGGCGCCACGCAGGTCACGTTCGTCATCTTCATCGCAAACAGGATGCCGCCCAGGAAACAGAACAGCACCGCCTCCCGGAAAGAATCCTCCTTCTGCGGCTCCCGGATGAGAAGGAACACCATTTCCAGGAAAAACGGCAGCGCCTGCAGCTCGACCATATAGCTGGCGCTCTCCTGAATCAGCTCAAAGCGGCTGACCGTCAGGAAGGCAAGCAGGGACGCAAGCCCCGCGATCCGGCCCGCAAACCGTTTTTTCTCTCTTCCTGCCCGGTCTGCCGGATCGCCCGCGCCTCCCGCGATCCGTTCCTGAAACCAGGCATACATCGCCGTCAGCTGGCAGTAGCAGACCAGCACGGAGACGGCGGTTAAAAGCGTTCCCATCCGAAGCCCGAGAAGCGCCCGGAACGGATAAAACATCCGGTCCCCCAGACGAAAGCCGAACATCTGAAAGCGTCCGGGCAGCGCATGAAAGTGAAGATTGTCGGCAAATCCCGGAATCTGGCACAGGAGATGATAGTTCTGCGTATCGTAGCTCATATCCGGGCGGATGGCCTTCACGGCAAAAAAAACCGCGATGAAAAGACAGCCCGCCGCGAACAGCAGATCCGCCCCGCTCTTCTCAAACCGCGGCCGCCCGAAAAAGCGCCGGACAATCAGCCAGGCAAGAACCAGAGCCAGGATCCGCGAAGGCGCGCTGACCTGAGGAAGACCGGTAAGAAAGCACAGCAAATCCAGCGCTTCGCAGCACCAGATCAGTACCGTGTAAAAGAAAAACAGCCAGAATGCCGGGCAGCTGGCCCGCCAGGATCGCCTCGCGCCGCCGGCCGCCGCCGTTTTCATTCCCTCAGTCATTCCAAACCTCCCGTTTCCCCGCAGGGCAGCCCGGCCCCGCCTTGTTTCCGCCTGACCGGCTCCGCATCCGCTTCCCACCTGACAGGCTCCGCATTCACTTCCCGCCTGACCGGCTCCGCTCCCCGCGAAAATCAGAAAAATTCTTCCTCCAACATCAGGCAGAGCGCATGATATACCGGAAGATGCAGTTCCTGGATTTTATAGGTTTCCCTCTCCGGCGCCACAATCGCCGCATCGCACAGGGGGCGGATTTTTCCTCCGCCGCGCCCCAGAAGGCCGATGACCGAAAGCCCCAGCGCCCGCGCCGCAACCGCCGCGCCATACACGTTCTGCGAATTGCCCGAGGTGGAAATCCCCAGAAACACATCGCCCTTTCTCCCGTACCCCAGCACCTGCTGGGCAAACGCGAGACTGCCGTCCACGTCGTTCGCGAACGCCGTGGTAAGGCCGGGATGCCCGGTCAGCGCAATCGCCGGGAGGCCCCGCTGCAGCCGGGACGCCAGAAGCGGTCCCAGCTCCGGATCCGCCGCCAGAAACGCCGCCGCCGTCTCCTCATCCACGGGCCGCGGCTTTACGAACCCCTTCATCAGCTCGCCCACGATATGCTCCGCATCCGCGCAGCTGCCGCCGTTTCCCGCAATCAGAAGCTTTCCTCCCGCCGCGAAAGAGTCTCTGAGAATCACAAAGGCCGCCCGGATCTCCGCCTCCGTCTCCCGCAGCGCCGGATAACGCTCCATCAGTTCCGTTATGCGGCGCTCCGGCTCCGGCCCGATCGCCGCCGTCTGTCTGAATTCTCTGTGTTCCACGGTTTATCCCGCCTTTCTTTTCCGCCGTCCGTTCCCGGCCTTTTCATCTGCTCCCCGGCCGCTCTCTGTCCGCTCCACCTTCTGCCCCGTCTGTCATCCGGCCGCACCGCCGCTTTGCGCATCCGGCTGCCAGACGCGGTAATGCGCGTCAAACTGCGCCAGATTTTCCTCTGCCTCGTCCGCCAGAACCGGCTCCTTCGCCACCGCAAGGAGCACGTTGCCCTCCTCGAAAAACAGATCCGAAAGCGTCCCCCGGCCGATCAGCTCCCGCAAAAGCCCGTAGCTCCACTCCCAGTTTCCCGGCCCCAGGTACCCGCCTTCCGCGTAAATATAATCCGTTCCGGCATAGTCCAGATATTCCTCGAACGCCTGCGCCGAATTGACCAGCTCCACATTTCCCCAGGGGGAGGTCACATCCCGGTACGACTCCACAATACAGGGAAACTGCAGGCAAAACGGATGGTCACCGAACGCGATGACCCGCGTTTCGGGATCCGCCGCCAGCGTCAGCCAGATCTGGGCGTTTCCCTCCGACCACAGACGCTCCTGCTCTTTGGCCCGGTGGTTTTCCCGCCCCTTGTTAAACAGGCGGATCTCCGAAAAGCCGAGCGCCCAGGCCCAGTTCGTGTGCGCCGTGACGAAGAGGTTAAAGCACATGACCGGAAGCAGGAAGCAGACCGTCCCCCGGTAGAAGCCCGTCCGGAGAAACTCCGGCAGCGCCCGGCACACCGCGAGAAGGATCATCGAGTACAGCAGCATAAAATAATTGCCGTCCACCTGGTAAAGCATCACGAGGCTTACCAGATTGACCGCCAGAAACGGCCAGAAGATCACGGCCGCCGCCCGGTTGATCCGGATCGCCGTCCGGTCTTCCACGGTCTCCTCCCGAAATTCTGTCTCATTTCCGGAAACCGCCTCCGGCGCGCCTTTCTTCCCGCGCCGCCGCAACAGCTGCAGCACGATCAGCGCTGCCAGCAGATAAAACAGAAGCGACGTCCCCCAGGCCAGGATCACATGGCTCATATCGTCGCCTTCCGGCTGCAGAAGCATCTGCCAGAGACGGCGCGCCAGCACGGCGGCATTGCCCTCCTCCGAATAATTCTGCGGCAGCTCCGACACGGCGAACGGGTATTTCATCTCGAAGCCGAAGAGCTCAAAAACAGAGGTAAACACCGAGGTTACCGGCATCCCCGTGATCCGCATCGTGCGCGCCCAGATCCCGGCAAGCGCCCCCGCTGGAAACAGCAGAAGCCCCCACCGGCGAAGCGGCGCCCGCAGCTTCAGGCGGCGCGCCGCCAGAAGATAAAGCCCCATCATGCCAAACACGGCCGTAGAAAAGACCAGCGACGTCGGCTTCATCGTCAGCGACAGAAGATAAGCGCCGGCCGTCTCCGCCAGACGCACGAAGCGTTCCTCCCGGAGATAGTCCAGAAAAAATCCCAGCATCATCAGCTGCAAAAGCCAGGTTATCACGTCCGACTTGGCGGTAATCGCCATGTTCATGATCCCCGGCACCGTTACCGTGAGCGCCGCCGCCCACCAGGCGGCGCGGCTTCCGATACTCTCCGGCTCTCCGCCGCGGTTTCCATGCGCGTGGCCGGACCGCCCCGGCCGCCGGATCGCGGCAAAGCTTTCCGCCAGACGGCGCGCCAGCACGGCCGTCTGCCAGACACCCAGAAGCGCCAGCCAGAGATTAAAAAACATCAGGTAGCTGTGCGACGCCAGATCGCACAGCGGAAGCGTCAGAACCTCCCAGCCCTTGGAATAGACGTAAACCATTCCCGTCAGGCCCGGATTTTCATAGATCCCGCCGCCAAACGCCAGAATGTATTCCGAGCGCACGCCGTACCACAGCGTGTCAAAATCCAGCGCCAGGTTCATCCGCCCCGCCTGGATCAGCACCATGACCAGCATCCAGGCAAGCGCCGCCCGCCGGCCGGCCGGACAGAAGCCAAACGCCGCGCCCAGCCCGCGCGCCCGCTCGGCCGCCCACCGGCAGAATGCGGACCGCTCTCTCAGAAAAAGCAGGATCCCCAGCCCGTAAACCGTAAGCCGCAGCCAGCGGATCTGCCCCTGTCCGAACGCCGACAGAAGGCAGAAAAACGCAATCGCAAACGCCGCGCCCAGCAAAAACCAGGAAAACAGGCCGCCCCGCTCTTTTTCTCCAAACACTCCGGACAAAAAGCGCCCGATGAGGAGCAGCGAGCCCAGATAGAGGGCCGAAACCGCCATCGGAAGCGACACCTGGTGCACCCAGACAAAGGCCAGGCCCAGCGCCGCATAAAGCGTCAGCCGCCAGACGCCGCTGCGCGGCAGAAACAGCGCCGCAGACGCCAGAACCAGAAGCGCCGCGATCTCCGCCATCATCCGCCCGGAGGCCGGCATCCGGACATAGATCGCCAGGAATCCGTTTTCGGCAAGAAGCGCTCTGGCAGGAAGCAGGATCGCCAAAACGGCGGCCAGCGCCAGAACCAGAACGGCCGCCCGGTTTCGTCTCTCCATCTTCCTTCCCTCCTCTCGCCGGCTCTCTGCCGGATCCGTTTCTTCCGCTATTTTCGCGGCTCTCTGCCGGATCCGTTTCCGCCGGCTCTCTGCCCCGCGCGCCCGTCCAGAATCGCTTTTGCCGCCTCCAGCAGATCCGGCGCGTAATAGTCATACGGGAGCGCGCCGGCGCCGGACAGCGCCTCTGCCGCCCGCCGTTCCGTTTCGCCGTATCCCGTTCCCACCAGGATCCCGGTCACGCCGAAGCGCTTTCCGGCCTCGACATCCGCCAGCTTATCCCCAATCAGAAAGGAAGCGGCCCGGTCGATGCCGCCCGGCAGATCCCGCTCGGCCGCCTCCAGCATCCCGGTCCCCGGTTTGCGGCAGCGGCATTCCTTCTTATACGGGCCGATCCCGTACTGCGGATGGTGCGGGCAGTAATAAAATGCGTCCACATGCGCCCCCTCCCGCCCGAGCACCCCGTTCAGGTATGCGTGAAGACGCCGGACCTCCTCCTCGCCGTAGTAGCCGCGGGCCACGCCCGCCTGATTGGTTACCACGATAACCCGGTATCCCGCGCCGTTTAAAAGCCGCACCGCCTCCGCCGTGCCGGGAATCAGCCGCAGATCCTCCGGGCGGTACAGATAATGAACTTCCTCATTCATGGTGCCGTCCCGGTCCAGAAATACCACGCGGGCCGGCGCGGCGGCCGTCTCCTGCTTTCGTTCTTCCATCCTGTCCTCCCCGTCCTTTCCCGCGCCGGGCGCCCGTTTCCTACAGGCTGAAATGGTACTCCCGATCCGGCATGCGCACGTTTACGTCGCGGTACTGCCAGCGGGCCTCGTCGCAGATCCAGCTCTGCGCGCCGCGCAGCTCGAAATTCCAGTCCATCAGCTGGCCGCCCGCTTCCTCCAGCTTCCGCGCCACCTGGTGCTTCACATTGTAGGGGCAGTAGACCAGGAGGAACCCGCCGCCGCCGGCCCCCAGAAGCTTGCCCCCCAGCGCCCCGGCCTCCCGGGCCGTCTCATAGAGATGATCGATCTGCGGATTGCTGATCTTGCTGCTCATGCGCTTCTTGCTCTCCCAGCCATAATTTAAAAGCAGGCCGAAATTGTGGAGGTTTCCGCGCAAAAGCTCGTCCTTGAGCGCATACGACAGCGCCCTTACCTCGCACATGGCCTCGAACGCATCCTGTTTTTTATAGTTGTCCACCTGATCGCGGATGATGTTGGCCGAGACGTGGACATTTCCCGTATAGCAGAGCAGCAGGTTGTACTGCAGCTCGTTGATGATGTCGCGGCGTACCCGCAGGGGATTGACCACCACCTGGTTGCGTCCGTGAAATTCGATAAAATTAAAGCCGCCGAACGTCGCCGCA
This sequence comes from uncultured Lachnospiraceae bacterium, assembly GCA_944381615.1. Lineage (GTDB taxonomy): Bacteria > Bacillota > Clostridia > Lachnospirales > Lachnospiraceae > Otoolea. The sequence goes on along the minus strand of CALWLT010000034.1, from coordinate 52,212 downwards.
TACTGATCCTGATAGCCGCCCGCAATGCCCAGATCCAGGCGTTCCACGCCGTAGGCCAGATCCGCCATCGCGTAATTGTCAAGCTCCACGCCCTTCCAGCGGGCCATGGCCGTCAGCAGCGCGACCATAACCGTCGAAGAGGTGCCGAGTCCCGAGCCGGGCGGCGCGTCGCACTGCAGGTACACCTCGCAGCCCTGCTTGATCTCCATGGCCTTTAAAGCCGCCGTGACCAGATCCAGCCGTCCGTCATAGACATAATTCTCCCTCGCGTTGTATTTGACCGTCATGTCAAAATCCAGGGAGTGCACGATGATCTGCTCGTCCGTTCGCGGAATAATCGAACAGTACGCGTATTTGTTGATTGTGCTGCCGATGATGGCGCCCCCCTGCTCCGTGCAGAACGGCTCCACATCCGTGCCGCCGCCGCCGAAGCTGATGCGCAGCGGCGCTCTTCCTCTGATTACCATCTGACGGCTCCTTTCTCTACGTCCTCCTGAAACCGGAAATAATCCTCCGGCACGCCGATGTCAATAAAATATCCGTCGCTTACCATGCCGCCCATCCGGCGTCCCTCCCGCATCCAGGCCGGGATCAGATCCTGCTCCAGCGAAACCTTTCCCGGAGGAATCTCATCCAGGAGCGCCCGGCTCATCAGATAAACGCCGCCGTTGATCGTTCCCGGCCGGCGCTCTCCCGTCTTCTCGTTAAAACGCGCCAGACGCCCGTCCTCCAGGACGGCCTCTCCGTAGCGGGAAATGTCCTCCACCCGCCTTAAAACCAGCGCCAGATCCAGATCCCGCTCCCCGCGAAGGCGCGAAAGCGCTCCGTAATCCATCCGGTAAAAGGTATCCCCATTGAGCACGAAAAAATACGGATCCGTCAGAAACGGCGCCGCGTTGCGGACCGCGCCGCCCGTTCCCAGAAGCGTCTCTTCAAACGCATAGGAAATCCGGACGCCCAGCCGGCTCCCGTCCCCGAACGCCTCCTGAATCATCTCTCCCCTGTAGCCCACGGCAAACACAAGCTCCCGGATGCCGGACGCCGCCAGCTCCCGCACCACATATTCCAGAAACGGCCGGCCGGCCACGGGCGCCAGCGGCTTGGGGCGGTCGTTTATCACGCTGCGCAGCCGCGTGCCCAGCCCGCCTGTCAAAAGAACTGCCTGCATGTTACTCCTGCTCCTCCGATCTCCGGTTCTGTATCCGGCTGTTCTGTACCCGGTCTTACCATTCCCGCCTTTTCCTCCGCAGCTGCGCGGTTTACCCGGCGTTGCCCGCGCCCGGATCCCCGGCGCATTCCGTCCGCATCCCGCGCCGGAAAAACTGCCGGCTCACGGCCGGCTCCAGCACGCCCGTAAACGCCGCCAGCAGCAGAAAGGTTTGCTCCAGCGCCCGCTCATGCGTCCGCTCCTGGCCGTGAGAGGCCAGCACGCCCGGCCCGATCAGCGCCCCGCGTATCTCATGCCCGGCCGCCCGGGCCGCTGAGACGTCGGAACGGTAATGCGGAAAAATATCGACGGCGTAATCGACGCCGTATTCCTGCGCCAGCCGGATCAGGCGGTTTGTCATCTCAAAATCATAGGGGCCCGACGAATCCCCGGCGCAGATGGAAACGCGGTATTCGTCCCCGCTCAGATCCGCGCCGACCGCCCCCATATCGACCGCCAGCAGCTCCTCCACCTCCGGAGGCAGGAAGCTGCAGCCGTGGCCGACCTCCTCGTATCCGCTGATCAGAATTTTCAGCGTCTTCTCCGGCTGTTTTCCCGAGCCGGCCAGGAAGCTCAAAAGCCCCAAAAGCACCGCCACCGACGCCTTGTCGTCCAGGTGGCGCGACTTGATGAACCCGCTTTCCGTGCGCACGAATTTCGGGTCGAAGCTGATGAAATCACCCGGGCCGATCCCCAGCTCTTCCACGTCCTCCCGGCTGCGGACCTCCTCGTCGATCCGCACCTCCATGTTGCGCTCCGTTCGCTCCAGCGTGCGCGCGTCGTCATAGGTATGCACCGACGGCGAAACCGTCTCCACCGTCCCCGTATACGTCCGGCCGCCGCGCGTCAGGATGCGGCAGTAGCTCCCCTCGATCGACTGCATGGAAAACCCGCCCACGGAAAAAATCGCCAGCGTCCCATCCGGCCGGATGGATCGCACCATCGCGCCCAGCGTGTCGGCATGCGCCACCAGGCCCAGAACGCCCGCCCCGCGGCCGGGAACCGTGATGATCAGGCTGCCCGCGCGGCTGCGTTCGCACGCATAGCCGAACTTTGCCGCCTCCTGCCCGATCCGCTCCAGAACCGGTCCCGTATAGCCGGACGGACTGGGAATCCGGATCAGCTCTTCCAGGATTTCCGTAATATATGACAGATCGCTCATGCTACCTCCCGCGCCGGTCTCCGGCAGGCGCCTGCCGCGCCCGGCGCATAACAAACCCATTTTAACTTATGTATTTTATCACAGTTTCAGGCATATTTCTACCTCTTGCGCCGGATTTCTGCGGCCTGCGCCTGCGCCGGGTTTCTGCGCCGCGCATTTCGTACCGGTTTTCCGCATTCCGCGTTTGCGCCGCACCGGCGCGGCCTGCGTTTGCGTTTCAATACTGGCCGGTCTTTTTCAGGTATTCCTCCATCTTTTTCAGCCGTTTTTCATTCTCGCCCTGATCCAGGCGGCTGACCAGCCCTGTCAGGATCTCCATCGCCATGACCAGCGACGTGTAAGAATTGCAGAAGGAAAGCCCGCTTCCCGAACAGAGGATGACGGCCCCGGCCTCCACGCCAAGCGGCGACAGGCTCCGGTCGGTCAGCGCCACGAGATGGCTCCCCGCCTCCCGCGCCATCTGCGCGGCGAACAGCGTATCACTGGAGTAGCGCTCAAAGGAGATCGCCACCAGCGCGTCCTCCGGCGTCAGATCCACCAGCGTATCGATTAACGGCCGCCCGCCGCCGGCCACAAACACATTCGGGCGCACGCAGCCCAGCATGACCGCCAGCACAGAAGCGAAGCCGGCACAGGCCCGGTGCCCCGCAATGTAGACGCGGCGTGCCCTGTGAATCAGGCGCGCCGCCCTCTTGTAGCTCTCCCGGTCCGCCTCCTGATCCCGGCGGATATTGCGCAGGACATTGCCGCGCACGGCATCGATCAGCCCGTCCTCCGAAAGCCCGGCAAAATCCCGGATCCGCTCATAGGGAACCGGTCCCGCCTGCTCCAGCCGTTCTTTTACCGCCTCCTGCTGCAGCGCCTTCTTTAATCCGGCAAACGTTTCAAACCCCAGCTTGGAGGCGGCGCGCACCACCGACGAAGGGCTGACGCCCAGAATCGCGGCCAGCTCGGCCGCCGTCATGAAACAGGCCGTCTCCCGGTTTTCCAGAAGATAGCCCAGCACCTGCCGGTCCTTCTTCGTCAGCTTTCTCTTTCCCAGATCCTCTCCGATCCTTCCCACCCTGCTCCTCCTCTCGTTTTCCTTTTCAAATACCCCATTTTCTTTTTGTGAATTCGGTTGACAACTTCCGCGTCCCTGTCTATAATTGATTCACAAAAATCATTTGTTTGATATTTTGATTTTTCTTATTCATTTTCAGATACTGCTATTATAAAAAACGGTTCTGATTTTTCAAGGGGATTTTGGTTTTCTTAAAGAAGATTTTCACAGAAATTCCGGAGACGGTCAGAACGGCTTCCATTCCGGAAGGGGGTTTTTCAGATATGACGCGCGATATGACGCAGGGAAATATAACGGAGCATCTGGTATCCTACGCGGTTCCGCTGCTGTTCGGCAACCTGTTCCAGCAGCTCTACCACACGGTCGATTCTGTTGTCGTGGGGCAGTTTGACGGCAAGGAAGCGCTGGCCGCCGTCGGCGCGGCCGGCCCGATCATGAATATCCTGACGTTTCTGATCGTGGGGCTCTCCATGGGGGCCTCCATCCTCATGTCCAATTATTTCGGCGCCCGGCGCTGGCATATGCTAAAGAGCGAGCTGGCCACCTCCGTGATCGCCGGTTTCCTGTTTACCGTCTTCCTATCGATCCTCTCGTTTGCAGGCAGCTCCTTTTTTATCCGGGTTACGCAGACGCCGGAGGAGATCGCGCCCATGGCCACGACGTACCTGCAGATCATCTCGCTGGGCCTGATTTTTACCTTTTTCTATAACGTGTATTCCTCCGCCCTGCGGGCCATCGGCGATTCCCGTGCGCCGCTCTATGTCCTGATCATCACGACCTTCATCAACGTCTTCCTGGACATTTTCCTGGTCGGCGTTCTCGACATGGGCGTAACCGGAGCCGCCGTCGCCACCGTGATCTCACAGCTCATCTCCTCCGTCTGCCTGATCCTCTACATCCGCCTGCGGGTGCCGATCCTCTGGCTGACGCCCCATGAGATGAAGCTGCGCCTTGTGCTTCTGAAAAAGACCGTTGATTTCAGCTCTGTCTCCGCCCTGCAGCAGACCGTCCTCTACCTGGGCCGCCTGCTCGTGCAGTCCGGCGTCAATGCGCTGGGCGTCGACGCCGTAGCCGCTTTCAACGCCGTCTCCATCATCGACAGCTATGTCCTCGCGCCGGGCGACAGCCTCGCCTCCTCGCTCATGACCTTCTGCGCCCAGAACCGGGGCGGAAAACAGTATGACCGCATCCCCGCCGGTTTCCGGCGCATGATGGGGATGGCCACCGGCTGCTGCGCCGTCATCGCCGTCCTGGTGCTGGCGCTGCGCCGCCCGCTGACCGGCATCTTCCTGAAGCCGGAAGAAACCCTGGCCCTGGCCGAGGCCATGTCCTATCTGGTGCCGATGGCCAGCTTCTATTTCCTGAGCGGCATTACCAACACCTTCCAGGGATATTTCCGCGGCATCGGCCGCCTCAACATGGCGCTGGCCGGAACCTTCGTCCAGATCCCCGTGCGGGTCGCCGTCAGCTACGCGCTGTTCTCCCTGCTCGGCATCCAGGCTGTCGCCGTGGGCACCGCGCTCGGCTGGACCTGTATGGCAATCTTCGACGCGTTCATGTACCGCCGGCAGCCGGTCGAGAAAAGCTGACCGCCGCCGGGCCAAATCCCCGCCGCCGGGGCAAATCCCTGCCGCCGGGCCGAATCCCCGCCGCCGGGCCGCGCCCGGCGGTTTTTTTTACCGGAAATCATCCCGGATTGTTTCCCAGGCCGCCTCGACGCTGTAGTGTTCGCGGATGTAACGCTGGGTTTTTTTTGACATCTCAAGCAGACGGCCGGCATCCCCATACAGGCGGATGACAGCTGCGGCGAAGGCTTCGGCCCCGTCCGCCACCTCCATGACCTCCCCGGCCTGCGGGATTCCCTCGCTGCCAACCGAGGTCGTCACGACCGGCGCGCCGTGGTAGAGCGCCTCGACCACCTTTCCCTTGACGCCGGCTCCGTAGCGCAGCGGTACCGCCACGATCCGGCAGCTCTGGTAGAGCGCGGCCAGCTCCTCATCCGACACAAAGCCGCGGATGATCACGCCCTGCTCCGGACTGTGAAGCGCCTGGATCTCGTCTGTCACGCGCGAGCCCACCACATAGAAATTTACCTTTCCCAGCGCTTTCCGGATCAGCGGGAACACCTCCCGCACAAACCACAGCACCGCGTCGGCATTCGGCGGATGGGCAAACCCGCCCACAAAGAGCAGGCCCTCCCGTTTCGCAAAATCCTCCTCTATCCGATCCAGGAAGTTCTCATACACATAGGCCGTGATCGCCTTAACCGGGATCGTATCGTCCTGCGCGCGGATGGCGTCCGCCTCTACCTGCGACGGGTAGTAGGAAACCGCTACCTTGTGCATCAGGGAAAACTCAATCGCCTTCCAGTATTCCGACTCCTGCCGTTTCTTCACGTCCCCGGTCAGCTCATACTCGCGGAACTCACGCAGAAAATGCAGATCGTGGCCGTAATAAATCATCCGGATATCCGTGTGATCGCTGATAAAATCCACATACTTCGCGGCGATGTGGGGGCGGTTCAGATAAACCGCATGGATCTCCTTCCCATTTTTCTCCAGCCAGTCCCAGATCCCGGTCAGATACTCCTGTCCGTAGAGCACCTCGATTCCCATCTGCTGCAAAATTCCCGTATAGGGTTCCTCATGCAGGTAATTGTCCCCCACAAATTTGACCACGTAGCCCTTCTTCAGAAACAGCTTCAGGTACTGGAATGTCGTCTTGGATCCCGCGTCCCGATCCCAGGTCGGCACGTAGTGATCGATGACGACCAGGATCTTTTTGCCCATGCTGCGCTCCCTCGCCCGGAACGGGCTGGGATTTCCCGTATTGACGCACTGTTTTTTCAGCTCGTCCTTCCATTTCTCCCGCAGCTTTTCGCTGTTCTCCACCTGATAGCGCTTCAGGCCCGTCCCTTCCACGTCCGTCCCGTTGGAAACGCCCTCGAAATGGATGACCTTCGAGCGCGGCTGATAAACCACCCGGTACCCGGCCTTCCGCACCTCGAACGCCAGATCCGAGTCCTCGCAGTAGGCCGGGGCGTAGCGCTCGTCAAAGCCGCCGATCCGCTCCCACAGATCGCGCCCCAGCAGGATGGCCGCACCGGAAATGTAATCCACCTCTTTTACATAGTTGTACTCGGCCTTCTCCGGGTCGTCGAGACGGCCGTAATTCCAGCCGGAGCCGTCGCTCCAGATGATGCCGCCCGCCTCCTGCAGACGCCCGTCCGGGTAGACAAGCTTGGAACCCACCATGCCGATCGTCTCATCCGATTCGATCAGTTCTACCAGAGAAGAAAGCCAGCCCTCCGTGACCTGCGTGTCGTTGTTTAAAAACATCAGGTAACGGCCGCGGGCCAGCCGCGCCGCGCGGTTGCAGTTTTTCAGAAAGCCCTGATTTACCTCATTGCGGCAGATCACGAGATTTTCCGCAAATTCCGCCAGGTGCTCCGTCGCGTCGGTGGAAACGTCGTCGGCGATGATGATCTCGTAGCGCACGTCCTTCGTGTGCTCCAGAATGGACTGCAGGCAGAGATACGTATAGCGGATCTGGTTGTACACCGGGATCACGATGGAGACCAGCGGCTGTTCCTCCCGCGCAAACGCGAGCTTTCCGTGCAGCAGGTACTCCTCCCCGATCTCAAAATCGCCGCGGATGCGGTTTTTCCCCTCCTCTGTCGTAAAGAGGCGGGCCGAGGCAAAGGGATGGAACACCGCGTTCTTGGCATAGCTCATCTTCTTTCGCGCCGCGGTCCCCTTCGGATAGCGGCAGTTAAATGCCTGTCCCAGCTTTCTTCTGACCTTGAACGCCAGCGCCTCGTGGCGGTTTAAGTAGGCAAGCGTCTTCCCCATCTCGCCGATCTCATGGCGCAGATCCCCGATCATGACCTCCAGATTGGCCACATGGTTGTTCGTCAGGCGATGCACCTCCTGAAGCTTCCGGAGCGCCGCGTCCTTCTGGCGGTTCTCCGCCTTCAGCTGCTCTGCCCGCTCCCTGGCCCGTGAAAGCTCCCCGTCCACCTGCGCCAGCTCCCGCAGCGTTTTGGTTTTTATCATGTAATCTTCCTGGTACGTCCGCTGATTTTCTCCGTGCACGTACTCCTGGAAGCCCCGCTCCATCTTCTCATACAGATCCAGGATCTCGTCCCGCTGCGGGATCTCCTGCGCGAAGGCGGCCAGAAATTCCCGCTTCGTCTGCCCGCCCAGAAGGCTCTGGCTGCGGCTGTAGAAATAATTCAGAACCCGCCAGCGCAGAAAACCGCAGGGAATCGGGAACAGGAACACCCACTCGTAATCGATCGCGCAGAGCGAAAGCGCCTGTTCATCCAGCACCAGCATATTTTCAAACAGCGCGTCGATGTTGGTCGCCGTAAAGGACTGATCCGCCAGAAGCTCCTTTAACGTCTCCTCCTCCGGCAGCTCCTCCAGCGACTGGAACACCTCCATGAAATCCGGCGTCAGGCAAAACGGCGCCCGATCCTCGCTGCGCCCGCCGCAGACCAGATTCAGGGCGCGGCGGATGGCTTCTGCCGCCTCGTCCCCCGCCTTCACGGGGCCGCGCAGTTTTTCGCTCAGAAGCTGCGCCAGCGTTCTCCCCTCCAGATACGGAAATTCTGCGCACATCCCGTCCTCTGAGATGGCCGGCTCCGCCAGACGAACGCCCGCGCTCTGCCGGCTTAACAGCCGGTATTTTTCCGCAAAAGAGCGGATGTGATCGCGCCCCTTGGGGCAGAGCGCCGTTTTCCTTACCGACAGGCGGCCGCCGTCCTCCCGGCAGATCTCTGTCTTGATCTGAAACCGATCCTGCCGCGTGCGGTTGTATTTGACATAGACGACGGGCGAAGCCGCATCCGCTGTCTCCCCGTCCGTCCCCTGCTTTTCAAAAACCAGGAAGGAATTGGCAAACTGATCGAAACGGCCGTCTTCGCAGGCCGCGTCGTACAGCCCGCCCACATCCATCAGAAGATACGCCGGATAATCGTAAACGGCCAGCGCCCCGCAGAGATCTCCCTTCTGTGGCAGATACGCATCCGAATAAAGCTCCGAAGCCAGGCGGTAATCCGGCATCGGATAATAAAACCGCCCGCCGGGAAGCAGCTTTTGTAACTCCCGGCGGGAGGCGCAGACCGCGTCGCGCGGCGCGCCCGCCAGGTATTTGGCCCCGAACGGATTGCAGGCCGCCACGATCAGCACGCCGCCCGGCGCGAGCAGCGAGCGGGCCGCCGCGATCTGATCCGCCTTCGGGTACTGTTCCGAAAACGTACCGGCTATCGTCACATAATCAAACGAACGGCCCTCCTCCCCGGCGTGCTCCGCAAAGGAGACCAGATCCGCCCGGACGCAGGCGGGCGCTAAAGAAAGCCCTTCCCTTCCCTGAAAACGCCGCCTTACTACCTCCAGATTCTCCTCCGATTCATCCAGGACCGTAACCGAAGCGAGCCGCCGCACAAACAGCTCCGTCAGCGCCCCGCTGTCCGCCCCGACCTGCAGAAGCCGCCCCTGCGGGCGAAACGCATACCACTCCAGAAGGTTTTCCCGCAGCACCGCCAGCGCCTGCAGGTATTCCAGGCGCTTGTTCTCCCGCAGCGCCCGCTGGAAATCCGTTCCGTATTTATCAAACAATCCGATCAGATTCTGATTCAGCTTCTCCATATCCAGCTTCTCCATATCCAGCCTCTCCATAAACCCGTCCTCATCGATTCTCTGCCTGCGGGCGTCCCGCCTTTTTTTGTCCGCCGGCCGTCCGGCCCTCTTTCCCTGCCGCCTGCCCGCTTTCGCCGGCCGGTTGAAAGACCGCCGTGACCTCCGGCTCCATATCGTAAACGCCCACCGTATTTTTATTGGATATGACCGTCAGATTCGCCACATCGTAAAGGCGGTGATAGACCACGTGCTCCCCGTGCTCGAAGCCGGTGCAGCTCATGGAAAGCAGGTACTCGCCGCCCTGCAGCGTCATCTTCTGCGTAAAGGAAACGTCGTAGCAGTCGCCCTCCCGGACCGGCCGGATATCCGTCCCCTCAAACATCGTATTGGTGCCCGTCAGATCCGTTCCCTTTTTGTCCTTGATGGTGTAGGTAAAGATCGGCGCCTCGATCGGCGCATGGAACCGGATCCGCTCGCGGATGGTAAACATCTCGCCCTTCAACAGCAGATTCGTCACGTTGCCGCGCTCATCCAGAAGGCCCAGATCATAGATCTCCGCCCGGCCGTCGCCGTACTCCTCCCGGTTGGCGTTGATCGTCATCCGGTCCCGCATCAGGCCCGGCAAAGGCGCTTTGCCGTCCGGATCCGCCCCGGAGCCGTCCTTTTTACCGGCCAAAACCGCGTTCGTTTCGCTCCCGGCCCCCGAACCGGCCACAGCCTCTCCCGGGCCGCTTTCTTCCCCTGCGCTACGGCGCTCCGCCACCACCGTTTTCTCGCCGGAAAAATCGTTCATGACCGCCAACTCCGCCCGCAGGGAATCCATCTGCCCGGCCAGGATCTTCTTGTAGAGATCGACCATCTTTCCCGCCGATCCCTGCGCGATAAATTCGCCCTTATTGAGCAGAATGACCTTGTCGCAGTACTTGATGATACTTCCCATATCGTGCGTGACCATCACGATCGTCGTCCCGCTCTTGCGGATCTCCTCCATCCGGCGGTAGCATTTGGCCTGGAAGAACACGTCCCCGACCGACAGCGCCTCGTCCACCACCAGGATCTCCGGCTCCACATTGATGGCCAGCGCAAAGGCCAGCCGCACAAACATACCGCTGGAATACGTCTTGACCGGCTGATAGACGAAATCGCCGATCTCGGCGAAATCCAGGATCTCCGGCAGCTTCGCGTCCATCTCCTTCCGGGAATACCCCATCATCGTCCCGTTCATGTAGACGTTCTCAATGCCGGTATAATCGCTGTTAAACCCGGCCCCCAGCTCCAAGAGGGCGGAAATCTTTCCTTCTACCCGGACGCTTCCCTCCGTCGGCGTCAGCACGCCCGTGATAATCTTTAGGATCGTCGATTTCCCCGAGCCGTTCGTGCCGATGATGCCTACCGTCTCCCCCTTCTTAACCGTAAAGGAAAGCCGGTTGAGCGCATAGAAATCCCGGTGATAGCTCTTATGCCGGACGCTTAAAGACTCCTTCAGCCGGTCGATCGGTTTCTCGTACAGCTTATATATCTTTGTGACATTCTCGATCTCAATCGCATTCTCCGCCGCCATCATATCCTCCGTTTTTAAACCAGTTCCGCCCGCCGGGTGGAATGCCCCTAGTATAGCACAGATGCCGTCTTTTTAACACTCTTTTTTAACGCAGGCGCGCCGCCCGTTCCCGATCCGGGAGACAGGCCGCGCCTCCCGAAGCCGTGTCAGAAGCCGGTAAAATGTCTGTGAAATGATTGTGAATTTTCCGGATTTTCTTGACATTCGTCCCCGTATATGCAAAAATCCAGGAGAAAGGAGCGTGAGAAACATGGATTTTTTAACGCTGACGATTGGAAAACAGAAAAACATTGCCCTGATTGCACACGACAATAAGAAACGGGAACTCATCGACTGGTGCGAGACAAATAAAGAAATCTTAAAGAAACATTTTCTCTGCGGCACGGGCACGACGGCCCGCATGATTACCGAGCAGACGGGACTTCCGGTCAAGGGCTACAACAGCGGCCCGCTGGGCGGCGACCAGCAGATCGGCGCCAAGGTCGTCGAGGGACAGGTCGATTTCATCATCTTCTTCTCCGACCCGCTGACGGCGCAGCCCCACGATCCGGACGTCAAGGCGCTGCTGCGCATTGCCCAGGTCTACGACATCCCCATCGCCAACAACCGGGCGACGGCGGATTTTATGATTACCTCCAGCCTGATGGATCAGGAGTACGAACACGACGTCATCAATTTCAAGCAGAATATCATCGACCGTGCCGGGACGCTCTGACGCCCCGGCCTTTTTTGCGGCCGCGCGCCCGCGCGGCATGTTTTTTTTCACACGGCCCTCTAATAGCGCAGCTTGATCCGGGAAAGCCCCACCTCTACCTCATAGCCCATCTTTTCCACATAGAGTTTCATTCCCTCCCGTGCCAAATCGACGTGATTCTTGGGCGCGACCGTGATACTGCGGATCGGAAATTTCGTCTTGCCGCCCGCCGTGTTGACCCAGATATAGGGAAGCAGAAACCCGTCCTTTTCCCGGAAGAATACCTCTCTGTCTTCTTTCTCGCTGAATACCAGCCGGTATTCGCACTCTGCCGCAAATTCCTCCTGCTTAAAAAACAGGGCGTACACCTCCAGCGCCTTTTTCAGATTCCGGCACAGCTTCTGAAACAGGATATCGCCGCGATCCTCCGCTCCGCGCTCCATGATTTCCTCGAACGAAAGTCCCAGCGCAGCGGGAATCCGGCAGTACAGAAGTTCCCACAGAAGCTCAAACTGCCGTTTGGCCGAATAGACGACGAAGCCGTGATAGGAAATCGCCCGCTCTTTTTCAATCCGTTCCAGCAGCCTGCGGCTGTCAAAGCCGATGTTGTATCCGGTCTGATCGCCGAATTCCGCCCACAGGGTAATACTGTCCGCTTCCGTGGAAAATGCGGTAATATAATACGCACGCTTCCGGATCTCCCGCGCCGTATCCACTGCCTGCTCCAGCAGAAGCCGCTGCCACTCCTCCTGCTTTGCCTCGCGGATTACCGGGCGGACGACCGAAAGAATATACTGCATTTCATTCGTGTCATTCAGAAAATCGCTGCGGGTCGCCCGGAAGGAACGCCCCGCCAGGATTCCCTGCACGCCGCCGCATTTTGTATAATGATACAGCCTCTCCTCTCCTGAGATCGTCTCCAGCGTCACAATCTGTTTCAGCATACATCCTCCCCGCCGTTTTTTCTTATCCTGCCTTTCATTTTACCGTCCTTCTGTAAAATCTGCGCACAGGATCAGCTGGGATTTATGTAAAATTCTTCTGCGGCCGGCCGCCCTCTCAGAACCGGAACAGATTCAGGCCGATCTCCTCGCTGTAGGCCCGGTCCACCGTTCCGTCAATCAGCGTGATAATCATTTCGCAGGTCGCGCTGACCCGGGCTTCGTTCAGATGCCCGCCGAACACCTCGCCCTTTTCGTTGCCCGCGCTCATGTGAAGATGGCTGTAAAATTCTCCGTTCATCGTATTGATCGTACCGGTCAGCGAGACAATCTCAAAGCTTCCCTCGAACTCGTTGGAAAGATATACCTTTTCCTTTGTCTTAAACACCCCCGCCTGAAAGCGGTCGATCGCCCCCAGCGCCTGCACCGAAGCCAGTTTAATCTGCTCCGCCAGCGCGATCTCCTTTACCTGCGCGACGATTTCCTCGCCCCGATCCATCCGGGCGACGATCGTGTTCCCAAATCTTCTGTACTCCATCCCGACTCTCCTTTTTGCCTGTCCGGCCTGGCCTGCGCCGCCGCCCGCTCTTTTCCTTCCGGCCGTCTTTTCGCGGCGTCATCCTTCTTCCTCTGTCTCCCCCGCCTTTGCGGCGGCCGTCCCGCCCTTTACAATCTCGCCGATGCGCTCGAATTTATCCTGGTTTCGCTCCACCGTGAGATACACGAAATCATCCGGCTGATACCGGTCCAGCATCCAGCTCTCGTACGTGTCAAACGTCGCAAACACCGAGGTCTGATAGAGCTTGGGCAGATAATATTTCAGCCCCTGGCTGAAAGAATCGCCGACCAGTAAAAGCGTCCGGTCATTCGGCGCATTGGACTCAAAAACGGCGAAGGTCCCCTGATCGTTCTCCTCGGTCCGCTCAAACTGAATCTCCGGCAGGTAATCCGCAATCACGTACTCGACGTCGTCGCTGTATTCGCCGGCCAGATTCAGCATCCGCGCCATGTCGCCGGAGCAGGTCCCCGATTCCGCGACGGTCAGATCCGAGAGCGGAATGCTGGTTCCCGTCAGCGCCTGCGCGATCTCCTGGCTGCCCACAAACGAGCCCAGCTGGTTCCAGTGCGTGTCATACTTATAATAAATCTGCCAGTTCTCCTTTGCCTCCAGCAGCGCCGGCTTCAGATCCTGGATGGGAAGCCCCATCTCCCGCAGCTGCGGGATCGCCTGATCCAGACGCGACTGCTCGCCGTAGGTTCTGATCTTATCCGGCATATATTCCCCGTAGATCGTCTCCTTATTCGGCGCTTCAAAGACGAAGAAGCGGATGCCCCGCGCGTCAAGCCACTCCTTCGCATCACGGATCTGGCCGCCGATCGCGGCGATCTCGTCATCCGTATAGAGATTGGTTCTCTGATAATCCGCCAGCGCGTCCTCGCCCTTTTCCTCCACCGTATAGAAAAGCCAGTTATCCTTTCCCACGGTAACCGTCGAGACCGAGCTCTCGCCCAGAAGCTCCAGATCGATCTTCGTCTTGGCCCGCACGAACAGGTTCTTAAACGGCACATGATCATTATAAAACGCCTCAAACTGCACCGGAATCTGTTCCAGATTGGCCAGGGAAAGCTCCGGAAAGGACGCCAGCGTCCGGTTTTCATAATTCGTCTGATCCAGATGATCCTTTACAAGCGGGTAGAGAAGCGTCGGCGCCGTAAGGCTCAGGACGAACGACGCGATAAACCATGCTTTTTTCATGCTCTCCTCCCCTCTCAGAACCGGAAATAAATAAACGGGTTGTAGGTGTTGTTGATCAGGAGGAGGATGGAAAACCAGAGCACCGCCATATAGCCGGCCCAGGCCGCCGCGCCGATCTTCCCGTCGGCCGCCAGGCGCGTTTTCCCGAAACGCTCCAGAAGCCACTGAAGCGGCCCGCAGCCGGCGATCGCAGCCGCCAGCAGAATCCACATTTTCCGGTTCATGTAGCGCTCCGGCAGGATAACCGCCTCGTGCGGCACGAACAGGTTATAAATAAATTCTCCGGCCTGCCCGATGGTCTCCGCCCGGAAAAAAATCCAGCCGATGAGGACGACAAACACCGCGTAAACGTGCGCGAGCGGCCGCAGGCTCTTTTTCTCCAGCCATTTTCCCAGAAACGCGCGCTCCAGCACGTTGAAAAGGCCGTGGTAAATCCCCCAGATAATAAACGTCCAGCCCGCCCCGTGCCAGATCCCGGTTAAGAGAAATACGATCCAGAGATTGACGTACGTGCGCGCATTCCCCCTGCGGTTGCCGCCCAGCGGGATGTACACGTATTCCCGGAACCAGCTGGAAAGGGAAATATGCCACCGCCGCCAGAACTCGCGGATGGAGGTGGAGACATAGGGCAGGGTAAAGTTCTCGTTAAACGTAAAGCCGAACATTTTCCCCAGGCCGATCGCCATGTCGGAATATCCGGAAAAATCAAAATAGATCTGCATCATGTAAAAGACCGCCGTCAGCCACAGAAGCGGCTGGCTCACGTCGGACGGGGAGTAGGCGTAGACCGCGTCCACGACCTCGGCAAACGAATTGGCGAGAATTACCTTTTTCCCGAGGCCGAAGATAAAACGCTTGATCCCGTAGGAAAAGCTCTCCGCCGTGACCGTGCGGTGCTCCATCTGTTCCTCGATGTCGTGATATTTGACGATCGGGCCCGCGATCAGCTGCGGGAAGAACGAAATGTAAAGCATCATATTGACCAGGTTGTGCTGCGCTTTGTTTTCGCCCCGGTACACGTCGACCACGTAAGAAAGCGCCTGGAAGGTATAAAAGGAGATGCCGATCGGCAGCGCCACCTTACCGGCGGCGATCGAGACGCCCGCGGGCGCCAGGATCGCGTTCAGCGTATCGACCACAAAATTAAAGTATTTGAAATAGCCCAGAAGCAGCAGGTTGATTGCCACGCAGAGCGCCAGAAGCCCCTTCTTTTTTCCGTACCGTTCGATCAGCAGGCCGAACGTGTAGTTGATCAGCACGGAGACGATCATCAGCACAATCAGGCGCGGCTCGCCCCAGGCATAGAAAAAGAGGCTGAACACCGTCAGAAGCCCGTTGCGTATCCGGACCGGGCTGATATAGTACGTAATCAGAATCACGGGCAGAAGCACCCACAAAAATACAATCGAACTAAAAACCATCTCTGTCTCCCGTCCAAAAATTCCGCTTACAGCACGTCAGAAAAATGCGGGCGCAGCCTGCGGAAAACCGAAAGCCCGACCAGCATCAGGATCAGGGTTACCGCCCAGAAATATACCGTCATCGTCGGCCGCTCGAAAAACCAGTTCCCCGTCATCATGCTGTCCCGGTATCCCGCCGCAATGTAGTAAAATGGATTCAGCTTAAAGACAAGCTCCAGCCAGGGCGCGCGGCTGGTAAAGATCGCCTCGTCGTACATGATGGGCGTCAGCCACATCCCGAACTGCAGGCAGATCCCCACGATCTGCGCCATATCCTTGAAAAACACCTGCACCGCGCCCGTAAAATAGGTCAGCGCCAGCCCCAGCATGGAGACCGCAAACGAATAATAGAGAATCTGAATCCAGGTTATCATCGGCGCGCGCCCGCTGAGCAGATAGAGCCCGAACAGGATCACGATAAAGCAGGCGTGAACCAGGAAACAGGAGATCAGCTTGATAACCGGCAGAAGCTCCACCTCAAACACGACCTTCTTGACGAGGTAATGGTATTCCTGCAGGCAGTTGGTCCCCGTATTCAGCACCTCGCTGAAGAAAAACCAGGGAATGATGCCCGGCGCCATCCACACCACATAGCTGGCCCCCGGCACCGGCGGCGCGTTTTTCATTCCGTGCTCGCCGAAAATAAAAGCGTAGATGGCAATCGTTACCATCGGCTGGATAAACATCCAGACCACGCCAAAATAGGAGCCCACAAAGCGTTTCCGAAAATCCGCCTTTGCCAGCTCCGCGATCAGTTTTCTCTTTTGCACAATCTCTCTGCACAGTCCGAGCAGCGTTCGCATGTCACAAACCTCCGGCGCTTATTTCAGGGAAAAACGGAAGGTCTCCGCCAGGCCGCCCCATTTCTGATCCTTTTCCGAAATGATCAGCTTCATATCCTTCCCGATGGGCCAGTCCACGCCGATCTGCGGATCGTTCCAGGCCAGGCCGCCCTCGTCGCCGGGATGATAAAAATCCGTACATTTATAGGCGAACTCCGCCTCGTCGGAGAGCACCAGAAAGCCGTGGGCAAATCCCTCCGGAATATAGAACTGTTTTTTATTTTCCGCCGAGAGCTCCACGCCAAACCATTTGCCGAAGGTCTCCGAACCCTCGCGCAGATCCACCGCCACGTCGAACACCGTCCCGCGCACCGCGCGCACCAGCTTGCCCTGCGGATACTGCTTCTGATAATGCAGGCCGCGCAGCACGCCCTTTACGGACATCGACTGATTATCCTGCACAAACGTCATCGTAAGGCCGGCTTCCCGGAAATCATTCTGATTATACGTCTCCATAAAATAGCCGCGCTCATCGTGAAATACCGTCGGCTCAATCACATAAAGCCCCTTCATCCCGCAGGGCGTTACCTTTATCTTTCCCATTCTGTACGCTTCCTTTCTCTGCCGGCCGCGCCGGCTATGCACTACTATAGCATCGCGCCCGGTTCCTGACAATAGTCAAATCCGATAAAATCCGCCGCCGCGCCGTTACCGGCCGGCCGCTTCCTCCGTCCCTTCCCGCGCGGCCGGGCCGCTTCCTTCTGCCTCTTTTACCCGCGCCGGGCCGCTTCCTTCTTCCGCTTCCGCCCGCCGTGCGTGTTCCGCCAGCGCCATCTCCTGCACCAGCTCCTTCAGGCGCGTCTCCAGCTGCGACATCTTGATCGACATGGAAAACAGCTTCAGAATCAGCAGGAAAATCACGGCCAGATAGATGAAATTGGCCGTCGTGTAGGTTCCGGCCAGGCCGGCCAGAAAATCCGCCGCGCCCGGAAATACGCTGAACAGAATCAGGATCGCGGAAAACCCGATCCAGAACATGGAATCTTCGATCTGCAGCCGGGACTGACGGATCCGGCGCATCAGAAGAAACGTCGTCAGGATCGAGACGACAATCAAAACAACCCGCAGCGTTGGCGTCATATCCGTTATCCTCTCTTTCTGAAATTCTGAATCAGCAGGATCGACAGCAGCATTTTAACCATATAGTGAACGGCGTTGACCGGCGTCAGATAGCTGACGCCCTGCGTCCGCTCATCCATGATGACCGGGACCTCCGAGACGCGGGCCCCCTGCCGGATCAGATAGGAGACCGTGTCCGGCTCCGGCCCGTAATTGAGGCCGCCCGCAAACTCCTCGATCAGCCGGCGGCTGAACATCCGCATGCCCGAGGTCGGATCCTTGATGTCCGTCCCCGTCGTCAGGCGGATCGCCAGCTCAATCAGGTTGCTCCCCAGCATCCGCATGGTAAACGGCTTTTTCTTCCCCACAAAGCGGGATCCGATCACGATGTCGTATCCCTCGTCCATCCGCTCCCGCATCGCGGCGATATACTCCGGGCGGTGCTGCCCGTCCCCGTCCAGCTGCACCGCGTAGCGGTAGCCGTGACGCGCCGCGTATTTAAGCCCCGCCTGGAAGCCGCCCGAAAGGCCCAGGTTGACCGGCAGATCCAGCAGGTTAAACCCGTTTTCCCGGCAGATCTGCGCCGTGTGATCGCGCGATCCGTCGTTGACGACCACATAATCGTATTGCGGAAACTGATCCCGCAGATGCGTAACCACCCGCCGGATATTCCCCTCCTCGTTATAAGCCGGTATCACTACCAGTACCTCAGCCATCTCTTCCTCCGTCCGCCTGCGCCGCAGCGCTCTTTTCTTTGTCCCGCATCCCGTCTTCCCGCTTCGCGCCGTCTTCTTCCCAGTACGCGCGGTTCATGGTAAGCGCCAGCACGAGCGGCCGCGGCAGCCTCTTATAATGTTTCCCCAGAACATACCCCGCATACTTGCACCCGCTCTGCACAATCAGCCGCGGGATCTGCGCCGCCCGGCCGGATCTCCACAGCCGCGCCGCCGTCTCTTTTACCAGGCGCAGCCCCTCCCCCTCGGAGGAGACGGCCTGAAAGATTTCCGGATGATCCGCCTGGGACACCGCCAGGTCAAAATTGCGCCGGATCTGCTGCACCGGCGTGTAATTGTGGGAATGAATGACCTGCGCGTTTGCCGCGTAGGCAATCCGGTATCCCGCCTCCACGGCGCGCGCGGCAAAAATCATGTCCTCGTTAAAAATCGTGCGGCGGATAAACCCGCCCAGCTCCAGATAGATCTCCCGCTTATACGCCGCGCAGACGTTCGAGCAGAAAAAGGTCTTGATCCCCAGTTCGTCCAGATCCGCCTTCCCCTTGACCCGCCCGGCAGGCGGATAATTAAACTGCCGGGTCAGCCGCTCCAGCGCGTTGCAGTCCGCCGCCGGAAGCTGTCTGGCATAGGCCGCCGCGATATCCGGCGCCGCGTAAAGCGCCGCCTCCAGGTTCCCGATCAGATCCCGATCGTAGGGAATGCAGTCCTGCGTCATGCAGACCACCATATCCGCATCCGAGCGAAGAATCGCCTCATGGCGCGTCCGCCCGTGGTCAAACTCCGCCCGGCTTAAATGCCAGACCGAAAGCTCTGTCCCGGCCTCCTCAAACAGCGGCGCAAAACGCGCCGCATCCCAGCCGCTCTCCTCCGTATTGGCAACCAGCACGCGGCGCACCGGGACGCGCTGCAAAAGCAGCCGTTTCAGCAGCTTTTCAAAGCTCTCCCCCGGGCGCAGCGTGGGAATGATCACATCGATTGTCCGCATCGCTGCCGCTCCTTTTTATCCGTTTTCCAGGCGGCCTTCTGCATCCGCCTCTTCCTCTGTCTGATATTCCTTGTACGCGTTTCTGTAAAAATGCATCAGAAGCCGCGCCGCCCAGCCGGGCCACATCTTCTGAAACATGGAAAGCTCCTCCCGCGCCCGCCGCTGATCCCGGATGCAGACGCTCGTCTCCGCCCCCGCATGAACGCGGTAAGCCAGAAGCGGCTTCTCCACGCACACAAACCGTCCCGGCCGGCCGGCCAGCTCATAGAGGTTGTCCCAGTCCAGCGCAAATTCATAATCCGACGAAAACATTTCGTCCCCGATCCGCTCCTTATTATAGGTGCAGGCCGGGCAGCAGAGCGCGTTGCCGAAGAGTACGCTGCTTCGCTTGACCGCCCGGAATCCCGTAAGGGGCGTCAGGCGAAGCGGCAGCCGCAGAAGCTTCTTGACCAGCCAGACCGGCGAAAACGGCTCCGGCCGCGCCCCCTGCTCCGTCATCTTAAGCGTCAGATAATCGCTCACAAACACCAGCAGATCCGGATGCGCTTCCCAGGCTCGCAGCAGCTCCTTCGCGTAATCCCGCCGGTAAATATCGTCCTGATGGGCGATGGTTACCAGGCGGCCCGACGCCTGCCGCCAGGCAAACAGCCAGTCCTCACGGATATTATTTTCCTTCTTTCCCGAAACCTCCGCCTTATCCCGCACGTAAAGCGGAATCCGGAAACGCCCGGTCAGCTCCCGGATATAGGGGCTGGGCGTCGAAGTACAGCAGATGATCTCCGACGGGACGCTCTGCCGCTTCAGAGAGGCCAGACACTCCTCCAGATACGGGGAGTCCCCGTACGCGCAGACAGCAAACGTATGGACCGGCGCCGGCTCTTTTGGGGCCGCGCCGGGCGTCCTTCCCTCCTGTATTCTTCCGTCTGTTCCGTTCATCCGCGCACGCTCCCTTCTTTTTCCATTCTTCTTTCCCGATATCCCGCTTCCCGCACAAAGTTCCCGATATCCCAGCTTCCGCACAAAGTTCCCGATATCCCATCTTCCGCACAAAGTTCCCGATATCTCGTCTTCCGCGCAAAGTTCTGCTCCCCGCAAAGTTCCGCTTCCCGCAAAGTTCCGCTTCCCGCGCAGGGCCGGCGCTCTTCCGTTACAGGCAGAACGGCTCTATCACGCCCAGATAGCAGGCCGCCAGCAGCATCCCGCCCGAGAGCGCCAGCACGGCCGCATGGTAATCGCACCGGCTGGAATCCGCCGCCTTTCCCGGCGGGCTTACCGCCAGCCACAAAAGGAAGAGGAAGGGGATATAGTAGCGCCCCTGGACGCCGTCGATATACGTATTTCCCGGCGTCGTAAAGGCAATGTACATCGAAGTCCACACCAGCACGGCCGCCGCCGCGCACAGCAGAACCATCCACACGCGCGCCGTCCGGGAGAGCCACTTTTCCTCTGCGCCGCCCCCGGTCAGGATCACGGCCGCGGATCCCGCATAGAACAGCCAGGGGAAAGAAACCGTCCCCTGATGGCCCAGAAGACCCAGGGAGTTTTCTCCCAGGACGTACGACGGGAGCGTGCGAAACAGATTCTGCGCCAGAACCCGGGCATAGGCAAGAGGCTGTCCCAGGATATAGGCCATCTGCCCCTTTTCGCTCGTATTCTCTCCCCGCACGTCCCCGATCTCGCGCGGCGCAAGAAGGACCGGCAGCGCCATGGCGGCCAGCATGACGAGGGCCGTCAGCACGAAACCGCCCTTCATCAGCATCCACTCGCGCTCGCTGCGAAACCGCTCCTTCGGGATCAGAAGGCCCAGAAGAATGAGCGGCGCATAGACCGCCTTGATGCTGCAGCCCCAGAGAAAGGCCGCGAGAATCAGCGCGTACTCTTTCCAGCTAATCGTATGGCCGTCCTCCAGGATCTCCCACAGGATCCAGGCAAAGGACAGATAACAGAACGCCGTTACCGCGGGATCATAGGAATAGACCCCGGCCAGCATCATCGGCTCCGGCGCCAGCGCGAGAAACGTCATGGCCGCCTTTCCTACCGGCGTCCTGCGGATGGCAAAAAACATCACGATGCTGTAAACCAGGAGATTTCCCAGCCGTCCCAGGCGAAAGAGCAGCGAAAACGGCAGATTCAGGAGCATCCCCGCCTTCAGGGCCAGCGCCGTCCCCGCGTAGCCCGTCATCGTCGCCTTGTTCAGATCCGTGCTCCAGAGATTTCCCCCGTTCCGGTAGTCCCCCTGCGCGTCCAGATAGGAATCGAGCGCCGCCTGTTCCTCGCGGCTTCCCGGCTGATTATAGGGCCAGGTATCGATGCCGGCCGAAAACTCCTGCAGGATGGCCGGCGAGACGGAGACGGGCTCCCGGTAATTGGCCATCCAGAAGGCCTGCGCAAAATGGTGCTCCTCGTCCCAGCTGACCTTATTGGCCGGCAGCGAAAGGGAGAGAAGCGTCCCCGCCGTCAGAGAGAGGATCAGAAAGCCGACCTCGATCCGCCCGGCAAAGACATCGCGAAACAGAAACAGGCCGGCCAGCAAAATTCCCGCGCACCAGAAAAAGCACAGGCGGTTCCCGTTAAGCCCCGCCGACGGCTCCGTCCAGAAGCCGGTAAACGCCAGCTCCATGGCGTCAAAATCCAGATAGGAAAGGCCCGCCTCCCGCAGCGTTTCGCGGCTCACATAAATAGCCGCATAGTCGGCTTTCTCCCCGACCGGGACGAACGACGCATCCAGGAGCCGGCTGTTGCGGTCCGTCCGGTTCTGCGCGTCCCGCTCCCGCACCTCGCCGTAGGCGTTTTGCACGCCGACGCTGACCTGCGCGTTCAAGAGCCCGTCATATTCATAGGAATAGGCAAATTTCCCCACATAGCTGCCGTCCAGCGGGATATGCAGATAACCGCTCTCCCCGGTCAGGACCAGCTTTCCGTCCCGCAGCTCAAACCCGTCCGCCGCCACATCCGAAAGCGCGATATGCTGCACGCCCCCGTTCTCCGCGCGCGCGGCGCGCAGCGCGGGAATGCAGCAGAGCAGCTCCAGAATCAGGCCGGCCGCCAGGATCAGCGCCGCCGCCAGACAAAGTTCCCTTCGCGCAGGCTTTGACTTGTTCTGTTTTTCTGCATCCGTCCCTCTATTCCCGCAGAATTTTTTCCACGCCCCGGTGTTCCAGAATGCGCTCATAGTCCTCAATGTAATCGACCTCCGCCCAGAAATGGCCCGCCACGTCCTCCACGTAGACCGGCCGTTCCTCTGTCATGCCGTATACCACGTTCTCCCACCAGACAGAATGTTCCTGCCGTCCGATCATTTCCTCCATGCGGGCCGTAAAATCCGGCAGAAATTCCCGGGAGAAACGGCCGATGCCGATGTACTCGCCGCTGATGTCATTCCCTTTAAGCTCCTTGCCGTATTTCCTGAGCAGCCCGTTTTCATAATAAAATTTATAATCGGCCGTCTCCCGGCGGCTGCCGTCGGCAAACATGACCGGGCTTTTCTGCACCGCCAGGATCCGATCCAGAAGCCTTCCCTCCAGATAAACGTCGCCGTTCATGATCAGCAGATCGTCCCCGCACAGAAATTCCCTCGCAAACCACGCGGAGGCAATGCTGTTCGTCACATCGTAAAATGGATTCGTATAGAACGCCGCCGGAAGGCCCGCAAGCGCCTCCCGCACGGCCCCCGCCTGATAGCCCAGCACCAGGCCGATCGTTTCTACGCCCCGCGAGCGCAGAAGCTCTGCGGTATAGCGGATCAGGCACGTCCCGCCGCCGATGTCCACCGTGCATTTCGGTTTTCCCGACAGATAGCGGGAAATGCGCGTCCCGCGCCCCGCCGCCAGTATCAGCGCTTTCACAGAAGCCCCCTTTTCTGCATGTCTCTCCATGCCGCAATCAGACAGTCATTATCCGCCGGCGTCAGGTTGCCGATATGGCCGACCCTAAACAGCCGGTCCGCCAGCTCCCCGCCGTTGGGGCAGATATAAATCCCGTACTCGTCCTTCAGGATCTCAAAAATCCGCCGCGCCGGCACCGGCTTTCCCTCCCGGTCCGTCCCCACGGGCGTCAGAGGCGTCAGCGCAGACGAGAGCGATTCCGACGCGATCCGAAACGGGAGATCGCCAAGCTTTTCGCGGAAATCCTCCGCCTGCGCCCGGATCCGCGCCCGCTCTGCCGGAATTCCCCTCCGGCGGATGCCCGCCAGCCGTTCGTGCAGCTGCAAAAGGACGCCGACCGCCGGCGTAAACGGCGTCTGGCCGCGCTCCCCGTCCTTTAAATACTCCTTTAAGTCAAAATACAGGCTCTCGGCCCGGCTTTCCTCAACCCGGCGGATCGCAGCCTTTCGCAGCACGAGGATCGACAGCCCCGGCGGCAGGGCCAGCGCCTTCTGCGAACCCGTCAGCGCCAGCGCCACGTCCCACTCCTCCATCCGCATCTCGTCGGCCAGAAACGAGCTGACCGCGTCCACCGCCAGCACGAGGCCGTTCCTGCGGCAGAACGCGCCCACCATCTCCATATCGTAGGCGACGCCGGTGGACGTCTCGCAGGCGTTGATCAGGAAGCCGGTCAGCCCGGCCTCCCGGCAGCGGCCGTCCCAAAGGGCCAGATCCCCGTCGGAGAGCGCGCGCCCGGGTTCCAGGCGGATCTCTTCATACGGAATGTGATGGATCCCGCAGATCTTTGCGAAGCGCGCCCCGAAGCTTCCCCCGTTGACGATCAAAAGGCGGTCGCGCCCGGCGTCAAACAGGTTGATTACCGCCGCCTCCATGGCCGCCGTCCCCGATCCGGTCAGAAACAGCGCGCGCGCGTCCGCCCCCGCGCCCATGCACTCCTTCATCCAGTCTTCATTTTCCCGCATCAGCGCGGAAAATTCCGGCGTGCGAAAATACGGGATTTCCTCCGCTCCGACGGCCCGGATCTCCTCCGCCATCTGCACCGGCCCCACTGCAAAATTAATCATCCTCGTTTCTCCTTCTTATAAAACCAGAGCGTCATCAGGCCAAAGCAGGCCGCCAGAAACGTCATCAGAAGCAGGTAGGAAAACGCCCCGCCCAGCAGGCCGCCCGCCCTCACGCAGGGCGAAGACAGGACGGCGGCGACCAGGGCCGCCAGCACGTATCCCAGGAAAATGCGCTTCTGCTCCTGCATGATAATCAGCGAATAGTAAAACAGGTTCACATACGCGTTGCAGGCCCCTCCCAGGATAATCAGAAGAAGCGGCACCCGGCAGGAGGCCAGCGCGTAGGCGATGTTCGGGTACAGAAGCGAGAGCACCGGGATCCCCAGAAACCACGCTCCCAGAAGCGCCGCCGCGGAGAGCGCGGCGATGACGGCCGACAGGCGGCCGACCGTGCCCGCAAAGGCCGCGTCCCGATCCGCCCACTGCCCGGACAGCTTCGTGATATACGGGCGGATCACAAATCCGGCTACCAGGTTGATCACGCTGGTCGGCATGAAAATGGCGCTGAACACAGCCTGCCAGCGGTCGGCCATATTGGCCTCGATCGCATATTTGGCCGCCGAAAACACATAAAAATCCAGGATAACCGATAAAAACAGCACCAGGTTTTCCCGCAGAAGGCGCCCGATCCGCCCGCGCCGTCTCTTCCAGATTACCTGCGGGAGCAGCCCGATCACGGAAACGTTGAAAAGAAGGACGCCCGCCGCCTGCGCCGCCACCGCCGCCGCGCTGGAGAGCACCAGATTTCCCGTTCCCGTCAGGAATCCCAGGAACACGCCCACCGACAAAAGCGTGCGGAACGTATTTGATTTTCCCGTCAGGTAAAGCCGCCCGTCGCGCTGAAACTCCGCCTCGTACACGTCGGCAAAGCCGTCGATGACCTTATAGCAGACCATCAGAAAAATGGTCGCGCCCTTCACGAAGGAATAATCGTTGGCCAGGACATAAAAAAAGCCAAAGGACACGGCGCCCAGGCAGGTCAGAATCCGCAGACGCAGATATTCGCCGAAATAATAGCGCTGTCCCGTATCCGTGATGTGGAACGGGCGCATCCCGAAATACGCGACCATAAACATGTGCTGGCCGAAGGTCGAGTAGGCGAAGGAGAAAATCCCGCCCTCGTCCTCGCCCACGATCTGGATGACCGCGATGGTCAGCACCATGGAAGCCAGCGCATAGAGGAAACTTCCCAGCATATTCCAGCTCATGTTGCGCTGTTCAATCCGCCCGTCTCCCCCGATCAGCCGCCGCCCGAACCACTTCGTCATTGCGTTTCTTCCTCCGCGGCCTCAGCCGAAAATTCCAGTCTCCAGGGATAATGCGTCTTGCGCCGGTCCTCCGGCGGAAGCTCCATATAATTGCCGTACATCTTCGTCAGCATTTCCTCCAGATTGGCCGGAAAATTCATGCGCCGCCCCTCAAACTCCAGCTTCTTTAACGGATAGCATTTCGTCCGGTCCACCACGTTCCAGTACGGGCTGGTGTCCGGCAGAAACGCCATCCGCCTCGTATTCTGCTTGTCGCAGAGGCGGCACCAGAATTCACACCAGTCCCGCAGCCGCCCGGCCGGAAAAAGCGGCAGCAAAAGCGCGCGGTGCGCCAGGCCGCAGACCGCCCAGATGACCCGGGCCTTCCATCCCCGCTGCTGAAGCGTCGGCCGCGGGATCGCTCTTAAAATCATCAGCTTGCTGAAAAACCAGGCGCTCCAGGACTGGATCTGATAGAGGAGCGGCTGGTCCGCCACATTGTCCAGCACATAGAGATCGAGGAAGATGCCGAAGGGGCAGTCCACCTCCCGCATAACCTCCTCCACAAACACCGTCCCTCTCTTTACCAGCCGCGTCGTCATCAGCGGATAGGACGGATACCGCTTCGCGTTGAGAATCAGATAGCGGTCTCCCATCTTCTTTTCCACAACCCGGATCAGCTTCTCAAAATCCCGGCGCGGCATGGCGATATCGATGTCGTCGTCCCAGGGAATAAAGCCGTGGTGGCGGATGGCCCCGATCCCGGTCCCGGCAATCCCGAAATACTCCAGATGATAATCCTCGCAGACACGGATAAAATCATCCAGTATCTCCAGCATCTCTCCCTGCAGCCGTTTCAGGACCTCCGGTTCATAGTAGCGGGCGCTCATTCCCCGAATTCCTCTTTTACCCGCGCAAGCGCCGACGCGATGACCTTATCCATGTCGTAGTAGCGGTACTCCGCCAGGCGGCCGCCGAAAATGACCTTCTTCTCCCGCGCGGCCAGCTCCTGATAGCGCGCGAGCAGGGCCTGGTTCTTCTCATCGTTGACCGGATAGTACGGTTCCATCCCCGGCTTCCACTCCGCCGGATATTCCCGCGTGATGACCGTCTTTGGCTGCGTGCCGAACTCAAAATGCTTGTGCTCGATGATGCGCGTAAACGGCGTCTCCCGATCCGTATAATTCACGACC
The DNA here is from genome assembly GCA_944381615.1 of uncultured Lachnospiraceae bacterium. Taxonomy (GTDB): domain Bacteria; phylum Bacillota; class Clostridia; order Lachnospirales; family Lachnospiraceae; genus Otoolea. The sequence goes on along the minus strand of CALWLT010000034.1, from coordinate 25,718 downwards.
GCCACGCCCTGGAAATTCTCCGTATCGAGCGTCTCCGTCTCAAAGCGCAGGCTGCGGTATTCCAGATTCCCGTAACAGAAATCAAAATAGGCGTCGATCATGCCCGTGTAGACGATGCGGTCCGCCAGCGGCTCCAGCTCGCCGCGGTGCTCCAGATAATCCACGCCCGTGCGCACCTCGCAGCCCGCCAGCAGCTTCTCAATGATGGCGTTGTAGCCCTCCTCCGGAATGCCCTGGTAGCGATCGTTAAAATAATTGTTGTCGTAGGTGTAGCGCACCGGCAGCCGGCGGATGATAAAGCCCGGCAGATCGCGGCAGTCGCGCCCCCACTGCTTCTCCGTATATCCCTTGACCAGCTTCTGATAGATATCCGTCCCCACCAGGCTGATCGCCTGCTCCTCCAGATTTCTCGGCTCGCCCGATACCGCCTTTCTCTGTTCCTCGATGATCGCGCGCGCCTCGGCCGGCGTCGAGATCCCCCACATGCGGCTGAACGTATTCATATTAAACGGCATGTTGTACATCTCGCCCCTGTAATTCGCCACCGGGCTGTTGGTATAACGGTTAAATTCCGTAAACTGATTTACATAATCCCAGACCTCCCGGTCAGAAGTGTGGAAAATATGAGCCCCGTACCGGTGGACGCGGATCCCCTCGCGCTCCTCGCAGTAAATATTGCCGCCGGTGTGCGCCCGGCGCTCAATTACCAGGCAGCTCTTTCCCCGGCGCACCGCCTCTCTGGCAAACACCGCCGCATAGAGCCCGCTTCCCACCAGAAGATAATCATAATGCTTCATGGCCGTCCTCCATTGTCGTCGTCCGTTTCTCGTCCAATATGCTTCATTCTACTATATTTTACAGAAAATGTAAATTCCGCATCCGCAGGCCGCTCACGTCCCGCTCACGTCTCCTCCGTCCAGACCTCCGGGCTTTTGCGCCACCCGAACACGCGGGAGGGAATGGAATAGGCCGCGCCGATCCCCAGGCCGATGGCCACCGCCGTCTTGATGGTATCCATTCCGCTTAACAGCGCCTGCGCGCTCTCGCCGGCATATACGTGATAGGCCGTATAATAGATCCCGGCCCCGGGGACCAGCGTAAAAATCCCGCACAGCAGAAAAACCGTCGTCGGCGCCTTGCAGTACACCGCCAGATAGCGGGAAAGGACGGTCAGCACGGCGCTGGCCAGAAACGAGCCGACGATCGGCGAGGAAAAGAAATGCACCACCGCCAGATACACGGCCCAGCCCACGCCGCCCGTAATCCCGCAGGATACATAGTGGCGGGGCGGGACGCTGAACAGCACGGAAAAAGCCACCGTACCGACAAACGCGGCCGCAATCTGCAGCACGGCACTAAGCGCCTCCGAAAAAACCGGAAAATCCATCCTAGACCACACCTCCTATCGCCGTTCCCGTCGCCACGGCCCACAGCTGCAGGGCCGTCCCCACGCCGATGGCAATACAGCCGGCCGTCAGAAACGCGTCCGCCAGCCGGATCAGCCCCGACAGGTAATCATTTTCCAGAAAATTGCGCACCGAATTGGTCAGCGGGATGCCCGGGGCCAGCGGGAACACCGCTCCGATCATCACGCGGTCCAGGCTGTCCCCGATCCCGGCCGCAAGCAGCAGGCAGCAGGTCAGGCCCACGACCGCGCTGGCCAGGATATTGCGCATGATGCGGGAAACCGAAATCCACGGCGCCACATAAATCAGAAACAGATAGAGCACCAGCCCGGCCAGAAAGGCGGCCCCCATATCAAAAAAGCTGCCCCCGAAAAGATAGCAGAAGCTTCCGCTTCCCAGCCCCGACGCCAGCACCTTCATCCGGCTGCCGGAGACGTCCATCTTCTCGATCCGCTCCAGCTCTGACCGCATCTCAAACGGGCCGCAGCGCCCGGCCGCGATCCGCCGCGCCAGATGGTTTAACTCATCCACCCGGCAGAGCACCGTCGGCGCCAGGGGCACATAGCAGATCCGCGTCGAATAGATCCGCCCGTCGATGACCGCGGTCGAGAAGATCCCGTTGGCGATCACAAACGCGTTAAACCCCTCCAGGCGAAACACCGCGGCCGCATACTGCATCGCCTCATTGGCCCGGAAAATCTCCCCGCCGTTTACCAGAATATCATTTCCCAGGCGCGTAATCAGGTTAAAGCGCTCCATCTGGGAACACTCCGCAATCGACTGTCTTACCGCTTCCCTCATCGTATCCTCCCGCCGTTTCCGGTTTCCTGAACTTCCGTTTTTCCCCCATTCTGAACTGCCGTTCAATTTCAGATCATGTGCATGAAATTTTCCGCCTTTTATTGACGTTTTCACTAAAATCCTGTATATTTAAGGTAATAAACTCATGAATATCGCGCATGACTCAGATAACGCAAAGGGGATTTTTCTATGGATCATAATACTACCATCGGCGCCAAGGTCAAGGCCTTCCGCACCGCAAAAAAATATACGTTAAAACAGCTCAGCGAGGAGTCCGGCCTCTCCATCGGCTTTCTCTCCCAGCTGGAGCGCGGCCTGTCCTCCATCGCCATCGATTCGCTGGCCAAGCTGGCCGACATTCTGGGCGTCAGCCTGTCCGCCTTCTTCGACTCGGCTTCCGAGCAGGAGAAGTCCCCGGTCAACCGCAGCTTCGCCATGCACTGCAACCAGATCAACCCCCAGATCATCCAGTATCTGGTCAACGGCAATTCCAGCGACTTTACTTGCCTGCCGCGCATCTTCCATCTGATGCCCTCCGCCAACACCAGCTCGGACCGGCTGGAGATGAACCGGCACGACGGCGAGGAATTTATCTACGTCCTCGAGGGGATCCTGACCGTATATCTCGACGGCTGCGAATACTGCCTCAATCCCGGAGACAGCATCCAGATTCACTCGCAGACGCCGCACGACTGGGTCAACAACACCAACCGCGTCGTCAAGATCCTGACCGTGCACACGCCCAATCCCTTCATTCACGGAAATGAAGTCGTATTCTGAGCGCCGGGCCGCCTTTTTAAGCGCAAGATCCCGCGCCGCATAAAACCGCTTACCGCACAGGCCGCGCGCCCCGGTTTCCCGGGCCGCGCGGCTTTTTCTGCGCAGACGGCAATTCTGCCTGCTCCGTCTGTTTCGGCTGTTCCAGTTCTTTCCCGCTCCGGCAGCGTCTTTTCCTCTCCAGCGGATTCTTTTCCGCTCCGCCGGATTCTCTCCCGCTCCGCCGGATTCTCTCTCGCTCTGCCAGGTTCTCTCCCGCTCCGACGGGTTCTCTCCTGCTCTGCCGGGTTCTTTTCCGCTCCGGCAATTTAGCGCGGCGCTTCCCCTGCGCAGTGTACGCTGCGCCCGCCGAGAAAGACCTCCAGCACGTCGTCCAGCGCGCGGATGTTCTGCGACACATCGCCTTTTACCGCCAGGATATCGCCGGCCAGGCCCTCTTTCAGGCAGCCGGTCTCTTCCCCGATCCCCAGCACGGCCGCCGCGTTGACGGTCGCGGTGCGCACCGCCTCCAGCGGCGTGATGCCATACTCGACCATGTAACCCAGCTCCTGATGGATCGGCAGCGGCGGCGCGCCGTAGAGCACCATATCGCTTCCGGCCAAAACCGTCACGCCCGTATCGTAGATCGCCTTGAAATTATCCCGGTACGCCTTATAGGCCGGCTCAAAGAACGCCTGATCGCGGATGGCGCGGGCCGCGATGGGATTGTCCGTATTGCCGCCCTCCTCGATCAGTTTTTTCGTCTGCTCATAGAGATAGGTGTAGGCCGTGATGGTCGGCACCCAGGCGATGCCTTTTTCCGCCATCTGGCGGCCCTGCTCTACCGTCATGAAGGTCCCGTGCTCAATCGTATCGAAACCGGCGTCGATGCACATCTGGATCGACGGCTGCGTCCCAGCATGAACCGCCGTCTTGTAGCCGCGGCGGTGGCACTCGTCCACGGCCGCGTCCAGCTCTTCCTGCGTAAACTCCGGGATGTCCGCGCGGTTGCTGGTCAGAAGTTTGACCCAGTCCGCCCCGTCCCGGCACTGGCGGCGGATTGCCGCGCGCACCGCCCAGGGCCCGTCCGCTTCCTCGATGCCGTCCTGATGGCCGTGCCCGCCCGTCATGCAGATTCCCGCGTCGGCATGGATGATCCGCGGCACCGTCACATAGCCCTTTTCGCCCGCCTGGCGCAGGCGCTTTAACAGGCCGTGCGGGCTCGACAGATCCCGGATCGTCGTAATGCCCAGAGACAGCGAGGCCTTCGCCTGCGCCAGCGCGTAGTACGCGATCATGAAATCGTCGAATTCCGCCAGATCCGGCTGGCTGTAGTAGTAGCCGAAATGCACGTGCATGTCAAAGAGGCCGGGCAGCAGCGTCGCCTCGCCGTAGTCCTTTTTCTCCTCCTGCGGCCAGCGCTCTGCGGCCTCCCTCCGGCTTCCGATCCAGGCAATCCTTCCCTTCTCATCCAGGCGCAGGGCCGCGTCCGCACGGTGGGTCGCCCCGTCCCCCGTCAGCAGATGATCCGCCATCAGTATCATAGTCATCCCTCCCCAATGCAAAAAATGAACGGCTGATTTCCTAATTATATTTATATCATTTTGCAAGAAAAACGTAAAGGATTCTTTCAACTCCGGAACCCTCCATATGCTATACTTTTTATAGAAAAAGGAATACAGACGCACAGGAAAGGAGGATGCCCATGAACCGGCTCCGTACGATTTTCCCGAAAACCCGCACGCCCCTGTTTCTCTGTCTTTTCATCTCCATTCTGCTCTGTGGCTGCCAGAGCCAAGGCGAAAAAAGCCCTTCCCGGGCGACAGGGGGAAGCGGCGCGCAGACTGCCGCAGCCGATACACAGACAGCGGCTGAAGCTTTGACGCAGGCAGAGAGCGAAGCTTTGACGCAGGCAGAGAACGAAGCTTTGACACAGGCAGAGAGTGAAGCTTTGACACAGGCAGCGGCTGCCCCCGGCGAAATTATGATTGCTCCGATGCAGCTTTCCGCGGATCAGCACAGCCTTTTAAACCTGATCCATTCAGATTTCATTACCGGGCTTTTTGAATACACGGCCGGCAGCCCCGTACAGGAGGTTCACTTTTTTACGGAAATACTGGAAGACGGGATCCTCTCGCCGGCCGGAGGAGCCGGATTTTTGCTGAGCAGCAGAAGCGGTACGGACGGCGGCCAGGACGGCGCACACGACGGCCAGAGCGGACAGATTGCAATCCTTGCCGGTTCCGGCGAGGAATCCGGCGTCCGTTTTTCCTGGCAGAACGCGGCCGGCAATCGCAGCCAGTCTTCCTGGTATCATCCGGAAAAGCTGCAGCCGGAATTGTCTTCCCGGGCTTTTGCCTCATCCGGCACTGTCCTGGAACATCAGATCCAAATCCCCGTCAACCAGAAGACCGTGCTGGCCGCCATCGCCGAATGTGATTCCGGCGAAGCCGGGCCAGTCTCCCTTCCCCTTTCCGAGCCTCTGGATCTGGCTGCGCTTCAGGAACAGGACTTTTGCCGCGTCATTCTCTTCAGCGTCGCCTTTACTGATTTTCCGGTTACGGAAGGACTCATTTCCTGGGACGGCATCGTGCGCGACCGTTCTGCACTCTCCGCCGAAACACTGGCATGGCTGGAACATTACAACGCGCTTCCTGTCTCTGAGCAGCTGATGATCTCCGCCGCCCCAGCTGAATTTCTGACGGTCCGGGCTGAGACAGAAGACGCGGCAGCCAGCGAAGAGGAACCGTGACACAGAAATCCCCAGATGGGAAAATATCCGAAAAACAGATGGCGCCGGATTTCTCCGGCGCCACAGACTGATTATCAATAGAACAGGCGGTTGACCGCGCTGAAGATTCCGCGGATGGATGCCCGCGTGATGTTGGAGCTGATGCCCACGCCGTAGGTCGCCTGGCCCGTCTCCACGTTCATCAGATGAATGTAGGACGCCGCCTGCGCGCCGGAACCGGAGCGCAGCGCGTGCTCCGTGTAATCCAGCACGCGGATCTGGATGTTTAACGCATCCTCCAGCGCCCGCTGGATGGCGTCGATGGGGCCGTTTCCGACTCCCTCCACCGTTCTCTCCACGCCGTGATCCGTGAAGGTCAGGTGCGCAACGGTAGCAAATGCGCCGCCCTCGTATTCCTTGTCCGTGATCTGGCATTTCCGGAAGTGCATCGGTTCCTTGCGGTCGATGTAATGGGAGCGGAACTCGTCCATGATCTGCTCGGGAGCCACCTCGCCCTGTTTCTCGGCGATCTTCTGGATCACGTCGGCAAATTCCTTGTGCATTCCCTTAGGCAGGCGGAAGCCGTAGAAGGAATCCATGACAAACGCGACGCCGCCCTTGCCCGACTGGCTGTTGATGCGCACCACCGGCTCGTACTCGCGGCCGATGTCGCTCGGATCGATCGGCAGGTACGGAACCTCCCAGATGCCGTCGGTCCGCTTCTGCAGCGCCTGCATTCCCTTGCTGATGGCGTCCTGATGCGAGCCGGAGAACGCCGTAAACACCAGCTTGCCGGCGTAGGGATGTCTCGGATCCACCGCCATCTTGGTGCAGCGCTCGCAGACCTCCACGATCTCTTTCACATCCTCGATCTCCAGCTCCGGATCGATCCCCTGCGAGAACATGTTGTAGGCAATGTTCAGGATATCCACGTTGCCCGTGCGCTCGCCGTTTCCGAGAAGCGTTCCCTCCACGCGCTCCGCGCCGGCCAGAAGCGCCAGCTCCGTCGCCGCGATGCCGGTCCCGCGGTCATTGTGCGGGTGCACGCTGAGGATGATGCTGTCGCGGTTCTTGAAATGTTTGTTCATCCACTCGATCTGATCGGCGTAGACGTTGGGCGTCGTCATCTCGACGGTCGCCGGAAGGTTGATAATGATCTTCTTCTCCGGCGTCGCGCCCCACTCCTCCTGCACCGCCGTGCAGATATCAAGTGCAAAATCCAGCTCCGTCCCGGTAAAGCTCTCCGGCGAGTATTCCAGCATAATCTCGCCCGTATGCCCCTGCATGTATTTCTTTACCATGCGGGTCCCGTCGATGGCGATCTGCCGGATCTCATCCTTGTCCGCATGGAACACCACGTCTCTCTGCAGCGTAGAGGTGGAATTATAAATGTGAACGACGGCTTTCTTGATTCCCTGGATCGCCTCAAACGTGCGCTTGATCAGATGCTCGCGGCACTGGGTCAGAACCTGTACGACCACGTCGTCCGGAATCATCTTGCGGTCCACCAGCTCGCGCAGGAAATCAAATTCAATCTGGGACGCGGCCGGGAAGCCGATCTCGATCTCCTTGAAGCCCAGCTTCACGAGAAGGTTGAACATCTCAATCTTCTCCTCTACCACCATCGGCTCTACCAGGGCCTGGTTGCCGTCGCGCAGATCCACGCTGCACCAGATCGGCGCTTTCTGAATCTCTTTATTCGGCCACTCCCGCTCCGGATAATCGATGACCGGGACTCTTTTATATTTCTTATAATTCATCATTTCCATTTCCTCCTGTTCTCTTTTTATCTTACAGTTCCTTTTATCTTACAGTTTCTTTTATCCTGTATTTTCTGTTTCCTATACGACCTGATGCCGCATCCAGCGGCGGCTTGCGAAGCGCCAGCTGAAGGCCAGCGCGCGGATCGTCCAGTCCGTAAACATCCCGATCCAGACAGCCATGGGACCGAAGCCCCAGACGCGGCACAGATAAATGCACAGCGTCACGCGGAACAGCCACATCGTCGCCGCCGACAGAAGCATCGAAAATTTCACGTCTCCGGCCGCCCGCATCCCGTAGGCCGGGATAAACGAAAGCGTCCACACGACGGGCTTGACCAGCGTGATCCAGCCCATCATGAAAAGGCAGAGCGCCGCGCTCTCCGGCTCCATCCCCGCGAGCGCCATGATCGGCCCCGTCGCCAGATAGACGAGAATGCAGCTGGCCGCGACCGCGATCTCCGCCAGCGCCGTCAGCTTTTTCACATAGTAGACGGCTTCCTCCTTCCGGCCCGCTCCCATGCACTGCCCGACGACCGTCATCATGCCGATGCCGATCCCCATGCCCGCGATCCCGTTTAAATTCTCCAGAATGTTGGTCATCGCCTGGGCGGCAATGGCCACGGTTCCCATCGTGGAGACGGTGGACTGGATCGCCAGCTTGCCGAACTGGAACATGGAATTTTCCACCCCATTGGGGATTCCCAGCGAAAGGATCGTCACAATCCGTCTCCGATCCGGGCGGATCGTCCGGTAATTGCGGACGACCAGCAGCTGATCCCGGTGGCGGAGAAAGATAAGGACAGCGACGGCCGAGATAACCCGCGAGCCCAGCGTCGCGATGGCGGCGCCGGCCACTCCCATCTGAAAGCCCCAGATCAGCACCGCGTTGCCCGCAATATTCAGGCAGTTGGAGATCAGCGCGATCGTCATGGGCAGCCTCGTATTCCCCTGCGCCCGGTACACGGACGAACCCGCGTCGTAGAGGGCGATAAAGGGAAACGAAATCGCCGTGTAAAAGAAATACGTCTGCGCCGCCTCCATCACATCCGCTTCCACGCTCCCGAAAATCAGCGCCAGCAGCGGATCCCGGAACACCAGGCAGAGCGTCATGACCGCCGCCGCGATGGCCGCTACCACGAAAAGGAGCTGCCGGGCCGTCTCCGTCGCGTTTTTATGGTCCTCCTGGCCCAGGTACTGCGAGCAGACAATCGCCCCGCCCGCCGCCAGCGCGTAAAACGCCTGAATGACCAGGATGTTGATGGAATCCACCAGCGAGACGGCCGAGATGGCCGCCGGGCCCACATTGCTGACCATCATGCTGTCCGCCGTCCCCATCAGGGAATTCAGCAGCTGCTCCGCCATGAGCGGTAGCAGAAGCCGCCGCAGATCCCGGTTGGAAAACAGGCGCTCCTGCCCGCCCGGGGTATTCTTCCGTTTTTCCTTCATATCACTGTTTTTCCTTCATGTCACTGTTCTTCCTTCGTATCACGCTCCCCCGCAAAATAATACGCACGATCCGCCCCTGCGGGGACCTGTCCGGGCGAAAGCCGTCCGGGCAGACGCCAAAAAAAATCCCTGCAGCGCTGTCGCGCTGCAGAGACGAAATCTTCCACTTCCGCGGTACCACTCTGCTTGCCGCAGTCTCCTGCGACCTCTCATCGCCGTCGGCCCTTCCAGGATAACAGCTTCTTCTGTAACGGGAAGTCCCGTCTCTCCCTACTGGTCTTCGGTTCGGGAAAGCCGCTCCGGGGCCAGATCAAAACAGCCTGCCTGCCGCCTCGCACCATCCGGCGGCTCTCTGAAAATGGATCAGCTGAACGATATATCCCCATCCAAGCATTTCAGGTAGTAATTACATATTGTAATGATATTGTTTTATCATTTTCTGGGGCTGCTGTCAAGCGGCAAATTCACGAATTTTGCCGGCGCGGGCCGCCGATTCCGGACGCGCCCTGACCCGGCCCCTGAAAAAAGGGGGGCCGGCCGAAACGCCCCGCAAGGGCGCCCGGCCGGCTGTATAAAGTGTAGAACAAAAAGGACTGATTCATCAAATCAGTGGATAAATTTTTCCTTGAATTCCTGTACATGCGCTTTCTGCACCTGAATCAGGCGCTCCGTCTCGCGATCCCGAAGGTACTCATAGATACGCTGATGATGATGGACCGTCATATCGTCGATGGAAGAAAGATTAATCTGGTTCAAGAACAAAAGCCGGATGCTCAGATCCTGGAAATTGTTCATCTCCCGCTCCAGGAACGGATTCCTGGTCATGGAAGAAACGGTCCGATGAAAATCGCGGTCCAGAAGGACGCGCCGCTCCTGATCCGTCTCGCGCTCGAGCTGCTCTAAATTTCTCGCCAGCCGCTCCAGATCCTCGTCCGTGCGGTTTAAAACCGCCAGCGACGATTCCAGCGGCGCCAGCGCAAAACGCATCTGGTAGATCGACTCCACCTCGTAGAGCGAAATCTCGTTGACCATAATACACTGCCGGGGAATAATCTTGACAAAATTCTCCCAGGCCAGATGATTGAGCGCCTCCCGGATCGGCGTGCGGCCCAGGTTCAGCTGATCCATCAGCTCCGATTCCACCAGGACCTGTCCCGGCCTCAGCTCGGCCGTGACAATCATCATCTTCAGTTTTTCATAAGCAATATCGCTGACTCGCATTTTAGTTTTTTCGCCCCCCCGCTATTGATCAGTCTCTCCTAACATTATAACGAATGGGGACTGTAAATTCAATTCTCCTTTCGGCACTTTCCGTTCCCAATATTACCATATTTTGGCGAATTTTCCCCTGTTCTGGCTTATTTGACTGTTCTGGCTTATTTGATCTTGCCGATCTCCGCGAAGCGCTGATATGCGTCTACAACCGCGTTGATCACGCTGCTGCGGAAGCCCGTGTCCTCCAGCGTCTTCACGCCGATCATGGCGGGGCCGGCCGGCGAGCAGACGTCGTCCTTTAAGCCTTCCAGATGCTTGTCGCTCTGTAAGAACAGCTGAACGGTGCCGAGGATGCCTTCCAGGGCATAGCGGCGGGCCTGCGGACGAAGCAGCCCGTTGTAAACGCCGGCGTCAGCCAGAGAGTTGGCAAACATGGCGATAAACGCGGGAGACGTGGAGGTCAGAACCGTGCCGGCCACGAACTGGGACGCGGGCAGGCTGTCGAAGCCGCCGGCCTCTCTCAGAATGTAGCGGAACTCGTCCTCCTGCTCCTTCGTGAAGCTGTCGCCCTGCTCGATGAGGATAAAGCCCTTGCCGATCAGGCAGGCCGTGTTGGGAAGGATGCGGATGACCGCCGTCTTCGTTCCCTCCAGCGCCAGAGCCTCCTTGTAGGTGGAAACCTCGACGCCGGCTACGATCGAAACGATGATCTTGCCGTCCTGCGCGCATTTCTCAAAGGTCGGCTTTAATTCCTTTAAGACGCCGCCCAGAAACTGCGGCTTTACGCAGAATACGACGTACTGAGCCGCTTCCACCGCCTCGGCGTTGGTCGCCACGAAGTTGCAGCCCAGGCTCTCCGCCAGCGCTTTTCCCTTCTCCTGCACGAAATCGGTTACCACAACCTCCTTCGGATCAATGCCCTTGCAGGCTGCCGTCGCCAGAGCCGTTCCCATTGTACCGCTTCCGATAAATGCTATCTTTTTCATTTTCATCCATCTCCTGTTTTATTCAGATAAATTTTGCTTTGAAATCCTGCACATGTTTCTTCTGGGCCCGGCACAGGCCCTCGCTGTCCTGATCCCGGATCAGGCGGTAGATCTCCTCGTGATGGCGGACGTCCATGTCGTCGATGGACGAGAGGCTCACGCGGTTGACAAAAATCAGCCTCATGCTCAGATCCTGATAATTGTTCATCGCCGCTTCCAGGAACGGGTTCTTGGTCATGGAAGATATGGTGCGGTGGAACTCCCGGTCCAGAAGCACTCTCCGTTCCGGATCCGTCTCAATCCGCAGCCGTTCGATGTTCTCACGCAGCTGCCCCAGCTCTTCCTGCGTGCGGTTTGCCGCTGCCAGCTCTGATTCCAGCGTTGTCAGCGCAGACCGCATCTGATAAACGGACTCGACCTCGTAGAGAGAGAGGTCGTTGACCATAATACACTGCCGGGGGATAATCTTGACAAAATTCTCCCAGGCCAGGCGGTTTAGGGCTTCCCGGATGGGAGTCCTCCCCAGGCTTAGGCGGTCCATCAGTTCCGCCTCCACCAGGATCTGCCCCGGCCTGAGCTGCGCCGTGATAATCATCATTTTGATTTTTTCATACGCTACATCGCTGACTCTTGTCCCTTCCATTACCTGACGCAGCGATTTTTCGCTGCCTCATATGCCTCTTTTGGCGTCATGCCGGTGTTATGCCACTTCAGGGCCACCGCGTCCGCAATCGGAAGCGGATCCGCGTCGTTAAACATGATATTGCGCCCCAGAAGGATACCGCGGATGTTGTCGTGAAGGCCAATCTCCTTCGTGTACTCCGTCACGACCGCCAGCGGCTCGCTCTCCACCTCGTCCGGCACGACCAGAACCGGGCAGGTCGTCGCGGAAACGGGCACCTGGTATTCGTTGTTCAGCGGGATCTCGATCCACTTGGCCACGCCGCGGCAGCCCAGTGCGCCGGTCACGCCGACCACCTTGCAGAGACTCTCGGAATCCGTCTTCATGGCGAAGCCGCCGTTCTCCGTCGTCTCTACGTAGAGCGCCTCGATGAAAATCGGAAGCCCGTACTTCTCCGCCTCGTTGATCGTCTCCGCGCAGTAGCGAACCGTATATCTGGCTCTCGCATCCATGGGATTGATGCGGATCATGAATTTAACCGCATCCATGCCGAGCTTGGCAAGGCGCTCCACGGTGTAGCAGGACGGCATATCGTCCATCTCCCACACAGTGTTCTTCAGGCCGCCGCGGTTGACGGTGCCAACCAGCATCTTGCCCTTTAAAAATTCCTTCTCGCCCGCCTCGCGGCGCAGACGGCTTAAAATCATCAGATCCTCGATGATGTCCGGCGTCGCCTCGATGCCGTCGATCTCATCGCTCTGCAGCATCCGCACCAGACGGGTCAGATACTCTCTGCGGTTGCTCAATCCGATCGGATTGCCCTTATACTCGTTGATCATGCGGGCATTGTGATCGGCGGCTGCGAAAACCAGCCGGTCATGGGGGTATCCCGGCTTCTGCCGGATGCAGGCCTCCTGCTCGATTACCTCGGGGTGGAAGGCCTTGATCTCATTTAACTGGCGGAAGATCTCATCTCCCAGAAATTCTCTGTACTGAAAGCTCACGGTATTCCCTCTCCTGTCTTGTCTTATTAAGGAGGAAGGCGGGATGCTGTTTCCTTCGTCTCTGTACGAATCCACAACACCCCGGCCCTCCCGATGTCAGATTTTCAGATTTTAAACGTTAAAACAAAGCGTCGCGCCATACTGCCGGTTTTCTGCCTTATTCAGCCGCTTCCTCAGCAGGAGCTTCCTCGGCTGCTTCCTCAGCGGGAGCTTCTTCAGCTGCTGCGTCATCGGCGGGAGCTTCTTCAGCTGCCGCATCCTCAGCGGGAGCTTCCTCAGCCGCTGCTTCCTCGGCTGCCGCATCCTCAGCGGGAGCTTCCTCGGCCGCCGCGTCTTCAGCAGGAGCTTCCTCAGCCGCCGCATCCTCAGCAGGAGCCGCCGCCTCAGCGCCCTCTACCGGCACGCCGTCCGGGCCAATGCCTTCCGGCATCTCATAGCTGCTGTAATCGTAGTTGACAACCGCCTCGATCGCTTCCATTCCGCCTACGCGGTCCGCAAACTCTTCATAGGCAACATGGCAGCAATCCTGCCATTCCTGACGATCCGGAACGGTAATGTTGATGCCCTCTTCCTCGAGCAGCTCCTCGTAGTAAACCTCAGACTCGGCATAGAGCTGTCTCTCTCTCGGGATCATGTTGGCAACGCACTCTTCCAGAATCTGCTTGTGCTCGTCGGACAGGTTGTTGTAGAACTGCAGATCCATCAGAACCGGGTTCACGCACTCAAACCAGTTGACCTTCGCCCAGTTGGGAGCAACCTCCCAGAATGCCTTCTGATAGTAGTTGGTTGCAGCCGCCTCGGCGCCGTCCAGAACGCCGGACTCCAGCGACGTGTAAAGCTCATTGTAGGACATGGGGGTCGGGGCCGCGCCGAAGCATGCCATACCGGCCATGTTCGCCGGGCTCTCCTGCACGCGGATCTTCAGTCCCTGGATATCTGCCAGCGAATTAATGGGCTTGCTAACCGTCATGATGTGGCGGGAACCCATATCGAACCAGCCGAGCAGCTTGAAGCCCTGCGCCTCGCACTCGTCGGCAAACTGCATTCCGATGTCATCCAGTACGGCGTACACGTGCTGCTTGTTCTCGAACAGCATCGGCAGCTCGAACAGGTTCATGGAATCAATGAAGTTACTTAATACGGCGTTGGCCGGGTCTGCCATCTCTACGGTGTGCAGCTGCAGGCCCTCGATTACGTCACGCTCGGAACCCAGCTGGTTGTCGGGATATACCTCGACCTTCAGCGTACCGCCGGACTTCTCCGCCATCTCCTCGGCAAACTCATTCGCCGCCTGCACGGCCGGCTCCGTCGCCGCATGGGACAGAGAAAACTTGATGGTAACGACCTCGCCGGAAGCCGCCTCCCCGCCTTCGCCGCCGCTACCGGACGTACCGGACGAGCAGGCCGTCATGGAGATAGCCAGAAGTCCCGCCAGGGCCATACTGAGTACTCGCGTTCTTTTTTTCATAACTAATCCTCCTGTCTTTTTATTAAGTTGCCGGAGCCGAACGCACGGCCCCGGAAATCTTATCGCAATCAGGCGCCGGAGGCCGCCTTTGGCAAAGAACGGCTCCGCGCGATTCGATTCATTTTACAGACTGCCTTTCTCAGGCCGCCATTCTCGGGATCCACAGGTACAGATCCGGGAAGTAGGTCACGATAATCAGGGCTACCAGCATGGCCGCGATAACCGGGATACAGAACGGTACAACCTCGCGGATGGTCTTGCCGGTCAGACCGCAGGACACGAACAGCGTTGCGCCGTAAGGCGGCGTTACGTAACCGATTGCCAGGTTCACGCAAACGATGGTACCGAAGTGCAGCGGATCGAGTCCGAAGCTGGTGGCCACCGGGAACAGAATCGGCATCAGAACGATGATGGCCGTAAAGCTCTCCATGAACATACCGATGATGAACAGCACCACGTTCAGGAAGATCAGGAACAGGAACTGGCTGTGGATGTAGGTGTTCATGAAGTCCGTCAGCATGGCCGGGATCTGCTTCGCGGTAATGTACCAGGAGAAGATGTAGGCCGCCGACGTAATGATGATAATCATACTCGCGCTCTCCGCGCCGCTTAAAAGCAGACGGGGCAGAGCCTTGATGTCGATCTCGCGGTAGATGAACAGGGCTACGATCAGGCCGTAGAGAACGGCGATACCGGCGCCCTCGGTGGACGTAAACACGCCGCCGATGATACCGAAGATGATGATGAACGGAAGGCCGATGCCCGGAAGAGCCGACCAGGTTCTCTTAAGCGCGACCTTCAGGTCAAAGGGCGTCGTCGATACGTACGCGTCGCCGCGGCGGGTCGCATGAATGTAGGAATAAACCATCAGGCAGAGACCAACCAGGATGCCGGGGATGATACCGGCCATGAACAGCTGGCCTACCGAGGTGTTCGTCGAGTAACCAATCAGAACCATGAGGATACTGGGCGGGATGATGGGTCCGATGGCGCCGGCGCCGGCCTGCAGCACGGTCGCGAAGCGCATGTCGTAGCCCTTCTCACGCATGGTCGGCATCAGGATGGCGCCGACGGCCGCCGTATCGGCGGTGGAGGAACCGGAAATTCCGGCGAATACCATGGACGAAAGTACGCATACCATCGCCAGACTGCCGCGAATCCAGCCTACCCAGGCCTCTGCAAATTGTACGATTCTCTTTGATAAACCGCCCTCGTCCATCAGGTTGCCTGCCAGCATGAACAGCGGGATGGCCATGATGGGCCAGCTGTCAAGACCGGTAAACATACGCTGCGGAACCAGAACCAGCGGAAATGTTCCATCTAAGATAATTGATACGGTTGTTCCAAGCCCAAGGCCGACAGCGATGGGCGTACCAATGAGGAAGAAGAATAAAATTCCGATAAATAATGTTGCTACCATAGCTGTCCCCCCTTATTTGTCCGGTGTCGGCTCATCCGCAGAACCGGTCCGCAGGAAACGGACAAAGCGGATGATCGCTTCCATCAGGATCAGGGCGCCTCCCACAGGAAGGGCCGCGTATACATAAGACATGTGAAGTCCCATAGCCGGGGACGTCTGTGCAGCCGCATTCATGGTAACAAAAATACCCTGATATACCACGATTCCAAAAAATACAATTACTGCTACATAGGAAATAAAATCCGTTACTCTCTTAACGGGAGCCGGAAGCGCCGCCGTCAGAAGGTCGATCGCCAGATGGCCGCCTTTGCGCATCATGCAGGCCGAACCCAGCATAACCATCCAGATCTGGCAGTAGCGGGCAAACTCCTCGGACCAGGTAAGAGGCTGATGCGACAGATACCGGGCGAAAACCTGAGCGATAACGACGATCGAGAGCAGGGCGATTGCAATAATGACGGCCCAGTCGTTAATCTTTCTGATAATTTTAATGACTGCCACTTTTGTTTCACTCCTTTTCTGGAAAAAAGGGGCCGGTCAGCCTGCCTTTACCGGCTGGCCGGCCCCAATCACTCAGTTACGTCAGATTTTTCTCTCCAGACCGGTTCTCTCGTAGTAGGAATCCGGGATATCCTTCGGATCCTTGTACATAACCATTACGCACTTGCCGTCGCTGCCGATGGCCGGAACGTCCATGATGAACAGAGGCCAGCCAAACCACTTATACCAGCCGAACTCCCACATGGTTACGCAGTTTAAGCAGTAGCACTGGAAGTTCTCGCGGTTGTAGGAACGGTAATCCGGCTTGTCGAGCGTCTGGATCTTATCCTGACATTCGGTTACCAGCCAGCCGCCGCTGTTGCAGCGCTTCAGCGTGAAGGTAATCTTCTCCTCATCCTCTTCCCATACCTGATCGCCGTTGTCATGAGAGCAGGCCCACAGAATCGCACGGTTCTCCAGGAACTCCTCCAGCGGGAAATCCTTGTAGGTCGCCTCGCCCTTTTTATATTTGTCCATCCAGTCCTGCAGGCAGGGCGGGTAGCACCACAGCGCATAGTCTTCCATGCACTCGAAAATCGCCTCGTCGGGAGCCCATTTCTTGAAGTTTGCCAGCGTCTGGTTTACCCAGCGCACTGCAAAGTGATGGAAACCCGTCTTCTTCTCAACGTTCAGCTTGTGAAGCTCAAGCGCCTTCTCCATATCGCCGGCCTTGATCGCCTCTTCCAGTTTGTCGATCGGTCTGACCGCGTAATCGCTGCGCACGCGCTCCAGAACATCCGTGTACATCTTTTTCTCCATCATAATTTTCCTTCTCCTTTTTTATTGATGGGAGACGCCGCGCCGTCCTGCGCGGACGCCTCCTCTCAGGTTCTATCCGGTAATCTTACCTTCTGCCGCTTCTTACCAGGCGGTCTTCTTTCCGTACTTCTCGTCCTCTTTGATCGGGAAGAATACTTCCTTGCCCAGATCGCCGGACTGATAAATCGCGCGGATGAACTCGAGCGTTCTTCTGCCCTCTTCTCCGTTGACCATCGGCTCGCGGTTCTCTTTGATCGCGTGGATGAAATCGGTCAGCTGTCTTCTGTGGTTCTCGGTTGCAACGTAGCCTGCGCCCGTCGCCGTATCGCCGGAATCAACCTTGACCTTGGTCAGGTAGTCGTCCTCGTTCATGCCGTCTACCTTCCACTCTACGATCTCTTCCTCTACGATCTTGATCGTTCCCTTTTCTCCGTGAATCTCGATATGTCTCGGATATCCCGGACGTACCGCGCTGCTGCTGACCAGGCTTCCCAGAGCGCCGTTCTTGAACTTGAATACGGCGTTCGCCACATCGTCAACCTCGATGTCCGGATGCACGGTCGTCATGTAGTTGCCCGTCAGGCGCTCTACGTCGCCTACCAGGTAAAGCATCAGGTCGATGAAATGAACCGTCTGGCTGATCAGGGAACCGCCGCCCTCGCCCTTCCAGGTTCCGCGCCATGCGCCGGAAGCATAGTACTCGTCGCTGCGGAAGCACTTGCCGGAGCAGTCAACCGAAAGGAGCTTTCCAAGCTTTCCTTCGTCGAGCGCCTTCTTGATCATCTGAGCCTGATCCATGAAACGATACATGAAGATAACGCCAAACTTCACTCCCGCTTCCTTGCAGGCTGCGATCATGCGGTCCGCCGCGTTGCAGTCTACCGAAATGGGTTTCTCGCACATAACGTGCTTGCCTGCCTTCGCGCAGTCGATAACCATCTGCTCATGAAGGAACGGCGGCGTAACAACACAAACCGCGTCGATGTCGTCTCTCTTAAGCATTTCCTTGTAGTCCGTGTAGTAGTTCGGAATGTTGTACTCTTCGCTGAACTTCTTCGCCACATCCTCTTTCACGTCGCAGAATGCAACCATCTCTGCTTCCGGGATGTCACGCAGCGCGCCCGCGTTCAGAGGGCCCGCCATACCGCCGCCGATAATGCCAAATCTGATCTTTTCGCTCATTTCCCCTTTTCCTTTCCTTCTTTGATTTAAGTTTCGTTTCAGCGCATGCACCTGGTTACAATGTTTGGATGTTCATGAATATATTCTTGATATCTTGCTGATATATTACCACATATTGAATAAAAAGGCAATGTCTTTTTCAAATTTTTTTAGAAAAGTTTTCCGTATTTCTTTACACTTCTTAACTTGACACCAGAATTATGCCCAACAAATTGTTTGTATTTTTTAAACAATTTGAACATGTCAGATTTTTCCATTTCCGCGCCGCACCACTCCCGCTGATGGATCCCGCGCCGGATCCTGCGTTTCTTTGGCCCGCGCCTCCCGCGTGGCAATCACTCTCCAGCCTGCACGGCGCGGGCCATCGCGCGCCTCTGCGCCACATATTGCGCGCCGCAGGACGCGCAGCAAAAAGGCGCGGATCTCCCCCCCTGGGAAATCCGCGCCCCGCCGCCCGTCTCTGAATCAGACAGGGGTTCTGTCACTTCTCTTCCTGATTCAGACAGAGTTTCTAAATTATAAGGATGGGAAAGAATCCCTCTACAGGGATACGATGATCGGCTTGTGATATACATGCGGCAGAAATACCTTTAAAAGCTTTTCCGTCTGCATCCGGATGTGCGTCGTGTTGGCGCCGGGATTGCAGGCAAACCATTCGGCGTCCGCCACCTCCCGGTCAATGATAACCTGCACCACGCGGTCGCGGTCGTTTAACACGCTCATGATGGTCGCGCTGCCCGGCTGCACGCCCAGCTTCTCCTCCATGCTCTCCGGGGAGGCAAAGGAAACGCGGGAGCAGCCCACCTTCTCGCAGAAGGTCTTCGTGTCAAAATGCTTTTCCGCCGGCAGCACCGCCAGGTAAAACGCCGTCTTCTTGCGGTTGCATAAAACGATTGTCTTGCGGATCTCCGCGCCCAGCTTCTCGCTGATCTCCACGCAGTCCTCCATGGCCTCCACCGAGTCGTTGTCCACCCGCTCGAAGGGAATGTTCAGCTTGTTCAGCTCCTCATACGTGCGGTTCTCCAGATCTCCTCTGGCCTCTTCAGGTGCTCCCTTATATACTTCGCTGATATACATTGCTCTGCTCCTCCTGTTTTCTGTCTGTTTTCTATTCTCTATCCTTGTATCTTATCTGCTCTTCTCTGTTTCTGTTTTTCTGATTTCTCTTCTGTATTTATAGAACACGCCAGGGGCGCCGCGCGCCGGCCGGACTAAATCCGGCCGCGCCGTGCGGCGTCCCTGACCGCTCTGTTATAAATCCCGAGCGAAGGAGGTTCTCCTGTTTTGCTCTGATCAGCCGCAGCTGCAGCCATACAGCGATTTCTGCTCCGTCCGGTTGATAATCTCATCCTGCACGTCTTTGCCCAGCTCGGTAAAGTATGCGGTGTAACCGGCCACGCGGACCAGAAGTCCCCGGTACTCATCCGGCGTCTTCTGCGCCGCCAGCAGCGTCTCGCGGTTGATTACGTTAAACTGCACATGGAAGATTCCCAGCGTGCACATGCTCTTTAAGAGCGCCATCATCTGATTGATGCCGTTTTCGCTGTTTAACATCTCCGGCTCTACCTTCATGTTCAGCAGCGTGCCCTGTACGAAGCGGGCGTGCGGCAGGTGGGATACGGACTTCAGCACCGCGCCGGGGCCGTTGACATCCGTGCCGCCGTTGGGGCTGACTCCGTCGGCCAGCGGCTTCCAGGCATTTCTTCCGTAGGGAAGCGCGCCTACCTCCAGGCCGAACGGCGTATTGCCGGATACCGGGAGAATGCCGGGCGTCATCGTTCCGAATTTGCTCTTATAGCTCTCGATCTCATCGGCGATAAAGGTAAACATCTCGCCGGCGATGTCGTCTACCATATCGTTGTCATTGCCGTACTTGGGCGCTTTCTCGCAGAGCTCCTGCACTTCCTCATAGCCCTGGAAGTCGTGATCCAGCGCCGCCACCATGGTCTCCATGGGAACCTCGCCGGTCTCATATACCAGCTGGCGAACCGCCGCCATGCTGTTGATGAGGTCGGCCACGCCGATCATGATAATGCCGTTGCCGCAGTTGTATTTCGCGCCTCCCCAGGCGTAGTCCATGCACTTCTCGATGCAGTCTCTGAAGGACAGCGACAGCGCCGGAACCACGCGATCCATGCACACGTCGTCGATCACATGGCTGCCCTTGACTACCGCGCGCACCGCATAGCGGATCTGATTCTTAACCGCTTCCTTAAACTCCTCGTAGGTCTTAAAGGTAGTCGGGTCGCCCGTCTCCACGGAAACCTTCTTTCCGCTCTTCCGGTTGACGCCGTTGGTCATGACAAATTCAATCATGCCGCCCAGGTTGATATCGGCCAGGGCCGTGTACTGGCGAAGGCGTCCCTCCAGGTTCGTCTCTACGCAGCCGCAGGGATTCCAGTCCATCGCCTCGCGCAGCGGGATCCCCTTGTTCATAACCATGCGGATGCCGACGTCGTCATTGTGGAATGCCGGGAATCCGGTACCCAGACGAATCAGCTCTACAACCTTTCTCAGGAACTTATTGGGGTTCTTGGCCATGCTGTAGCGAACCGACAGGGACGGCTGATACAGCCGCACATCCATCGTCGCCTGCAGGATCAGGTAGGACAGGTCGTTGACCGCATCCTGGCCTTCCAGCGTTACGCCGCCCACGCAGACGTTCTGGAACATCGGATAACCGGCCGCAAATTCCGCCGTCTCCGCATCCTGGAACAGGCAGGGCTCGGAAAACTTGATCCACAGGCAGTCTAAAAGCTCCTGCGCCTTCTCCTCCGTCAGGATCCCTTTCTCGATATCCGCCTTGTAGTACGGATACAGGTACTGATCCATCCGTCCCGGATTGTAGCTGGCCGCGTTCTGCTCCATGAAAATGCTGATCTGATACAGATACAGCGACTGAAGCGCCTCATGGAAGGTTCTGGCCGGATAGCGCGGCACATGATGGCAGGCGCCGGCGATTGCCAGAAGCTCATCTCTTCTCGCCGCATCCTTCTCCTCTGCCGCCAGGCGCTCCGCCTCTTTCGCGTAGCGCTCCGCCAGCTCGCAGATGCCCTCGGCCGAGATCAGCATGGATTCCAGATAATGCTTCTTCTCGATATCTCCGGGAACCGTCTCGTCCAGACGGGACATCCGCTCGCGGATGTTCTCGCAGATCTTCTCGATTCCTTCATTAATAATCTGCTTGTAGCCCGCAGTCGTCTCGCCCCAGCCGCGGACCGCCTTCCGGTTAATGTATACCTGACCGGCGTCGCGCAGCTCGCGGCAGTCGTCCGGAATCTGCTTTAACCATGCCTCGTAGGTGGAACGTCCCTCCCAGTAGGGCTTGATCTCATTTAAGAACAGCTCCTTGTCCTCCGGGCGCAGATAGAAGGGGTCGTACTTTCTGGTGCCGATGGTATCCAGCTCCTCGTCCAGAATCGACCAGCAGGTATCGGCGCAGAGGATGCCGCCGCGCATCTTGCTGCCCGAGCAGCCGACGATCAGCTCCTGATCCCAGATCTTGACCGTCTTCTCCTGG
The DNA here is from genome assembly GCA_944381615.1 of uncultured Lachnospiraceae bacterium. Taxonomy (GTDB): domain Bacteria; phylum Bacillota; class Clostridia; order Lachnospirales; family Lachnospiraceae; genus Otoolea. The sequence goes on along the minus strand of CALWLT010000034.1, from coordinate 4,099 downwards.
CACTGCTTGCGGAATGCCTTCGCCTTGCGGATGCAGAGCGGCTCGCCGCCCGTCTCCTTGAAGCTCTCCGTCAGGATCTTCGCATTTTCCAGATCCATCTCCGGCGTCGTGTTCACGACCCGGTTCTTCATATATTCGATCCGATCCATGTAGTTCATATCCTCATCCATCCTTTCTTTCCTGATTCCATCTCCCGTTCCGGGCGCCTGAAGCAGCTTCTTTCCGGCCCGCGGCCTGCGCCGCGTATCCTGCGAATTTCACTGCGGCCCCGATCCGGGGGATCCACTATGGTTATTGTAAGCCACGCCCGCAAAAAACGCTATGAATACATTGACCGGAAATATGAAAATCCTGACATTTGACAGGAAACCGCGCCGCGCACCGCGTCAGCATTTCTTGCTCCGGTATTCCCGGGGCGTCATCCCCGTCTTGCGCCGGAAATACTGGATAAAATGGCTGGCGTCGCAGAATCCCGTCTCCGCCGCCACCTCCGTGACCGAGCGCTCGCTCTCGTTGAGCAGATCCATGGCGCGCGTAACCCGGTAGCTTAACAGGTACTGTCCCGGGCTCTCCCTTACCATTTCACGGAAACAGCGGCAGCACTCCCCCTCGCTGACGCTGGCCGAATCCGCAATTTCCTTTAACTGGATCGGATTCATATAATTTTCATGGATAAATGACAACATCGTCTGAATGCGCTCCTGTTTGCGCACGCTGCCGCGCGAGGGAAGCTGCGAGAGCTCCATGTGGGAAATCATCTGATACCAAATAGCGGTAATCAGGCAGGCCGCCCGGTATTCCAGATGCGGCACGCCGTTCCCCGCCTCCTTTTTCCCGGCCTTTGCGGCCAGCTTCTCATCCGCCTCCTGCAGTGTGTCCTGCAGCGCCCGCAGCATCCGCAGGATCTCCTCCTGCCACGGCTCGCCCCGGCGGATGACCAGCGCGGGAAAAGCGTAATTTCCCGTGAAGGGCCGCACGTCGTCCTGCTCCATCCGGCTTCCGGAAAAGAAGCCCAGCATCTTGTCCGGGAAATTGAAGCTGACGTACCGGCCGCCGTCCGGCAGCTCCGTCGTCACATGCAGGAAATTGCGGTTGATAAAAATCGCCTCGCCCTCTTCCAGGGTATACACCGTTCCGTTGACCTGCATCCCCAGCCGTCCCGAGGTAACCAGCGTAAACTGCAGCTCCTCGTGCCAGTGCAGATCCAGATATCCCCGCCCCTGCGGGATAATCGTTTCCTTCGTCACAAAATACATGCCTACCGGAAACGCCGCGTCCCGGTAGCGGTTGATTTCATGGAGGTTTTTCTGGCCGCCGTGCTCTCCCCCCGAGAGCCGGCCAGCCTGCGCGCCCTGTTCCCTTTTTGCCATCCTGTTCCTCCTTCGCAGGGATCCCGCCCTGTGTTTTAGCCCCTGGCAGAACCTTCGTCCCCGGCATGACAGGCAGAGCTTTGCCGCCTGCGTTCATCCTGAGTCTGAACCCAGTATATCACAGGGCGGGGCGAAGCAAAAGGGCGCTTTCATTCTTTCCTCCCATTCCTTTCCTGTTACCATTCCTTCCATTCTTTTCCTGTCATCTATTGCTTTCTTTGCCCATCCGCTTTATAATTTACAGTATCCTTTACCGGAACACAAAAGCGGGGACTATCTGAAATGAAACTACGACTGAATGCGAAAACGACAGCGCTGTGGCAGAGCGGCGCAATCCGCTGGTATCTGCTCGGCACGCTGATTGCCGTCGAGCTTCTGATGTCCTTTTCCTTCCTTGGATATTTTCATGTGGAACCCATCTCCATCACGGTCGCCTACATCCCGGTGCTCGCAGCCGGCGCGCTCCTGGGACCGGCAGATTCCGCCATCGTGGGCGCGGTCTTTGGCCTGGCCAGCATGTGGAAGGCCTCCGCCAGCTATATTATCCCGTTTGATCAGCTGTTTTCCCCGATCATGAGCGGTTATCCCCTCCGGAGTCTTCTGCTCAGCGTCGGGAGCCGGACGCTCTTCGGGCTCGTGATCGGGCTTCTTTACCTGGCAGTCCGCAAAAGCCGGCGGTCCCTGTTCCTGACCGGCGTCGTTTCCTTTCTGGGGCGCACGATCCATTCGCTATTCGTCTATACGGCCCTGTGGGCCTTTTTCCCGGAAACGGGCTACACGCCGCTCGACGCCTTCCTGGGATTCTGGCAGCCGAACGCTCTGCTGACCGGCGCCGTCTCGGCGGCCATCGTCCTGGCCGCGCTTTATCTGATGCACCTGCCCGGCTGGAATCTCTTTCTGGCCCGGATCCAGCATGTCCGTCAGCTGCAGCTGGGCGAGCATTACCATATCCTGTCGCTGGTCGCCGTCATCCTGATCACGCTCGTTTCCGCCTTTGCGGTTACCATTTATTTTATCCACCGCATGGACTACGTGCTGGCGCAGAAGGGGATTCTCCTTCCGGACAGCGGATACGCGGATCTCGTCCATCTGCAGATCCAGTTTCTGTTCGGCATTCTCGCCCTGATGGCGCTGGTTATCATTTTCCTGATCTTTAACCGGCGCTACGCAACCTACTCGGACTGGGAATCCCGGACGGACTCGCTGACAGGCGCCATGAACCGCAACGCATTTTTCCGCTCCTGCGAAAAAATCCTGTCCGGCCAGCAGCCGGACGGGAAAGAGCTTACCTGGTTCCTCATGCTTGATATGGACTGCTTTAAGGAAATCAACGACCGCTACGGACATCCCGAAGGCGACCGCATTTTGAAAGAGCTGGTGCAGAAACTCAAGAACAACTTTCACAGAGACGCTCTGATCGGGCGCATCGGCGGCGACGAATTCGCCCTTCTTACCCACACTCCTCTCTCAAAAGAGGAGTTAGAACTCCGGCTGCGCCATTTCCTGCATCAGATTCATGAGATCCCCTGCCACGATTTTCCTATCTCGTGCAGCATCGGAGCCCAGCCCGCCGGAAACGGCCAGAGCATTCACGAGCTTTACCGTCTCGCCGACGAGCTGCTCTACATCGCCAAAAAGCAGGGAAAAGAACAGTTTGTCATCGGAAGCAGCGATTCCGAACGTTAAGGATGTGCCGCGAGAAAACAGCCCGCCTCGTGAGAATCAATCACACCGGCGGCCTGCAGATAGGAATAGAGAATGACCGTTCCCACAAATTTCATGCCGCGTTTCTTCAGATCCGCTGAAACCGCGTCGGAGAGAGGAGAACGGTCTTTTCCTGTCTCGTGAATCGTCTTCCCGTCCGTCCAGTGCCAGAGGTAGCGGTCAAAGCTCCCCCATTCCCGCTGAATATCCCGGAAAATCCCGGCATTTCTGATCGCCGCGCCAATTTTCAGCCGGTTGCGGATGATTCCGGGATCCGCCAGCAGCGCCTGCTGCTTTTCTTCCCCGTATGCGGCGACCCGCTCCGGATCAAATTCATCGAACGCCCGGCGGAATGCCTCCCGCTTATTCAGCACGCATTCCCAGGAAAGCCCCGCCTGAAACCCCTCCAGAATCAACAGTTCAAAAAGCTTCTGATCTTCATGGAGCGGCACGCCCCATTCTTCATCGTGATACCGGACATACAGCGGGTTGTCCGGATTCGCCCAGCGGCATCTTGTTTTTTGATCCTTCCATTCTTTCATATTGCCTGTCATCCTCCCAGTCTCCTTTTTGGAATATCCGCTCCGGACCTTTTCCTTCAGAAGCTTCTCCGTTTCATTATCTGTTCAATCGCTGTATTCATCTCTTCATCCTCCGCAATAACGATGCCATTTTCTTTACGTTTCCAGAATGATAATGTTCTGCTAAAATTGACACTTTATCCGCATTTAATTTACACAGCTCCGTTTCTTCAATCCGCAGGTCTTCCGTCAAAAATGCAAAAAGCTCCCTGCCGTTTGCCGCCGGATGCATTGTGTACAGTTTATCACACAGGGCCTTTTCAGGTTCTGCAATACGGTAAAAATACTCCTTTTCCTGCACAACCTTGAGTTCCAGCGGAAACGCCTCAGATGGAACATCTCGATAAATAAAGGTGCCAAACATTGTTTCATATCTTTTTTTCTTCTTTTTTTCAAAAGTGGCACAAGTAATTGTATATACGGTCTCAGGTATCAATCCATAAT